>DFZA01000014.1:52309-52828 GCA_002382665.1 Peptococcaceae bacterium UBA4068 | reverse complement strand
CGATAGATGATTTCTTTACCGGCCCTGGCAAAACAGTCATAGGCGAAGGCGAAATCCTCGAAGAGATCACCATCCCCGCGCCTGAGAAGAACAGCGGAGCAGCATATCTGAAGTTAGCGCGTACAAGTAAAGACTTGGCCGCCGTTGGCGTAGGATCATATGTGAAGCTGGGAGCAGGCGGAGTTGTGGAAGATGTCCGCATCGCGTTGGGAGCTGTTGGTCCTGTCCCATTGAGAGCGAAAGCTGCGGAAGCATTTGTTAAAGGTAAGGTTTTAACTGCCGAAGTGGCTGAAGAAGCGGCAAAAATTGGCATGGGCGAAGCCAAACCGATTTCTGACGTCAGAGCAACGGCATATTACCGTACCGAGATCGTCGGCGCTTATATTAAGAGTTCATTAATGCTGGCCAAAGAACGCGCCGAAAAAGGGGGTTGTTAAGATGGCAGTAAGAGAAATAACAATGACCGTCAACGGCGGTAAATATACCGTAGCGGTAAAGCCGAATGAAACGCTGCTGCAG
>DFZA01000014.1:0-52169 GCA_002382665.1 Peptococcaceae bacterium UBA4068 | reverse complement strand
GCGGATATTGCACACCGGGTATGGTTCTAAGCGGCGTACAGCTGTTAAATGAGAACCCCAATCCGACAGAAAAAGAAATCAGAAAAGGTATCGGCGGCAATATTTGCCGTTGCACCGGTTATGTAAAGATAGTTAAGGCTATACAAAAAGCTGCTCAAAACATGCAAGAAGGAGGGCGGAAATAATGGAAAGACCGAAATTTAAAGCTATAGGTAAATCGATTCCCCGTTACGATGCTCATGACAAAGTTACAGGAGCGTTAAGATATTTGGAGGATATGTCGTTTACCGGATTACTGTACGGTAAAGTTTTGCGCAGTCCACATCCTTATGCTAAAATCAAAAGTATTGACATATCTGCTGCGGAAGCACTGCCCGGCGTTCGCGCCGTCATCACCTTTGAAGATACATCGAAGAAGAAATTCAGTTTTGCGCAGGCGTTCGCCGATAAATATATGCTTGCTTCCGGCTATGTCCGCTATGTGGGCGACGAAGTTGCGGCCGTAGCTGCTGATGATCCGTTCATAGCCGCGAAGGCGATTGATTTAATCAAAGTTGAATATGAAGTTTTAAAGGGTGTTTATGATCCTGAAGAAGCATTGCTGCCCGACGCTCCGCTGGTACACCCGGAAACGGACAAAAAGTCCAATGTTTCTTGGGAAGTGCACAGAGCTTTCGGCGATGTCGATAAAGCATTTGCCGAATGCGACTATGTGATGGAGCATAAATATACCACCAGTCAGCAATACCATTGCTGTATGGAAACTTGTGGCGCTGTCGCGCAGTGGAAACCCAGTGGCAGGATTACTCTTTGGGGGCCCTTCCAAGCGCCGCATACCGTGCGTCAGGAAATTGCCCGTATTCTCGATGTACCGAGAAACAAGGTCACATTGAACAGAACCTTAAACGGCGGCGGTTTTGGCCAAAGAGTGGTTATCGATATGATTTCACCGATTTCCGCGCTGCTGTCGAGAAAAGCTGGTGGTCGTCCGGTGCAGGTGATCAACAGCCGTGAAGAAGAGTTCCTCAGCGCCCGCGGCCGTTATCCTTATGTGATCAACTTAAAAACCGGTTACAACAAGGATGGCAGACTGGTTGCACAGGCTGCTGACATTATTATGAATAACGGGGCTTATAACGATAAGGGTATCGCCATCGCCAATTACTCAGGAAGGATGTTCTGCACGCTGTATAATGTGCCGAACCTCAAATGGGACGTCAGAGGCGTTTATACCAATTGCCAGTATAACACCGCATTCCGCGGTTTCGGCAGTCCGCAGACTCACTTCGCCATGGAAACACAAATGGACAGAATCGCCGAACATTTGGGTATGGATCCTGTTGATGTGCGTTATGTCAACTGCAATAAACCCGGTGACCACACTATCTCCGGCGCATATCTGGCCAGCTGTGCTATGAAGGAATGCATAGATGAGGCGGTCTTAGTTGGCAAATGGAAGGAAAAACGCGCCGAGTCCGGTAAGCATGGCAATAAACTGCGCGGTACCGGCATGGCAACTCTTCTCCATACCGGTTCGGGAGGACGTTATTATTTCTTTGCCGCGACAGAAACATTCGTCAAAATTTCCGAAGACGGCCTGGTTTCACTAATTACCGGCTGTTCGGAAATCGGCCAGGGCATCCAAACCGTAGCCATGCAGGTTGCCATGGAAGTTTTGGGCGTACATGCCGACAGAATCAGAATTGTTGACGAAAGCACAGATGCGTTTCCTTATGATTTGGGCGCCTGGGGCAGCCGCCAGACATTTGTTATCGGTAACTCGGTAAAGGCAGCTTGTGAAGACGCCAAAAAAGAAGTTTTGGATGCAGCAGGCGAGTTGGTTGGCAAAGATCCGGAAGTACTTGATATCACCGATGAAAAGCTGCTTGAAATGGTAAATGGCAAATGGGTCGATACAGGGAAAACTTATGAGGAGATTGTTGACTTCTGTTACAGTAAACTTGGTCACAACCTTGGCGGCAGGGGACGTTATTTTGACGAGGAAGCTCCGGACGCGATCAACCGTGTCGATTTTTGCTCTAATATTGTCGCCTTTACCTTTGGCTGCCAGATGGCGCAGGTTGAAGTCGATATCGACACCGGTAAAATTGAGATCGTCGACTTCGTTGCAGCTCAGGAAGCCGGAACGATGATCAATCCTCTTAACTGTGAGGGACAGCTTGAAGGTTCGATAGCGCAGGGAATGGGTTATGCGCTAACTGAGAGACCTTTCAGGGTTGACGGTGTTCCGGCTGTCCGCGGTTTTGTCGATTACAAAGTGCTCGGCGCTATGGATATGCCGCCCATGAAGATTGCTTTTGTTGAGAAGTTTGATGATCCGAATGGTCCCTTCGGTGCTAAGGGTATAGGTGAACCGGGACTAAATTCCACTGCGGCGGCGATCAACAACGCTATCTTTGATGCTGTCGGCGTCCGCTTTGAAAAATTACCGATCCTGCCCGAAGATGTACTGCGTGCATTAAAGGAAAAGGGTATCAAGTAATTTTTATAGTGTAATTTAAAACTTGTTTAACAGTAAGCAGGCTGGCCTTAATTGACTAGCCTGCTAATTGGTGCTATAATAAACAAAAACCAAAAAGAGGAAATCTATGAATCAGTTCCTAACGATTGCTCGGGAAAATTGTTCAAAACTTTTTAATGATTATCAGCAATTACATGCTTGTCCCGAATTGGCTTTTGAAGAATGGGAAACAACTAAGTACATTGCCAAACAAATTGAACAACTAGGATTAGAGACGCGAATACTCTCAGATGGTGATGGACTGATAGTTGATTTGCCCGGTAGCGATAATGCCAAGGGAATGTTGGCAATACGTGCCGATATTGACGCTTTGCGTCATAGCTTGCCCGACGGCAGTGAAATTACTGTTCATTCTTGCGGGCATGATGCTAATGCGGCCATGGCTTTGAGCGTTTGCCGGATACTTTACCAACGCTGGCAGCAAGCTAGAAACCATCCTATGGGATTGCGTTTTATTTTTCAGCCTGCTGAGGAGAATGTTTCGGGAGCCAAAAAAGTTATTACTGAAGGCGGATTGGATGGAGTTACTCATATAATTGCCATTCATATGCGTCCGAAGGGTGAGGCGCCAATGGGCAAGGCGGCGCCGGGAGTTTGTCATTCTTCGGTAATGGCCATTGATATTTTAATTAACGGAGTTTCGGCGCACGGCGGTTGGCCGCAACAGGGAGTAAGTGTTATCGAGGGCATCAAAGCGGTCATACTTGGCGTGGAAAAAGCCGCTGCCGGTTTAACCTGGCCTGCCTCGGTAAAAGTCACAGTAGCGCGCACCGTTAACACTATTTATAATATCATCCCTGACAGAGCCAATATGACGCTTGACTTTCGAGCTCACGACTCTGCGGAGATGGAATCGATTTGGCGGCAGGTACAGGATAATATTGCAGCGGAATTAGCTCAAAGCGAAGTCAAGATTGAATACAGTAAGCGATTTTTTATCCCCGGGCCGCTTTATGATAATCATCTGCTGGAATTAAGCGGGCAGACGATCGCGGAGGTGTTGGGGGAAGAAAATCTCTTGCCGTTCTTATATACGGCCGGTGCGGAGGATTTCCATTGTTATACTCATGCCAGAAATGATCTGAAAGCGGTTTATTTGGGGCTGGGGGCAGATGTTGTGCCAGGTCTGCATAATCCACAAATGAGTTTTAACCACGATGCCTTAATCAATGGAGTAGCGATTATGGCGACATTGGCGGAAAAAATCATCAGAGAAAATCAATAAATATTGAAAGGAATCATCTATGAGAGTAGTTGTTGGCATGTCGGGAGCTACCGGATCCATCTACGGTATCCGGCTTTTGGAAGAATTAAAAAAACAAGGTGTAGAAACACATCTGGTTGTTTCCAGTTGGGCTGAGGAAACGATCATTACCGAGACGGATTATGCGTTAGATGATGTTCTTGGTTTAGCTGATGTTGTTTATCAGCGTAACGACTTGGGGGCCACTGTTTCCAGCGGTAGTTTTAAACATGACGGCATGGTTGTAGTACCTTGCTCCATGAAGACGGTAGCGGCAATCAGCAGCGGTTATAGTGATAACCTTTTATCACGTGCTGCCGATGTAACGATTAAAGAGAAGCGCAAACTGATTTTGGTAACGCGTGAAAGCCCTTTAAGCGCTATTCATCTGCGCAATATGCTTTCATTAGCCGAACAGGGCGTAGTAATTATGCCGCCGATGCCGGCTTTTTATGCCCGGCCGCAGTCGATAGAAGAACTGGTTAATCAGACGGTTGGTCGGATCCTTGACCAATTTGGCTTGGACAACAATCTCGTTAAACGCTGGGAAGGCGACTGATAGAAAAAGCCTTGCCTTAACAGATAAATTTACATATCAACACTAACAAACCCCATCTATCAGATGGGGTTTGTTAGTGTTGACTGTCAAAAAAGTGTTCAGCGGGCCGAGAAACGAGTGAGACCAGGCGCGGTCGAAACCGGCAACGCAGGCGTATTAAAGATACGTCGAGGCGACGGTGATGGCCGCAACGAAGTATCGCGAAGTTTATCGACACGCTAACCAACAAACCCCATCTATCAGATGGGGTTTGTTGGTGTTTGAACGAGCTAAAATTATTATAACGTTAATATGCTGTCAGCGTTGATTTGACAGGCGTCAAGAATCATTTTTTGTACTTCCAAAGCAGTATTCATACGGTTGATAATCACATTATAGATATCTTTTTGTCCCTTATATGATTCAAGCTTATCTAAAAAACGACTTTCAATGGTTACTCTCTTTGATTCCTTAATGATTTTATCCGCGAAATAGACAAGGGAATTTTCGTCGATACGCGTTTGGGAAACCTCAGGCAGCTCAAAGTGCGCTCCGACGATTTCGGCAACTTGAGCAAACCCTAAGCTGCGAATGAATTGCTCGCCTTTAATATCGTGTTCTTGCTTGCCTTTTTCGATATCATGTAATAATGCGCCGGCAACAGCCAGCCGTAGATTTAGGTTATATCTCCGCTGATTAAGTAATTTAACTAAAGATTCGGTGATATTTTTAACAGCAATACAATGATCAATCAACGGCGCGGAACATTTATGCCATTGAAGAATATCTATGCATTCTGTTTCATCGGGAATTTCCCTGTTTGCCGCTATGCGGCAAACTTCGCTAAAATCCGCAGGGGTATCGGCGTCCATGACCATGCCTCTGTCTGGAAGCTCTAATTTTACTGCAAGCCCGCTTTCTTTTTCCAGTGCGCCGCGCAGGCCGTTTTCTCCGTCGTGTGTCAGAATACTGTTGAAGCAGCGTTGGGAAATCAAAACCGGGTGTCCTTTTTTTTGTTTATAATATGGCTGGACATATGTGCATTGTTTTTGTTGCAGTGTTTCAATCATTTTAAGCAGACTATATTTGCGGACCAAAGGAATATCGGCGGGTTGAAAAAAAACTGCGTCTGCTTTATCGGCAAAGTAGTTAAATCCTAACAACGCCGATACAAACATTTGCGTATGCTGATAATCTTTGTTGCAAATATGCGGAATTCCCAATCTATCCAGATAAGGTTCTAAAATATCGGCTTTTTTGCCGGTAATCACCAGAATTTGATTGACGCCAACACTTTGCAGATTATCTATCACGTGTTTTATCATTGGCTTACCATTTATTTCTAATAAGGGTTTAAAATCATTCATTCTGGAGGAGTTACCCGCGGAGACCAATAAACCCGCAATTTTAAGTTTTTTCATATCGTCCTCAAATATCAGAGATTAATGATGTTATCAACCAATGGGGGTAAAGTTTGAATCTTTAACGATGACTTTTCCGTTTTGATCCTGTAATAAATGATTGATACAGCCATATTTCTGGGGAATTTGTAGCAATTCCGAAAGAGGTAATCCACAAATTTCGGAAAGAATCGTGCGGTTTACTCCCGCATGGGAGACAATTATAATATTTTTTGTTGTTGATGCAAGGATATTTTTAAAAGCTTTCTTGGCGCGGGTTGCGCAATCGATAAAAGGTTCGCCGCCGGGAGGTGCCACATGTAAAATATCTTTACCTCGGGCATCGTATATTTCCGGATACTGACTGCGTATTTCCTCGAAAGACAATCCTTCCCATCTGCCCATTTCAATTTCTTTTAGTTGTTCTACAATGATAATTTGTTTATTGCCGGCAATTATTTGGGCAGTTTCCCGACAACGTTTCATTGGGCTGGAAAATACCTGATCGAAATCTTTGTCTGCAAAAAATTTATGTAATTTGTACGCCTGCTCTTTGCCGGATTCGCTCAATGAAATATCTGTGCTGACTCCGATGCAGCATCTTTGCTTATCCGGACTAAAATTTTGCGGATCGGTATGACGCAGCAAATATATATCTCTAATATTACAGCTATTCATTTAATAAATTTTCCTTTTACTGGGAAACGACGTTTGCTTCTAATTTTGCCAATAATTCAAAGCACTTATTGATTGATTGAGCTACGATATTGGTGCATAATTGCAAATTCTGCGTTTTCCCGTTCAGTATGGTATTGCATTCGCTGCTGCCGAATTCGTTTTCAAACCAATACACCAGCTCTTTGATAAGCAGCTTAGTATAAGGCTTTTCTTCGTTGCATACGGCTAGAGCACAGGCGCAACCGGTTAATGCACCGCAAATCTTTTTGCTGTGCAAACCGTATCCCAAAGCGCTCATAGCTTCGATCAACATCTCATTTTCATAAAGAGAATAATCTTCGGTAAGTAATTTCACAACGATTTGGGAACAACAAAGTCCTTCCGATTGCAGTTCATTTACTTTACAAATTAATTCTGAAGTGTCCATTGGCATGCGCTCTCTTTTCGTAGTGAATTTTGTTATTTATTATGGATATTTGTGCACAATAAAACACAGTCAAGAAAGCATTGTCATTCATAGTAGGCAGAAATGTATGAATGCATTCTATACTGTAGAAAGACAATTGGTTTTTGTCTATTTGCATGCAGGTCATCCTGCTAACGATGGATGTTTGATTTTAGTAATGCTCCAGTGTATTTTCGTTATCCTCGGAAATTATTGATAGTTCAGAATTATAATGGGACAGCAGTAAGTTAATAAAATGAATCTCATTGGCGTTAAGGTCTTGATAAGAATTAATCAGAAAACCTACTTCAATGAGAAAATTTTCCGTTTTTAGGGGTCGAATAACAATGCCATCCAAGGAGAAATGTTCGAGCGCGTAGGTTGGCGAGATCTTAATGCCTACATTGGAGCGAACCATTTGAATCAGAGTAGCGATATCCGGCGATTCAAAAGCATAAATCGGATAGGCTGACTCTTTGGCATAAGCTTTAACCAATGAATTTGTAAAAGATGAGTAGTTAAACTTTGGTAATAGTAATCCTTCGTTTTTAATATCCGCGATAGTCAGGGTCTCCTTGGCAACAAGGGGGTGATGCTCGCTGAGCATCACGATCGGCACCTCTTTTACTACTGGAATATAGCTGAAATTGTATAGTTCGGCTGGTCGGTAGCAATAAGCGATATTGATTGATTTATCAGCTAAAGCGTTGAGACACAAACCTAAGGAATTTTCCACATGTAAATCAATATTGGCATTTGCAGCATAAAGCATTAAGTCCGAAGGGATCGAAGTAAGTAAACATTCTTCTTCTATGGCAATGGTTGTTCTCGAGTTATTGGTTTTAATCTGTTCCTTGACAAAATTAAAATATTCTTCGATATGGTTTAGAAGCAGCTCGCTTTGCGGAAGGATTTTTCTGCCAACTTCCGTTAATACTACGCCGTTTTTATTGCGTATAAATAAAGCTACACCCAACTCTTTTTCAAAATTCTGCAAAGACTGACTTAATGTCTGTTGTGACATAAACAGTTTTTTAGCGGCTTTTGAAATGTTTTGGAATTTAGCTATATACAGGAATTGTTTTAATTGCTGTTCATTCATTATTAATACTTCCCAAATATATGCGTCCGAAGATACACTATCAATACTTCCTCATATATCTTTTACAGTATTTTTTATCAGCTTTATTATAACGTACTAAATATCTAATTACAAGAACGTAAATATACTTTTGTCATTATCTGACATGGCTATAAGCATAAAATTGTAGCGGCACAGAAAAATACAGTGACATATAAAGAAAAAATTTATAGGTACAAAATTATTTTCAATCAACAAAGTATCTTTGTGGGGTTAAAGCATTAGACTGTTAGACTTTTCTTAAATAATGATTTAGACTAAGATTGATGCTGAATAATTAAATAGTAGGAGAATCTGTCAAAATAGTTATGATTAATTACATTAAAATCGAAGCATAAGATGGTTATTCTTATTTAATATTTTGTTTTTTGGTCTCACAAAAATATCTCAATGAAAGTGCAGTCTGAATAAATCACCGGATGATTTTTCAACATGATTTTCTGTTATTTTTAGCGAGAAAAAATTCTGCCCAAGTTTTTCAAAATCCAAGGTTTTAAGTATTTATATCTTTAAAATGGAGGTGATTTGATTTTTGGGGGGATATTCCAATCAGGTTTCCCATTGGCGTAATAGAGCGATTTAAATTATGCCATAATATTACTTTGAAATACCAGTCATGAAAGGATGAGAGAAATGCGACAATTAGAAAGAAAAACGTTAATCATCAATGGCGTGGAAAGATACCTTACCTACGAGCCGGAAAAAGATAATCTGGCAGTAGCATTACGCCGTTGGGGCTTGACCGGTACCAAGATCGGTTGCGCAATCGGTGTCTGCGGCGCCTGCTCAGTTATATTAGACGGAAAAGTTATCAGAGCATGCACCAAAAAAATGAAGAACGTTCCCGAGGGTGCGTCTATCACAACTATCGAAGGTTTCGGCACTGCGGAACATCTGCATCCGCTGCAACAGGCCTGGTTGTATTTTGGCGCTTTACAATGCGGTTTCTGCACGCCTGGCTTTATTGTTTCCGCTTACCAGTTATTGCAGGAAAATCCCAGTCCGACTCGTGAAGAAGTTCGCGCCTGGTTCCAAAAACATCATAATGTCTGCCGCTGCACCGGCTATAAACAAATCACCGACGCCGTGATGGCGGCTGCCAAAGTTATGCGCGGCGAAGCGACTATGGAAGAGATCACCTATGATTATAGTCAGCCGATTTACGGTTCCAGCCGTCCGCGTCCCAGCGGTCTGGCCAAAGTTACCGGTTTGGCCGATTACGGCGATGACATCAAGTTTAAGATGCCGGGAGGAACCGCGCATCTGGCGTTGGTACTTTCCAAGGAAGTCCATGCCAATATCATCAGTATTGATACTGAAGAAGCCGAAAAAATGCCTGGCGTGATTAAAGTTCTGACTGCCAAAGATATCAAAGGCACCAATAAATTGCCGAACGGCGACTGGCATGGCAGAAGCAGAGGCGATAACTATACTAATGTTATCTGCGACAAAGATATTAAAAAACGCGGTGAAGTCGTGGCTGTCGTTGCGGCCGATACCGAAGAACATGCCAGAGCAGCAGCCAAGATGGTCAAGCAGAATCTGGAAATTTTGCCTGCTTATATGACGGCTCCCGAGTCTACGGCGCCGGATGCTTTGGAAATTTTCGAAGGCGTTCCCAATCTGCATATCGTACAACCCGTATTCAAGGGCGAAGACACCGAGGCGATTTTCGAAAAAGCCGATTATGTTGTTGAAGGCAGTTTCTATGCCCAGCATCAACCGCATCTGCCGATCGAGCCCGACACCATGCAGGCTTATTGGGATTCCGACGGCATGATGACCGTTCAATGTAAATCTCAGGGTACAGCCAACAGCGTGTTTCTGATGTCGCCGGCCATCGGCGTTCCGATGGATAAAATCCGCATCATCCTCAATCCGATCGGTGGCAGCTTTGGTTATTCCTGCTTCTCCGCTACCTATGCGGTAGCCGCGGCAGCAGTGATGGCGCTGGATATGCCGGTCACTCTGACATTGTCTTATGAAGAACACATGCATGTCAGCGGCAAGAGACCTTCCGGTTACCATAACGCGCGTTTGTGCTGCGATAAGAATGGTAAGCTGCTGGCCACCGAATTTGAGACGGCTGTTGACCACGGCGCTTACGGCATTTTGGCCGCCGTTGAAATGGGTTCTTTCTGCAGATTCCCCTATCACGGCTATTCGATCCCCAATGTCAAGGCCTTAGGCCGTGCGATCACCTCTAACCATAGTCAGGGTATCGCTTACCGCGGTTTCGGTTCTACCCAGGCCTATTGCCATTCCGAAGCTTTGATGGATATGCTGGCGGAAAAAGTTGGTATTGATCCTTTCGAATTCCGTTATATCAACTTGGCTAAGCCCGGCGATACCACCATCAACTGTTTCCCCTATCGTGAATATCCGTATGTTGAGATATTTGATAAAGCGCGTCCGATTTATGAGGAATATAAGGCCGAGGCGGAAAAAGCCCGTGCCGAAGGTAAATTGCGCGGCGTAGGTATCGGCTGCGGCGGTTTCCACGTAGGATTTGGCATTATCGACGTTGCCGAAGTAGCGTTGGAATTGAATGCTGACGGTACTTTCACTCACTTCAGCACTTGGGAAGACGTCGGCCAGGGCGGCGACATCGGCGCATTGACCCATGCCATGAAAGCTCTTGAGCCGTTGGGAGTTAAAGACGGACAGGTAAAACTGGTCATGGGCGACACCAAAACTTGCCCAGACACCGGCATGGCGGCTGCCAGCCGTTCGCACTTAATGGCCGGCATGGCGACAATCAATGCGGCAAATCAGCTGATGGATGCCATGAGAAAATCTGACGGCACTTACCGCACCTATCAGGAAATGGTTGCCGAGAATATACCGACCAAGTATATCGGCCGTCACGATATGCAAAATGAAAATATTATTGAAATGGACCCCAATAACGGCGCTAACGACAAGAGCGTGACTTATATGTACTGCCTCAATTTAGCTGAAGTCGAAGTTGATCCTGCCACCGGCAAGACCAAGGTCTTGCGCTTTACGGCTGTTGCCGACATCGGCGTGCTTGGTAATAAGCTGGCTGTTGACGGCCAGGCTTACGGCGGTATCGATCATAGCATCGGCTATGCGCTTTCCGAGAATTATTTCGATATAGATAAGCATACTAATATTGTTGCTTGCGGTATTCCTGAAATTGAGGATATTCCGGATGACTTTAATATTATCTATATTGAGAATCCTCGTCCGCGCGGTCCGTTCGGCTCTTCCGGTTGCTCCGAAAACTTCCAGGCCAGTAATCATATGGCAGTAGTTAATGCTATTGCCAATGCTACCGGCGCTCGCGTCTATGAGCTGCCTTGCCTTCCTGAAAAGGTCAAGGCTGCTATGGAAGCCAAAAAACGCGGCGAAGAAATCAAACCTGAGAGATACTTCCTTGGTTCCGATTTCCTTGAAGAATTGGAAAACTGCGTCAATAATCCCGTTTAATTTGTTTAACGGCGCGGGGACACTGCCGTGCGGTGTCCCCGCGCTCTTTTATATCCTCAGTAAATCAGCAGCATAATAAAGGGTAGGTGTTATAAATGATTGAAGGTGCAGCACAGGCGTTTACCAAAGGATGTTTTAGCGGTGAATTTGCCTCATGCAGTTATGCCTGTCCGCTTCATCTGGACATCCGTTCTTTTATCGAAAAAGTACAAAGAGGCAGTTGGACTTCTGCTTACAGAGTATTACGGGACGGTTTTATATTTCCGGATATAGTGGTTGAACTTTGCGAACATTCATGCCAGGAGCATTGTGCCCGTAAGTTATGCGGTGATCCAATTAATATTTGCGAGTTAGAAAAGGCCTGTTTGCGATATGTAAAATCCAAAGAGGCTATTTCTTATAATATTCCCGCCAAGCCTAATAAAATCGCTATCGTCGGCGCCGGTCTCAGCGGCCTGGCTTGCGCTTTAAGGCTGTCGGTGAAAAAATTCCAGGTTACAGTATTTGATAGCAATGATGGTTACGGCGGCATTCTCCGCGACCACCCGAAAGCAGAATTGTTCCTTGAAGATATTAAACGGCAGTTTGCTAAGGAAAAAGTCGATTTCCGTTTCAATACGCGTATAGAGTCTCTCGATATGCCTGAATTTGGTGCTATTTATCTGGCGACAGGCAAAGGCGGAGATGATTTCGGCTTGTTGGATAGCTGGAATCCAAAGACTTTTGCAACTGCCAAACATGGCGTTTTCATGGGGGGCATGCTGGTCGGTGTCGGTTTGCTGCAATCCATTGATCATGGCGCTATCATATCGCGGCAGATCGAGAAATTTTTACCGACCGGTACCGTATACGAATATGTTGACGAGTACCCGATTGAGAAATCCGACAGATATATCAATGTTGAAAACAAAGAACCTGCGGATCTTGCACTCATGAGCAATGCGGACGGTTATACCGCTGAGGAAGCGATTGCCGAAGCCAAGCGTTGTTTCCGATGCGACTGTAAGAATTGTCTGGAAACATGCGAGATGCTCGACTCTTACCATAAGATTCCCTCCCGGATGGCAAATGACGTTTACAAGGATTCACTGGTAATGGAAGGATTTTCCAGCAGAGTTATAACCAGGGAAATCAGCTCCTGTAATATGTGCGGTTTGTGTAAAACAGGCTGCCCGACGGCTGTTGATATCAGCGATTTGGTTTTATTTGCTAGACGGGACAGGGTGGAGCATGGCAACTATCCAAAAGCTTTCCATGATTTTTGGTTGCGGCAGATGGACACGGCAATCAATGAGGGCTCGGCTTTTTTGGCGCCGGAGGGTCATGAGACTTGTTCTTTTGCTTTTTTCCCCGGCTGTCAGTTGGGTGCTTCCAATCCCGACTATACAAAAGAATCATATGCTTTGTTGACACAACAGCTAAACTCCGACGTTGGCTTAATGCTCAGCTGTTGCGGCGCGCCAGCTTATTGGGCCGGCGAGGAAGAAAAGCATCAAAAAATTATTGAAAAAATCAGAAATGAATGGGAAAAGCTGGGCCAGCCGGTAGTGATATTTGCCTGCGCGACCTGTGCGAGAGTTTGGCAGCAATTTATACCGGAGGCCAATATCGTTTCCTTATACGAAATGATCAAGCAAAAACCCCATCAAAAGGGAAAACCTTTTGTGGAAGAAGCGGCGGTATTTGATCCTTGCAAGGCCAGAGAAAATTCACAGATGAGGACTAGTGTCAGATCCTTGGCCACTGATGCCGGTATCAAGCTTAATGAATTACAGTTTCATGATGAAAAAGCAAAATGCTGCGGTTGGGGCGGCCATATCCAGGCGGCCAACAAGGAGCTGTTTGATAAAATAGTCACTAACCGCATTGAAGCGGCAGATCTGCCGTATATAGTTTATTGTGCTAATTGTCGCGACGTATTTGCGGCAAAAGGCAAACGTTGCCTGCATATTCTGGACGTTGTTTTCGGTCTGGACGATGGTTCACGTCAAGTGCCGAACATTAAAGAAAGACGCGACAACAGCCTCAAATTAAAGCAGGATTTGCTTAAACAATATTGGAATATTGATTATCAAATTCCCGTTTTACCCGGTGAAGACCTGCAATTAGATATTCCTCCGGAGCTGGTGCAGAAAATGGAGGAACAAATGATCTCCGAGACCACGGTACGCGCTGCTATTGCTCATGCGGAAGAATCAAACGAAAAAATGTTTGACCCGCAGGATAACACCTATATCAGCAGTTATATTGAAGGTGAATTTACCTGCTGGGTCAGGTACTCTCAGGATGATGAGGGTAAATACAAGCTGCATAAAGTCTATAGCCATAGGATGAAGTTTACAGTATAACCAGCCGGTGATTAAGTAAAAAAGGATTGATTTAATATGTCTGAGTCAACGCAAATAATTTGCTGCAAATGTCAAAAACCGCTGGAAATGAAGAGGGTGGATTTTGACTATTTGAACCAATTTTTTCACACCGATGCTTTAAGATGCCCCGAATGCGGTATGGTCTATATACCGGAAGACTTAGTCGAAGGTAAAATGGCTGAGGTAGAGACAAGTTTGGAAGATAAGTAATTTTTTGCTGCAATACTAATTAAAAATATGTATTGGGGGGTACAGTATGCATAATATTAGCGAAGAAGAAATTGTCCGTTATTTTAAGGGTGGTATCGATTGCTCGCAGGTAGTGTTTATGCAATGGGCCGAAGAACTGGGTTACGATCAGGAAGAGGCGGCCCGCATGGCGGCAGCTCTGGGCGGCGGCATGTTCCGCGGCGATACCTGTGGTGCTGTGGCCGGGGCTATGTTGGTGATCGGCCTCAAATACGGCCATTATCAAATTGGTGATATGGAAACCAAAGCCAAGCTGATGGCGAAAGTTACGGAATTCCATAAGAAATTTACTGAACGCTGCGACTCGACTATTTGCCGCGAGCTTTGCGGCTATGATTTTTCCAAAGAAGGGGATCTGGATAAAGCTTTTGCTTCTGGCAAATTGTATACTTTATGCCCCCAGTATGTTTTAGACGCGCTGGCTGTTCTCGACGAAATTATTTAACTGAGAAGATATTTATGAATGAAACGATAATCCGGCACACATACAGCGTTTGCCCCATTTGTCTCAAAAGGCTACCGGCGTTGCTGGAAAACCGTAATGACGGTATATATTTGACTAAAGAGTGTCCGGAGCATGGCAATTTTTCTGCTGTGGTTTGGCGCAATAGGTTGGATTTCCGAGAGTGGATCGGCTGTGTGGAACCAATAGGTAAACGAGAAGAAATCCATTGTCCCGATGATTGCGGTATTTGTGCTAACCATCAACAGGGGACTTGCTGTGTTCTCTATGAGATTACCGGCCAATGCAATCTGCATTGTCCAATCTGTTTTGCCGATCCGGACGGCTCGCAAACACTTAGCTTGCAGCAAATTTACAGGGATATTGATGCGATAGCGGCAAATGGGCGTCCACTACTGCAATTATCCGGCGGAGAGCCTACTTGTCGCGACGATCTGCCGCAAATAGTCCGTTACGCTAAAGACGCCGGTTGTGCTTATGTCCAACTCAACAGTAATGGCCTGCGATTGGCGGATGACCAAGCCTTTGTAGCAGATTTGGCTGAGGCGGGGTTGGACTTTGTCTTTATGCAGTTTGATGGTACCAACGATGATATTAATATCCAACTGCGGGGAGAATCGCTGTTGTCCAAAAAACTCAAGGCGATTGCCAATTGCGGCGCTAACAATATCGGCGTAACGCTGGTGCCGACATTGGTACCGGGCGTCAATACCGATAATATCGGCGATATAATCCGTTTGGCGATAGCCAATTCGCCGACGGTACGCGGAGTGCATTTTCAGCCGGTTTCATATTTCGGCCGCTATCCGTCAGCTCCCATGGATGAGGATAGATATACCTTAGACCAGTTGGTGACTGATATTCAAGGGCAGACAAACGAACTGGTTTCTCTGAAGAATCTGTCTCCCTCTCATTGTGACCATCCGCTTTGCGGTTTTCATGGTTCCTTTATTGTGCTGCCGTATGGCGGGCTGGAACCGCTAACTTATAGAGATAATCAATGCTGCTGTAGCAAAACTACAGCAGAGAAAAACAGGCAATATGTTGGCAGTCACTGGCAGAAACCAAAACCGGAGCAAACACCGGCGGTACAGGACGGTTTTGATGCTTTCCTCAGCCGTGCTCGTTCCCATGCTTTTACTCTTAGCGGTATGGTTTTTCAGGATTGCTATAATCTGAATATTGAGCGGTTGCGACAATGCAGTCTTCATGTTTATCAAGACGGCAGGTTTATGCCCTTTTGCGCCCGTTATCTGACCGGCGTGAAAAAGGAGAATATATGAATTGTCCGATATGTCAATTGCGGCCCGGTGGGCTGGAACTGACAGCAAAGCTGATATCGCATTGTCATCTCGACCCCGAACGTAGAGTATTAGATATCGGCTGCGGCAGGGGGGAAAGTTTAGCTTATATTAAAGAGCGGTATGACTGCTCTTGCTTTGGTATCGAAGCGGATCAAGAGCTTTGTGCCGAAGCCAAGAGGAATTATCCTGCTCTCTTGTTTTATAATGCTCAGGCGGAGCAGTTACCTTTTGATGATAGTTTTTTTGATTGTATCTTGTTGGAATGCGTGATATCTTTATTTGACCAGCCCTTTATTACGCTGGCAGAAGTATCTCGTGTTCTTAAACCCGGTGGCAAGCTGTTGATCAGCGATGTTTATGTCCGATCTCATATGCCGGTTGCTCAAGGGCAGGGTATGTTGAGAAATATTTACACCCGTGAACAAAATATTTCTATATTGGAAGATTGTGGGTTTACGGTTATATCGTTTGCAGATCAAAGTGACTGTCTTATACAAATGCTGGGACAAATGATATTTGATTTAGGTCTGCAAGCGGCATATCAAAGTCTGGGTTTGGATGTTTGCAGCTTGCAACAGGTCAAAATCGGCTATGCGCTGATGGTGGCCGGAAAGTAATAAAGTATGAGTGATATTAAATCAATCGATAAATGGATTGCCGAAAGAACTGGTCTTGGTGAAAAGCTCAATCAAAGTAATATGGAGCAATATCAGACGGAAAAGCTGCGGCAAATCATCGGCTATGCTCAGGAACGCAGCCCATTCTATCGGAAACTGTATGAAAATATTGATATATCATCCCTCAACAGTATTGATGATATTGGCGGTTTGCCGTTAATAGGCGCGGAAGATATTACGCGGCAGGGAAACCAGATGGTTTGTCTGGATCAAAGCCAAATCAAACGAATCGTTACGCTTACCAGTTCCGGTAGCACGTCCGCGCCTAAAAGGGTATTCTTTTCCCAAGACGACCTGGAATTAACTGTTGACTTTTTTGCCAACGGCATGGCGACCATGACCGGCGAGGATGAGCGGTTGATGATCTGTATGCCTTGCGACAAGCCCGACGGTATCGGCGACCTCTTGGCCAGAGGTTTGGAGCGGATTGGCGCCAAGCCTTATCGTTACGGAGCAATCTTCGATTATGATGATGCCGCCGCGGTGATGCAACAGCTGGCTCCCGATTGTTTGGTGGGTATCCCGGGGCAGATGCTGAGACTGGCTAGTCTTGCGCCGCAAATGCGGCCAGCGGTTGTACTGCTTAGCGCCGATTTTATCCCCGATGCTATCAGTATGCGCTTGGCTGATATTTGGCATTGCGAAGTTTATGCTCACTATGGTATGACAGAAAGCGGTCTGGGCGGCGGAGTGGAATGCGGCGCTCATAGCGGTTATCATCTGCGTCATGGCGATTTGTTGTTTGAGATCATAGACCCGGTAACAGGTAAACAAAAGCCGGACGGTCAAAGGGGAGAAGTAGTATTTACTACCCTTAACCGGCAGGCGATGCCGTTGATCAGATATCGAATCGGTGATATTTCCCGGATCATCGCTAACCCCTGTCCCTGTGGCAGCGGCCTAAAAAGGCTGGGTAAGATAGAGGGTCGCTATACTAATATTATCGGCCTTGGAGAAGGCAAGACTATATCTATTAATCAGCTGGATGAAATTCTCTATTTGCATCCGGAGGTCATGGATTATACAGCGAGTTTGACCAGTGATAAAGGAGAATGGACGCTGTTGGTGGAAGCTTTGCTTGTTGAAGGGGCATTGCTTACGGATATCGAAAGGTATCTCAAGGATAATTTGGATATGCAAATAAAGTTAAATTGTGGCGGCGGTTTTACAACCAACGGCACTATCAAAAGACAACTAAAATTAAACATATCGGAGGGAAAAATATGAAAGTTTCTGTTGCAGTATCAAACATTGAAGATCACATGATACCAGATGAGCTGATTCAGGCTCGTTATTTGCTGATAGTCGATGTGGATAAAATGGTTATTGTCAATACTATCCAAAGTCAGGATGATAAGCGTGATGTGTTTTTTGCCGAGCAAACCGTCAAGTGGGACTGCGAAGCGATCATCTGCGGTGAGATCGAGATGGAGGCCTTCGGGATTATATCAGGGAACTGTGTCAGCCGCTTCTTGGGTAGCGGCTATACTGCGATTGAGGCAGTTGATCTGATGGAAAGATATAAACTGCCGATCATCAGAGATTTTGTTGGCGGTGAGGGCTGTCAGGGTGAGAAGGCCTATCAGGAATTGCAGGAAAAGGAAAAAGCCGGTATTTATGAAGAATGTGACGGACATCATCACGAGGACGGGGATGACAAATAACGTTTAATCGACTAATGTGTAAAAATCATCAAGTATGAGGTTGAGGCTATGGTAACCAGAAATAAGTTTATGGTGGTCAGCGGGTTCTTAGGCTCCGGTAAAACCACCAGTATGATCGCTTTAACTGAATATATCAATGAGCATGGCGGCAAAGCGGCAATGATAGCCAATGATTTGGGCTCCAAAAATATCGTTGACGCCAAATATACCGACACAACAGGTTTGTCGGTAACGGAGATTGCCGGAGGTTGTATTTGTTATCAGACGCAAACACTTGTTGATAAATTGCGCAAGCTGCGGGATATGGAGAAAGTGCAGTTGGTCATGTCCGATATTCCCGGCTGCGGTGTGGGCGCGCTCGATCATGTCTATCATAAGCTAAATGAGCAATATCCGGATGAGTTTGAATTGGCGCCTTTATTAGTAATTACCGATCCGGAAAGGCTGCGGATGATCATGCCGGAAAAAGCGCGGCTTAACCTGCCGAAGGATATGATCTACCTGCTTAATGCTCAGCTAGTGGAAGCGGATGTGGTTGTTTTGAACAAAATCGACCTGCTTAGTGATGCGGAAATCAATATGTATCTGGATTTACTAAATTCTGTATGTATGGATGTACCGGTATTTGCTATTTCTGCCAAAGACAAAATTGGCATTGGTGAAGTTGCTGATTATCTGATGTCTTATCAATCAAAACTAAAAGTTATTGATGTCGGTTACGGCGGTGCAGAATTTATCGAGGCGGAAAAAAAGATGAGTTGGTACAACCGGCAATTCTTTGTCAAAACCGGCGACGGCAAAACTTTTAACGGTAATGCGTTTATCAGTACGTTTATTGAGATAGTGCGCCGAAAAGTAGCGGAAAATAACCGTAACATACCCCATCTGAAGATTTTTGCCATCGGCAATGAGAATGATTTTGCCAAAGCATCATTACTGGGTATCGATTATGATATCGAGTTTGACAAAATAATTATTAAAGAATATGGTAATCTTCGCGTGATTGTTAATGTGCGCGCGGTATGTGAGTCAATGCTTATGTCGCAAATAATGAACGAAGCGCTTGATGAAGTTGCGGAACAATTTGATGTCTATTATCAAATATTTTTTACCGAATGCTTTGGCATGATGGATGAAGGGCGAATATAATGACGTTTTAAACAAATATAACCGCCGATCGGCGGTTATATTTGTTTTGTTTAAATAAGCTATTCTTGTTATTGGCATAATAGATCCAGTAATTGCTTACCGGCGTTTTGACAGTTTTGGCGCAGCAACATCAGTTCGTCGCCGCTGGCGTTATCAATATGCACACCCGCGGTAACCGATACAGGCACTTTAAGTTGGCGGCAGAAAGATTCCGCTATTTCTTTGGCAATGATATCATCTTTGTGAGTGGGCAGAGGTATAATCCAGCTATCACAGCTTGCACTATTATCTTTAAGGCTGGAACGGGGAGAACTGAGCACTACGGCGCCTACATGGCTTTTGGTGCCACCGGTGATGACAACGGCTATACCTTCGTCTGTGGTAATAGCCGATATTGTTACCTGATAGCGGCCCTCGCCGCAGCATACTTTATACATCTGATCACCTCTTGAATTTTATTATTGAATTGATTATAATACTAACTGTGCAAATTATACCACATGGGAGGCATTATGGGAAATGCTTTTACAGTAATTGTCGGCGGTGCGGTTGCCGATAATATTCAAGTAATCAGCGATATTTTAGTGGCGGCCGTGCAAGCGGAAGGATTTGCGGCAAAAGTCTCGCATCGGCAGTTGGATACTGCCGACGGCGCTATGGTAATCTCAAAATTGGAAATTGAAGCTGATAGCAGCGTGGAGGAAGGCGAAGCCGATATTGTGGCAGCCTTTAACGATCAGGTGATAGATGAGCTTGATGCGGCAGTAGGCTATATGAGCGTTTACGTCCATGACGGAGAAATGGATAGCGATAAACTGGAAATTTATGAGGAAAAAGCGGCAAAAGTTTTTTCGATACCGGTCACTAAGGCAGTTACAGAACTGGGAACGCCTGAGTTATTTAATCTGGTTGCTTTGGGAACGTTGCCTCATTTGATGGAAGAAGTGTTGACGATGTATGCTGTAGAAAATGCTCTGATCGAACACTTTGCCGATGATTTTGACGCTAAGCCGGGACTGGAAAAAGACTCAATAGCAGCTTATCAGACAGGGGCGCATTTTATTTGTTCCTGTTAGTAGTTTTTGCCTTCCGGTGGCAGGCTTTATTTTTTCCAATAGTTTAATAATTAACCCAATATTAAACAACGGGCAGCTAGCCTATGAGAACGCTATAGAAAGCGTTCTTTTTTACAAATTGTAACAGCATTTCGATGATGAGTCATAGCAGATACTAAGCTTATATCAACTAAGGTTTGGTATTGCAATGAACATCAAAGAAAGATATAAAGAATATTTTGCGGTCTATGCAGTTGGCGGCATAGGTTATTATTCGCTGGAAATTCTCTGGCGTGGTTATAGTCATTGGACAATGGCGCTGGCCGGAGGTTTTTGTTTATTACTGTTGTATTTTTTATCTGCGCATGCCGAAATACCTTTAATTACAAAATGTGTGATTGGCGCTGCGGAAATTACAGCCGTAGAAATGGTCGTCGGCTGCATTGTCAATATTGGACTGGGTTGGCATGTTTGGGATTATTCAAAATACAAATATGATTTATTAGGTCAGATTTGTCTCGAGTATTCGTTATTATGGGTAGTAGTAAGTTTTATTGGGTTGGTTATATGCCAAATGTTTCGCCAAAGCGATATTTTGCGGGAGTTTGTTGTTGGACGTGATAATTTCCGGGAATAAATAAAATATCCTATCAGTTATAAAAATAGTATGCTTAAGCGTACTATTTTTTTTGCTTAAATTCAGTAATTTTGCGATTTTTATTTATTATATTTGATTTGTGTATTATAATAACCATAAGTGTCTCTAGATACTGGGGGATTATACTATATGAATAAAACAACCAAGTTAAGTATTTTAGTTCTGATTATATTGATGATGATAGTATTAGTAGCCTGTTCTGACAAAGATACGGAAACGGAACAGGCTACCCAAGACGCCACTAAAAACGTTTTGGTTATGGCAACAGAGGCAAAAACACCGCCTTATGTGTATTATAGTGACGATGACGCCATAATCGGTATTGATGTGGACGTTGCTCGGGCTGTTGCCAATTATCTGGGCATGGATTTAAAGATTGAAAATATGGCTTTTGCCTCAATCCTATCTTCTGTGAAGAATGGCAAAGCGGATATAGGCATGGCAGCTATCATGCCCACGGAGGAATGGTCGAACAATGTTAACTTTTCCGATACATATGCTAATTCCATACAGGTAATTATTACGCGTTTAGGTTCCGATATTACCGGACCGGAAAATTTGGCCGATAAATCTGTGGCAGTTATCAAAAATACTATCGGTGAACTGTATGTCAAAAGTGATTATCCCAATGCCAATGTCCAAAGTTTTGCAAATGGTGCCGCTGCTGCGCGGGCTCTGCAAAAGGGTAAGGTTAATGCGATAGTTATTGACAGGGAGCCGGCTAAAGCGCTTGTCTTGGAATATAAGGGATTGGTTATTCTTAATGAGGATTATTCCGCTGAGGATTACGCTATCGCGATTTCCAAAGCTAATAAAGAGCTGAAAAGTAGAATCAATGATGCTTTGACCGCTCTCAAAGAAGACGGCACATTGCAGACGATCGTCAATAAGTATATAACTGCAGAGTAATCGTTTTGCTAATCATACATAAAAAATCATTTTAAACAGATGTTTGCGGCAAACTTTCTTTCAGCATATAATCAACCGGTATGTGCATTATAATATATTATAATGATACATATTTTTTAAGAAAGGATGGCAACCCTATGAATCGCTTACTAACAGCAATTTTACGGTTAATATCCTTTTCCTATATCAATATCAAGAAGCATTATAAAATTTATCGGAAACTGCGCAATGCTTTTGATCTGCTTTTTCAACCCCGTTATAATACTCTTGATCAAAAAATAATGCTTGAAGACAGGGAGATTCCCGTTCGTGTTTTTTATCCTCCCAATGGTGAAAGCTCAAAAATATTGATTTTTTTTCACGGCGGCGGCTGGGTTACGGGAAATATTGATTCCTATACCAGAGTATGCGCCAATATGGCGGAGCAAACAAAGCACATCGTGATATCTGTCGATTACCGGCTGGCTCCCGAGTATCCTTTCCCGGCCGGTATAGAGGATTGTTATTATGTTACGAAAGAAATATTTATGAACATGGATTTGCTGGGCTGTTGTCAAGAAAATATTACCTTGATTGGCGACAGCGCCGGCGGCAATTTAGCGGCAGCAGTTTCGCTGATGGCCAGAGACCGCGGTCAATTTATACCTTGCAAGCAGATATTAATATATCCCGCCACCTACAATGATCATAGCGAAAAATCACCTTTCCCTTCTGTAAATGAAAGTGATGCTGACAGAATATTAACGTCAAAGCGGGTACAAGATTATATGGATCTATATGTACAGAATGAAAAGGATAAATCGAGTCCTTATGTAGCGCCGATATTGGCACATGATCTTTCTAATCAACCCCAGACATTGATTATAACCGCTGAATATGACTCGTTAAGGGATGAAGGCGAGGCCTACGGCATGAAGCTCAAACAATTTGCCAATGATGTCAGAGTATATAGAATGTCTAAATCCTATCATGGTTTCTTTACTTTACCGAAAAGATCGCTGGCGGTAATAAGATGTTATGAAATAATTAATGATTTTTTAAGAGATAACGAAAATTCTGAGGGGTAAATATGAAGCAAAAAGAAACCGAGTGGACAAGGCTTGATAATGCTTCAAAAATATTTCCGGCAACATGTAACGAGAGAGATCCCAAGGTAATTAGATTTGCCTGTGAACTTTATGAAGCGGTAGAGCCTAATATTTTACAAAGAGCGTTAGATATAACAATTGAAAATTTCCCTCTCTACAAATCTGTCTTAAGGAAGGGAGCTTTTTGGTATTATCTTGATTCCAGTGATATAAAACCTCTGATTCAAATAGAATCAAAACCGGTATGCGCTCCTATATATGTGGGGAATAAATACAATCTATTATTTCGGGTATTTTATTATCGCAATCGAATTAATTTTGAAGTGTTTCATGCTCTTGCAGATGGTACCGGTGCTCTTTGGTTTATGCAATTCATGGTAAACCAATATTTGATTCTCAGATATAAGGAGGCATATGCCGATACGTCTTCCGATAGTACTTCATTTAGCGGGCAGATGGATGACAGCTTCGGCAAACATTTTATCGGTGACAATTTATTAAATGGCAACATATTTAATAATATGATTGCCAGAAAGATCAGTGCCTATCAGATCGGAGGGACCAGGTTAGAAGAAAACAGGATAAAGCTGATCGAAGGCGCCATGTCCGTAAAGGCCGTTTTGGGACAGGCTCATCAGTATAATACGACGTTGACGATATATATCGCATCATTATTTATTTATTCTATTTATAAAGAAATGCCAGCCAGTAAAAGAGAACATCCGGTGGTTTTGTCCGTGCCTATCAATCTGCGAAATTATTTTGAGTCGGAGACAGCAAGAAACTTCTTCAGTACCATGAATGTAGGTTATTGTTTTGCCAAAGGCACTAATGATTTGCAGGATGTAATTAAAGTAATAAGCGATAACTTTCGAATTGGCCTGACGCAAGAAAGTTTTAATAAACAAGTCAATCAACTAATGTTTATGGAACAAAATCCTGTTATCAGGGTAATTCCGTTGCCTTTGAAAGACATTTTCATTCGTATTGGCGCTAAATTATCGTACAGACGGATCACTTCGACTATATCTAATATCGGGCAAATTTCCATGCCTTCGGAATTTAATTCTAATATTCGTCAGTTTAGCGTTTGTACCAGCGCGAGGAGACCGCAAATAACGTTTTGTTCTTATGGCGATAGAATGGTTGTTAGTTTTACATCACCATTTCGGGATACTGACATACAACGAACGTTTTTTAAGCTTCTTTCAGACCAGGGTATTGAGATCGAAATTACGTCCAATCTCTAAAAGAGAGGAAGAGATAAATGCAATATTGTAATAACTGTCATGTTCAGATTCGTGGGGAAAATGAAAAATGTGTTTTATGCGGGAATACTCTTCTGTCCGGTAATCTTGTTAACGGGCAAAACGAAATATTTCCCCGCATACAACCCACCTTTGAAAGGCATATGGCAATTCGCATCATGGTTTTCGTCTCTTTTGCCACTGCGTTTGCCAGTTTTGTGATTCGCATGATTATTCCCACTTACACTGATTGGCCTATATTTGTTTTATTCGGGATTCTTAGTATGTGGTTAAGTTTGGTTCTTATTTTTCGAAAAAGGTATGATATACCAAAAACTATCATGTGGCAGGTAACTATTGCGTCCTTGCTTTGCGTTTTTTGGGACTGGTTAACCGGCTGGCGGGGCTGGTCATTGGATTTTGTTTTACCGGTTTTATATATTGCGGTAATATTTATTATGTATATTACAGCCAAAATTTTGAAACTCAGTGTCAGGGATTATATTACCTATGCGTTAATAGATTGTCTGCTTGGCATCATTCCGATTCTTTTTATTATATTTGATTGGGTAAACAATTTTTACCCATCAATCATATGTGTTACATTCAGCATCATATTTTTGGTGGCTATATTTATTTTTCAGGGAGATAATATCAAAAATGAGTTGAATAAAAAGATGCATATATAATTGAATGTTAACTTGTATTAGAAATAACAAATCTGTCGTTAAAGGCAGATTTGTTTTTTATTATCTAAACTGAATATTTGTAACGTTAATGGGGATTTTTGTACCGTATATTGATTTATTTTATATTATACTTGTTAAAAATTATATTAGGGCGCAAATAATTTTTTATAGGGGGATTTACATCTTTTAACATAAATGGTATAATTTGTTTGCATATGATATGATGTACAAATTAATTAGCAGGATAATTAATTTGCAAAATAATGCATAAATGGAAGGGTAAAAATGCGACTTAGAAAGTGTTTAATACTGGCCGGAATTATCATGTTAAGCATATTTATGCTCATTAGTTGCAGTGACTCGCAAGATAAAAATGCTATTGCAGATTATGCCGATCAAAAAATTACTATTTCCGGACTTACTGATGAGGATTTTACGGTTACGGTTGCCGATTTGGCTGCATTGGACAGCGTTGAGCGCAGCGCTTCCGCCGAGCGGTCAAACGGTGAAAAAGTATCTATTGATGCGGTTGGTCCCTTGCTGGACACTTTTCTGGCAAAGTACTCAAAAAGTCAGAGCGACTTTACCAGTATTCGTTTTACTGCCGCAGATAAATATTCGATTGCCGTAGGCTCTCAAGTGCTGCAAAACCGGGAAATTGTACTGGCTGTGTCCGACGGAGGTAATGCGTTATCGGAAGATGATCAACCGCTGCGGGTGGTAATACCCGGTGAGCGGGCAATGTATTGGGTAAGACATATTTGCCGCATCGATTTTGTCAGCGGAGAGACAGCCAGCCAGTGCCGGAATATGGTCTTTCTTGAAAGTGCTGTGAAAACTCTAAAAAGCAGTGATTATGATTATAACGGCGTAACTGATAAGGTCATTGCCGACAGCGATTTGCTTGATAAATATGCTTCCGAAGAAAATGCTGATACGCTGACTTTAACCGCTGCAGATGGTTTAACAAAATCGGAGACAGCAGATAACTTCCGTTCCGGCATGCTAAAATATACGGGTGCGGATGCACCGCGTTTTGTCGCCGATCAGCTGCCGGAAGGCATGCAGATATATGATTTGGTGACAATCAGTTATGGGGAAACATCTATTCTAACATTAGATAAACTGATCTCGCTTTATGGAAATAAAGATGGAGTGGAATTCTTTGATGTTACTAAAAAGATCAATGGAGTAAGTGCGGAAAAATATATTTGCAGATGTTTGGATGGCAGCAGTGTCACGCTGACCGTTGATGATCTGCAGGATGCGGTTCTTTATTTGGACGACCAAGGACGTGTTGTTTTAAAGCCTGCCAGCGGCGAGCCGATAGTTGATCTGCTGCAGGTAGAGGCTAAGTGATGATAAAAAGGCGCTGGCCCTGGGTTTTGGCTATAGTATTGGTGGCTATAGCAGCATATTTTTTAGGCAGGACGATGCTGACTGAATATATACCTGTATTGTACATAGTCGGTGATGTAGAGGAATGTATTAAGACAAATGATATTAATGAGTTGGGAGAGTTACAAAGCGTTGATTATGACGGCAAGACATACCGGGCGGTGACGCTTGCGGATGTTGTCACGGCCGCACAGCCTACGGGGCACACTGAGCGGGTGCTGATGATTGCCGACGACGGTTTTTCGGTAGAGTTAGCCGGCGACACATTGAAAGATTGTTGGTTAACCTTTAATGAGACCGATGGCTGGCGCATTCTGGCGCCGTTGCACCCTCTTTCTGCAAACGGTACGCATATCTGGCGTATTGTAGTAGTAGGGAATAATAACAGCAAATCCGCTGTCTCGGTTACTGCCGGTAGTCAAACACAGAGCTTTACAATTGGGCAACTGTATGCAGGGACAACACTCAGTTTCCCATATCCGGAGGGAACAGCGGAAAAGGCGACCGACGGTGTTGTTTATACATCCACTGTTTACACCAGGCGTGATTGTCTGTCACTGGAACAGCTTGGCAGCACGGGTGCTAAGACAGTACTAATTAGTAATGCCGATGGTAAAAGTTTGACTGTTAATACGTTGGTAATGGGCCTGTTTCAGCTTAATGGTAATAGTATTAATTATATTGATTCTACCGAACGCATGTCTTTGAAAGATATAAAACAAATTACAGTACTGGAATAATTTTTTTTGCCTCATATATTCTAAATTAAGAATAAATCTCGACACAAATAATCGCAGCTATGAATAGATAAGGGATAAACATGAGAGAATCTGACTTAAAGCAAGCAAGCATACATAAATACTACAAACTAGCGGCTTTTATGGTATTGATCGCTTTAATTATATTTGCTTGGACGGCGCAGCCGGTTTCTGCAGCCGCTGCTTTGACAGTGAATGTCAGCAAAGACGGTGAGACGGCAACGGTAGCCAGTTACAGTGAGACCGATTTGGAAGCTCTGGGTACTTTGCAGCAGTATTACTCTTCGGTAGATGTTAACGGAGCGCCGGTAGTGATTGCGGCAAAAGGCGTAAGCATAGCTGCTGTTTTTGCTAATTTAGGCATTAATGTGTCTGACGCCGAAACCTTGCGCTTTGCTTCTTCCGATGGTGGCAACCGCAGCTATAGCGTAGCTACCTATGTTTCCGCAACCCGTTATTATTATCCCCAGATAGTTGACGGCTACGATACCAATGCAGATGACAAACCTGCTTTTGTGTCCGGCGCCGATCAGCAAAAAGTTAAAGTCGGCGCTATGCTGGCTTTAGTTAGCTATGAAGGTCGTTTCGAATCAAAACCGGATGCCTCAAAAATGAGTTCTGATAATGGTATCCGTTTTTGTTATGGTCAAAGTGCAATCACCGAAGCCGTATTATCTAATTTCAGTAAATATATCAACAGCATGACGATTATTCTTAAAAGCAGCAGCAGCTATCAATTGCCTGCAACCGGACAAAGCGGTGAAGATAGCGGCGATACTTCTGCTATACCCAGTACCGGAATTCCGGAAAAACTGGATAATCAAGGATTGGCGGCTGATACTCTTGCTATTACTGTGGGCTATTGGGGCGGCACATATTATACAAAAAAGGTTTTTACTTTAGAGGAACTGCAGGCTATGGCCGATGTAAAGCAAGTTTATAGCTGCATCGACAATATGCCTGCGGTTTGTTTGGATGCGGCCGTTGGCGTGCGCTTAAGTGATATATTGGATGCGGCCGGTATCGATGTTAACTCTGTGCAGAGCTTTCACTTTTATTGTACGGATGTCTCTCGCACCTGGTATACGTCTATGAGTAAAACGTATCTGTTGGATACACCGCGTTTTTATTATCCTAATTTGCCGAATTGCTGGGACTATGATGAAGCTAAAGCTACTTCCGGTGCTACGGCGGGGGCGGAGGAGGTTGACGTTATCTTAGCGCTGCAGGATAAATGGCGGCGGTTTGCCACGGAGACGGATTTTACTGATCTGACCGATACAACGCGTTTTCGGCTGTTGTTCGGACAAAGCGATGTTTATACAGTTGAGGGTTCACGTTCGGCCAAATGGGTGCATACCATTGCCGTGACGCTGGGCGGGTCGCCGCCTAAAGGGGTTACTCTCAATGCTTCTGCTTTGGATCTGAAAGTCGGCAGCAAGTATCAGTTATCTGCCGCAGTGGAAAAAACCGATAATACTACTGATACCCGTGTTACCTGGAGTAGCAGCAATGAGGACATTATTTCTGTGGATAAGTCGGGCAAAATCACTGTAAAAGGCGAGGGTCAAGCTACCGTTACCGCTACTACGGTATCGGGCGGGTTGACGGCCACCGTAGTGGTCAACGGCGATAAATCAGCCGGTGATGTTACTGCGGCGGGAAATAGTGACAATAACAATGGCAGTAATAGCGGTGACAATACATCGGGCAGAAAAACAACGACGACGGATACCGCCAATGCCAGCCGGGCTGCTTCCGGTGCGGTTTACCGTATTATGTTGAATGGATCCATTCCGGAAACAGAAAATAGCGATGCTGCTGTGCAGAATTGGCGGAACATTGAGATGGCTAAAAACGCGGTAGCTTTACCTGATATAAAAACAGACAGCCCGTTGATGAAAATGACATTGATTGTAATTGCAGCCTTATTTGTCAGCGGCATTGTCGGCAGAATAATCATTTATCGTTTGGAGGTTTAGAATGTTGGCAGAAAATCTCAGTAGTGCTTTGCGGGCGATCGCAGAAAACCTGCGTAGTCCTGTGATGTTTATATTAATATTATTGATAATTATCGCAGTAGTGATGCTTGGTTCAATGATAGCGGAGTTTTTTACCGAAAGACGGCGTCTTAAAGCAAAGATGCCCCAATTGGTAGACGATATCAAGAATGAAGACAAAGAATTGGCGGATACAATTGCCAATAGCGGATTACTTAAGCGGCAAAAACAGGTTTTATTGGAGTTGACAATTCATCCGGAGCTGACTCCGGTAATGCGGGAAGCTTTAGCCAGAAGGCTGCTTTTTGAGGAGCAGAGCCATTATGACCGGATTGTTAAAATCACCGATCTGACGTCGCGCCTTGGCCCGATGCTCGGTTTGCTTGGTACGTTAATCCCTTTAGGCCCGGGGCTGATCGCTTTAGGACAAGGGGATACATATACGTTGTCTCAATCGCTGCTGACTGCTTTTGATACCACTATCGCCGGTTTGGCGGCGGCAGCTCTGGCTTTTGTGATTTCCGCTATTCGCAGAAACTGGTATGAAAATTACATGACAATGCTGGAGGCTTTGATGGAGTGTATATTGGATAGGGAGGCCTGTCATGAAAAGTAGTTTAAGGGGCAGTGGTCTAAGAAGCGGCCGGGCACAGGTTGATTTTAATCCCATGGACGGTTTGGCTAACTTGGCTGACTGTATGCTGGTATTAGCCTGCGGCCTGATGCTGTCGTTGATTGTAAGCTGGAATTTGGATATTGCTGTCGATGATACTACAACCAGTCCCGATCAAAACGCTGTTACCGCGGTGGATGGTATGGAAAACAGCGATATTAATTCCATAGACGAAAACAGCGGTTATCAAGAAATGGGCAAAGTATATAAGGACCCGGATACCGGCAAGCTTTATATGGTAATGGATAAATAAATTTGAGGGGGAAGATGAGAGGATGAAAATGTTTAAGGGTAAACTGATACTGGTCTTATTAATAGTATCGCTGGTGCTTTTGGCATCTTTGCCGGCAATGGCGGTAGATCCGGTTGATCCCAGCGACACACTGGAGGTCTGCCTGAAAACGGCAAGCGGCACGGTAACATTGCATACCTATAGTAAAGCGGAAATGGAAGCTTTAGCCAGCGATGACGATGTCTATTATTCGGGCATTGATGCTATGCCCTGGACGGTCAAAACGGAAGTCAGCGAAGGTGTTTATTTCGAAGATTTGTTGGATGACGTACAGACCAAATATATGCTAGGGCAGTACTCCACTCTTGATGTTTGGGACTTCGATTACTTGCGTTTTGTTGCGACAGACGGCGCCAGCGCCAGATTTACTTATAACGATCTGTTTTGTGACCGCTACTATTTCTCTGCCTTACATGATGAAAGTGGCGGGTTAAATGAAGACGGTGTGGTAGATTACGATTACGGAGATGGAGAATTAGTTCAACCAATGTTGGCTATGGTATCCAAGCAGGGACGCCTGCCGATGCCGTCTGAATACCGTGATGATTATGAACCGGAGTGCTATACCATTCTTTTCGGTATGACGGAAGAAGAGGTAGATAATACCACCCAACGCGTTTCCGAATATAAGCGCGGTGTGGAAAAGATGACTATTGATCTGGGCAATGCCTCTCTGCCGCAAGTGGATGTGACGGGAATCTCGCTTGATAAAACCAGCGCCACGGTTTATACCGGCAAATCTATCCAACTTACTTCTACCATTAGTCCCAGTGATGCAACTAATACCGGAGTTGCCTGGACCAGTAGCGACGAGTCAGTGGCTACGGTTTCTGCTACCGGCGTTGTCACAGGCATAGATCCTGGAACGTCTACCATTACAGCTACGGCTGCTGGTGACACGACCAAAAGCGCCATCTGCACCGTTACCGTACGCGACAAAAGTGAGTATGTATCGGTGACGGGCGTTACCATAAGTAATAGTACTTTAACGTTGGGAGTAGGTAGTACAAAGACATTGACGGCCAACGTGCTGCCCAGCGGCGCCGGTGATCGTGATGTGTCTTGGACCAGCAGCAACGAAAAAATAGCTACAGTGAAAGGTGGCCTGGTTACCGCTGTTGCCGCGGGTCAGGCACAAATAACAGTCAAAACCGATGACGGTGGCTTTACTGCTGTTTGTACGGTTACCGTTACTGATAAAGCAATTGCCGCTACTGGTGTGTCTTTGAACAAAACCACCTTAAGGTTAACTAAGAACGGTAGCTTCCAACTTGTTGCCAATATTGCTCCGGATGGCGCAACCAATACCAATGTTGTTTGGAGCAGCAGCGCGCCGGGCGTGGTGACCGTGGCCACCAATGGTCTACTTACGGCCAAGAATACCGGTGCTTCAACAATAACCGTGCTTACCGAAGACGGCAGTTTTTCCGCGCAATGTCTGGTAACTGTGGCGGAATCCGCTTTTAGTGATACTTCCGGCAATTGGGCGGGCGACTATATCAATAATATGGTCAATGCCGGTTTTATCAGCGGTTATACCAACGGCAGCTTCAAGCCGTCAGCCAGTATTACCAGGGCGGAATTTATCAGCATACTTATTCGTATTCTGCAAAGCGCAAAGGGTGAGAAATTGCAGACTGGTAATGTTTTTAACGATACGTCATCACATTGGGCGAAAGACTATATTTCTACCGCGGTGGCTCTGGCGATCACCAGCGGTTACGGAAACGGCAAATTCGGCTCCGATGACCCGATCACCCGCGAACAGCTTGCGGTTATGCTGGCAAAAGCCGCCGGTAGCAGCGGCAGCTCTACAGCCTCTAGTTTTAAAGACGCGTCAAAAATTTCCTCCTGGGCAAGTTCTTCTGTTGCCTATGCAGCTGAAAAAGGATGGATCAGCGGTTACAGTGACGGCAGCTTTGGTCCGCAAAAACAAGCCAGCAGAGCGGAGGTTTGTGCAATGCTCTGGCGTTTTTATCAACAGATCAATCAATAGGTGACAGGTAAACGTATACCGGAAAGGAGATAAAATGAAAAAATTAAAAAGATCTGGCCTACTTTTCTGTATCTTAGTTGCAATTTTAATTTTAACCGCAACCGGAGCGGGCGCGACCGGCAGCCTTGGTATTACCGGTCCTTGTTACGAGATGCTGTCGCCAACCAATAGCGCAACCGAGATGGCGCTGACTTGGTGGGATATACCGGAGGTAACAACGGCCTACGTGCAATATTGCACCTGCACGGATTTTGGCCAAGCTACCAGCATTGCCGCAACTTTGACCAATAATGATACTACCAATGGTTACAGCGCTTTTGAGGCAACTATGACAGGGCTTGCCGCAAATATGACTTATTATTACCGCGTTGGCAATGGCGGCACCTGGAGCGAAACCAAGAGTTTTACTACCGGCAATGCTCTGTCGACTGATAATGTTTCCTTTATATATTTGGGTGATGCCCAGTATGGAAACTATACCGCCGCAGCGGAGGAGTATGCTGCCTGGTGTAGTATGATTGTAGGGGCGTATAACAGGCCGGATCTCAACCTTGATTTTGCCTTACTGGGCGGTGATTTAGTTAATCAAGGTCAGTTGGCTCTCGACTGGCAGCGGTTTTTCAATTATGCCAGTCCGTTATTTTCCAAACTGCCTGTATTAGCTGTGCCCGGTAATCATGAGAGCAATGCTACTTCCGGTAAGCCGGAGTTATTCCTGAAATTGTGGGATTTGCCGACCAACGGCCCGGACGGGTTTAAAGAAGAATTTTATTCCTATGATTATGGCAATTGCCATGTTGTTTGCTTAAGCAGCAGCATCTATCTGAATGAACAGTTGAATGCCGGCACTATGACAGCGGCCGATTTTGACAGGATTTCGCAGTGGATTACCGCTGACCTGGCAAATTCTGACGCTACCTGGAAGATCGTGGTTATGCACCATCCCGCTTATGCGGTGGTCAGCGATACCACGGCTGATGCAGTACTGGCAAATTGGGAACCGATCTTTGCTGATGCCCAGGTGGATCTAGTTCTTTGCGGTCATCAACATGTTTATATGCGCACCAAAGCAATGGATGGGGTTACTTACGTGATGGGCGTCTCCGGTAGCAAATTTTATGCGGCGCCGGCCGGTGTCTCCTATTCCCAGTGCATGATTGGTTACACCAGTAATTATGAAATTATCAACGCAGATAGTAATAATTTGACGGTAACAGCTTATAACTCTGCGGGCAACAGTTTGGATACGGTAACGCTTGCTGCTAAAGACAGGAGCATTACACCGGTTACTGTCGGCGACGTCAATGGTGACGGTACTATTACTTCCGCCGATGTAACATTGCTGATTACGGCGATTTGTACAAATGCTGCTTATTCCGCTGTGATGGATGTCAACGGCGACGGTAAAGTGAATATCTGCGACGCTCATCAACTGAGCTTAAGCTTGCAATAAGGAGGGGAATTGAAAATGCGTGTGAGTGATAAACTAAAAATCTTTGTTTTACTGACGGTAATATTTTGCTTAGTTTTAATGCCTACGGTATGTTTGGCCAGTGGCACTGATGCTTCGGATGTTGCCAATAATATCTTTATTTATGCCGACGACGCCAGCGGTAATCAGGTTTTACTGAAAGTTATACCTTTGGATACGATCAAAAGCATGGCGCATGGTAACACTCTTACGGGCACTGACTATTACGGTTCATTTATTGACGCTTATCCTACACCGACTTACTTAGAGGGCAAAGGCATAACGATACCAGAACTGTTGGATTATGTTAAGGCAAATTCAACGGTAGCAAATGCAGGTTCGCTGACATATGCCGGATCGGATAAACTGTATTTTGTCTGCTGTGACAAAGCCAGCATCAATTTTACCTATGACGCGCTGCTGGGGGTGCCCCGTTATTATTATCCCGATCTTTATAATAATTGGGATAAAACAGATGGTGAAGTGTCTGATGTAGACGCTATTTTAAATAGCACAAACAAAATAGCAGAGCCGGTTTACCTGGCTACCGAATCCGCAGGCGGGCGGGTATTTGACAGTGCCGGTGGTACTATGTCGGGTTATATCGCGGCTAATGACGACGTGGTTAGCGGTTGTTTGGCAAATCAGCTTTCGGATGCAGAGGCGCTGCGGTTGATATTCCCGCAAAAAGCGTCCGATATTGAGAACAGCACCACTACTTACAGCAATATCAAAAAATGGGTTTATAGGATCCGCCTAAAAGAGTCTGATACTTCACCGATCACTTCTTTGGGTACCTTGCCCGATCCTACTTGTACTTTTACTTTGGATGGGACTACGCTCACAATCACCATGAGCTGTGAGGATGAAGACGCATCCATCTATTACTCCAACATCGATGGGCTTACCACTACACCGGTTAACCTATACACCGGCCCGATCACTATAGAAGATTATGATACCAGCGATCCCTTTACTATCGGTTTAATTTCAGCCCGGGAAGGTTATGACAATGTTGATGACATTGATCCGATCGTAGAATTCAGTTCCGCGAATTATGTGGACGGCGATGCTGCGCCTAATTTTACTTATGCTTTAACTTCAGCCGATAACTTACCTAAGGTTGGCACGGCTTTTGATCTTTCAGCAAGTCTTACTGCGGATAAAGATTATACGCTCTATGGTGCCGAATACCGCGTGGCGGTACCGGCAGCTTATACAGTTAACAGCGTTACCGCCGCTACCGGCTGGCAATACGGTACGGCAACAGGGGCTGACAATTCAACAATTGTAACCTTTGCTTATCTGAATACTACGGGAACCGCCGAAACAGCGTCTAGCGCCGTGCCGGTAGGAACGATCAATCTGACCCCGGTTGCAGCGGGAGATACTTCGGTAACGGTCAGCGAAGCGATTGTAACCAAGAGCGATGCTTCCGCTTATACCAATATTACCGCCGCCGGTCTAAGCCTCACGGTTGGCAGCAATATATTGCTCGGCGACGTCAACGGCGATGGAGTTGTTTCCATTACAGATGTCCTTAAAGTATGTCAAGCCATTAATGGAGCTGTTACATTGACTGTGGATCAGCAGACGGCGGCGGATGTCAGCAAAGATGGCGTTGTTTCTATTAAGGATGCATTGTATATCTGCAAATATATTAATGGTATCATTACTTCATTTTAACCTTGTGAAAATATCTAAGGAGTGAAAATGGTGATTCCCAAAAAGCAAATCCCGATATTGATAATATTGGTTTTCGTCATCTGTTGGGTTGTATCGATTGGCGTAGTGGCAGCCGATAGCGCGGTTGTCACTGTAGGCAGTACTGCCGCTGCGGCAAATCCCGGGGATACGATAACTGTTCCGGTTACGATATCCGGCAATCCGGGTGTTGCTGCTTACGGGCTAACTATTGCTTATGACAGCAATAGTTTGACTCTCAACAGTATTGCCAATGCTGCGGGTTTATGCAGCGGCGGAATATTTGATGCTAATACCGCCGCTAACGGTACGGCTTATGTCAGTTGGATAACCGGCGGCAACTCCGATATGACCGACAACGGCGATCTCTTCTATCTGAATTTCACGGTTAATAAAAATGCGTCCGGCGGCAATTATACTGTCGCCTGTGCTTTAACAGATTCGGCAGCCAGTAATTTTATTAATTACGCCGAACAAGACGTAGACGTATCAATTGTAAGCGGCACTATAAAAGTGACTGCAAACGGTGACGGCGGCGGAGGGGCAGGCGGAGGCGGTAGCAGCAGTGGCGGCGATGTAACAGCACCGCCTGATACTCCTGTACCGATCGAACCCACGACAAATAACTTTAGTGATGTAGCATCTACCTACTGGGCTTACAACGATATCGAGTATCTGGCATCCCTTGGCATAATTAACGGCAAGAGCGGTAATCAGTACTGTCCGACGGATAATATTACCCGCGCGGAGTTTGTGACGATATTAGCGCGGATGAGCGGTGAAACGTTGCCGATCTATGACGGGAACTTTAATGATGTAGACCCCGGGAGCTACTATGCGCAGGCGGTAGCCTGGGCGTTGGCCGCAAACATCACCAATGGCACATCAGCAAGTGGTTTTTCACCGGACAGTAATATCACACGTCAGGATATGGCAGCGCTGATCTACCGTTACGCGGCGTATAAGGGATATAGTTTTGATACAGTTAATGCTGCTAACAGCTTTGGGGATCAGTCTGATATTGCAAACTATGCTTTAAATGCCGTAATTGCTATGCAGCGGGCCAATATTATTAGCGGCTACAGCGATAACAGCTTTAAACCGTTGGGGAACGCAACCCGGGCTGAAGCCGCCAAGATGCTTGCAATATTAAATCAGATTATAAATAGCAGTATTTAGGCAATTTATTATACTACTTTTTGTAACCAATGGCCGGCACTGCTATCATCAGCCGCGCCGGCAGTGAACAGTTATTATGGTTAGATAACTAATGATCCTATCTGATTTATTGGAGCGATATATTTATAAATAAATAACGCATGATAAGAATAGTGTTTGCAAGGAATAGAGTTGGTTGATTACTAACCGCAAATTCTATGTGGGAACTGTAAGCCTGTATTTGATTAATAAAGGAGGGAAGAGAGTGTTACAAAAGATGATGCTGATGCGTTTTGAAGACTGCGTCAATATCGAATGCGCATCTGAGTTAAAAACATCTATGCAACATTATCCGCTCACTGAGTAAGGTGAACAAGAACAATAACCCGTAAAAGCAGTAGAGTAAGTTAGGAGAATACAAATGAAACGATTCGCATTATCAATAACCATCTGTATTTTGGTACTGGCTATAAGCCTCCCTGCATTGGCAGTAGACAACAGCAGAACATATTCGTTTCAACTCACCTCAAATGGCAGTAATACCGCCGCCGTTAAGGTGGGGGATGTGATCACGGTGCAGTTTACTCTTGCGGCGGATAACAGCTATGCGCTGTACGCGATGCAGGATGAAATAATGTATGACAGCAGTAAACTGCAGTATGTGAACGGCAGCTTGAGTATGACCGGCGGATTTAAGTCCGGGTTCAGGGATATGGAAGAAAGCGTTTATAAAAAGGTGCTGATGAACTATGTTTCGGCCTCGGTGGACGGGGAGGTTCAAGGCGCAAGTGTAGTAATAGGCAGCTTTAAGCTGCAGGCAATTGCCAGCGGCACCACGACAGTTAGCAATCAGGATTACTATTGCACCACCAAAACCGGTGCGAATAATTACAAATCCGCTGCGAGTGACCTGACTGTAACGATCAGTTCGAGCAGTGGCGGCGGAGGCACCGGTGGCGGTGGTAGCGGGGGCGGTGGAGTGGATATCGGCGATACCGAGATTCCGACTACCGGCGAAACAACCGGTGGGTATTTCGACGATGTGCTTTCCACGCATTGGGCATACAACTATGTAGAGTATCTGGCCACATTAGGTATTGTTCACGGCAAGAGCGCTGCCCTGTTTTGTCCGGAAGATAATATCACACGCGCGGAGTTTGTGACAATATTGGCGCGGATGAGCGGCGACACGTTACCGTCCTATAGCGGCAACTTTAATGATGTGGCTTCCGCAAGCTATTATGCGCAGGCAGTATCCTGGGCGGTAGCGAACGGTATCACCAACGGCACATCGGCAAATATTTTTTCACCGAACAGTAATATCACGCGTCAAGATATGGCAGCGCTGATCTACCGTTATGCGGTATACAAAGGATATAGTTTTGCAACGGTAAACGCTGCGGTCAACTTTATCGATCAGGCGGATATTGCAAGTTACGCGCTGACTGCGGTCAGCACCATGCAGCAGGCCAATATTATCAACGGCTACAGCGACAACAGCTTTAAACCGTTAGGTAATGCAAACCGGGCTGAATCAGCCAAAATGCTGGCTTTGCTTTATCAGGCTATGAACACTAATGCTCAGTAATATTTAAATTTGAGACAACAGCTTTTGTGATAAAATCCGCTTTTATTATGTCTTGCGAATAATAAACTCGTGTTATAGTACAAGCTGCATTATGCTTAAAAGAGAATAATGCAGGGGTTATGTTGGATTGTCCAAAGCTTGTAGGTTAAAGACCTATAAGCCACGGCTTTTGACATAGATAAAAAATATAAAAAGGAGTGAAGAGAGTGTTTAAAAAGTTGAAGAGAAGAGAACTGATGGCGATTGTAATCGTACTGACCTTGTGTATCGCTCTGCCGATATTGGCTATGGCGACGGGGTCGGCGACCGTCACGGTGGGCAGCACGAGCACTGCTGCCAAACCCGGCGATACAGTAACCATCCCGGTATCTATATCCGGTAATCCTGGCATATTCGGGTATGGACTGACAATTTCATATGATAGTACAAACCTAACCTTGAACAGTATTACCAATACGGATAATGATAATAATACTGTCGATCTTTGCACTTCCGGTATGTTTAATCCCAATACAGATATAACTAGCGTTGGCGCTGATAAGGCCAAAGTAACTTGGGTAAACGGTAACACAGATACGACTGGTGACGGTAACCTGTTTTATTTGAATTTTACCGTTAAAAGCACTGTGGTGACTGGTAATTATCCTGTTACTTGTGCTTTAACCAACGGTTATGAAAGCAATTTTGCAAATTATGCGGGGCAAAACGTTGCGGTATCTTTTATTGACGGCAATATTGAAGTGTCGACTCCGGACATGACTGCGCCGGTGATGACGAAGTTGACGGCGACAATCGGCGGCACAGACATTGATTGCACTGACGGCAACCTGAGCTGCGCGGTCGGCGATACGGTAACCGCTATAAAAGTAGCTATGAGCGAACCGGTATCGTTTGTCGAAAGCGCATCAACCAACGTAACAATGTCGGGCGATACGATTCCTGCAGGGACCGTCTACGGCACATTATCGCTGGACGCCAGTGATGCGACAAACAAGACATTGATCATCACGCCGAACTCCGGCAATGAGACGGCAGGACTTGAAGGTATATTCAACTTCACGGTTGCGGCGGGTACGATACAAGACGCGGCCGGTAACGGAAATGTTGCCACAACATTCACGTTAACAGTGGCAAATCCCGAGATTCCGGAAGATTTCACTATCGACCTGGCCGATTTCTGCGGCGGTATCTATAATATAGCCAAAGGCGGCGAATACCAGCTTGCTACAGATGCGGCTGGGACAATACAAATCACTACTACTGAACCGGTAACCATTACTGGTAACGGTACATCTGGAACTGCTAACAGCGGTCTTAGCATCGACTACACTATTGCGGGTGCCAGACTGACTATAGATGATATCTATATTACTGGCGCAGTCGCCGGTTCCGGTATGATTGAATTTACCGGTGCCGACAATAAACTGTTGCTTTCCGGGGACAGCATCCTTCAACGTACCGGATCAGTCTGGGGCAATGCACTGATTCATGTGCCTGCGACTGCTGATCTGACCATTAATGGCACAGGCGTAGTTTATCTGGCCCAAGATGGCGACGGGGCGGCTATCGGCGGCAATCCTTCCGAGATCAACGGTAACATCACTATCGACGGAGGCGAAATCTTCTGTCGCAGCAATAAGACAGGCTCCAGCATCGGTGGAGGGCAGAGCGCTAATGGTGGTAATACTACCATCAACGGCGGCGAGCTCAATATATTCCACAATGCACGCGGCGCCATGTTGGGCGGCGGCGGCTATAATAACAGTATAGTAGGACTCGGTGGTACAGTAACCATGACCGGCGGTAATGTCTCCCTGTTTGTGAATTTCACAGGTGCAGCCATTGGCGGCGGTGGTGGCAGCAATTCTGCTCTGGAGCAGGCCGGTGGAGACCTTTATATCACCGGTGGTTCACTTAAAACCTACATAAACAGTAATGCACTCAGTTCCTGGGGGCTGACAACTGCAGGTGTCACACCTATTATTATTACTGCAGATAAATCAATTGGCGCTAGCGGAACTGCCGTACATTTGCTTACTATGGATGTGAGCGGTATTGCTGCCAATGCCACCGGTGACGCGTATGTGGCTTATCTGGATAATAATGCCACTGACCCAATTTATGCAGGCGGGTTGCACGGTTATGCTTACACCGGTACCGGTACCAACGCCATGACATATTGGCAGACATCTACCACAGATACCAATCTCTACCTCTATGTCACAGGTGAAAACCACACTCTCACCATTAATGATAAGAAATACGATGCAACTTGGGATTCCGCAACATCCAGCTTCAGTGTAAAAGAGGCGGAGGAAAGCACGGTCTGGGACGGCACAGCCGATACCAGCTGGTACGATGCTGAAAATCCGCAGACTTCTTATACGATTACCAAAGCAAAACAATTAGCCGGTCTGGCATCTTTGGTTAATGCCGGCAACAGTTTTTCCGGTGTGACGTTTACTTTGGCAAACGATATTGACCTCAACAAAGACGGCTCGACCAATAATTGGACACCGATCGGTACAGCATCAATTACTATTGATGCTAACAGACATGCTGTTGTTAATTCGGAAACTCCTTTTGCAGGAATTTTCGACGGCGACGGTCATGCCATTAATGGTCTGTACATCAGCAGTGCTGCTAATGTCCAAGGTTTATTTGGTGATATTACTGGCACAGTTGAAAATCTCACTGTAAACGGCAGCGTTAATTCGACTGCTGCTGTTGCCACAGAATATAAGATGATTTGCGTAGGCGGCGTTACCGCTTTCAATAACGGCGGTACAATGACAAACGTAATCAACAATGCAACTGTTAATGCCCCGGCCATTTACTTTGTTGGCGGCATTGCCGGTTATAACTATAACGGCGGCACGATCACCCGTTCCATTAACAAGGCTGCGGTTACTGGTTATCAGGCCGTTGGCGGTATCGCCGGTGAAAACGGTGGTATTATCACTTACTGCTGCAACACCGCTCAAGTTGATGCCATCAACAACAGTTCTAAAAACGGGGTAGGCGGTATAGCCGGTAAAAACGGCAACCATTATACGGCTATTGAGACCGGTGTTGTCGACAGCTGCTACAACTTAGGCACAGTCGGCCGCGCCGGGCAAAAATGGGTCGGCGGCATCGCCGGTTTCCAGAATAGTAAGTCCTCGACAAAGAATTGCTATAATGTCGGCACTGTTGTAGTCGGCGCCGGGCGTTATGCGGCCATCATCGGGCAGGAGGAAGGCACTTCTTCCAATAACTACTCTTTGAATACTCAGGCTAATGATACCAATCAAACTGTGATTGGCACCCAGCTTACCGATGCGCAAATGAAAACAGCCGCAAACTTATTGGGCGGCGCTTTCGTCAACGATACGGCAGACGGTTATCCTGTTTTATTCTGGCAGAAGGGACTGAACCTGGGTACCATTACCGTTGACAGCAGCATTAGTAACGGTACTGTTTCTGCCTTTGCCCAAGCTGCGGAAGGAAATCTGGTAACTATTACCGTGACACCCGATTCGGGCTACATGCTGACGGCTGACAGCCTTACTTATACCGTTTCCGGACATGATCCGGTTGCGATTACCGCTACTGATGGCGTTTACAGTTTTGTGATGCCGGCAGCAAACGTGAACATCACCGCGTCCTTTGCGCTGCCCGCCGGTACGCAGGCAAATCCGTATAAGATCAAGACGGCTGATGATCTGGCTGCCTTGGCAACGTACACGAACGCCGGTAATCCGACAAAGGGCCTCTACTGGGAGTTGGAGAACGATATCGACCTCTCCAGCGTCTGCGGCCCGACTATAGGCTCTTGGACTCCTATCGGTGCTCTGACTATCACAAGTTCTTTCACAGTTGAAGGCTATCCGTTCCTTGGCAATTTCAATGGCAACGGGCACAAGATCGAAAACCTTTATATCAGCGCTAATGCCAACGGCCTGGGTCTGTTTGGTATGATCGGCGGAACCGATACGCCGGGTGCTGCAGGTTACGGTGTAGTTACCAACTTTAAGCTCTACGGTTCTATCAACAATACCAGTACAACCAATGAAGAAACAGACTGGTGCGGCGCTGTATGCGGTAAGCTGAATGCCGGCGGCACGATTAGCTATATCGTCAACTATGCAGCAGTCAATGCCAAATGTACCGATAACGTTGGCGGCATCGTTGGTTTTGCCGGTACTCCGATTAAGGTTCACGCCAGCGACGACTCTTCAAGATACACCAGCAATCCTTCCGGCTACAATACATTTGTTCTGTGCTGCGGTAATCAAGCTCAGATCTGCGGCTATTACAAGCTGGGCGGCATCGTCGGTGAAAACGCAGCCACCGTTATGTACTGCTATAACACTGGCTACATACTTCCCCACATGCATGGTTCAGGCGGCGGCTGGGGTGGCATCGCCGGCCGTAACGGCAATAATAACACAGCAACCGAAGAAAGCGTCGTTGCATACTGCTATAATACAGGCAAAATTACCAACAACGGCATGAACGATGATGAGAATGAAACCATTAAGGGTTATGCGGGTATTGCTGGTATGACTTACGGTGGCAAGGGCCACAACACGGTTTATAACTGCTATAATATCGGCGCAATTCCTTGTGGACGTAACAATTATGGTTCCATTACCAATAACCTTGAATACAGTATTCCCAACAGTGTTGTTTACAACAACTATTCTTTGGATACGCCTCTTATCAACAACTATAGTACTGAGCTGTGGAAGACCGGTACAATTATTTCTGATACTGCTTTTAAAGCAACAACATATGGCGACAGCGACATCCTGACTTGTTTAGGTACCGCTTTCACGGCCGACACCACGAACATTAACGGCGGTTATCCGATTCTCCGTTGGCAGGTCGGCGCTGCTATACCTACCCTTTCTTCCATCAGTATTGCTACGCCTCCGACCAAAGTAGCATATGACGACACTGAGGTCTTCAATCCGGCTGGCATGGTTGTGTTAGGCACTTACTCTGACGGCAGCAAGGCCGTTATCAACGGTTATACCTATTCTACAGCTCCCCTGACGGTGGGCATGACCGGCGTTGACATCAGTTACGGCGGATTTACCGTGACTCAGCCTATCACTGTTTCGTCACTCTCGCTGACGGGTATTGCCATTACCACCAAACCGACTAATCTCGTATACGCGGCGGATGAGACCTTCGACCCTACGGGAATGGTCGTAACAGCTACATATAACAACAACACCGCTACCAACAAGGCAATCGCCTATGATGCGACCGGTGCGGCAGGTTATACCTACAGTGTTGATGCGTCCGGTCTGGTTACTGTCAGCTATGTCGAAGGCGGCATCACCCAGACGACAACATTGCAGCTGACCAGTTTGACCAGCAATGTACCTGCCACTGTGAACAGCATCTATCAGCTTGATAGCGCAGACGATATGCTCTGGTTTACCAACCAGGTCAACGTGCTGGGCAAAACGACGCTGAACGCCGAGTTACTCAATGACATCGATCTCAGCGAAGTGTCTTGGACGTCTATTGGTACCTCCACAAAAGCGTACAGCGGTGAATTTGACGGCAACGGCAACACGGTCACATTCAATAACACCTTTACCGCCAACTACGCCGGTACCTTCGGCTATATTGGCAGCACAACGGTTGATAGCACCACATACACAGCCAGCATACATGATCTGAAAGCGGCCGGAACCATTACCGCCATCGGCAGGAACTACGTTGCCGGTATCGCAGGTTATGTCGCAGCCGGTAATCTTACCAACTGCACCAACAACGCGGCTGTCACCGCGGGCTCAAATACTGCCGGTATTGCGGGCTATACGGTTAGTGCCGGCAGTATTACAAATTGCGAAAATAAGGGCGTCATTACTGCTACCTCCAGTTACAGTGGCGGTATCACCGGATACGCTTATAACACGATTATTGCCAACTGCACAAACAGTGGCAATATCGTAGGCGCTAATACGACAGGCGGCATTGTCGGCGGCGCAAGCTCTCCCAGCATCAGCAACTGCTCAAACAGCGGCACGGTAACCGGCAGCAATAACGTCGGCGGTATCTGCGGTAACCTCTCTGCAACCACCAACGAAATCCAGTATTGTTCGAATACCGGTAGCGTTACCGGTACCAGCAGTGCTGTGGGCGGTATTTTGGGAAGCGGCAACGGCACTATCGACAATAGCTATAACACCGCTGCGATCCAGGGTACTTATTACGTCGGCGGCATCGTGGGGCAAAATAGCGCTGTTAATGTTTCCAATAGCTACAACACGGGCGCCATCAAGGGTACAAGCGGAACCTCTATATGGCTTGCCTCCGGCGGTATCTGCGGCACCAGCGGTTCAGGCGTCAGCTTTACCAACTGCTATAACAGCGGCAAGGTCACTGCCACTTATGCGGGCGCTCTTGTCGGCACGTCCAATAACGTTGTCTTTACACTGAGCAACTGCTACTATCTTAACGGCACTGCCTCTGTTGCCTATAACGAGAGAACAGCAGGTAAGGTTGTAGCCACTAATGTCAGTGCTAAGACGGCTGCAGAGTTGAAAGCACTTGCTGCAACTTTGGGAGCAAGCTACAAAGTAGGCGGCATTTCGCCGATACTGACCTGGCAAGCGGATGAAATATTCAGTTCTAACACGCCGGTAATCAACGGCAGTACGGAAACAGCCGAGATGCCGGATACGATTATTATTGGCGCTAACTCCAACGTTGAATTCAACGCCCTCGCCGAAACCGGCGTGGCGCTGACCAGGGCGAACATTTATATCCCCTATAACGTGGTAGGCGAATTAGGCAATGCTCAATCGCTTACTATTAATACTAACATGGGCACAGTCACATTCGACAGCGAAGCGCTGGCGGATATAGTGCAAAACGCCACCGGCAGTATCTTATTGACTCTCAACCAGACCAGCAATGCGGACGGCGTCACAGTATTCGAGCTGACCTTGCAAGATTATGCCGGACATGATGTCTTTACCGACGGTTCGGCGACGGTAACGCTGCCCTACACATTGGCGGAAGGCCAGAGCCCGGACGCCGTTAAGGTGTTCTATCTGGCGGGCAACGGCACCAAAGTCGAAGTTGACTGCACTTATGCTGACGGATATGTCACATTTACAGTCGAGCACTTCTCGACCTACAGCATCGAGGCCGACAGCACCGCGATCTCGGCGGTATCGGCAACAACGGACGTCAACGCCGGTGAGACCTTCGACGTAGCCGTCAAGGTATACGGCGCGGAAGGACAGCAATTTGCTTCTATGTCAGCCAATTTGAACTATGACGATAGCAAAGTAGAGTATGTCGGATTTACCGCCGGAGCGGGAACCTCCGACGCCAGCGCCTATGACAACAAAACAACCAATAAGATCAATATCTTAGAGAGCGGCGCGGACAAGACAATCGGTGCGGACGGATTTACTATCGGTACAGTAACATTCAAAGCACTGACCGGCATCGCTGCCGGCAACAGTGTTGCCAGCTTCGCGATCAGTGATGGTACGGTCGGTCAATCGGGTACGCCTACGCCTGCGGTCAGCGCTGTCAGCAGCGTTGATCTGGCTGTCAACCTGCACAACCTGACGGTTAAATTCCAGCAGGGTACAGGCAATACCGTGACCACGGTCACGGCTTATGCCAAGTACAATGCGGCGGGCTTGTACACCAGCAACGCTTATACCGACGCCTTTACGATTCCTGAGCCTGTGGCAGCTGCTGGTTACCGTCTGGCGGACAAAGTCTGGAGCGACGGCAGCAACAGCTATACCGCGGCAGAAGTTGCGGAGTTGACATTCGCAGACAACGCGACTATGACAGCGCAATCGATCAAGACCTACAATGTCAGTTTCTATAACAGCGACGCTACTCAGATCGGCAGCACGCAGACAGTGGATACGGGCTTGAGCGCTACTGCTCCTGCCAATCCGACCGCTCCGGCGGGCATGAGCTTTGCGGGCTGGTTCGTAGCGGCAACAGCGGACGCCAGCTATGACGGCAGCGCCACGCTGTACAGCAAAGCACAGGTCGATGCCGAGGCAGTGACTGCGGACACCATTTTTAAAGCCTATTACACAGATAACGAGTACAGCATCACTGTACCGCAAGAAGTAACCATCGTCAGTGGCGTGACCTCATGCATGGCCAAGCACGGCACCGATGTGGTATTCACAGCCAATCTTGACGCCAGCGGTACTTATGCATATGTTGTTTCCTACAAAATAGGAACGGCAGACGCGGTAATTCTCACTGCCGATACCAACAACCAGTACACGATACCCGGATCGGCGATCACCGACGCGGTGGTAGTCAGCATCCAACAGACGGTCAACGGCAGCGTTAGCTACATCACTTATGACGAATACAAAGGCGCACCTGTCGATTATAAGGTAGCTTTGCTGAAGCTTAACGGCACTGCGCCCGCGGGCTGCAAATACCAGTATGACGGACAGGATATGTTCTATGCCCAACCGGTCAACACCGAGGCGGCTTACGGCACGGGCGCATATGTGTTCTTTGTCGCGGCTGATGAGGATCTGTTAACGACGTTATCCAAGATCGAGATAGTCAGCGGCACGCAGCTGACCATCGATTATGACGGCAACGTCAACGGTTTGAGCGGAGTGGAAATCAACGACGCGCAGTTGGTCTACGACCTGTATAACAATAACGCGAATTACCAGACCAACTTCAATTTTGCCACGATGCTGATGCGTTTTGAGGCCGACGTCAACGGCGACGGCACGATCGGCGTCAACGATATCCGTATGATCTACAGTATTATCCGCGGTATCACTGAGTAAAAGCGCTTTAGCGTTAATAACAGCAGTATATATAACATCTATTAACCAACAAAATGATAATTTAGTATAAAGTTATAAGATCTTCCAATATAATTGAAATACCCCCTAAGTAGACACAATGAAAGCGTGTAAAACCTACTTAGGGGGTATTATTATGGTTAACAGAGCAATTATTGCTTAGAAATTTAAGAGTATGTAGTTAGTAAACTATTACTCAGTGCATTTATTGGTGTGTTGTTTACCAGATTGTTTTACATTGAGCATTTTGCATACTTTGTGCAGAGTAAACCGGTGAAATATCCAGATTACAACACTCATGCCCGCTATAACAAAGAGGCAGCTTATCAGGCCGGATATTTCGCTTTGAGTAATCATATTATCATTGAAAAACATAATCATGACATAAAAAATATATATAAGTGATGTCCCTACTATGCCGGGCACGCCGAAAACTTTGGAAATCTGGCCCTTGATCGAGTTATAGAGATATTTGGGGGTTGCCCCTAAGCGCCGCAAATCTTCATATACCTGAAGGTTGTTGATAGCTATGGTCAGACATCTTGTGTAACCGATGACCAGTACGGCGGCAAAGCAGATGATGGCAATAAATATAAACAGCATCAGGAACACAGCGTAAGTCGCCACAAAATTGTTCCTGTCGAGAACGCGGAATTGCGGCATATATTCCCAAAATTGCTTAAACTCTGAAGAATCTCGCCCTGCATAGCTTATTTTTGTCATTTGCTCTGTATCGCCCCAGTATGTTTCACTGGCCTTGTCTGCCGCTATTTTCTCCACCCGGTCATAGAACTCCGGAAGCTCACATTCCGGCCCTGAATGATCCACGATTGAATTATAAAGCTTCTTGGCAAAATCATAGGTTAGGAGCGCGCCCTCAACATTGAAATAGACGAGTTTCTCTCGCCATTCGTTGGCAAGACCGGCGGTTATTTGTGCGTAGTCTGCGTCATCCAAAACGTAGTAGGAAGATGCCATCATCTCATAACGCAGGTACTTCTGAAAAGAAACACTGAGCATTTTGCGGGTTGTCATATTTGTGAGCCAAGTAGCATCAACCTGAATCATATTGTCACCGGTGCCGTCATCGGCCAGCACGGCGGCAAACCTTCCCGGCTCTACATTGATGTTTTGTCCGGTCATGGCGTTATAATTGCTTTCGGCAATATATTTTCCTGCACCATTTAGTTTACTGTATTCGTAATGATATTTGCCTCCCTCGTCGTCGACTTCATGCTGTCCGTCTTGGCCAAGTACTGCGAATTCGGCATCCTTCCAGCTGGTGATTGTGACTCCTTCTTCAGCCGCTATTGCTGTTATATCGGAACGCGTCAGCATATTTTGGTCGGCGCGGTAATGAAAGGCATAATCAACAGGCCGCTTTTCCGTTTCCTGCATTGCGCCTGTGCCTAGCATCGGCGTATAAAAAGCGGCGAAATATGCGCCGGCGATCAAAACTGTGATGACCAGCATGTTGTTCACCGTCTGCTTGCCCTGAAACTTCATCAGGCTGTTGGTGATGATATTCTTATACCGGCTTTTGCCGTGTTTCCACCCCCGCACGACAGTATGTATTAACACCATGTACAGGCCAATAAAAAGTGGCAGGTAGATGATATTTGTCCAAGCAGGCGGATACCATTGATACACTTTGATAAAGATAGTGGGAGCAATATACCCTCCGAAACCACCGACGATCATCAACACAATTCCCACCGGTCCATACCATGGTTTTACCTCGCGTATCGGTTCACTTTTGCGCTGCTCGTTGACGATGTCGATAATATTGGTCCGGCGGATAAACCGCCTTCCCATTATAAATATTGATATAAATATAAACAGCGAAAACGCCAAGGCAAACATATATGCCTGCGGGTCAAAGGCCAATGTCATTTCTTGTGTGTCAACAAGGAGCGTTCGGAAAAGCTGCCAGATGCACCAGGCCAGCGGCGTACCCAGCAACGCACCCGCTGCGCAGGAGCCTGCCGATATGACAAAAAGCTCATAAAACAGCTGTCTGCTTATCTGACCGCGTGAAGCTCCGAGCGCCATGAAAATACCCGCCTCGCGTGATTTATAACGGAAGAAAATGGAAGCTGCGTAGGTCGTGAAAAAGCCGCAACCGATGGCAGCAAGCACAAATATCATCATCATTTGCTTGCGGGAGTCGCCACCCTCTGGCAAGATGGCAAGAACGGTAGGAGAGCGCATCATTGATACATAGGCGGTAATGAGCAGTACGGAAAAGAAAATACAAGCCACAAGAAGCGCATAATTTTTCTTATTTTTTCGCCGCAGTGCGGTATTGATTTTCCCAAAGTTTTTCATGCCACATCACCGCTCATTTCTTTGATCGCTTCAAGCAATTCTTCCTGAAAAGCTCCGCGTTCCGTTTTCTTTTCCAAAACCTTGTATACAGCGCCGTCCTTGAGCATGATCACCCTGTCGCAGAAAGAGGCGGCAAAGCTGTCATGCGTGACCATAAAAATTGTCGCGGACAAATGATTTTTTGCTTCTTCAAATGAGGAAATGACAGTCCGGCTGGATTTGGAGTCTAGGTTGCCGGTGGGTTCGTCCGCCAGTATCATCAGAGGTTCATTGATCAGGGAGCGCGCCACTGCCGTGCGCTGCTTTTCACCGCCGGAAATCTCGGCAGGGTATTTGTTTTTAATATGGCTGATGCCAAAAATATCACAGAGTTCGTTTCCGCGTTGTTCCATAGCCTCGCTGGTGTCTCCGCTTATAATGCGGGGCAGCATAATATTATCCAGGACATTTAAGCCGTCGAGCAGCATAAAATCCTGAAAAACAAAGCCAAGCTTTTTATTGTGGACTTTGGACAGAGATTCTTCGTTTAAATTTTTCAGATCCTGACCGCCCAGCGTGATATGCCCTTTGTCGAAGGGGATATAGCAGGAAATACAATTTAGCAGAGTCGTTTTGCCCGAACCGGAGGGCCCCATGACGGCAACAAATTCTCCCTGTGCCACGGTTAGATTTATACCATTCAGAACCTCGTATGTAATTTTTCCCGCCTTATAAGATTTGTGTAAGTCTTTTACTTGAAGCATCATAAAACCGCCTTTCCATGGATTTTTTATGAACTGATTATATCTGATAAAGGCGGTTAATTGATTTTGCAATGGAATAGTTTGCCGGTCTGTTGTAAAGTTCTCCGCTACAGCGATAGATTAGTAAAGTTTAGCTGCTCTGATGTAATATTATGCAGTTATTTATCAGACTCCATATTTTTATCCGGCTGATTTTATGTTAAGATAAAAGAGGTAGAGGAGGTGGCATAATGCTTCGAATCGGCATTTGCGACGATGAAGTCGGCGCACGGGACGCTCTCAGGTTTTCGCTGGAGCGACTGCTTCGGGAAGACGAAGGAAAGGTCTTTTACGATTTTTCCTCCGGGGAAGGCATTGTCAAGTGGCTGACAAAACATTCCTCTGAGCTGGACCTGCTTTTTTTGGACGTGGAGCTTGGTGGCATTTCCGGTATGGAAACAGCGCGGCAAATCAGGCAGCGGAACTTAAACCTGATGATTGTATTCGTTACCGGATATACCGACTTCGTTTTTGACGGATATGCCGTCGGAGCCATAGATTACCTCGTCAAACCGATAAAGTATGATAAGCTTAGACGTGTGCTTTCCCGCGCACAGGAGCTGCTTGAAAGCTTAAAGCCGCAGATTTTTGTTGTACAGAATGCGGAAGGCCTATATCGCATCGCACGAAAAGACATCCTCTATTTGTACAGTGACCGGCGCCTGGTTAAGGTATTAACGGTAGACAGGGAATATTCTTATTACGGCAGACTGGACGAAGCGGAGTCAACGCTCGGTTCCGGCTTTGTCCGTATCCATCAACGTTATCTTGTTCGTGCGGGATCAGTTTCGAAAATCGAGAAAAACCATCTCACTGTCGGAGACGTTAGTTTGCCTATCAGCCGCTCTTTATTAAAGTCTGCTATGGCGGCGCTGGCTCGGAATATGCTGGGTGGTGAGAACCAGCTATGAGTAGTGTATGGTTGAGGGCGCTGAATTTTTCCTGTTGTATTGTTACGCCGTATTTTGTGCTTCTTGCGCTTGAGCATTTTTTGCCGATCCGCAGCAAGCGTTGGGCCAAACCTTTGTTATATGTTGGCTGCGGTCTTTTAGTCGGCATGATCATCTATGTTGGCGATCGGGCAAATTTACCGGGCACTTTGATCTCATTTGCTTTGGCTGTTTTCATATGTTGTGAGGGTGATAGGCTTCAGCGTTTGTCGATTACTTTGATTTTCGCAAGTCTTGGACTGTCTTTTAATGCTCTAATGGACAGTTATTTCATGCTGGCGGCTTATGGTTTACCCCGCTTATTTGTCTGGTTTGGTGTTTATTTCGTGCTCAAACGGTTTGCACCAAAGCATGAATATAATTTACCCCCGAGACTATGGGCTCTTATAGACGTTCTTACTTTGACACCATTTGCTGCGACGCTTATTACAGTTCTTCTCAGCGATGATATAGACGGGATGTCCGGTAATATTCAAGGTTTCCTTTTGCTTCTGGTTGTGACGCTTTCTTCATTTGGCCTTCTGTGGGCTGTTGTGGTGCTTGCGCGGCAACAGAAGCTGGAGCAGGAAAAGAGCTTCTATGAGATGAACAGGGTATATTATCAAAACCTGGAACAGCAACAGTTTCAGGTTCGGCGCCTGCGGCATGACATGGCGAACCATCTTCAGGCTATGTCGGCGATGCCGGAACCGGGGCTGCGCGAATATCTGGACGGACTGATCCATTCACCGGCGATGGAGCACACGCGGAGATTTTGTGAAAACAGCGTCGTTAATATCGTTTTGGCCTCGAAAGAGGCGGTAATGGAGCAGAAAAGAATTAGCGCGGATATTAAAGTGTCGCTACCTCAGAAGCTGCCGGTTCAGGACGTCGACTTGTGCGCGGTCTTTGCCAATAGCCTTGACAATGCGATTGAGGCGTGCGAAAAGCTGCCGGAGGATCAAAGAAAGATCTCGGTAAAGGCAAGAACGGACAAAGGCATGTTCGTTTTTCAAGTGCAAAACCTTGTAAGCGGGGAAATTGTTTGGCAAAACGGTGTACCCGTGACAACGAAGCAGAATGCCCAAACTCATGGCTTTGGGCTTGCCGGTATCCGTGAGATAGCTGCGCGGTACGGCGGCTCAATGGAAATAACCGCAGACGGAAAGTGGTTTACATTGCTTGTCTACTTTTCTCTGAATGAAATAACAAATTATTAGATGGATTATTACTCTGAAGTGCCCCATGAAAAATTAAATTAAAAAAGACAAAAGGCCTGATATCTTTATGTACCGCACCAGCGGTAACG
>DFZA01000013.1 GCA_002382665.1 Peptococcaceae bacterium UBA4068 | reverse complement strand
ATAGTTTTGTATGGTTTCCCATATTCCTCTGCCAGTTCTCTTCTTGTAGCACCGGCTTTGTGCTTTGCCACAATTTCATCTATGATGTTCTGTGGTGTGTTTAGTGTTCCCTTTTCTCTTGGCATAACAAAACCTCCTATCGTAGTTTCTATTCTACGATAGGAGGTCCTTTTTGTCATTGTCCGTTTTTACTGGTTCAGTCCATTAAGATAGCAGGCCTTTTGGGTGGTGCTATACAAAAGTCAACCAGTGACCTCTTGCATGTCAAACAAGTATCTAAGTAACTAAAGTATTAGCTCATAACAAATTTCAGACAAAGCCGCTTTCTAGCGGCGGCGAATAATTCCGCAAGCAATTTTGGGTCCGGAATTTCCTGCAGGCTGGGTCGTAAAATCATCCGGGTTTCTATGTACAACAACAGTATGCCCTATTACCTCGGCAACGGTAAACCGGTTGGTTAACACCGACATTAATGCCAATCCGTTATTGCCAAACAGCGGGGGAAGATCGCCGGCATGGTGAGGGTGATCGCAATTACCCGGATTATAATGCCCGCCGGTGGCGGCAAACGGATTCTCGGGGTTTCCGGTGCAAGATGTTCCTTGATGGATATGAAAGCCGAAAACATTGCTGTTACATGGATTTGTCTCATATGGTAGTCCGGTGACTCGGGAAGCCAGTATTACGCCCCTTTTTGTTTGATACAAGTACACTATTCCTTTAATATCCGGGAAATCGCTACTGCCGGACAATTTTGCTATTGCATCAGGTGATTTTTTTAGCAGTGTCCCCATATCGCTAATTTGCAGTGATGAAATCATTTTTATCACCTCCTGATAAAATGTATGCTAATACATATGCTTTAATATCGGTGATTATTGCGCATTATGCTTGCGGATTCATATACTATAGCGAGGTGTTTTATATGAGGGCATATGAATTACTTAAAGCGATGGAGTTGTCGGCTGACGCATACCGGAAGGTGCAGCCGTATGTGCCCGGTTGTTCCCTGAAAGTAATAGATGATCCCGAGACCGACGTGCAATGTTATCTGCGCAAAAGAGACGGTTGCCTATTTGTAACCTTCAGGGGGTCAAACTCCGGCAAAGACTGGAAAACTAACCTTACTTTCAGAAGAAAAACAATACCGTACGGTAATACAGCCTCTAAAATCAGAGTACATAGCGGATTCCTTGAAGCTTATAAATACGCTGCGAGAGGCGTCATTAACAGTAGCATAACCGACGAAATTCATCAGGTAAAGATATGCGGGCATTCACAAGGCGCGGCGTTGGCCATTTTATGCGCGGTTGATTTGGAATATAATTTCCCGGACAGGGACTATGAAGTAATGTTGTTTGGCTCGCCACGGGTAGGAAACCGCGCTTTCCGGGACTCCTATAACAAGAGGGTTTTCAAGACCATGCGCGTCGAAAACGGCAACGATATTGTAACCAAGATTCCCTGGGCCTGCATGGGCTACCGTCATGTTGGAATGGGTATCCATATTGGCAAACCGCGGATTGCAGGCCTCATCTCATTCAAGGCTCACTATCCCCAAGCCTATTATAAAAACCTTTTTAAACGAATTGAGCTGTGATGCATAAAATATAACGCCTGCTATCTTATTGATAGCAGGCGTTTTTGGTAGGGATTTATTAATACGTATGTTGCTATATTTATTTAATAATGGTATAATTTTCCATAAGCAAAATTATTGAATAGATGGTAATTACTTAATCTTGAAGCTGGGTGATTAATATGTATGTTAACGGTATCGGAACAAAAACAACGGGATCCAGAAGTTCCGTTCAATCATCTGCCGCCAGAAGTAACGTTGATTTTTCCAGCGTATTGGACACCGCAATCAATAAGGCGGGTACTGATCTTGAGAGTATATTTGCAGCCGCGGCGGAGAAGTACGACATTCCTGTCAGCCTTCTCAAAGCTGTTGCCAAGGCGGAATCAAACTTTAATCCCAACGCTACATCCAGCTGCGGGGCAATGGGAATTATGCAGCTGATGCCTGCTACGGCAAGATCGCTTGGAGTCAGCGACGCCTATGATCCGCAGCAGAATATTATGGGCGGGGCAAAATATTTAAAACAGTTGCTCAATGAATTTGACGGAAATGCTTCGCTGGCAGTTGCCGCCTATAATGCGGGCCCCGGCAACGTCAAAAAATATAACGGCATACCGCCTTTTGAGGAAACGCAGAATTATGTTAAAAAGGTATTAGGATACTACGGCGACAGCTCTGCCATCATTATACCAACCGAATATAGTAATTCTGCGCAAAATGCAGTTGCAGGTGCTGATGGCGAAAGTACCGATGCCGGATATTATTCCGCCATGCTGTGTCTGCGGGCGCAGATGAAAATACTTGATGACTTTGATATTGAATAAAACATAGGCCTCTCTGCCTTTGGGTAGGGAGGCTTGTGTTTTTGTTGGCAGCAACGACGACCTAGCTGGCCTTTACCTTACGGTAAAACCGCAGCTAATGTACTAGCTGCGCGTCGTATCACGAAGTTAATAGGCCCACTGAAAAAGCCTGCTATCTATAAAATAGCAGGCTTTTTGGTGGGGCTAACTGGGCTCGAACCAGTGACCTCTACGATGTCAACGTAGCGCTCTAACCAACTGGGCTATAACCCCACAACAAAATATATTATGCCTGAAAACAGACAATAAGTCAAGAATAATTAGAGAAAAATGTAATAAAAAGCTAAATCGGATTGACAGGAGGAAATATTAAGCAAATAGTCTAGAAGTCGTCTTCCGGTTGTTGATTGTCGGGGAAGATCGGTTGGGAATTGCGGATGTCGTCCAAGATGGTCAGTATCCGTTCTTTATCCTCGGCAAAGCCGAAAACGCGTCCCCAACTGCCTTCGATCAGCTCAAAGAGGTTGCCGTAGGCGCTGTCAAAGTTGCTTTGGATACGGAAGGTTATGCCTTCGTCGGTCAGGCATTGTTCAAGCAAACCTGCCTCAAATTCGTTTTCGAGATCAGCAATTTTTATCACTTTAGACATATTGTCACTCCTTTTTTAATAAACCGTGTTCGGCAAGTTGCGTCTCTAAAATCTGCCGTGGTGAGAAATTGGTCATTTTCATCAACTGCCAATCGCAGCCGTTCAGTGATGCTTGCGGCGGCAAACCGATAATTTCCGTTTCGGCGACTGCCAGATTATAACCTGCCGCCAATTCGCTGACGCGTGCAAAAACCTCAGAGGGAGAAGTGATCCGGTAATCAAGCAGATTGCAGGATACCTGCGCGACGCCGTGTGAATGCAAATCTACGGCGATAGATTTTACCGCCTCCACGCCGCCGGAGGATGCGCGGATGGCGCGGGCAATAGCGCGGGCTGCTTCCAGATCATAGCGGTTAAGGTTGAAGTTGATAGCGATCAGGTAGAAACGGCTGCCGATTACCGCCGCGCCGAATGTCGGATGGGGGTGGCGGGGGCCGAAATCGGGCCACCATTCTTCTGTTTGCAGTCTGGCGGCCAATCCCTCATAATTGCCGCGTCGCAGCTCTGAAAGATTATCGCGGCCTTTGATGATGGCGGCCTGTCCGTAAAGATAGACCGGTATTTGTAATTCCCTGGCTATATCTTCACCGAAACTGCGGGCAATCATACCACAAGCGGCCAGATCGACGCCGCTGATCGGTATAAAAGGCGTGACGTCAACGGCTCCTATACGCGGATGCGCTCCCTGGTGGCGGTTGAGGTCGATATGTTCTGTAGCAAAAACAAGTCCGTTAAACAGCGCTTCTTTTACGCTTTCCGGTTTGCCGGCCAAAGTATAAACGCTGCGGTTATGATCGTAATCGGCGCTGTAATCAAGCAGGCTGACGCCGCTGATTTTATCCATGGTTACTGCTAATCTTTCTAAAAGACGCAGGTCGCGCCCTTCGCTGAAATTGGGAACCGATTCGATCAGTGGTTGTGCATTAACCATAATTTTACCTTCTAAATTATATTTACTGACAATATTAAATATATTATATTAATTATTTTATGTCAAATAACATTAAATCCATATCTGGTGAGTAAAATAACATCATATTATTTGCTCAATATGTAATAATAAGTATAAATAAAGAAATAAAAGTATTTGCTTTTTAATAAATAGCATGCTATAATCATCTATAGTTTGAAGTTTCTGGTAGGAAGTGGGTGTTTTTTACCCACTTTTTGTTTTACGAATGGAGATTATAATAATTTAATGGCCAAAAAAAAAACATTTTCCGTTGATTATAACCGTATTGAACAATTGATCTGGCAATTGGCCGAACCTGTAACGGCTGAAGTAGGCTGCGAGCTGGTTGACGTACAGTATGCCAAGGAAGGCTCCGCCTGGTACCTGCGGCTGTTTGTTGACCGCGAACCGCCGGTTGACCATGATTGCTGTCAGGCCGTCAGCGAACGGATCAGCGATATATTAGATAAAGCCGATCCTATTGAGCAAAGCTATTATCTGGAGGTGTCTTCGCCGGGGGTAGAACGCCCACTGCGCAAAGCCGAAGATTTTGCGCGTTTTGCAGGCAGTGAGGTCGTGATTAAACTTTATGCGCCCCTAAACGGATGCAAACAGTATCAAGGTCTATTAGTAGGACTTGAAGAAGGCCAAATCATCATTGAACAGCAAGAAAAACGCTTAGCATTCTCTAAAGAAACAGTTGCCGCCGTTCATTTGGCAGCTGATTATTAAGTATATATGTATCCGGTATATTGATATAGAAGGAGAGAAAGAACCATGGCAGTGAATTTGGAATTAATCGAGGCCCTGAAGAATCTGGAAAAAGAAAAGGGTATTCAAATGGACGTATTGATCGAAGCAATTGAAGCGGCTTTGATTTCTGCGTATAAAAAACATTTCGGTTCTTCACAGAATGTGCGGGTAGAGATTAACAAAAGCAATGGCGATATTCATGTATATTATAGAAAGACAGTCGTTGAGCAGGTAGAGGATCCGGCATTGGAAATGCCAATTGAAGAGGCAAAAAGTTTTGATCCCGATTTCGAAGCCGGCGATATATTTGAATCTGAGGTTACGCCTCGCTCATTTGGCAGAATCGCTGCCCAAACCGCTAAACATGTGGTGGTGCAAAGAATCCGCGAAGCCGAGCGCAGCATGGTTTACGATCAATATGCGACAAGGATGGAAGATATAGTTACGGCAACCGTACTCCGTTACGAAGGCCGCAATGTGGTTGTTGATTTAGGCCGCAGCGAGGCGGTTCTGATGCCTTCCGAGCAGATTCCCCGTGAAAATTACGCGCAGGGAGAGCGGATCAAGGTTTATATTCTGGAGGTAAAAAAGACCACCAGAGGGCCGCAAATCATGGTTTCCCGTACTCACCCGGGCATGCTTAAAAAACTGTTTGAACGCGAAGTGCCGGAGATTCACGACGGTACGGTGGAAATTAAATCGGTAGTACGTGAGCCGGGTTTCCGTTCAAAAATAGCCGTATTCAGCAAAAATGAAAATGTTGATCCGGTCGGTGCCTGTGTTGGGGCAAAAGGAATGCGCGTGCAATCAATAGTCAACGAATTGGCCGGCGAAAAGATTGAAATTGTCCGTTATGATGATGATCCGGCCGTTTATGTCAGCAACGCTTTGGCTCCGGCCAAGGTCATCAGCGTTTCCGTTAGTGCCGCAGATAAATTTACCCAGGTGGTTGTACCTGATTTCCAACTGTCTCTGGCTATTGGTAAGGAAGGCCAGAACGCCCGTTTGGCGGCGCGGCTGACCGGCTGGAAGATTGATATTAAGAGTGAAAGCCAAATGGCGGAACTTATGGACACGTATGCTGACGATGATTTTGATCAGGATGAAACAGAGCTGATTGGAGATTAGGGAGGCGTAAATGGCCAAAAAGGAGCCTAAAAAAGAACCGGAAAGAATGTGTGTAGCCTGCCGGGAATTAAAGGGCAAAAAGCAGTTGTTGCGGATTGTCAAATCACCGCAAGGGGAATTTTCCCTTGATGAAAGCGGCAAAAAACCGGGGCGCGGCGCTTATATCTGCCGACAAAATCAATGCTTGATCAAAGCACGAAAAAGCAAAAATTTTGATAAAATATTTAAGATAAAGATACCCGATGAAATTTGGCAGCAATTATCGGATAAAATTAATGCCGAAGAGGCGGATGTATGAGTGAAAAAGAATCGTTGCCTGCAGGGATTGAACCCAAAATTGCCGGATATCTGGGATTGGCGCAAAAAGCAGGTCGGATAGCAGCCGGAGATGCGGCGACACTGTCAGCTCTCGCGGCAGGAAAAGCCAGTTTGGTTGTCATGGCAATGGACGCGGCGGTTAAAGTGCAGGAAGAAATTGCTGGGCTTGCCGCCAAAAGACATGTGCCGCTGATTTATTGGCGGGATAAAGACTCGCTGGGCATAGTAATCGGCCGTTCACGGCGCGGAGCTGTTGCGGTACTTGATGAAGGTTTTGCAAATGCTATTATAAAATGTAACAAGGGTTTAAGTAAACCGGAATAAGGGGTGGTTTTTTTGACGAGAGTCAAAATATACGAATTAGCAAAAGAGCTTTCCATGGAGAGCAAAGACATCATGCATAAGCTGCAGAAAATGGGAGTGGAAGCCAAAAGCCATATGAGCAGCATTAGCGAAAGCAATGCGGAAATGATTCGCCAAAGCACGACCAACAAGTCCGCAAAGGATAAGACCGTTGTGGATAATGGTTTTGTGCCGAAGGTTACTCGTATTCCCAGGGCGGTTGTTGAGCAGGAACAGGTACAAGTGCAAACCGCTATTAAGGAAAAAGAAGAGAAAGAAGCCGCATTGGCAGTTGAGCAGCAAGGCCAAAAAACTGAAACTGAGATTGCTCAATCCAGCGAAAACAAAAAGGCGGCAGCTCCGTCACAACCAGCACCCCAGACCGGGCCTGTGTCGGCAACTAAACCTGATCCTCAAGTTGAAGCGAAACCCGAGGCGCAACCGCAAGCTGTAGCTGTGCCTAAAACTGAGGATAAACCAATAGCAGAAACTCAAGCTGAAACTAAACCTGAGCTAAAACCTGAGGCTAATGCTCAAGCGCAACCTCAAACTCAAACTCAATCACAACCTCAGATAAAAACTAAACCTCAAACAGACTCGGCCAGAACAGGAGCTAAACCCGAAACAAGACCGTTTACCAAAACTGAGGTAAACCAAAAACCCGGGTTTGGTCAGGAGACCAGGCCTGCACCGAGACCAAGACAAGAGTATAGTCCGCAATCCAGACCTGCGGCGAGACCTCAGAACAACCAATCCAGGCCGCCGTTTGGCGAAATAAAACCAACGGATAAAGATAAAAAATTTGATGGTAATCGACCAGTCAGAGACCAACAGCGTCCCCCCAGACCTTTTACAAACAATCAAGCTGGTGAAAAAGGCGGCGCCCCTCAACAATCGCACACGCCCTCGGGTAGAACGGACGGACGTCCCGTCACCAAAGACAACAGAGGCGGCAGGGATAATAAGCCGGCGACCGGAAAACCGGCGGCTTTTACAGCGCCGACGACCGACAAAACCAATTCCAATTATCGCGTAAATCGTAATAAACCTGCTGCAAAAGATTTAGCTGTTGAAAAAGATAATGATTTTGAGCAGGGCCGGTCGAAAAACTTCCGATCTAACAAAAATCGGCGTGATAACAGATTTAAGAAACAAAAACAAATTATGCCGCCTGTTGTGCCCAAAAAGATATTTATCGGCGAAACCGTTATCCTTGGCGAATTGGCCAAGACCATGGGTAAAACCGCCGGAGAAATAATTAAAAAGCTGTTTGAGACGGGCTACATGGCGACCATTAATCAGGAATTAGATGCGGAAACGGCAATACTGATCGCTGGAGAATTTGGCGTAACCGTGGAAATCAGAACCGACAAGGCGGAAGAAATTATGGAAGACATGGAAGACGATGAAGCGAATTTGTGCTTCCGTCCGCCGGTAGTGACAATCATGGGGCATGTTGACCATGGTAAAACCTCGCTGCTTGACGCCATTCGCCATACTAATGTTATCTCCACCGAGGCCGGCGGTATCACTCAGCATATCGGCGCTTATCAGGTGGAAATTAACGGTAAAAAAATTACTTTCCTTGACACTCCGGGACATGAAGCGTTTACCGCCATGCGTGCCCGCGGCGCCCAGGTTACAGATATTGCCATTATCGTTGTAGCTGCCGATGACGGTGTGATGCCGCAGACAATTGAGGCGATCAACCATTCCAAAGCAGCGCATGTACCGATCATCATTGCCATTAATAAAATTGATAAACCCGGCGCCAATCCGGACCGTGTAAAACAGGAATTGATGGAATACGGCCTGGTAGCCGAGGAGTGGGGCGGCGAAACAATAATGGTTCCGGTTTCCGCCAAAGCTCGTGAGAATATTGAGGGACTTTTGGAAATGATACTACTGGTGGCCGAAGTTGGTGAGCTAAAAGCCAATCCCGATCGTCAGGCGCGCGGTACGGTTATCGAAGCTAAACTTGACAAAAACAGAGGTCCTTTAGCAACGCTATTGATTCAAAAAGGTACTCTCAATTTAGGCGACAGTATTTTAGCAGGTCCGGTATTTGGCAAAGTCAAAGCGATGAACGATGACAAAGGCCGCAAAGTCAAAGTGGCGTTGCCTTCAATGCCTGTGGAAGTACTGGGATTTTCGGAAACACCAGCGGCAGGTGAGATATTTATCGCCGTCAAAGACGACAAGGACGCCCGTTTTGTTGCTTATAAACAGCAGATTAAGAAACGTGAAGAAGGCCTGACCAAGACAGCCAAAGTCAGTCTTGACGATTTATTTGAACAGATCGCCCAAGGTGAAATCAAGGAGCTCAACCTCGTCGTCAAAGGCGATGTTCAGGGCTCGGTAGAGGCGTTAAAGCAAAGCCTGGTTAAGCTCAATACCGACGAAGTCAAGGTTAATGTCATTCACGCCAGCGTCGGTGGCGTCAGCGAATCCGATGTGATGCTGGCTTCGGCCTCCAACGCTATTATCATCGGTTTCAATGTTCGTCCGGCTTCGGCCTCATTGAAGGCCGCCGAGCATGAGAATGTTGATATACGTCTTTACCGCGTTATTTATGACGCCATTGAAGATATTAAAAAAGCTATGACCGGTCTCTTGGATCCGAAATTTAAAGAACAGGTAATCGGCCAGGCCGAGGTGCGCAGTATCTTCAAAGTACCCAAAGTTGGTGTTGTTGCCGGTGGTTACGTTGTTTATGGTAAAATCACCAGAAACGCTCTGGTGCGGGTAATTCGCGACAGTGTAGTAGTAGCAGAGGATAAGATCGATAGCCTTCGCCGTTTCAAAGACGACGCCAAAGAAGTTTTGTCAGGATTTGAATGCGGTATTGGTTTAGAATCATTTGGCGATATTAAGGAAGGCGACATCATCGAAGCCTATGTGATGGAAGAAATAAAGAGGGAGCTTTAAAATGGCTCGTTACAGAAGCGGCCGTCTGGCCGGAGAAATCCAAAAACAAGTGGCGCAGATCATCAGCAGAGATCTGAAAAATCCCGAACTGGAACTGGTATCGGTATTGGCTGTTGACGCTTCTCCCGATTTCAGCTCAGCACGGATTTATATCAGCCCACCGCCGGGAAAAGAAAATGATATTAATTTAATCGCGGCGGCTTTGGATAATTCCAAAGGTTATATTCGTCATTTGTTAGGGCAGCGGATGAAGATGCGGCAAATACCCGAACTGTATTTCCATATCGATAATTCGATTGCCTACGGAGTTAAGATGATCAGTATGATAGATAAACAAATAGAGGCCGACAAGGCCAGGGCCGCCTTGCGTCCGCCGGAAGAGGAAAACAAGTATGAAAAGTGATTACGGAGTATTGATTGATAAACTCCGTGAGGGCCGTGAGATTATTGTCTGCGGCCATATCAACCCTGATCCGGATTGTATAGGCGCTATGCTGGCTTTGGATAGAGCCTTTAGCGGGGAATCGCAAGGCTGGCGTTTGGTGATGGATGACGCTGTGCCTTCATATCTGGATTATCTGCAAGGTATTGAGAGATTTATAACTCCTGCTGATCTGGATATTAAACCGCATACTGTGTTGTTGATCGATTGCAGTGAACCGGAACGCTGCGGCAAGTGGTTGCCGCCGTTGATCGAGCAATACCGGCCCGAGCTTTTTTGTCTTGACCATCATCTGAGCAACGATTTTACCGGCGACGGTATGGTACTGGAAACCGACGCCGCCGCTAGCGGTGAGATTGCCGCGGTATTGATCGCCAAGGCCGGTATCGAAATCGATACGGCCATAGCTGCCCAGCTATATACCGCGATAGTTGGCGATACCGGGTGTTTCCGTTATACCAATACTACGCCGCGCACTATGCGCATCGGCGCTGATTTGCTGGATAAACATATCGATGCAGAGCAAATCAGGATCAGGTTATTTGAAAGTCATTCGTTGAAAAACATGCAGATGATCCGCGTAGCCTTCGATAATATGCAGATAGAGGCCGACGGGCAGCTATGTTATATGGTAATTGATTATCAATCTAAGCTCAATGCCAGCGCTGGCGACAGCGATTGCGATAATATTGTCAGTAATACGCTGACTTTGAGCGGCGTTAAAATCGGCTTGTTATTTGAAGAACACCCCGGCCTGGTTAAAGTGAGTATGCGCTGCCGCAACGGTTACCGCGTTGATCAATTAGCGCAACATTTCGGCGGCGGCGGTCATTTGCTGGCCAGCGGCTGCCGCGTCAAGGGCAGTCTGGAGCAGGTCAAGGATCAGGTATTAACAGCGGCGCTTCAGTTATTATAAGCGTAATAATTTTTTAGATAAACCATATAAAGCAACAGGATATGGTGGTAGATGTTATGGATGGTTTCATTAATATCAACAAAGAGGCCGGCATCTCTTCTCATGGTGTCGTAGCCGCCGTGAGGCGGCTTTTGCATTGTAAGGCAGGCCATTGCGGAACGCTGGATCCGGCGGCAACCGGCGTATTGCCGGTGTGCATCGGCAAGGCAACCAGGCTGGCAGAATATATCAGTGGCGGCGGCAAATGTTACCGCGGCACGGTCGTCTTCGGCATCGAGACCGATAGTTATGATGGCATGGGGGCGGTTGTCGGACAAGTCAGCGCTGCGTATTTGCAGCGTGAGGATATTGAGGCATTGCTGCCGCGATTTATCGGTGAAATCGAACAAAAGCCGCCGGTGGTATCGGCTTTAAAAAAAGACGGCGTACCGCTGTATAAACGTTATCGGCGCGGCGAAGAAAATATTGAGGTTGCTTCGCGCCGGGTGCGGATTTATGATATTGAGCTAATTGATTTCCGTTCGGGTAGTGAAACCGCCGAGGCTGTTATTGAGGTCAGCTGCGGGCAGGGCACATATATCCGTTCGCTGGCTCATGATTTGGGACACCTGTGCGGTTGCGGCGCGCATCTGGCACAGTTACAGAGGCTGCAGGTTGGCGAATTCAAGATTGCCAAGGCAATTACGCTGGAGCGGTTGGCGTCAATGATCGCCGCAGGTGAAGAAGGCTGGCTGCTGCCGATGCAGTATCCGTTGGCTGATTGGCCGCGGTTTGTGGTAAACGAGCGGCAGTTGACTCAGGTTCTGCATGGCAACCCTTTATACTTGGAGCAGAAAATTGAGCCATTGGATTTATGCCTGGTGGAAAACAGCGACGGCGATTTACTTGGCATAGCGAATATACGTAACAATGATACTAAGGAAGGTGCCATACTGAACATGACTAAGGTATTGGCGGACCCGCCTGCCGCCAAAAAATATGACGCGGTGGTAATCGGCAATTTTGACGGCGTGCATTTGGGACACCGGGCTTTGTTTGGCGAGCTTTACCGGATTAAACGGCAAACCGGCGCTGTTACCGCGGCGGTGACTTTTGACCCTCACCCGTTGGCGTTGATCAAAGGCAAAATACCGCCTCTGCTTAATGCACCGGAGGCTAAGATAGCTTTAATCAAAAAATATTTTGCCGTTGATGAAGTGGTGGTGCTAGCTTTTGATCAGCAACTGATGAACTGCACCCCAGAGCAATTTGTGGATAAAATTATTTGTTACAAACTCAAAGCATCAACAGTGGTTGTCGGTTATAATTTTAGTTTTGGCGCCGGCGGCCAGGGAAATGTTGTATTGCTCAAACAATTATGCGAATCGCGCGGCATTAAAGTGCTGATCATCGATCAGGTGACTTCGCCTTACGGTGATGTTTCCTCATCCAATATTCGCGAGTATCTTGCGCGCGGCGAAATGGAAGCGGCCAATTATATGCTTGGTTATTGGTATACGCTGGCCGGCGAGGTTGTCACCGGTAAAAAAATTGGCCGTACGTTGGGTTTCCCGACGGCAAATATTAACACTTCTACCGACAGGGTATATATTCCCTGCGGCGTATATGCCGTGCGTGTGGAACACGACGGTATAACCTACGATGGCGTAGCCAATTACGGTCATAAGCCGACAGTGGGCAATTTCCCGCAGCCGTCGATTGAGGCACATATTTTTAATCAGGATATTAGGCTTTACGGCGAGAATATTAAAGTTTGTTTTGGTAAATTTATTCGTCCCGAACGTAAATTTGACAGTCTCGAACAGCTTAAAGAGGAAATCGGCAGAAATAAAGAAACAGCTAAAGAATTTTTGAGTAAACAAAATGCCGATAGCCACTTGCCAAAGCCGATAAAATAGAGTATAATAGCTAAAGTTTCATACAAGTAACCTTATCTGGGTTTGACGACGCTCCAACGCTTTCTCGGATAAAGGGGATAATAAATAAAGGAGGTACCGTAATGGATTCGGCAGCAAAACAAGAAATTATTGAAAAATATCGTATTCATGAGACCGATACCGGTTCGCCGGAAGTACAAATCGCTATCCTCAGTTATCAGATTAATTATTTGACTGAGCATCTGAAAATTCACAAAAAGGACTTTCATAGCCGTCGTGGTCTTTTGAAGATGGTCGGTCAGCGCCGTGGTCTTTTGAATTATTTGAAGAGCAAAGACATCGACCGTTATCGCAAGATTATCAATGCTCTCGGCTTACGCCACTAAAATTAAAAATTTACACCCTCATTTTAGAGGGTGTTATTTTTATGTCGCAGAAGTGGTTTGATCACTTATGATGAAAAAAATATATAATTTTTTAAATAATCTGGTGAATTTGGCAGAGCGTGTAAAATTACTCAGAATGTATCTTAGATTATCAACCGGATATCCCAGAATGCAGGATATAGGATAATTTTGTTGAATAAAGATAAGTTAATAAAAAAAAGAAAAAATGAAAAGAATAAGTAGGGTATGGAGGATAATTTTATGGTGCAAATTTTAAAAAAGAGCATTGAAGTCAGCGGACGGCTGCTAACGCTGGAAACAGGCCGCATGGCAAAACAAGCAGGCGGCGCTGTTTTTGTGTCCTATGGCGATACTATGGTTTTGGCGGCTGCGACTATGAGCGACACGCAGCGGCCCGGCGTTGACTTTTTCCCGTTATCTGTAGATTATGAAGAAAAAATGTATGCTGTCGGCAAAATTCCCGGCGGTTTTATCAAAAGAGAAGGACGCCCTAGCGAAAAAGCGGTTCTTTCTTCGCGGATTATTGATAGACCCTTGCGTCCGCTGTTTCCCAAATCGATGCGTAACGACGTACAGGTAATTACCACCGTTATGTCGGTAGATAACGATAACGCTCCCGATATTACGGCAATGATCGGCGCATCCGCCGCGCTGCATATTTCTAAAATACCTTTTGGCGGCCCGATCGCTGGTGTGATTGTCGGTTATGTGGACGGCGAATTTGTTTTGAATCCCACAGTCGATCAAGAGGAAAAAAGCTTGATGCATTTGGCTGTTGCCGGTACGGCTGATGCGGTGATGATGGTAGAGGCCGGAGCTAAAGAAATGCCGGAGCAGTTAATTCTCGACGGCATCATGTATGCCCATGAGAATATTAAATTAATAGTAGAGTTCATTGAGGAATTCAGAGCCGAGGCGCTGCAAATGGGTTTGGCTAAAGAAAAGTGGCAGTTTGTCGAGGAAGAAATTGATCCGGAGCTGGTGAAGAAAGTCAAAGAGATTGCCGCGCAGCCGATGAAGGATCTAATGTACCGCTGTTCCCAGGAGCGTCTTGATAAAGCTTCACGGGAAAAGCTGATTGATGAATTAAACGAAGATGTTCAGCAACAGTTAGCCGAGGAATATCCCGAGTCCGTAGCACAAATCGGCAAGGTCTTGTATAAAATAGAAAAAGAAACAATGCGCTCTCTGATCGCTAAAGATAAGATCAGAATCGACGGCCGCGCTATCAATGAAGTACGTCCGATTTCCTGCGAAGTAGGGATTTTGGCGCGGGCACACGGTTCTTCACTGTTTACCAGAGGGCAAACACAGATTTTGAATGCCTTGACGCTTGGTACTGTCTCTCAGGAACAGATATTAGATGGCCTGGGCGTTGAGGACTCCAAACGCTATATGCATCAATATAATTTCCCGCCTTATAGCGTCGGCGAAGCACGGCCGATGCGCAGCCCCGGACGCCGGGAAATCGGTCACGGCGCTTTGGCGGAGCGCGCGCTGCTGGCGGTAATACCTTCCGAGGAACAATTCCCTTATGCCATGCGTTTGGTTTCGGAGGCTATCGAGTCCAACGGCTCAACTTCTATGGGCAGCGTTTGCGCCAGCACTTTGTCGCTGATGGAAGCCGGCGTGCCAATTTCCTCACCTGTTTCCGGCTGCGCCATGGGACTGATCAAAGAGGGCGAAGATATTACAATTCTCACTGATATTCAGGGCATGGAAGATTTTCTCGGCGATATGGATTTCAAAGTTGCCGGTACGGTTCATGGTATAACTGCCATTCAAATGGATATAAAAATAGCCGGTATAGATAAAGAAATCCTCACACGCGCTTTAAAACAGGCCAAAGAAGGGCGCGACTTTATCCTTGGTAAAATGCTTGATGTTATCGCTGAACCGCGCCAAGAGCTCTCCCCTTATGCGCCGCGGATTATCACTATCCAGATTAATCCCGATAAGATCAGGGAAGTTATCGGTTCCGGCGGCAAGGTTATTAAGAAGATCATTGAAGTAACAGGCGCCGGGATTGATATCGAAGACGACGGCAGAGTGTTTATTGCCAGCGTTGACATGGCAGCCGGCGAAAAGGCCTTGGAGATTATCAATAATATTGTGGCGGAGCCGGAAGTCGGTAAGATTTACAAAGGCAAAGTAGTCAAAATCATGGAATTTGGTGCTTTTGTGGAGATTATACCGGGCGTTATGGGCGGTGGCGGCAAAGACGGCATGGTTCATATCTCGCAACTGGCCTCCAATCGGGTTGAAAAAGTCACCGATGTTTGCCAGGAAGGCGATATGATGTGGGTCAAGTGCATAGGTGTTGATACGGCAACCGGCAAAGTTAAGCTTTCACGCAAGGATGCGTTGAGAGAAATGGGATTGAATGAGTAAACTTATTTGCGGGAGGCGTTAAAATATGAAAGTATTGCTGATTAACGGCAGCCCTCATCAGCAAGGCTGTACTTTTACGGCGCTCACTGAAGTAGCAAAAGCCATCGCAGATGCCGGGATTGCCACGGAAATATACCATATCGGTAATCAGCCGATCCGCGGCTGCTGCGGCTGCAAATCTTGCCGCAGCAAGTCCGGCGGACGCTGTTCGTTTGACGATGACGGCGTCAATACCGTCTTAGCCCAGGCCGAGCAGGCCGATGGATTCATTTTCGGTTCACCGGTACATTTTGCCGGGGCTTCCGGCGGTATAACATCTTTTTTGGATCGCTTGTTTTACGCGGGCAGCGGAATTTTTGCCTATAAGCCGGGAGCGGCCATCGTAACCTGCCGCCGCGGCGGCGCGACGGCTGCCTTCGAGCAGCTGAATAAATATTTTATGTATGCGCAGATGCCGATTGTCTCATCCCAATACTGGAATATGGCTCATGGCAATACGCCGGAAGAAATTGTCCAGGACACCGAGGGCATGCAAATCATGCGGGTTTTAGGCAGGAACATGGCTTGGCTGCTTAAATCGATTGAAGCAGGCCGTTTGGCGAATATAGAGCTGCCTCAAAAAGAACAAAAGGTCGTAACTAGTTTCATACGTTAAAAAAAGCTTGTATTATTTTTAAAAAATGATACGATATTTGCAGAAAATCTATAACAATTATATAACATAATAAGATACAGGTGACGCGCTGCCAGGGAGGTATAAGCCTTATTGAAGCCTTGGTAACCAATTTCAAGAGTAATATTTTGATTAAGCAACTTTCAGACGGAGGCGTACGGTTATATTCTTCCTGCGCCTCTTTTTGTGATATTATCTTTATTAATGGAAAATATATTAGCGAGGAGGGTTAAAGTATATGGAATCAAAAACTCCATTGTACGAATCTCACCTGCGTGCCGGTGGTAAGATGGTGGCTTTTGCGGGCTTCATGTTGCCTGTGCAATATGCGGCAGGCGGTGTGATTGCCGAGCATAACGCTGTTCGTAAGGCGGCCGGATTGTTCGATGTCTCGCATATGGGTGAATTCATTTTGAGCGGCAAAGACGCTTTGGCCAACCTGCAATATCTTCTGACCAATGATTACAGCGGTTTGTCTGATGGATTCGTCCATTACAGCCCTATGTGCTATGAAAACGGCGGAATAGTTGACGACTTACTGGTATATAAATTCACAGATAATCTTTATCTGATCGTGGTCAATGCGGCCAACAAAGTAAAAGATTATCAATGGATTTCAGACCATTTAAGCGGAGAAGTCGAGCTTGGCGACATTTCCAATTATGTAGCGCAATTGGCGCTGCAAGGGCCGAAGGCTATTGATATTATGCGTAAACTGACGGCGGCTGAAGATATACCTGAGTGCAATTATTCGTTTAAGCCGCATGCAAAAGTATCAGGCAAAGCATGTTTGCTTTCCCGTACCGGCTATACCGGTGAGGATGGCTTTGAAATTTACTGTTCGCCCGCCGACGCGCCGAAAATATGGGATAATCTTTTGGCGGCGGGAGAACAATTCGGGCTGATGCCCTGCGGCCTTGGCGCGCGCGACACGCTACGTATGGAGGCTGCAATGCCGTTATACGGACATGAGATTAACGCTGACATTACGCCTTTGGAGGCTGGTTTGGGCTGCTTTGTTAAATTTGATAAAGAAGATTTTATCGGCAAACAGGCATTGACGGAAGCAAATTCGCTGCTGCGATGCCGAGTGGGACTAAAAATGGTTGATAAAGGCATCGCCCGCGAAGGCTGCGAAGTTTTTGCTGACGACCGCAAGATCGGCTATGTTTGTTCCGGCACCATGTTTCCTTATCTGGGTTACGCCGGCGCGATGGCGCTGGTTGATATAGCTTATAAGCCGCTCGGTACGCAGGTAATCGTTGATGTACGCGGACGAAAATTGCTTGCCGAGATAATCAAAATGCCTTTTTATCACCGGCCAAAATCAGTTTAAGCATTCCAGAGACAAAATTTATTAGTAGTTTTGAAGGGAGATAACTAATGTGAGCAAGGTCAAAGAAGGTTTGTTTTATGCCAAGAGCCATGAATGGGTAGAGTATACTGATGATATTGTCGCGATTGGCTTGAGCGATTATGCCCAGGAAGAATTGGGCGATGTCGTTTTTGTTAATCTGCCGGAAATCGGCGAAAAGATCAGCGTCGGCGAGGCTTTTTGCGATGTGGAAAGCGTTAAGGCCGTCTCCGACATCATTTCTCCGGTCGCCGGCGAAGTAGTTGAAATCAATGATGAGCTGGCTGATAATCCGGAAATGCTCAATAAAGATTGTTACAGCTCCTGGATTTGTAAAATGGGTAAGATTACCGCTGAGGGCAATCTGATGGACGCCAAGACATATGAAAAATTTTTAGCGGAGCAAAAATAAATAATGGGTAATTATCTCGACGCCACCGCTGCCGACCAAAAAAAGATGCTCGACCAAATAGGCGTATCGTCTATCGATCAGCTCTATAGCATGGTGCCTGAGCAATTGCTGGTTGACAAACTGGTTTTGCCGGAGGGCTTAAGCGAATTAGAGGTGCGGGCAGCTATCGAGGAGCTGGCAGCGAAAAATTTGATATTTAAAAATATTTTTCGCGGCGCGGGCTCTTACGACCACTATATTCCGGCTATCGTCAGTCAAGTAACCGCTAAAGAAGAGTTTGTCACGGCCTATACGCCGTATCAGGCGGAAATCAGCCAGGGGATTTTGCAGGCGATTTTTGAGTATCAGACGATGATCTGCGAATTGACCGGTATGGATGTGGCCAACGCTTCCGCTTATGACGGCGCTTCCGCGGCAGCTGAGGCGGCGGCAATGTGCCGTGATAAAAAACGCCGCTGCGTTTGTATTGCGGCGACCTGTCATCCCGATACTATAGAAACTCTAAAAACATATTGTTTTGCTGCCGATTGTGAGCTGACAATCATTCCCGCTACGGATGGTCTGACCGATGCTGCGGCTTTATCCGCTGTCGGCGAAGATACCGCCTGTCTGATTGTACAGCAGCCGAATTTTTACGGATTAATCGAAGACGCATCATCATTGGCCGAGATCATCCATCAAAAAGGCGGCAAATTCGTCATTAGTTGCAATCCGATCGCTTTGGGTATTTTGGCAACTCCTGCGGAAGTTGGCGCCGATATAGCGGTCGGCGAAGGCCAGCCGCTGGGTATGCCTTTATCGTTTGGCGGGCCGTATTTGGGTTTCATGGCCTGCAAAACCTCTTTTGCCCGTTCTTTGCCCGGGCGGATTGTCGGCGAAACTACCGACGCCAATGGCAACCGTGCTTTCGTATTGACGCTGCAAGCGCGTGAGCAGCATATTAAAAGAGAAAAAGCCGCCAGTAGCATTTGTTCTAATCAGGCGTTATGCGCTTTGACCGCCGCGGTATATTTGTCGGCCATGGGTAGTGGTGGTTTGCGCGAGGCGGCGGAACAGTCGGCTGCCAAGGCGCATTATCTAGCCGCGCAGCTTTGCGCTATCGAGGGATTTAACTTGGTTTACGGGGGCGAATTCTTCAACGAATTTGCTGCGACCACGCCTGTTGCCGCCGATATTTTACTGCTGAAATTGGAAAAAGAGGGCATATTGGGCGGATATCCGCTGGATTATCATACTATTCTCTGGTGTGCCACCGAAAAGAACAGCAAATACGATATCGATCATTTAATTGCTGTGATTAAAAAGGCGGTGAGCAGATGCAGTTAATATTTGAAAAAAGCCGCGAGGGCATCAGCCAAAGTATACTGCCCGTCTGTGATGTTGCCAAATATCAGTTTGCACCGCAGTTGCAGCGCCAAACCGCGCCGCGGCTACCTCAGGTAAGCGAAAACGAATTGTCACGGCATTATTCGCAATTGGCGCGCCGTTCGTTTGGCGTCAACAGCGGTTTTTATCCGCTTGGTTCTTGCACCATGAAATATAATCCGAAAATCGATGAGGAAATGGCTGCATTAAGTGGTTTTACCGCTATTCATCCGCTACAGCCACCGAGAACCGTCCAGGGTTGCATGCAGGTATTGGAACTGACCGGCAAATTGTTATGTGAAATCTGCGGCATGGATGATATGACCTTCCAGCCTTCTGCCGGCGCTCACGGCGAGTTTACCGGCATGATGATGATCAAGGCCTATCACCGTCTGCGCGGCGATTTGGGACGTACCAAAATTATTGTACCCGATTCAGCGCACGGTACGAATCCCGCCTCCGCGGCTATGAACGGCTTTTCCATAGTCAATGTTCCTTCGGCGGCTGACGGTTGTGTTGATATCGAAGCCCTAAAATCTGTACTTGGCGATGATGTAGCCGGTTTGATGTTGACCAATCCCAATACCATGGGGTTGTTTGATAAAAATATCCTGCAAATTACGCGGCTGGTGCATGACGCCGGCGGCTTGAATTATTATGACGGCGCTAATCTCAACGCTATTATGGGCGTCGTTCGCCCCGGCGACATGGGATTTGATCTGATTCATCTCAATTTGCATAAGACTTTTGCCACGCCGCACGGCGGCGGCGGCCCGGGCAGTGGCCCGGTCGGCTGCAAAAAGTTTTTGGCGGATTTCCTGCCCGCGCCGGTCTTATACCATACCTGCTGCGCGCTTGATTTTGCCGCGCCGCCGCAAAGCATTGGTAAAGTACGCGCATTTTGGGGCAACTTTCTGGTTATAGTTAAAGCTCTGACTTATTTGCTGACCTTAGGCGGCGAGGGTGTAAAACAGGCGGCGCAAAACGCGGTACTCAACGCCAATTATTTTAAAAGCCTTCTCGAGGATGATTACGATCTGGCTGTCCCCGGCATCTGTATGCATGAATTTGTGCTTAGTTTGGAGAGATTGAAGAAGGAAACCGGCGTGACGGCGCTCGATATTGCCAAAGGGTTATTGGATTGCGGTGTCCATCCGCCGACCATTTATTTCCCGCTGATTGTACACGAAGCTTTGATGATCGAGCCGACGGAGACGGAATCTCCGGAGACAATGGACGAAGCGGCTGTCTGTTTTAAGAAGTTATATAAGTTAGCATATAAGGATCCGGCAAGTTTGCATAATTCGCCGCAGACTACGCCGATCCGCCGCCCCGACGAAGTTGCTGCCGCTCGCAATCTCCGGCTCAGGTACCGGTTTTAGTGGAGGATAAATATGATTCCCAGATTTATAGTCAGCGATAGCAAAAACATCTATTATAACCAGGCTCTCGAGGAGTATCTGCTTGATAACGTCGAAGAGGACGAAGTTATTCTCTATCTCTGGCAAAACGATAATACGATTGTGATCGGCAAAAATCAGAACGCCTACAAAGAGTGTAATTTCGATGCTATGCAGCAGTATCATGTCAATCTGGCCAGGCGTATTTCCGGTGGCGGCGCTGTGTTTCACGATCGCGGTAATCTTAATTTTACCTTCATTGCCAATAAGCAAAATTATGATATTAAAAAGCAATTCGATATTGTTGTTACCTCGTTATCGCGGCTGGGAATGAAAGCCGAGGTCGGTGGCCGTAACGATATTTTAGTCGAAGGGCGTAAAGTCTCCGGCAGTGCTTTTTGCCGCCGCGGCGACCGCTGTTTTCATCATGGCACGATACTGATGTCCTGTGATCTGGAGAAAATGACAGAAGTTCTCAATGTCGATAAACAAAAACTCTCATTGAAAGGTGTCGATTCTGTACGTTCGCGGGTGGCAAACATCAAAGAGTTTGACCCTTATATCACCTCGGTAAGATTGATTACCGATTTGATTGTCGTATTCGGCTCCGCTTGCAACAGCAAAGTGGTGGAGATGAATTTGCCTGCCGAGCAAAAACTTAAAAAATACCGCGACAGATTCGCCTGTGAGGCATGGATCATGGGGCGCAATTTTATCGGCGATTTAGCCGCTTATAAACGTTTCGCATGGGGAGAAATCGATTGCCGGGTCAAGATCAACGATGGTATTATTGATGACGCGGTTATCTATTCCGACGCCTTAAACGAGCAGTTGATAGCCGCTGTTACCAAGTCGCTGATCGGTCGCGAAATTGGCAGCGGCGTTTTGTTACCGTTGCAGACGGAAACAGATAACCCGCTGCTCAATGATATTAATCAATTTTTAATAACAAAGAACTTTACGGCAACTGATAAAACTGCCGATAACGATAGTATTGCTGTTTGCGGAAAAACTGCCGATTGAAAAAACTAATTTAAGCAGAATAATATTCAAGTTTGAAAAAGCTGAAATTAAGGATGTGATTCTATGTTGGACCCCCGGGAATATAAGGATTGGCAGATTGCCGAAGAGGCGGAAAAGCATATGCCAACCCCTGCGGAGTTTCAGAAGAGATTATCTCTTGAAGATGGGGAATTGATAGCTTACGGCAAAATGGCCAAACTCGACTTTATTTCGATTATGAAAAGATTGGAAAATAAAAAGAACGGTAAGTATATTGAAGTTACCGCCATTACGCCCACGCCTTTCGGCGAAGGTAAATCTACTACCTCCATCGGTTTGATCGAGGGCCTGGGTAAGCTGGGCCTCGATGTCGGCGGTTGTCTGCGCCAACCGTCAGGCGGCCCAACAATGAACATAAAAGGTACGGCTGCCGGTGGCGGTAATTCACTGCTGATACCTATGACCGAATTTTCCTTAGGCTTGACCGGTGATATCAACGATATTTCCAATGCCCATAATCTGGCGATGCTGGCGCTCAATGCGCGCATGCAGCATGAATACAATTATAGCGACGAGGTTTTGTTTTCCAAAGGCCTGCGCCGGCTCGATATCGACTCCCGCCGGGTGGAGTTTGGCTGGGTGATCGACTTTTCCGCCCAGTGTTTGCGTAATATCATCATCGGTTTGGGCGGTAAAATGGATGGTTTTACCATGAGTTCTCATTTCAATATTACCGTTAGCAGTGAATTAATGGCAATATTGGCGGTGGCAAGGGATTTGGCAGATTTGCGTCAGCGTATCAGCGAGATCATTCTTGCTTATGATAAGTACGGTAATCCGGTTACTACTGCCGATTTAGAAGTTGACGGCGCCATGGCGGCCTGGATGCGCAATACGATCAATCCGACGCTGTGCTCGACTGTCGAATACCAGCCCTGCTTTGTTCACGCCGGGCCTTTTGCCAATATCGCTATCGGCCAATCATCGATTATCGGCGACAGACTCGGATTGAAAATGTTTGATTATCATATTACTGAGAGCGGTTTTGCCGCGGATATCGGCTTTGAAAAATTTGCCGACGTCAAATGCCCGTTAAGCGGCTTAAAGCCGGATGTTAGCGTCTTAGTTGCGACGATTCGTTCATTAAAAATGCATGGCGGCGGCCCGCAGGTTATGCCTGGGCGGCCTATTGCCTCTGAATATTATCAGAGCAATCCCGGATTGGTTGAGGCCGGTTTAGAGAATCTGCTCCATCATATAGCTACTGTTAAAAAGACGGGGTTGACGCCTGTGGTCTGTCTCAACAGTTTTGACAGCGATACCAAGGAAGAAGTACGGATTGTCCGCGATGCAGTAGAAGCGGCCGGAGCCAAATTTGCAGTTTCCGAACATTGGCGTTATGGTGGTGAAGGTGCTATTGAACTGGCTGAGGTTGTTAAGGAAACATGCGAGCAGCCTCACGATTTCCACCCGATATATGATTTGTCACTGCCGTTGAAGGATAAGGTTGAGATGATTGCCAAAGAAGTGTATGGTGCGGACGGTGTTGACTGGCTGCCTTCGTCTTTGAACAAGCTCAAAGAGTACAGCGAGAATCCAGCCTATAAAGATTTTTCCGTGATAGTTGTTAAGACTCATCTGAGTTTGAGCCATAATCCTACACTCAAAGGCGTGCCAAAAAACTGGCGTTTACCGATTCGCGATATTCTCATCTACGGAGGCGCACGCTTTATCTGTCCCTGTGCCGGCGATATTTCACTAATGCCCGGTACCGCTTCCGACCCGGCTTACAGGAGAGTCGATATCGACGTCAATACCGGCAAGGTCAAGGGCCTCTTCTAACAATAAATAAATATTTTACTATAAAAACCCCTCCATGAATGGAGGGGTTTTGCACTTATTGATATTTAACGCATATACTGAACAAGGGTGATGCGTATGCTACGGATAATAGGTTGCTGGTTGCTATTCCCTTTTTGTATATTGCGCTGCTGCTTAAATAATATTTTAGGTAAAGAAGATGAGTTCTGGCAGGAAAACCCCTGATAAAAAGAGGGAGAAAGGACTTAATTATGCAAAATGGCATGGCCGAGCAAGTTTTGGAGGCGATGAATATCGAAAAGCGGGCGGTACGCTCGCTGGCAATAATCGCAGCGGAAGCGGTGCGGATTTCCGATCGTGAATTGCTGTCCGCTGTTCGGCGTGAGGACCGCCGTCACTATTATTTGCTGGAAGGTATTTACGAGGATTTGACCGGTAAAGGCCGCCCCTCATATAAAGCCGCTGTAAGTCTGCCCAAAAATTATCACGATATGCTCAAAACAGCGATTTGCGACAAACTGTCGGCTGTCGAATATTTTGAGGAATTGGAACAGCAAATCCGCTGTGTTAAGCAAAAAGAATTATTAAAATTAATCATCAATGATCAGAAAGAGCATGCACGGATCTTGGCGGGGCTATATGACAGGGCAATTTAAAAAATCAGAAATCCTTGGGAAATTGCGTATGTAATGCTCTGCGAACGGCCAGGCCGCAGGGGGTAAATATGACGGCTTTAGCCAGGTCAAGCACTATGAACGGTATAACTACGGTGGCAAAGGCTACGCCAAGCGGTACGGAGCCAATAAGAGAAAACCAGAGACCGCCGCAGGCCAAACAAATCAGAGAAGCAGTAAACGTAGCCAGATAGCAATGTTTGAGACTTCTCCATTTTTGATTGCGCAGCAGCGCCGCGCCGATGGCTGCGGCCACGATGAAGCCGATCAGGAAACCGCCGGTAGGCCCGATCAATACAGCCGGACCGGCTTTACCGCCGGCAAAAACCGGCAGCCCGATTGTGCCCAATAGGATATAAATGGCAAAGCTCAATGCGGCGCGGCGGCTGTCGAAGATGCATGTGGTCAGTATCAGCGCCACTGTTTGCAGCGTCATCGGCGCCGGGCCGATCGGTATGGCAATTTGCGCCAGTATAGCTGTCAGCGCGGCCATCATTGCCGCTGAAGTCAAGGTACGGATTTTCATACGTTGTCTCCTCCAATCAGCATATCTCCGGCGGCGATAGTCTGGGTCTGGCCGTCCACGTCGAGTAGCAGGTAACCGTTACTGTCGATACCGCGGGCGATACCGCTGACGCGTTGACTGCCGTTATTGATAGTAACCGTTTTGTTGATACTGATGGCGTGGGCCAGCCATTGGTCGCGGATCGGCGCAAATCCTTGTTGCAGATATATCCGGTAAAATTCATAAAAGCTGGTTAAACAGACGGCAGCGACTTGCGGGCGTAAAAATGTTTTGCCTGTTTGCAGATACAGTGATGAGATAATATCAGCCAGATAATCCGGAAACTCGCTGTTATTGATATTAATGCCGAAGCTGACGATCAGCCATTTGATGCTGTCCATATCAGCGCGCATTTCGCATTTGATACCGCTGAGCTTGCGGAGAGAGGGCGTCAAGATATCATTGGGCCATTTGATGCGGCAATCGCAGCCTAATTGGCACAAGGCTTGTTGGATGGCGACGGCGGTCAATAGCGTTAACTGCGGCGCTGACTGGGGAGAAATAGGCGGCTTGAGCAGCAGCGAAAGATAGAGGCCGCAATCGGGCGGCGAATACCAGCCGCGATCCAGTCGTCCTTGTCCGGCGTCCTGTGTTTCGGCGATAATCACGCTGTAGGCGGCGGCGCCGCTTTCGGCAGCCCGGCGCAGCAGATTGATGGTGGTATCCGCCGCGTCATAATAATTGATCTGCCAGGGGGCGTCCGCCGGTAAATAGGCGGCTGTTTCCGCAGCGTTGGCAATGTTAGGCACTGCTGTAAGTTTATAACCGCGCCTGGGGGAGGCTTCAATGATATATCCCGCCTCGCGTAGAGCTTTGATGTGCTTGGCAATAGCGGTGCGGCTGATACCGAATTGGCGGCTTAAATCTTCGCCGGATACCTCCAACCCCTGGTTTTGGCGGAGGATAGTTAATATTTGTTTGCGCATGGCGTCCCCTTATTGTAAACTAATATTTAAATACTGGTTTACATTATAAGCGGCGGTAAATAATTTGTCAATCAAATCAGTAAAATATTGGCAACAGTGCATAAAAAAGATATAATAACAATAAGTAAAATACTTACACGGCAATTATGAAGGTAAAGGGGTGTTGGCGATGTTATTTGCAATTGACTGCGGCAATACGCATATTGTGGCCGGCGTCTATGATGAAAATACGCTGGTGCGCTATTGGCGGCTGGGCAGCGATGTCAAAAAAACCGAAGACGAGTATATGGCAATTTTTTATGAATTGTTCCGCGATGCGCAAATTAAAGCGGAAAGTATCGACGCGATGATCATCGCCTCGGTAGTGCCGGATATTACTTTTGTGATGAATAAACTGGCGCGGAAATATTTGCAGCTGATGCCGATCATAGTTGACAGCCGCACCGATACCGGGATTACTGTTGATGCCTCTAACCCTGAACAAGTCGGCGCCGACCGGATAGTTAACGCGGTCGCCGCACACCGCATTTATGGCGGCTGCCTGATTATTGTCGATTTTGGTACGGCCACGACCTTTGATTGCGTTTCCGAAGATGGTTGTTACCTGGGCGGGGCGATTGCGCCCGGCATTGAAATATCCAAGCGGGCGTTGTTTGAACATGCCGCCAAGCTGGCCAATATACCCTTGGAACGGCCGGAGCATGTGATCGGCAGAAACACTACCGAAAGCCTGCAATCAGGTATCCTCTGGGGCTTTGCCTCGCAGGTGGACGGTATCGTGGCGCGTATGAGTGAGGAATGGGGCCAAAAACCGCGGGTGATCGCCACCGGCGGGCTGGCGCGGATTATTTCCGCCTACAGCGAGAGCATCGACAGCGTCAATCCCTTGCTGACATTGGAAGGGCTGCGGCTGATCTATGAGCGGAACAGGATGACGGCGGAATAGACAAAACAAAAGCAAAGCGGTATATGCTTTGCTTTTATTATTAAATATTTGTTGTCTTAATTACCCCAGTTTGTTGATTGCCAAGCCGGCGATTACCTTGGGTACAAAGAACGTTGATTTTTGCGGCATCTTTTCGCCTTCGTCAGCAACGGCCAGTAATTCCTCAACCGATGTGCTGTTGAGCAGCAGCGCGAAACTATATTCGCCGCTGTCGACCATGGCAACCGCTTCTTTGTCGTCGCGGCTGTAGGAGATGGCCGCGCCGGCTGCCAGTTCTTCTTTGCCGATGGAAAAGATGTTTTCCAATATCAGCTTATGGGCGATAGTGACATCAAGCCTGCGCGAGGCATCCGACATGTCGGGCGTCATTTGCGCCAGCAGGTGCTGGCTGCGGTTGGTAGTCAGCAAATAGTAGCTGTCATGCATATACAAGCCGAAGGTGGCGTTTTCCTTATCGCTCTTGTCTTTCATAGCGCTTAAAGTGACGTCTAGGGGGTCCTGTCCCTTATCCACGCTGATCTTGTTGATAGCAAAGCCGGTATTCGTCAATTGGTCGAGCAAAAATTCGGGGCTGAAATCTTGGCGCTTCTTCAGCAGTCTGTGGGTGGGCAGCACAACCAATCCCGGGTCATAAAGGTTGACCAAATTGATCAACAGGTAACCGCAGTTGCTTAGGCCTTTTTTGGCCGCTTCTTCGGCAAAGCGGGTAGCCGTTTCGTAACGGTGATGCCCGTCGGCGATATAGATTTTTTGGCTGGCCATCTCTTTTTCGACATAGGCGACGGTTTGGGAGTCGTCGATTACCCAGACCAGGTGACGGACATTCAGCTCATCGGTAAAGTCGATATCAGCTTCTTTATTTTTGGCCGCTTCCGCCAGCGCCTTGTCGCTGTCGCGGTTGGGTTGGGAATAGAGGCCGAAAATCGGGCTGAAATTGGCCAGGCAGGCGTGCATGAGATTTAAGCGGTCGCTTTTGTGATGCGGCAGCGTTTGTTCGTGGGGCAAGACGTTGCCCGATGCGTAGCCTTCGGCTTTAATAGTTGCCAAAAAACCGCAGCGGCGGTAGAGTTGATCTTTAACAGTGAATTCCTGGCAGTAAAGGTAAAACGAAGGTTTTTCTTCCCGTAGTAAAACATTGGTTTTCTGCCATTCGGCAAAGAACTCGGCGGCGCGGCTATAACGGTTATTGTCATTGTTGTCCTCGGGGAATTGCTTGCCAAGTTCGAGGCGGATAATATTATAAGGGCTGCGGTTGTAATAATCGTCCTGCTGTTTTTCATCTAAGACATCATAAGGTTGGGTAACCGCGTCGGCAATATTGACCGTCTGGGGATTATAGCGTAAAGCACGAAAAGCTTTGATATCTGCCATCTTTTATCAGTCTCCTTATCATTTATACGTCAATATTATAAGATATCGGCGGCGAAATAGCAACCGTTTATAGGTAGCAGGGATATTATTTCCTGATGGCGAAATTATTAACGAAAAAGCAAGATTTTATGCGAAAAAGTGGTGATTGCTTTGCTGTATATGGTCAATAGCTGCGCTGTATTCGGTTTGAGCGGTTATAATCTGCGGGTCGAGGTTGACGTTGGCCGTGGGTTGCCGGCTTTTGATATTGTCGGCTTGCCCGATGCGACGGTGCGCGAGAGCAAGGAGCGCGTCCGCTCCGCTTTGCGCAACGCCGGGTATGAGTTTCCGCTGCAGCGGATTACCGTCAATCTGGCGCCCGCCGATATTAAGAAGGCCGGAACCTTGCTGGATTTACCTATTGCCGTCGGTATATTGGCCGCCAGCGGTCAGATTACCGATAGCCCGTTACTGCGCGGTTCAGCGATTGTCGGCGAATTATCGCTCGACGGAACGGTGCGTTCTGTTGACGGCTGCCTCTCAATGGCCGACTGCCTGATCAATAACGAAGATATCGATAATTTCATTGTGCCGCTGGCCAATGCCGGTGAGGCGGCAATCTACGGTAAAATCAATGTTTACGGCATAGAACATATATCGGAGCTGGTGACGGCTATCAACGGCGGGCAGCAGTTGACGCAGACAGTTATCGACGCCGATACGCTGCTGAATAGCCAAACGCCGCAGACAGCATTGGATATGGCTGATGTCAAAGGCCAGTTACAGGCGCGCCAGGGGTTGGAGATCGCCGCGGCAGGCGGACATAATTTGTTAATGGTCGGCCCGCCCGGTACCGGCAAAACCATGCTGGCCAAAAGGCTGCCGGGGATTATGCCCAATATATCGCTGGCGGAAAGCATAGAAATTACCAAGATATACAGTATTGCCGGTATGCTGCCGCAAGGTACTGCCTTAATCAGCGAGCGGCCTTTTCGTGCGCCGCATCACGGAGCATCAGCGGCGGCGATTATCGGCGGTGGCGGCAACCCCCGTCCCGGTGAGATTAGTCTGGCCGGTCACGGCGTTTTATTTTTGGACGAAATGCCGGAATTCTCCCGTGATGTGTTGGAATCACTGCGTCAGCCTTTGGAGGATGGTGTGGTAACGGTATCACGCGTGCAGGCGCATATCGATTACCCGGCACGTTTTCAGTTGGTGGGAGCGCTCAATCCCTGTCCTTGCGGCTATTACGGTGATAAGCAAAAGCAATGCACCTGCACGCCGCAGATGCGCCAGCGTTATTTGCATAAGATTTCCGGCCCCCTGATGGACAGGGTCGATATGCATATATTTGTTTCCCGGGTGGAATACGACGATATATCGGACAGGAATACTAAAGGCGAGAGCAGCGCCTCGATCAAGGCCAGAGTGGAAAAGGCGCGCGCCGCCCAGCTGACCCGTTTCGGCGACCCGTTGATGGTCAATGCGCGTATGACGCACAGCGATATTGACCGCTATTGTCCGCTGGACGCCACCAGTCAGCATTTGCTGGCAGACGCCTTCCGCCGCCTCAATATGAGCGTGCGCGCGCATGATAAAATAATTAAAGTGGCACGGACCATCGCTGATCTGGCCGGCGAAGAAGAGATTGCCTTCGAGCATATTGCGCAGGCGTTGCAATTTAGAAATCTGGACAGGCAGGTTATATGACGGAGATTAACTGGGATAACGCGGTATTTGCCGCACCGATGGCTGGTACCAGCAGCCGCGCTTTTCGGGAAATAGTGCGTGATTACGGTGCAACGGTCGCCTGCGGCGAGATGATCAGTGCGCAGGCGCTTTGCTATAACAACCGCAAGACGCGCGAACTGATTGATATTGAGGGCGAACCTTCGCCGAAAATAGTGCAGCTAAGCGGCGGTAATGTTGATTTTATCAAAGAGGCGGCATGTGTGTTGCGCGAGATTGGCGCGGATATTATTGATCTTAATATGGGCTGTCCGGTGCCGAAAGTAGTGCGCAACGGCGAGGGAGCGGCGTTGATGCAGCAGCCACAGTTAGCAGCGGATCTGGTTAAGGCCGCGCGCGACGCCGGTCTGCCGGTCTCGGTGAAAATCCGCACCGGCTGGGATCAAAAAAGCATCAATTGCCTGGAGTTTGCCCGGCTTTTGGAGGATGCTGGCGCGGCGTTTATCACGGTTCATGGCCGCAGCAGGGAGCAGATGTACCGCGGCAAAGCCGATTGGCGGCAAATTGCCGCCGTCAAAGAGGCGGTCGGCGTGCCGGTCATAGGCAACGGCGATATTTTTACGGCTGCCGACGCGTTGGCGATGCGCGAGGCCTGCGCTTGCGACGCGGTGATGGTCGGCAGGGGCATGCTGGGCAATCCCTGGCTATTTGCCGATATTATGGCTGTTTATCAGGAACGCGAAGCGCCGGGACGGCCTGATGCGGAGCAGATACTGGCGCAGGCGTTGACACATTTGCGGCGGGAAATTGAGCGGGCGCGCTTTTGGGCAAAAATGCGCGGCGCGGACAGAAAGGAAGAGGACATCGCTGCTACGGCGGCTTTGCGCAGCCTGCGGGCTCATTTAGGATTCTATTTCAAAGGCTTGCGCGGCGCGGCGCAATTACGCAATGAGCTCAATCATTTGCTCAGGTATGAAGAGATTGAGACGCTGTTTAATGAATATTTACAAAACAAAGCGGAGGATTAATCCTCCGCTTTTTATGATAAATAAATTTTATAGCTACGGTCTTATTCATAAACAAAATCTATTATATGCAAGGGTTCTGCCATGTTATAATTTGACTGACAAAATAAAGGAGGCAGATTTATGAAAAACGAAAAAACATGGAAAACCAAAGAAGTAGTAGTAGCGGCAATGGTATCGGTGGTTATCGGCATTTTATTTATTTTAATGGACTTGGCTTATATGCCTTTAGCCGCGGTTCTGGGCGCTGTATTTATGGAAATACTTTTTGGCGTCTATATGCTTTCAGCAACTTTACCTGCTTATATCATGCAAAAACCGGGGTTCGCGCTGTTTGGAGCCATTGTCGCCGCTGGCGTTAATATTCTGGGCGGCAGCGCTTATGGCATTCAGGTGCTTATCGCTGCGGTATTGCAAGGCGTAGCTGCGGAAATAGTCTTTGCCGGCCGTAAATATAAATATTCTGATCTGACTATGTACCTGGCCGGTATATTGATGGCTATATTCGTGTTTGTCCGCGATTATTTTGTATTTGGTTATTCCGCTATGCCGGTTAGCTTCCTGGCGGGGCTGTTAGCCGTAAGATTGGTCAGTGCGGTCTTTATCGGCACCTATCTTACTAAAGGCATCAGCCTGGGTTTGGTAAAAACCGGCGCGTTGAAGAATTATAACGTGGCCAAAACAGCAAAGAAAGATCAAGCGGCTTAATGTCTCAGCAACCGCACGGCGTTCAATTCCGGGATCTGCAATTCACCTATAGCGGCGAAACGTTACCGGTTTTTACAGATTTGAACTGCAGTTTTCCCAAGCATAAGCTGAACCTGCTGCTCGGCCCATCAGGCTGCGGCAAAAGTACCGCTATGTATCTGCTGGGCGGCATCATTCCCCATGCTATCGAAGGAGATATTCAGGGAAGCATCTATCTGGATGGGGAGGATATCGCAGGCAAAAGACCGCAGGAGTTGGCGGGCAGAGTAGGTTTTGTTTTTCAGGACCCCGAAAGCCAGTTTTGTACTTTTACGGTTGCAGATGAAATCGCTTTCGGTTTGGAAAATATCAATACGCCTGTATCGCAAATTAGCCGGAGAATCGTTGATTCTCTGGCTATGGTTGGTTTTGCGGGCAGTGAGAATCTGATTATCAATAACCTTTCCGGCGGGGAAAAACAAAAGATAGCTATAGCTGCAGTCTTGGCTATGGAGCCGGAGACGATTATACTTGACGAACCGACCGCCAACCTTGATCCGGCCAGTACGGATGAAATCTTCGGCTTGTTGGAAAAGCTGGTCAGGGAGCAGGGGAAAACGCTGATTGTTATCGAACATAAACTGGACGGCTTTCTCGATAAGGTTGACCATATTGTGGTTATGGATCAAAACGGACAGGCGCGTTTGCAGGGCGGCGTTGATAGAGTGCTGCCCAGATTGCTGTTCGACAGTAAATTTGATTCGCTCAAAGTGTTTTTACCGGAACATCTGCTGATTGTCAGAGATGTATATGTTCAGCATGCAGACTCCGCGGCTGTTCGGGATTTACGCCGGAGGAAGCTTGACGCGGTTGGTGGCGGTAATTTAAACAAATATGGTTTTGACCTAGATTTTGGTGTAAAAGCATTAACTACAACCGCAGCGGCGGTGGGTATGAAACAAGTTTCTGTTGATAAAGACAACAGTCGTACTGCAAACCCGCTGGTGGTATTGGATGGCGTTAGTTTTGCTTATCAAAAAGCGCGTGTAAGCAAATTATTTGGCGGCAGTGCGGAAAAACCCGTTTGTCAGGATATTCTTCACGACCTTGATCTGACAATCAACGAGGGGGATTTTGCCGCCATTCTCGGGCCAAATGGCGCCGGTAAATCTACGCTATTAAATTTGATATTTCAGATAGAGACTGCCTACCGGGGCAAAATATCGATCAGCGGTAAAGATGTCAAGTCATTGAGCAGGCAAAAGCTTTATCAGGATATAGGGCTGGTATTTCAAAATCCGGAGTGGCAGTTTGTGACTAACGATGTTGAGCAGGAGTTGCTCTATAGTCTAAAAAAATCTGTATTAAGTGACCGGCTAAAGTCCCTACGGGTCGAGGAGATGCTGGGCTCTTTTCATCTGGAAAATGAAAAAGGGCAGAGTCCGTTCCTGCTTAGTCAGGGGCAAAAACGCCGTCTCAGCGTGGCGGCTATGCTGCTGGCTGGGCAGAAAATATTGTTTTTGGACGAGCCTACTTATGGGCAGGATTATCAAAACCAGCTGGAATTGATGGAGCTGATGAAAAGCCTTAATCAAAATGGCGTAACTATTGTATTGGTAACCCATGATATGTCGTTGGTTGCCGATTATGCGCATACTGTTCATCTGCTGTGTGACGGCAAAATCAGGTTCAGCGGTTTGGCTGAGGACTTATTTGCGGATGATGATTTGATCAAGGAAGGAAGGTTGATGAGGCCGGTAACCTGGGAGTTCAGCCGTAGATTGGCGGAGAATTTTCCTGGATTTCCGCAGTTGATCGGTAGGCAGAAGATCATTAACGCCTTCAATGAAACAGCTTGATATTGGGGAGCAACAATGTTTACTTATGACGACAGAGATTCTCTACTAAGAGAAGTTAATCCGGTGATCAAATTAATTTTGATCGTTGCTATCACCGTGCTTGTCAGTCTTTCTTTTTATCCGGTACTGCCGCTGGCGACGATTTTGGTAATCGTTTTGGGCCTGATAGTTCTGGGCCGCTTTCGTTTGCGTGAAATCGTTTATCAGGCCAGATTATTTATATTTATCTGCCTTGGTTTTATAGTGTTATTATTGGTGACCAGAGGCTTAGTGGGGCCGGGCGAGTACCGACTGGCATTTTTCCGTTTTGAGTATGTTGATTTTATTTATGCTTTCTCTTTAGGTTTGCGAATTATGGTTTTAGCGTTATTATCGCTGGCTTTTGTACTGACCACCGATCCCAACGATCTGGTGTTGAGTATGATGATTCAGCTCAGGCTACCGTATGTTCACGGCTATGCCGCTCTGGCGGCTTACCGTTTTATACCGACTTTCAACCGTGAAGTGCAGAAAATCCAACTGGCGCAAACCATCCGCGGCGTGCAGGACGACAGGGGCGTAGTCAATAAATTAAAACGCCCTTTCAAGCTGTTTCTGCCTTTACTAGCGACGGCGATCCGCCGCGGTGAAAGAGTATCAATGGCTATGGAAAGCAGAGCCCTGGGGGCTTATCCGACCAGAACCTTTTACCGCAAAACCTCTATCAGAAAAAATGACCTGATATTTTTGATCGGCACAATCATTGTTTTCGCCGTGATAGTAGTTATTTTGATAAAGTTTAATTTGTTCCGGCTCAATATCGGCTTTAATTGATAAAAATTCAGGAGGTATTTATGCCATATAAACATCCTAAGATCAGCTACGGGCTGCCTATGGACAACCATGATAGTGATCTGACCGCCGAATATGTCGAAGACCTGCAAATGGCTATCGGCATCGACAAACAAAAGCGGCAGATTGTCGGCGTGCGCTTTTTCTTTAATCAGGAGGATTACGACGCCTGCTCTGACCCGCAGGTAGCCGGCAAGATGGCTTATTGCGTGATGGTCAAAAAGGCCTGCGGCGGCAAAAGCTATAAAAGCCGTCTGGAAAATCACAATTGCGACGGCGGCACTACCGCGCTGGGTTTGGAGAAAAGTAATAACCGGATCGAAAGCGGCGAGGAGTATTTTTCATATAACCTCTACGGCAGCAGTAGCGCGGCGCGGCGGATGCGGCAGAGCGTGCTTAGCCTGCATCGGCTGGAAGCAGTTACATATGGCATACTTGTCAAGCCGCTCAAGGATTTTGACTCTGCTCCCGATCTGGTGATTTGTCTGGTAAATCCTTATCAGGCGATGCGTATCGTTCAGGGGTACGTTTATCGCGACGGGCGCAAACCGCAAATCAATATCGGCGGTATGCAGGCTCTATGTTCAGAAATTACTGCTACTCCTTATATTACCGGTGAACTGAATCTCAGCGTGCTTTGCCCCAGTACGAGAATGCTCTGCCGCTGGGATGACGATGTTATGGCCGCGGGCATGCCTTTTGAAAAGTTTTTTACGACAGTTGAAGGCGTAGTTGCCACCATTAATAGTACGGATCTGAAAAAATATAAAGAAGAGATCATCAGGCGTTTTGCCGCCCGGGGTAAACAATTGCCGCTGGACTTAGATGATGATTATGCGGCTGATTAATATGAGCGGTGCTAAATCTTATATACAAAAAGCGACTCTTTAGGAGTCGCTTCAGCGTGTTGATAAACTTCGCGATACGTCGTTGCGTCCGTCCCCGTCTCCTCGACGTATCTTTTATACGCCTGCGTCGCCGGTTTCGAGCGCTGAGGTAAAACCAAGATATTTTATCTTGAGTTTTACCTACGTGCCTCAGCTGTTGGTTTTGTTGTTTAGCAAAAGCCAGCTGGGCCGCCTGGTCTCGCTCGTTTCTCGGCCCGCTGAACAATTTTTTGACAGTCTAAAGCGACTCCTAAGGAGTCGCTTTTTTTAACATGTTTGTTTTTGTTGTAGCTATTCGTTTACCAGCAGTTTTCCATTTTTAATTGCTTGATCGCCGCATTTTTTACGCAGCGCTTTAATTTCGGCGCCGTATTTATTTTCCGGGTTGTTCTGAAAATTGAACATCGGTACGTTATAAGCGATCACGGCGTTTAGCAACTGATCGACTTTTTCCGCTTCGGTTTGATAAAGCGCGCCGCTGAAATTGTCTTTCATCCAGACGGTCAGTTTTTCTTCGCCTTGTTGGTCGAGCATGTAATTAATATAACGGTCGTCGTCATTGCTATCCAGTGAACGCGGTACGGGAACCAAATCCAGTTGCGACTGCAATAGCGCCGCTAGCGAACGGCGCAGCGTAGATGTGCCGGTTTGGCCGCTGATAAAATGGCGCGAGCTGTTGGATTTCGATTTGCCTGCATAGACAACTCGGGGGCCGTCGTTGCCCCATAGATGGTAACCGAGATCTTTACCGCTGTAGGCGACAACGTAGATACCTGTTTGACTGTCAAAACTGTCTAGGAGCGCTTGGTCGAGCGGACAGAGACGGGACAGCAGCTCCTTGGTCACCGCCTCTGCATCCTGCCAGGTGATTGTGTCCTCTTTGTTCATAGAAAATCAACTCCATTCTGCTTTATATTATCCATTGGAATAGACTTCGGGGTTTAAAATTGCCACGTAGGGCAGATGGCGGTAACGGCCGGCGTAATCAAGGCCGTAACCGACAAGAAATTCATCGGGAACCTCAAAGCCGCGAAAATCAACTTCGATATTGGTCTGTCTGCGGGCAGGTTTGTCAAGCAATGAGCAAATGTTTAGCGAACGGGGGTTGCGCGCCCAGAGCATATCTTTGAGGCAGCGCAGCGTAATGCCGCTATCGATAATATCTTCGATCACTAATACGTGTTTTTGCGAGATCGATTCGGATATATCTTTGATAATGCGCAAAGTGCCGGAAGATTGCACTTTATCCTCATAGCTGCTGACAGCCATAAAATCGATAGTGATCGGCATTTTCAGTTCACGTATCAGATCGCTCAAGAATAATACTGAACCGCGAAGTATACCGATTACAATCAGTTGATCGGCGTCAAGGGAGGCATAATGAGCCGTAATTTGTCTTCCCAGTTCTTCGATCTTTTTTTTGATTTCGGCCTCGGAAATAAGAATGCCGGTGAAATTATTATCCAGCTCCTGCTGCCAATCTGTCATGTTAAACACCTCCGTATAGATAGTAATTCTTGATTGCGCATCTAACACCTTCTTGCAGATGTCTATTAATCAATATTTTCCAGACATTTTTATCTTCATTTTCCCATAAATATGTGATATAGCAAAGGAGGAGCAATATTATGAAATATATCGAATATTGTCGGCAGTGGGTTAAAGAGCATTGGCTGCAGCTGACACCTTGGCGCCGCAATCTGATTATCTGTTTATTGGCGGCTGCGGTAGTATTTGGCTGTTATTATATGATGCCCGGTAGCATGGATGCGAGCACGGTAGAGCGGGCTATAGTGCATACATTTTCTGCCGACAGCTATACGTTCAAAAGCCGCTCCACTATTAATCTCAATCAGGGCGAGCGGGTATTCGCGGTTTTAAGCGGTGAAAAATCTGGTGATAACCGCCATGTCAAGGGCAGCGTGCTCGGTACCCCGCTCAATATTTATTATGTGGACGGACAGCTCTATCAGCAGGACGCTGTCGACGGCGACTGGCTGAAGATCAGCGGTGATTGGAGCAATGTTTCTATGCTGCTGGCGGAGACCGATCCGCAGACCAATTTTAATTTTAAACAGTTAGGCGAGGTTACCGTCCTTGGCCGTGATCAGGTAGAAGGCCAGCGAACTATCAAAGTATCCTGTTCACCAGAATTGACCGATGATTGGATCGTGGAGTATTTTTCGGATATTACTTATACCCTGTGGATTACCGCCAGCAGTAATTACCTGGTAAAAGCTGAGATTACCGCGACATTGCGCGAAGACCCCGGCGCCTCGCTGAAGATCGAGAACTATTTTGCCGATTTCAACGATAAAATTGTCATCAAAGCGCCGATCTGATATTAAAATATAGTAAATATAATATTGATATAAGAGCAAGTTTATTTAACTTGCTTTTTTTTTATAAAAGCAGGGAATGGAATATGTTTGCTAAATACTAGTATTAACTAAACACTTAAGTTCTAATTAATTATCAGTGCTTTTAAGGAGGTTTCTTATGAAAATAGCTATAATCGTCCATTCCGCGACCGGCAATACATATTCGGTAGCTGAAAAATTGCAGCAAAAATTGATCGGGTTGGGTCACGAGGCGGATTTAGTCAGACTTGAGCCTGTTTTTGATGATAAAAACAAGAGTAAAGTGAGATTTGACCAAATTCCGGAAACTGACAATTACGATGCTTTTGTGTTTGGCGGGCCGGTCAATGGTTTCTCTATTTCCGCGGCGCTGGCGGCTTTTTTAAAACAGGTTAAAAGCCTGCAAAACAAACAAGTGGCTTGTATGGTTACGCAAAAGTTTTCCAACCCCATGTTTGGCGGCAATCATACTATTAAACAGATCAAGCAGCTGGCCGAAGCCAAGGGTGCCCAAGTTGTCCAAACAGGTGTTGTTAATTGGGACAATTCCCGGCGCCAACAGATGATTGACGATCTGGTAGAGAAGATCAGCAGCGCATTTACAAAGTAATATTTAGTTAGCCTTGTTTACTAAAAAGCTACAGACTTTTATTTCATCAGATGAAGTGATAGTTAATACTACATTAATAACGTTAATTTTGTCTGAATCGTACATTGTAATTAAGTATTTATTCTCTTCTACTTTTTGTGGTGCTTTGATAAAGTAAGGCTTTTTGTCTTTACTTAATTCCTCTAATTTAACTACCTGATTCCCTCCATAGTTATAAGAAGCCTCGTTAGTGTCCGATAGAGCCTGCTCTATTTCCGCCATAAGTTTGCTGTCTGAATATGCTTCTATATATTCGAGGTCATCTATGTATGCTTCTATGTAGAAGCGAACAGCTATTGCCATTAACTTTTCGGATAAATTGGATGAGATTTCTTGATAGCTTTCACCTAAGAAAGTCATTTTTTCGCCACTTACTTCAACAAGGGGAAATTCAGCGTAATTAACAATTTCATAGGATTTAAATTCTTTAATTTTAGTTTTACCATCATCTAATGCCGGTTTGTTTTCATCTTGATTAGTAACAGTTTCCGAGCTTGTATTATTGGTACAACCGTTAAATATCAAAAGCAAAATTAAAATCAATAGCCCAATCAAAAGATTTCTCATAATTACTTCCATATCATATTTATCTGATTTTTAAGATACTTACCCGTTGCTATAAATATGACCACTCACCGATTAAAAAAGTTTCACAAATTGCTTTGTAAAAGGATTAATTTATTAAAAAAGGTAGCGGATAAATATATCCTCTACCTTTTATAGTTTTATTTTAGAAAGAGGCAACCTGAACTCTGCAGTATTGCTGGCGCAGGCGCGGTTTTTCGATTTTGCCGGTGGCGTTGCGCGGCACGTCGGCAAAGATGATCTGACGCGGGCGTTTGTAACGGGGCAGTTGACTGCAAAATTCTTTGATCTCGGTTTCACTGCAATCGGCGTTGTTTTTCAGCTCAATAATCGCAGTTACGATCTCGCCTAAACGCTGGTCGGGCAGGCCGATCACCGCCACGTCTTTGATTGCCGGGTGATTGTGGAGGAAGTCTTCGATTTGCACCGGGAAAATATTTTCACCGCCACAGATTACCAAGTCTTTTTTGCGGTCAACCAGGTAGATAAAGCCGTCCTCGTCCATTTGCGCCATATCGCCGGTATAGAGCCAGCCGTCTTTGATAGCAGCGGCGGTTGCTTGTTCGTCTTTGTAGTAGCACTTCATGACGCCGGGGCCCTTGATCAGCAGTTCGCCGACGCTGCCTTGCGGCACGGGTTTGCCGTCCTGATCTGTGATAAGCGCCTGCCAGTTATAACCGGGCTTGCCGATGGCGCCGACTTTGTGGATATTCTCGACGCCGAGGTGTACGCAGCCGGGGCCGGTCGATTCGCTGAGGCCGTAATTGGTGTCATAGAGATGGTGGGGAAATACCTCCCTCCAACGCAGTATCAGGCTCGGCGGTACCGGCTGGGCGCCGATATGCATCAGCCGCCATTGGCTGAGCTGATAGTCTTTTAGGTTCACATCACCGCATTCGATAGCGTCGAGTATATCCTGAGCCCAGGGAACCAGCAGCCAGACAACAGTGATTTTTTCCTCTGAGATCGCCTCGAAAATCCATTGCGGTTTGACGCCGCGCAGCAGTACCGCTTTGCTTGCGGAAATCAGGCTGCCAAACCAGTGCATTTTGGCTCCGGTATGGTAAAGCGGCGGTATGCAAAGGAAATTGTCTTCGCGCGTCTGACCGTGATGCTTCTGTTCGGTAACGCAAGCAGACATCAGCGCGGCATGAGTATGTAAAATGGCTTTGGGAAAGCCGGTGGTGCCGGAGGTGAAATAGAGCGCGGCGTTATCGTCATCGGTCAGCTTTTTATCAACCGGCGCCGCGGAGGCTTTAGCCATCAATTGGCTGTAGCTTTGGCAAAAGTCAGGTGTGCCCTCGCCGACGAATATAAACTCCTCGACTTTGGCTATTTGATTTTTAACCTTAGTTACCCGTTCCACAAATTCTGGGCCGAAGATCAGTATTCTGGCATCGCAGATATTCAGGCAGTCGCGGATTTCCTCCGCCGTATAACGAAAATTAAAAGGCGTAGCCAGCGCCCCTGTTTTGAGTACGCCGAAGTAGATGGGCAGCCACTCCAGGCAGTTGGTCATCAGTATTGCCACCTTGTCGCCCTTTTTGATGCCTTTGGCGAGTAGTATATTGGCAAATCTGTTAGCGTCGTCTTCAAATTGGCGCCAGGTTATGGTACGGCGGCTACCAACTGCCGGATCTCTTTCGATCAGGCTGACTTCCGCACCGTAAAGTTTGGCGTTGCGGGTCAATAACTCGGTGATAGGCATTTACTGTTTCCTCCCTGGATGACGGCGGCGCTGCTAATAAAAAGCAGCTTCCGGTAAGGGAAAGCTGCAGAATTATTATATATGCAACTACCGTTTTACCGTCCTTCGTTTTTATATTGGTCAAAAATTACTGTTTTACTTTCCGGCAATATTACCGAAACCTTCAGTTATGTATTATAACAAACAAAAGCAAATTTGTGAAGATATTAGACGAATTTTTTACTTTTTTCCAAATTCTACTAATATTATATGTGACTTGTCCGTTTACGTGTTAGCCAATGGTTTTCTGCATCCAGACCACGTCAAAATATTCCCCGAACTTTTTGCCGATATTTTTGAATCTACCGCATTCGCGGAACCCGTGTTTTTGATGGAATTTGATGCTACCGGTATTTTTAGAGGAAATGTCGGCAAGTAGAGTTTGGATATTGAGCCTTTTAGCATCTGACTCTAATTTTTGCAAAGCCTGCCCACCTATGCCTTGGCCGACGTAATCTTTATCAATAAAATAGCTGATCTCCGCTGTTTCATTAAATGCGGAAAAAGGATTGTAGGAGCGCAGCAGGCAAAAACCGGCCACTTGATCAGTATCTTTAATTTTAATAACATAAACGGGATATTTTTTGGCTATTTCCAGAAACATATCGAATAATTTATCGGGCAATTTTCTCTCTGGATAGGCGGCAAAGCTGTTTTCGACGTAATAGTTGAAGATGGCCATAACCTCGCCGCGATATTTTCCGATATCCGCCTCAAAAAATATTTCCGTCATTTTTTTATCCTCCGATCTAACGCCATAAATTGTAATATCTATTTATAGTCGGCAACCCACTTATTAAACATGATTTAATTATTAAAATAATTGTAATATTATTCTAATTTAATTATATCACTAAATCAACTAGAAATTTGTCAAAAAAAGTAACAAAATAACAGTAAAGTGAAATCAGTGAGGACAGTTTAATATTGCCGGATTAAAGCAAGAGGCTTCACGATGATGATCGGAAGCCTCCTTTTATTGGCAAAACGGCAGGAAAACTCATGATTGCTTTTGAATTAATATATGATTCGGCCAATATCTGCGGGGGTGAAAACTTGAAAAAACTTATTCTTTCCAAAGGGAGCGATTGTATCCAGCCGTTGAAAGAACTTATTGAGCAACAAAAACATAGGACTTTAGTCGCCTGGGCGCTGGAGTCGGCGCCGCAGTTTTTGGATATATTTGAGCAAAAGTACTTTTGGGATCAGCGTCCGCGGCAAGCGCTGGAAATAGCGGCGGTCTGGGCGCGGGGAGAAATAAAAATGCCGGAGGCCAAAAAGGCCATTCATGCGGCACATAATGCTGCAACTGCGGCGGAGGGCGAGTATGCCGCCCAGGCAGCGGCGCGCGCTGTCGGACATGCTGCCGCCACCGTGCATGTGCCAACGCATGCCATAGGCTTAGTGTTATACGGCCTGACCGCCTTCGTTTATGCATCAGACCCCGGGCAGGCGGATCAGGTTGTCGAGGGGGAATTGCAACGGTTTTATCAGCGGCTGGTTTATTGGCAGGACAATATCGATAAGCTCGAGACGACCTGGGCGCCGTTTTTATTCAGGGGATGATGTTTAACTGTGAATTTTGAATATAACAAAGGCTTGCAGAATTAATGGACTGAACCAGTAAAAACGGACAATGACAAAAAGGACCTCCTATCGTAGAATAGAAACTACGATAGGAGGTTTTGTTATGCCAAGAGAAAAGGGAACACTAAACACACCACAGAACATCATAGATGAAATTGTGGCAAAGCACAAAGCCGGTGCTACAAGAAGAGAACTGGCAGAGGAATATGGGAAACCATACAAAACTAT
>DFZA01000004.1 GCA_002382665.1 Peptococcaceae bacterium UBA4068 | reverse complement strand
TCCCACCGACTAACATACGCGTTTTACCCCAATATTTGGCGGCCAGTTGGCATGCTTCGTCAGTTGTGGTCGGCTTATAATACTCAAAATCGTTCTTAATTATTACCACAGTGTACCCCCCTTTTTGCTTTGTCAATAGCGTTACTTTGTCCATAATCAATAATAATATTAATCATGGACAAAGCAAACAGCTATCGATAATTAATTATATTGTATTACTCAACTTTTTTTGTCGGTGGATATTCAGGATAAGAGAAAACAAAGACCATTTCCACATCTTCGTTGCTGTGATTAACAACACTATGCGGCACACCGGCCGGAATATGCATCGCACAACCCGTCGGGCATTTGACCTCTTGATCCCCTACCATTACAGTTCCGCAGCCTTTTACAACATAGCACATTTCTTCTGTTTCATGCACCATCATAGCGCAGACGGTACCAGGAGTAAAACGGCTGTAACCAAGCATACTCTTGGGGTTATTAACCGTATCTTTAGTGATGCACATAGCGCTCCAACTACCTTTCGGCAGTTCAACAGTCGGCGCATCTTTTACTGAAATGACCTTGACATCTTTTGCATCCATGGAAAACTCTCCTTTTTGAGCAATTTATACAACCAATACGCCCTTATCAAAGATCTTCTTGCCATCGACAGTGACTGTCGCCAGACGAATACTACCGTCAAGATGGACGTTACAATGATTTTGGCCGCCGGGATAGCAGTGGTGGTTATCGCCAAGAGCCATATGGACAACGCCCAGACGGCCTTTTTCGGAAGCATTGCCGAGCGGTGCGAATTCGCTGATACCTAAGGCAAATTCACCGATAATGTTGGCATTGGCATTGTTTGCAACAACTTGTTCAAGTTTTTTGGCTTCTTCGCCGCCTTCGAACTTAACGGCGCGGCCTTTTTCCATAGTAATCCTAATTTTATTTTCCAAAGTACCGGGGACGCCAACGCCCAGCATAATGCCATCAAAGACGATGATACCTTCGGTATCGTCTTCTTTAGCAGCCCAAGCTACTTCGCCCCAGAGCGGCAGCGGGCCCATCATTTCGCCGGCTAGTTTAATCGGTTTAACCAGCAGCGGCGGACGGCCTGCAATACTCAGCTTGACATCGGTACCGTTATCATCGAAGACATGAATGACTTTGCCGCCTTCCATGACTTTACCGATACGGACAGTTCTGTCAACGATTTCGTCAATATCTTCTTCGGTAAGCGCCCATTCACCCATGCCGTATTCAACGGAGGCAACTTTCGCGCCTTTATTACAGGCTATGCCTACCGGATCAACATGCGCAAAACGGTTGGCCCACTCAATATTGGTGGTAATCATAATAACATCAGAATTCTCCATAGCGCCGGCCAGATTTGCCGCGGGAGCCATCGATTCCTTCATATTATACAGACATCTGTTGACATAAGGAGTCACATCGGCTAACAACACATGAGCGCCTTTTTGGGTTGCGCAACCGCTTAAAGCTTGCGCTTCCATCATGTGCTCAGCATCGGCAATAATCAGCACATTGTCACCTTTTTGTACATCAAAACATTTGTTAACTACCATATTTGCATGTTTAATTAACGTTGTAAAGGATTTCGTCATTGGTAATTCCTCCTTTATATATTATAATATAAACTTTATTATATCACTAAATTTAAATTCGTGTAATTATTCCCAAAAAATTTATTTTTCTTCTAACCAACCCTGACTCTTGAGCAAAGCGATCATCAGTTTATTTCTCTTACCAAACATCGCCGGCAATTCTTCTTTTTTATATTCATAGAAGCCTTGGCCGCTCTTAATACCAAGTTTGCCGTCTGCTACACGTTGCTTGATGAATTCGCTGGGCTCTGTGGAGTTGTCTAATTGATTGTACAGATAGCTGGAAACATTGGAGAAAATATCGAGACCAGCCATGTCAAGTATTTGCATCGGGCCTAAAACCGGGAATTTGAAAGCAAAACCGGCCTTCACCATCATATCAATATCCTCTGCGGAGGCGACGCCGTTTTCATAGCACCAAAGCGCTTCTCTCATGAAGGCATAAAGAAGTCTGTTGCCGAGGAAACCGGGAACGTCTCTTTTAACAACGACCGGATATCTGCCAACAGCTTTAGTCAGTTCAACAGTAACGTCCATAGCTTCGGGATCGCTCTCATCACCGTTGATCATTTCGACTACCGGAGTGATATGGGCAGGATTCCACCAGTGCATACCGACCATACGACCGGGGTTATCAAAATACTTGCCAAGCTTGGTAATAGGCGTGCCGGAGGTATTGCTGGCAATAACAACATCTGCAGGAGCATATTTCTGAGCTTCTTTGTAAACCGCTTCTTTGATTGCAGGAACTTCCGGAACAGCTTCCAGAACAAAATCAACGTCTTTTAAGACATCGTACTTATCGCTCAAAATAATATTGGCAATAGTCGCGTCAACTTCGGCCTGGGTCATAACCTTTTCATTAATAAATGATTTGAGGTTGATCTTGATGCCCTCCAAAGCGGCATTGAGGATGTCCATATTGATATCTATCATATAAACTTTTTTACCGGCGGCAGCACAGGTTAGAACGATACCCCTACCCATTGTGCCGGAACCGATGACTGCTAAACTTTTAATATCTTTACGGTAATTAACCATGCTTTTTTCCTCCTTATATAATAATATTAAAAAATAACTAAAGTTGGATATTGGGGTAACGCATCATGCGTTACCCCAATAAAACAAAATATAATCATGGGACGATTAGATGCCGTATTTGCTCCATTCGGCCTTAACTTTATCCAAATGATCCTGCGGCGGATAAGCAATCGGCGGGAATGGCCATTTTTTGGTTGCGTCAATGCAAACCTTGGATGACTTTCTATCCCAGAGTGCAACCTCCATCGGAGCATTAGAGGGGTCGAGCATAATAGCAGCAGTATCAGGAATAAAGAATATATCTTTAATCGGTTCGACACGCCAGCTCAAGGCCCATTCACGGGAGAATGGATCGCGGATATCAATATCAGCATCAGTAACGACAACCCATTTGGCAATGGAGTGTTGGTGACACCAAGCCGCACTCAAAACCTGTTTGGCATGGCCATGGTACTTAACATCCATTCTAACCCACAGCATTGCATACGCGCCGCCGGCTTCGGGGAAGTGGACGTCAATGATTCCCGGCAACTTCAGTTGATGCACGAGATGTTTGTAAACATTAGCCTCTTCCGGAATCTGTCTGATCAAGCTGCTTTCAGACGGGGGCTTTTGGCTATGGAAACCTTGGTAAATCGGGTTCTTACGGTGAGTGATTGCACTGATCTTGAACAGAGGCAGATCATATGGGCCGCCCATGTAACCGGTGTATTCACCGAACGGACCTTCAGTCTCTCTAAAGTAAGGTTCGATTGTACCTTCAAGAATAATCTCTGCATGAGCGGGAACATAAATATCGATAGTTTTACATTTAACAACATCCATCGATTCACCACGCAGAGCACCGGCAACGGTCAGCTCGTCAACACCTAACGGAGCTTTGGCAACAGAGGCCAGCATCATTGTCGGGTCGCCGCCGATTGCAACTGCCATCGGCATAGGTTCATTGGCTTTTTCCCAATCAGCATAGTGCACTGCACCATGTTGCGAGGGTAAATCCCAAAGAATACCGGTGGTATTTTTGCTCTTAACCTGCATACGATACGTACCCATGTTTTGAACGCCGGTATTATAATCTTTAGTGATTTCGCAAGGAGCAGTAATATAAGGAGCGGGGTCAAGACCATAAGTCCAGGTCGGAATCGGGAGCTTATAAAGGTCAACATCGTCGCCGGTTAATACTACTTCCTGGCATTCGCCTTCGGATACGACAGTGGTAGGAACGGGATTTTGCATAGCATTGGCCCATTTGGCGATAACAGAATCCATGGTGAGATCTTCTATTTCCAAGGCTGTTGCATATACGCCACGACTGCCGCCGGTTACGCCGGTAACGACAGGGATATCATAACCCTTAACGTTGCGGAAACCGGTTGCATGTCTTTGTTCATCACCCATGGTTGAAACTACTCTTTGGACTGCACTGATTTCCCAGTCCTTGTCCACTTCAGCATCAACCCATTTAATCAGGTTTTTTGCCTCGAGAGCTTTAATATACTCTCTTAAATCACGGTAAGCCATTTAGAAATCCTCCTTAAAGTATGTTTATTTAGAGACGGTATTATTTTTTCGGGGGATCAATAACAGTGCCGTCTTCATTAACCATAGAAATTGCTTTTGCAGGGCAGGTCCAGTAGCAAACGCCGCAGCCGTAGCATTCTTTTTCTCTGGTAACAACAGCCTTTTTATCGGGGCCTTGTTCAAAGATCATGCATTGGCTCATATTGACGCAGGAACCGCAACCGGTGCATTTGGATTGGTCAACTTTCGGAACGCAATTGGAGTAATTGACTTTATCAGGAGTGACAATATACTTCAAAGCGAGGTCGCGCATTTGACCAATGTTTTCGTAACCTTGTTCTTCCATAAATTTCAGCATGCCTTCTTCAAGGTTCTTAATAACACGGAAACCTTTGAGATAGAAGAGTACGCAGAAGGTCAGAACGTCAGCGCCGTACATGATCATATCAACGCAGTGCTGCCAGGTCATCAAACCGCCGCCGCCGGCGATATTGAGATCGGGGTTCTTGGTACGGATTTGAGCGATATGTCTGTAAGCCAGCGGACGAATCGCCGGGCCGCAAAGACCGGCAAACGACATGTTGTTGGTGTTAGTGTAAGTAGGTCTGCCGCCATTATAAATATCGGGACTCGGCAAAGACTGCGGACAGTTGATAGCGGAAACGGCAGCAACGCCGCCTTTGGAGCAAGCTTCGGCCATCAAAGCAGTGGGGCCTTCAGGAGTCAGTTTAGCCATTACCGGAATCTTGACTGCGGAAGAAGCAGCGCGAGAAACGGCTTCGGACAGCTCGGCATTTTGACCAAGGCTGGCGCCTGCTGCGCCGCCGGCTTGTTTGGCGCCGATTTGTTTTGCATGAAGACCAATGTTCGGGCATGACATATTCATTTCAATCATATCAGCACCGGCGTCTTCGAGCTTTTTGGCGAGAACGCCCCAGCCCTCAACATCGCTCGGGCCCATCATGTTGGCGATAATCTTGATATCGGTAGTTTTCTTTGCGCCTTCTACCAGTCTCTGAGCATCTTCAACGCTCATTCTGTCACCAGACGGAGAGAAAAAGATGATTCTGTCTTCAACTTTATGGTAGGGTTTAGCCCAGAAAGGCACTTGCAGGAAGCAGAGTTTTGTGCTGACAGCAGCAGCGCCTGCTTTTTCGGCAAGTTGAATTTTTTCCAAAGTATTAGTCAGCTCCGATGAAGCGACGATAAATGGATTTTTGAGTTGCAAACCCGCAAACTCATTTTTAAGTGTTGCCATGTGTAAACATCCTCCTTAGAAATATATATTTTATTTGCAAATAGCATTTTGCAAAATTTGTTACTTTATCGGTCTTTTAATTAAAAACTTATCCCATCCTTGTTATAATAACACTTTTTAATAATAATTTAAATCCCCTTATTTTTCCTTTAATTAAACTTTGTTCTCTTAAAAAAAATCTGGTTTTTTGTTCCATAATGCTCCGAATAATACATCCAGGGGTCTCCACTGATCCATTAAATAAAAGCATAGCAAACACGATTGCGGAAAAAGCATAAATCATAATTATTGGAAGTAATAATATTCAACCTTCAGGAAACATATTCCTGCAGATCAACATCATTTATAATGTAAAAAATAATATCAAAAAGAAGATATCTGTCATATTATTAAGATCAAGTTTTTAACTAATAATTTCCTATACTCCATATAGCTATAGTATCTTGACAATTACCAATAAATAAGATAATCTAGCATATAATACCGCAACATAAAAAAGATCGCTATTCTTCGACACTATTGTATCACATAAGTAACCAAGACAAAATTAGTCTTCGTATATTTTTTTAAAATAATTAGTTCTGTAACTTACTAATAATCATTAGTTTATCAAGAAAGGGTAATAAAGATGGCTAAAGATTTTAAACCGACATTTTTACCAAATAGCATACCAACAGTGCCAAAACTACGTGATTATGTGCATATGGGCATGGTAAAAACCTACCCCCCAAAAAGCCGTATCGAAAAGCCTGCCAACTACCAGGAAGTATTGCTCTTTACTCTTTCCGGTTATATCAAAACAACCATGATCCGTGAAGACGGCACCGAAACATTGTTCATCTATACGCCTCAGTTTGCGGTTAATACCATCTGGCTGCATACCTACGACCATTATATGGAGCATTCATTAATTCTGTCTGTTGTCAAAGAAACAACCGTCTGTTATTTCAGCAAGGAACAGATCATGGCTTGGATGCAACAGGATTGGGAGTTGCTGGAACAAATGATTCAGCAATATGCCGCTAATATCGACCTGCATTATTACAAAACACTGATAAATACTCCGGCCTCGGCTACCAAAAGAATGCTGCAATTGCTTTATAATTTATGTACCATCGAAACACCTGATGAAAACGGCTGGTACAGAATGCCGATTTTACTCTCGCAACGTGATTTGGCCGATACGGCAAACATCCATTACGCAACTGCCAACCGGATATTCCGCTGGCTGGAAAAAGAAAAAGTGGTCAAGAAGACCCGCAAGCAAATGATAATTTACGATTTCAAACGCCTTGAACACCTATTAAAGAATTATGAAGAAATTATTTATTATTAAAATTTAAAACCCCACCATTAGGTGGGGTTTTAAAGTACTGTATTACCGCCGGTTAAAGGCTTTTATTGTTCAGCTATTGAGTTTCCATCAAATGACCAACTTCCGGAGGAAGCATTTTCGCATCTTCGGGACTCCTGGTAATCAGTGAAACGACAACCAAAGCAATTAGGGCGCAGATAAATGTAAAGAACGCATTGTAAATGCCAAACGGGTGGACACCTGCATAAACCGTATAAAAAGCAGTTATAAACCCAACGATCAAGCTGGCGATAGCCCCTTTGACATTGGCTCCCTTCCATAAAAATGCAATAATAATTGCCGGAACACCGGCAGCCATGCCTGGATACACACCACTGATCAGAACATTAACGAAGAGTTGCGGAGGCCAAAAAGCATAGATAGCCGAAATAGCACAAAGGATTATGATCCAAATACGGCCAATAAAAGCCTCGTTATGCTTCTTTTCCGGTGTCAACTGGGTATAGAAATCACGGGTCAGGATAGAGCTGACTGCCAGAATTTGGGAGTTGACAGTGGACATCGAGGCTGCCACACAGCCGGAAAGCAAAGTCGCGGCAATCCACTTTGGCACTTCATCAAACATATAAGTTAAAGTCAGTTTATCAGCTGCAACATTAGCTACCACAGTACCATTGACCACATTGTACTTATAACCTATACAGACAGCAAAGACAGCCGCCGCCATAAAAATAAACGAGGTCCAAAAAGTAAAGTTCTTGGTGATTTCAATTAAGCCTCTTTTGCTCCTCATGGCATGAAGCCTGACCCACAATTGCGGCATTAATACAAATGATATGCCAACGACCAGGAACTGTGTAACATAGAATAATGGTGTATATGCTCCAATCGGTCCGGGAGCGAAGTTGATCTGACGGAGGCTATCCATCGCTAAATATGTAGCAGGTAAATCAAACTTCATCAATACAACAATGAAAGTAACGACAACCGTAGCGATCAGCATGATAGCTTGCAGACAATCAGTGTAAACAACTGCTTTGTAACCGCCAAGTAATATATAAGCGATCAATACACCGCCGACTGTCAGAACGGCTACAGTATAAGAAAAAAATCCACCTGTTATGATCTCCAAAATATAGGCGATAGCTACGATTTGTGCTGCCATAAATGCGACGGTAAAAAGAACCATTAACACGCCGTAACCTACTCTGACGATCTTATTGTTGCCAAACCTGTAAGCAACGAAATCCGAAGGAGTAACGAAATGATGCTTATTTGCCATCTCATACAGTTTACGGCCAAAGGTAGGGATAAATATACCCGCAGTGGCGAGCTCGCTTAATAAAAAGATATTATACCCCATTCCCAAGTTATAATAACCGCCAACGGATCCCATAAAGATAAATGCACTAAATACAGTGGCAATATATGTCATGGAAGCCATCCAAGGAGATACAGAAGCTTCGCCTGTAAAAAAGTCCTCAGATCCGCCATATGTACCTGCTCTTTTGGACTGGAACATGGAGACTGCGCCAAAAGCAATACAAGCGGCAATAAATATGAACACTATTAGTGTTGGAACTATAAATTCGGAACCCATAATATCCCCCTTTCCAAAGAACAAAAAACAATAAGAATCGGTTATTGTAAAAGACAGTTAATAATTCCGTTAAGCAAAATGTCAATTACAATGTTATCCTTAATGTTATTAGTTTAGAGGTAAAATATTGAAGTTGTTAATTTATTGTTGACAATATGTTATGCAAATAATTTCTTATCTCAGTTAGAAGTTCTGACAGAGTTATTGGTCATTTTAAAGTTATTTGACTATTGTTTCAAATAGTTTTTTCTTGTTCTTCAAAAGTCACCAGTATGTTGTTTTTTTCATCACTGGCTGTTTGCTTTCTGGTGCCCTTGATGATATCCTTGGCAAACATAGTGGAAACGAATGAAATGATAAACATCAAACCAAACATCAGGACAAAAGTTACAGGCAGCCAACCCCCGATCAACGCGGAATACTTTGTGGTGGGATAGACTGCAATACAGGCTATACAAATAATAGTCCAAATGACTACCCAGGTCTTACCACTCAACTTTCTTGGCATATCTGCATAATCTATCTCCTTTTTTTTCTCTGTCATTATAGTCCCTCCTTTCATAATTATTTTGATAAAATTCTATTGCCTTTAAAAGTTTTTTAGAATTAATTTAATTGCAAACATTACAATTAAGCGAAAAAAGTAAAAATATGATTTTTAAAATACTGTAATCAGTGCCTGTGAAACAAAAAAACAGCGTAATTGGATAATTACGCTGCTTTTTTATATTTTATTACATTTCGGAATTACTATTAACACTCTGGATGTCATAAGTTACTAAGTTAATCATATAACGTGAGATTTTACTGATAACATTTTAATCCTGAGTTTCCATGATATGACCAAATTCCGGCGGGAGAACTTCCGCATCCTTGGGACTTCTGGTAATCAAAGAAACGACAACTAAAGCGATAAAGCTTCCCAAGAATACCCAGAAACCATTATAGATGCCCAATGGATGAATGTTGTAAAAGACCATATACGCTGCAATAATAAAACCAACAATCAAACTGGCGATAGCGCCTTTGGTATTGGCACCCTTCCATAAGAAGCCGATAATGCAAGCACAAATACCGGCAGCCATGCCCGGGTAGACACCGCTGATCAGAACATCAACGAACAGTGTCGGGGGCCAGAAAGCATAGATAGCGGTAATGGCGCAAAGGATAATGATCCAAATACGGCCGATTAAAGCCTCGTTATGCTTTTTATCCGGCGTTAGCTGAGTATAAAAGTCGCGGGTCAGTATCGAGCTGACAACCAAAATTTGGGAATTGACGGTGGACATCGAAGCTGCTACACAGCCGGAAAGCAATGTTGCGGCAATCCACTTCGGCACTTCATCAAACATATAAGTCAAAGTCAGCTTATCAGCAGGAATATTCATTGCCAGCACACCATCAACAACATTATACTTGTAACCGATGGTAACGGCAAAAATAGCAGCAGCGCCGAAAATTATAGTTGTCCAGAATGTGAAATTCTTGACAATTTGCACCAAGCCTTTTTTACTGCTCATAGCATGCAGCCTGACCCACAATTGCGGCATCAATACAAAAGCCAGACCGACGATAAAGAACTGAGTGATGTAATAAGGAAGCTTGTACATGCCAATCGGTCCGGGAGCAAAATTGATTTGGCGCAGACTATCCATTGCCGTATAAGTAGCAGGTAAATCAAATTTCGCCAATACAACAAGGAAAGTAACAACAACAGTAGCAATCAGCATGATAGCCTGCAGGCAGTCGGTGTAAACAACCGCTTTGTAACCACCAAGTAAAATATAAGCAATTAAAACGCCGCCAACTGTCAGTACGGCTGCGGGATAAGTAAAGAAACCACCGGTAATGGTTACTAAAATATAAGCGATGGCAACTACCTGTGCAGACATAAATGCGATCGTAAACAGTACCATCAGCACGCCGTAACCTACTCTGACAACTTTATTGTTGCCATATCTGTAGGCAACAAAGTCCGAAGGAGTGACAAAGTGGTATTTATTGGCCATTTCAAACAATTTTCTGCCAAAAGTAGGTACAAATACGGCAACAACAAAGATCTCGCTTATTAAAAAGATATTATAACCCATACCCAGGTTATAATAGCCACCAACAGACCCCAAAAAGACAAATGCGCTAAACACAGTAGCAATATAAGTCATCGAAGCCATCCAGGGAGAAACGCTTGCTTCCCCTGTAAAAAAGTCTTCGGATTTGCCATATGTACCGGCTTTTTTAGATTGGAACATGGAAACTGCGCCAAAAACGATACAAGCGGCCATAAATACAAACACTATTAGTGTTGGAATAATAAATTCGTGGCTCATATTATCCTCCTTTTCTAAGAACTAAATTAAATAGCAACTTCTTTTCCATAATAAAAAGTCATAAATTAATTTTGATAACAATTATGATGCAATTACTTTGATGTTATTTTTTTCTAGTGCCTTTCATGATGTCAGCGGCAAATATAGTACCGACAATGGTAATGACAAACATCAAACCAAACGTAAGAACAAAAGTTACAGGCAGCCAGCCGCCAATCAGTAATGAATAATTTGTTGACGGATAGACGACAAGACAGAGAATACCGATAATGACCCAAATTACTGCCCATGTTTTACCGCTCAGCTTTCTTGGCATATCCGCATAATCCATTTCCTTTTTCTCATCTGACATAATAACATCCTCCTTTCTTCATATATTTCAAAAAACTGTTGTTTAACTATTACATTCGTGTAAAAGCAAAAAAACAATTTAATTGATTATTTATTTTAAAATTATTTTTAATGTTTGATATTTTGCGAATATTTCCACTTCATTATTATAACATACAAAAATAAAAAATAAAGTCGAAATTTTCAATTTTATTAGTCTTTTTTGAGATAATAACTATTATCAATTTTAAATAAAAAAAGCAGCGCAATTTATTTACTGCGATGCTTTAATAAGTGAATTTTTAATAGTATATTTCCTCAGCCGTTTTGGCGCGCGTCATCAATGCCCACATCGCTTCTTTGGGAGAACGCCCGTCATAAAGCAAATGGTAAATTTGCTCGGTAATAGGCATCTCAACCTGATAACGTTGCGCTATCTTATATGTGACCTCCGTCGCATAAACACCTTCTACTACCATATTCATATCCTCAACTACCTGATTCCAGGGACGGCCTTTGCCAATCTCCCGGCCGGCGCGGAAGTTTCGGCTATGATAACTGGTGCAAGTAACAATCAGATCGCCTAAACCCGCCAGACCGGAAAAGGTGGCGGGAGAAGCCCCCATAGCAGTACCCAAACGCACAATCTCGGCTAAACCGCGGGTCATCAACGCCGCTTTGGCGTTATCGCCTATGCCTAAGCCATCGCTGATGCCGGCGCCCAAAGCAATTATATTTTTGACAGCGCCGCCGATTTCCACGCCTAATAAATCATTATTGGTATAGACGCGGAAATTATTATTCATAAAAACATCCTGCACCAGCAAACATGTATCCTTATCATGCCCGGCTGTCACTACGGTTGTGGGAAGATTACGCGCCACTTCTTCGGCATGACTGGGCCCGGAAATAACCGCAAAAGGATTTTCTGGCAAATAACCGCAAATAACTTCCGATAATCTTCGTTGATCGGGAAAAAATCCCTTAGCCACATTAATAATCACCGACTTAGGATTGATATACTGCTTGGCCTGTTCCGCAACTTGCCCCACCGCTTGAGAAGGGACGGCGAATATCACCATCTCAGCACCGGCAACACCGCTCATATGCGGAGAAACCAAAAGATCAGGCGGCAACTGAACCCCCGGCAGAAAATCTTTGTTCTCCCCATCACGCAGCATCTTTTCAACATGCAGCGGATCCCATGACCAAAGGCTGACATTATGACCGTTTTGATACAATAACAGAGCTAATGCAGTACCCCAGCCACCGGCACCCAGAATTTTTATACGCATAATTATCCCCCTATAACAAACATACAAATTATTTTTTTAATGAAATTTTATTTTTAATTCAGTGCCATTTTTTAAATTAATAAAATTCTTTCTATGTTTGATAAATACGATAACCGTCATCAATATGAACCCGATTATGTAAGCTATATCAGCATTAATAATCATTAATGAAATAACAAAGACCGCAATCGCCAAACAAGATGCCACTGATACATAACCGCTGATAAGAACAACCAGCGCCCAGACTACCAGCGGAACTATTGCCAACTGCGGACAAAGCGCCAACACTATCCCCAGTTGGGTCGCCACGCCTTTGCCGCCGCGAAAACCCATAAACGGCGAGTAGATATGACCTAAGAAAGACGCTAATCCACAGGTAATGCCTAACGACGGGCCCACCAATACCAAGCCCAACAGCGACGGAATCATACCCTTGAGCGTATCACAGATAAAAACAACCGCTGCTATTTTTTTGCCGGCTGCCCGCATCGCATTGGTGGTACCAATATTACCGGATCCGACTTTACGGATATCGGCGCCGGTTTTTAATTTTACTATGCAATATCCGGTAGGTATGGAACCTACCAGAAAACTACCGATTATTATTAAAATGATCAGGCCTATATTCATGCCTTTCCACCCACCTTCAAAGGATAAACTTCTCTGTTTTATTTATTCTTCCTCTTTTTCCCGTTTGCGCCAAATCAAAGATAATCTGGTACCGGCAAAACCGAACGCCTCTCTGATCTTATTTTCCAAATAACGGGCATAAGAAAAATGCAACATTTCCGGGTCATTGAAAAACATTACTATTTTCGGCGGTTTGACACCTGTTTGCACCGCATAGAGCAGCTTCAACCTCCGCCCTTTGTCAGTCGGTGGCGGATTAAAAGCAACTGCTTCCTGCAACGTCTCATTAAGCACCGCGGTAGAAACACGGTGATTTTGCTGTTCGGAAATAAAGTCTATCAGCGGTAATATTTTATCGACTCTTTGACCGTTTAACGCCGATACAAATATACTCAAAGCATAATTTACAAACGGCAGTTCCTCTTTAATCTGCTTTTCAAATTTGTTCATGGTTTTATCGTCTTTGACCGGCAAATCCCACTTGTTGACGACGATCAGCAATCCGCGTCCTGCTTCATGAACATAACCGGCAATTTTTTTATCCTGTTCGGCAATTCCCTCTGCCGCATCAATTACCAATACTGCCACGTCGCAGCGGTCAACTGCATGAAGCGCCCTGGAAACACTGTAATGCTCAGCGGGTTCATCGATCTTGCCTTTACGCCGCATCCCGGCAGTATCTATCAGCATATATTCGCGGTCATCTTTGGTCAACATCGTATCTATGGCATCTCTGGTCGTACCGGGAATATCCGAGACAATTACCCTCTCTTCGCCCAACAGACGGTTGACCAGTGAAGATTTGCCAACGTTTGGCCGACCGACAAATGCAACCTTGACAATATCTCCTTCCGCATCATCAATATCGGCAGCAGGAAAATAACGGATTACCTCATCAAGCAAATCACCGATATTTTTACCATGGGTAGCGGAAACAGGGATCGGCTCACCCAATCCCAATGCATAAAATTCATATACAGGAGGCGGAGTCAAAAAATCATCGGCTTTATTAACAGCCAACACTACCGGTTTGCCGCTACGGCGCAATAATTCGGCAACATCCTCGTCATCGGCTATTAGACCGCTGGAGAGGTCAACGACAAATATAATAACCTGCGCTTCTTCGATAGCCAAAGCGGCCTGTTCACGCACTTTCCCGGCAATCATTCCTTCGCCGATATTGAATTTGATACCGCCGGTGTCAATCAACGTAAAATCATAGCCACTCCAATTGGCGTCACGATACAAGCGGTCGCGTGTAATACCTGGAGTATCCTCAACAATCGCATGACGCGCGCCGATTATTCTATTAAATAAAGTTGATTTGCCGACATTTTCTCTGCCGACAATTGCTACAATTGGCTTCATTTACTTTCTCCTTCTCCTGCCAACTATACGACGGGCAGTTAACTGCTGACCAAACAAGGTCGTGATTAATGCCGAGGCAGTTGGCTCAACCACCACTATTTGCGTCTGTAATTTTTCAGCCAATTCCTCAACGGTCATATCGTCGAGAAATATATTTTGATCAAATTTAAGCATATTGGCAGGAATAAATATTTTATCATAAGTAGCTTTCGGTAGTGTTGACAAACAGCAGCCGCTCAATAGGCCTGTAGCTGTTACGCTTTTGCCATACAAAACATTGTCCACTACCGATAAATCAATTGCTAAACCTTTTATTTTTGCTAAATCATTATAGACCTCATCCATTACCGCCCGACCGTTAACGCCGGTAACCAGTGCCCAGCGGCCTGCAGCAAACTCCTTTGGCAAGCGTTTTTTTAACCGCCGCCATTGTTTAAGAAAGGCCGCCGCCATGCCAACGCCATTTTCAATTTGTGGGAAATCCTCATAATGACCGGCATCTGGAATATTCCTTCCCGCCTTTATATAAAGTTCATCGGCGGCAAACACCAAAGACGTATTATAAAGCTTACGAAACTCAGTTTGCCTGACAGCTATGTAGTCTAATAAATCAACTGCTTCTTCAGGTGTAAAAAGCCGCAGCCCCTCAGATCTATTATACTTTGTTAAACCTACCGGCACAACCGCAATCGAGGCAACAGCCGGAAAAAGCGATGCCAGATCATTGATCGTCCTCTCTAATGCCGGTCCATCGTTGATCCCCGGACATAATACAATCTGGGCATGAATTGTACAACCGCAGGCAATCAACCGCTGCAAAACAGGCATAATATCTGCTTTCTTTTTAATTTGCAGCATCTTTTGCCGCAACTCGGCGTCGGTGCTGTGAACCGAAACATAAAGCGGACTTAAACGCAGCTCAGCAATACGCCGGAAATCACAATCCCGTAAATTAGTACAGGTAATAAAATTACCCTCTAAAAATGACATCCGGTAATCATCGTCTTTAAGCAGCAACCCGGCGCGAGGCGACGGCTGCAATTGGTCAACGAAACAAAAAATGCAATGATTAACGCAGCAACGAATATGATCGAAGACATTAGCGGCAAAAACCAAACCTAATTCCTGGTCAGGGTCTTTTCTAACGCTTAACCGGTATAGGCTGCAATCTTGCCGCATTAATTCCAGTTCCAATAATTCTTCAGCAGCAGATGCGTAACGATAATCAATAATATCAGTTATCCGGCGGCCGTTGACGGACATCAGCGCATCTCCCGTCTTGATACCAACTTTTTCAGCAATACTGCCACTGATTATCTCTGTAATCAACCCGCCCATTATTCTCCTCATTAAGCAATGATTAAATTAGTTTTTCCACAATATACCATATAATTATCTATTATCAACTGCTTTAAGTCAAGATGGCAACGATTTTTTTGCATCATCGGTTAAATGCAAATATAATTGGGCAATCGCCCAAAACACTTGCAAAAACAATAACGATAATACCAAGGCATTAACAAAAGCTACGCCGCTAATAGATCCTCCATACATTTCATTACCTACGAACCAACTGCCAAAAAAGTCAAGCGCAACATAACCAAACATCAATCCTGCTGTAGCCGATCGTAAATTATTAGCAAACAAAACAGCAAGCACAGCAGCTAGAGGCGGCGTCAGCCAATAAACATCAATCGCCAATTCTTCCAGGCGCCAAAATACTCCGGTCATAATACAAAACATACTGCTGAACACTACCGCCGCAGTCATCAATAGATACCTGCGACTGATTCTGTCTGTTTTAGTAGTCAAATAGATGGCCGCAATCAGCCAGATAGCCAGACTGACGATATTAATTGACAAGCCAAACAGCGAAAAAGGTAGCAGGGAGATAGAACAACTAATTAATACAACTACAAAGAAAATCAGCACTCCTCTTTGGGTCATGCCACTTTTGGTCAATACTACTCTATCCGGCAACAAACAGACAATTAAGGCAAGCGGAATCAGCGCTATTATACCCCAAGGCAACAAAGAAATCATCATCATATTCACCACATAAATATATTTTTTGATAATTTCCCCGCTCTTGATTACTTTCATACATAACAAACGAATCTTAACAAGTATATTAAAAGTCTTTAATATGTAAAAAACACCGCGCTTAATGAACTTCATAAAGCGCGGTGTGTAAAACAATATTAAAGGTTTTTATTCCTGCGGCGCTTCCCCATTCTCTTCATCGACGACTTCCACAGCAGGGGCTGACTCTTCAGCGGCTTTTTGGGCAACTGCCGGTTCTTCGGCAACCGTCTCCTCTGCAATTTCAGCCGGATCATTTTCTACGGCAGCCGCTTCAACCATCGCTTGTTCTTCGGCCTCTTCATCAGCTGCTTCAACAGTCGGCTCTTCCTCATTAGGTAAAGCCGCTTTGATGCTGAGACTCATTCTCTTAGCCTCGGGATCAACTGACAAAACTTTTACTTCAACAATATCGCCGGGGTTAACAACATCCTCGGTTTTTTCTACCCGATGATGCGCCAACTGTGAAATATGCACAAGGCCTTCCACTCCCGGTTCCACTTCCAGAAATGCGCCAAAAGTAGTTGTCCGCATTACTTTGGCCGTGATAATGTTGCCTTCTTGATACTTTTCTGCCGCCAACGTCCAGGGACTCGGCACCAGTTGTTTCAAGCCCAAGGAAATTTTTTCTTTTTCACGGTCAACGCTCAAAACATATACATCAATTTCATCGCCTTCTTTGAGCAGGTCAGATGGATGATTGACTCTATACCAGGCCATTTCTGAAACATGAAGCAAGCCGTCAACACCACCGATATCAATAAATGCACCAAAACTAGTTAGTCTGCGTACTACGCCGCGACGAGTCTGACCTTCTTCAATGTCCTCCCAGGTTTTTTGCTTCTGAGAGGAAAGCTCCTTGCGTAATATTGCTTTAGCCGAAAGCACCAATTTATTGCTGTGCTTATCGCAATCAATAATCTTCAAAGTCAATTCTTTGCCGATATAGCTCTTCAAATCCTCGACAAAACCAAGACTCAACAAAGATGCCGGTACAAAACCGCGCATGCCCACATCAACCAGCACACCGCCTTTAACTACTTCGATCACTTTGCCAGTTACTGTTTGATCGTTTTGTTTTTTCTCCAAAAGTTTTTCCCAAGCTATATCCTGGTCAACCCGTCTTTTGGATAACACCGGGTAACCTTCCTGATTTTCTTTACGCAAAATCAATACGTCTATTTCATCACCGGCATTAAACTTTTCCCGTATATTAGACGCCTCATCGGCAGTCAATTCCGACGCCGTCAATATACCTTCGGATTTACCGCCGATATCAACCAACAACTCATTATCTCTAACCTGCACGACAACGCCTTTGACTCTGGCGCCGCGGCGGATTACTTTCATATCTCCGTATTCTTGGTCAAAAGACATCTCCGGAGTAGCCAACTCGGTCTTCTCTTCGTCTGTAGTCGCCAATTCTTCAGAGAAATCTTCAACTTGATTATCCGCTGTCATTTCGTTGGCATCTTCTTTATCTACCTCCGCGGCCTCTTCTGTTTCCGCCTCATCGGTAGTTTCATTGACAGCTTCCTCTGCAATCTCAGGTTCTTTGTTTTCTTCCTCTTCATCGACTGAGGCTACAATCGCTTCTGCCATTTCCCGGTTTATTTTTTCCTCATCATTACCATTTCCCAACTTTTCTAACTCCGCCATTTTCACAACAACCTCCTCAATTATCCAGTCTGGAGTGGATGCTCCGGCTGTAATTCCAACAACCTTAACCCCACTAAATAATATATCATGCAAATCCGCCGCAGAATTGATGCAATATGCGTTTTCATTTACTGTTTTACATACTTGCACCAACTTAGCAGTATTAGAGCTATTTTTACCGCCAATAACCAAAACCAGATCTGTTGCCGCCGCCAAATCTACCGCTGCTTGCTGATAACTTTCCGTAGATGCGCAAATGGTATTTTCGACCACCATTACATTAGCTTTTTCTTTCAGAGCCATGACCGTAGAACGAAAGTTATTCTCCGTTTGAGTTGTCTGGGAAAGAACGCCAATTTTGTCTAGTTGAGGCAATGCAGATGCTTGTTGGGCATCGGCTACAACCAAAGCTTTGCCATTGGTCCAGCCGACTATTCCCTGTACTTCCGGATGGGTGCTGTCTCCAACAATCACCGGCAAATAGCCGTTCTTAATAAAATTACAGGCAATTTGCCTAGCTTTCTTAACAAAAGGACAAGTAGCATCAATAATTTCTAAACCTTTAGCCTCAGCTGCAGTAAAAACCTCAGGAGGAGCACCATGAGTACGGATCAGCAAAACTGCATTATTGGGTACCTGATCAACACTGGAAACTGCCACAATACCTTTTTGCTCTAAACGATCTATTTCCCGCGGATTGTGTATCAATGATCCGTAGGAATAAACCTTCTGGCCGTTTTGCGCAGCTTGCTCGGCCAAGACAATTGCCCGCTTTACACCAAAACAAAAGCCGGCATTCTTAGCTACGATAATCTGCAACTTCTGTCCTCCTTGCCTATGAAGGCAATACTAATGCACAATTCAAAACTTTTCTATATAAAAATAAAAATACCTGCTAAGATGTAAAATTTTTATCGCTTTTTTTTATCAAAATTCGATTATTTTCTTCCTGCAAAGCTTCAATCTTTTGCCGGCATTGCTTGCTGCACTCCGCCAACGCTTCGGTGCTGGCCTTATTACCTGCTGGTATTTTAAACGGTTCGCCAATATTAATAACAATATTATGTCTCCAAAACCGGAAAAAATCACAACTATTGCTGATAGCAACCGGCACTATATTCGTGCCGGTCCGGTAAGCAATAAAAGCCGCTCCCTGTTTAAATTCTTGTATCTTTTGATCTTTATTGCGACGCCCTTCAGGAAATATAGCTACCGCTTTGTTCTCTTTCAAAACACCAATAATTGTGCGCATTGCCGTTAAATCCGACTCATCTCTATTAATAAAAACGACTCCAAAAGCTTTAAACAACCTACCAATAAAAAAATTATGAGCAAAATTTTCTTTAGTGACAAAACAAATCTGGTAGGGAAACACAATCCCCATGATCACCGGATCTCCATAAGAACTGTGATTGGATATAATCAGCATTGATTCTTCCGGCGGTATGTTTTCCTGACCGATAACTTTCCATCTGGCAATTAACTGAAAAAAGGAAAGGATAAATCTACCAACTCTATATAAGGGCTTCATCTCAACCCCTCTTTCTGTATTCAATATCTATCGCGAATAAGCAATTACCAATACTTTATCAACGACCTCTTCAATTTCCAGATCGCTGCTGTCGATTAATACAGCATCGGCAGCTTGGGTTAACGGCGAGTGTTGCCGATGGCTATCGCGGTAATCGCGTTCGCGAATCTGTTCAGCAATATTGGCCTCATCGGCCTCGAAACCTCTGACTTTCATTTCCGCTACACGGCGGCGACATCTTTCTTCTACTGAAGCGGTAAGAAATATTTTGCAATCCGCATTAGGTAAAACGACGCTACCTATATCACGTCCATCCAATACGACCTTGCCCCCGGCGGCAAGACGCCGTTGTTGGTCTACAAGTGCTTCTCTGACGCCAAAGACAGTAGAAACCTTGCTTGCCGCATTGCCAACTTCGTCAAGGCGAATAGCCTCCGTAACATCTTCATCGTTACAATAGATACGCAATCGATCTTCCTCATTCAGCAAAGTTATTTTAGTACACTTAGCTAAAGAGGTTAAAGAATCCTGATCATCAAAAGCAATCTGCGACTTAATCGCTAATAAAGCAATTGCCCGATACATAGCTCCGGTATCAATATATACATATCCCAGCTGTTTTGCAACATCTTTGGCAACAGTGCTTTTACCGGCTCCGGCCGGCCCATCAATAGCAATAATCTGCGCTACCATACTATTCCTCCCGGGCTGCCGATGTTACAAAACTTTTATCTATAGCGCGATGCGCTAATCCCATAGCCACATCATCGAGATGAATCATACCAATCGCAAAAAACACCGCTACACAGAGATGCTCTCCTTCACGGGCAACGCCAACCTTACCGCCGCAATTTAATCCGATAGCGCGGGGCAAAACCTGGGTGATTGCCTCATGTGCTGAACCGGCAATCGCACCTTCTTCAGCATGGCTATCGTCAATAACCCCCTCGCGTTTGGCGCCAACAACAGCCCTCTCAATGATTTTAGCCACCGATGATACCGCTTCTCCACCGAAATCCATGGCGGCTACCCGCAATCCTGCCTCTGTATATGTATGTTTAAGAGCTCGTTCTTCTTCGCGGCTTTCACTGATAGCCATGCGAATCGCTGCGTGAGCAACTTTTTTGGAGCCGCTGGAAATAAACCACTCTCCCTTTTTTGATTTATCTTCCATATCTATCTCCTTATTACAATTATATTAATCGTATTACGCTTTAGATAATTTTCTCCAATTATAACAATATTTTAAATTTATAACAACTATTTGAATTTAATATCTGCAATTTTTACAATATTTCCGTCAGTTTGCACGACTTTTGACCAACTGTCGCTATTGATATTCGACGATACGGCTAATATAGTAAAGTTCAATTGACATTTGTAAGCGCTGGCGTCAACTTCCACAGTATCGCCTTCATATACTCTGGCCACTAATTCACTATTGCCAAAATTTCCTGATTTTTGATCGTTAATCAATAAATACGCCTGTTCCAGACTTACGCCATTGCTGCTGATCCTGATATTTCCGAACAGATCTTCTCCATTGTCGGCCACTACTGTTTTCTCTTGATAATAATTTGGTTTGTTTACCGAAAGCGGTGTATCAATACCCCAAAACGGTAATACAACACCTGCTACTAACAATATAATGTTAATAGTCAACACCATAAATATTATTTTTTGGATCCGTTCCATCCACAAAATGCCATTATCACTTTTCATATCGCCTATTGTCACCAATCTAAGGTAACAATATACGAGAAAGCCCACGCCAGCGTGTCGATAAACCTTGCTATACGTCGTCCAGACCATTCCGTCTCCTCGACGAATCTTTTATACGATGCGCAGCAAGTGCATTAGCTGTGATTTTACCGTAAGGTAAAAACCAGCCAGGTCGCCTACGTCGCTTGTATTAACCACGCCTGGTCTCCTTGGTTCTCGGCCCGCTGGCCACTTTTTTAATAGTGAAGCCCCACCAATCGGTGGGGCTTCTTAATTACGTTTTTATTTATTAGAAATTATCTTCTATCGCAACGCAGGCA
>DFZA01000018.1 GCA_002382665.1 Peptococcaceae bacterium UBA4068 | reverse complement strand
CATCCACACCCAAAACTTCACATAACCATGATTTTCCCAACATACTCCTCTTGCCTCCATTCCCTTCTTATTACGCTGCAACCAAAAAAAACAGCCTATCCCGTTAGATAGCCTGCTTGATTATTAACATACCCAACCCCACGAAAAAAGCCGCCCTCTTTTCAGCAGCTTTCTACACTACTATATTACAACAGCTTTATCTCTCATTATCTCTCATCTTCGCATTGAATAACTTGATTTTGAGTCAAGCACAAAAGCCGCCTTACTCGGCGGCTTTTCATATTCTTTAAATTGTTACTGTCATAACACTATAGATTTAGACTTCTTTGTTTTTTAATAAAGCATCAATGTACTCGTTGATATCAGATTCCGTTAATTCTCTGCCATCTTCATCCAGCTCATCTAACCTATCCATAACGCTGGCGATAGAGTCGCATTGATCATCATTATAATCAAATAAATCTGTAAACCAAATAGTATTAACCCAGTCAAGTAATTGATCAATTCTACCGGTTCGATAAGCAGTTAATACATTTATCAAGTCAGCAGCGCTTATTATAGCCGGCTCATCAACTGTTAACGATATTAAATTTCCACCCAGTTTATCGCTTAGTTCTTCTTTAGAGATTCGTAAATCCTTAAAATCTATTAGATATTTGTTAGTCATCGCCATTCCCCTTAAATTAATCCTTGGCTATCCAAACTTGTTCATTCTTCTTGATAGCTGTTGCGATTAGTTCGCAAATTGCATATAAAACTTCTGGTGTAGTGTCAAATTCTAGTTTTTGTGGATTTAAACTTTGGAATTCTGCTAATGCCTCGTTGAGATCAGGAATTTCCCAATGGCTTTCCTCTTCCCACCCAATACACATATGATAGCAGTAAGCTAACCCTGTCCAACCAGAACCAGTCGGCGAAAACTGACGCATAATGTCATCAAAATAACCGTCCCAAATACCTAAAATAGTTTTACTTCCACTGCTAGATAATTTTATAAACTGTATTTCGGGTTCCCCTTCATAACCGTCATAATACTTACTTATTATATTGTCCATGATTCTCACCCTTAATAGTCCGACATATCTACATCAACTTGGATTTGATAAGTATTGCCAACTTTTTGCTTGAGCAAGTCAATTGCGCTGTTTACCTTTGTAAAAAACAATTGCTTTTCAAACTCATTTTCAAAACCATGATATCCAAAATAGGTACTGGTGTTTTCAAATAGATTATCGTATTCTTCTTGAATCTGGTTAATTAAATTAACTAGATTTTTGTCGCTAACCATATCAGCAGGTAACCCATTACCAATTAGACCGCCTTGTTCATCTAACACCCACACTGGACAGCAATGATACTCCAATAAAAATCTTAGCGTTTTCATAAAATCCCACCTCACTTAATATTAGCTCCGACTATAAACCCATTATCTCCAATGGATATGGCAACTCTTTGTATTCTCCCATTAAATTCAACTTCGTAAATTGGTCGCGTTCCTTGCATACCTACAATTTTACCTTCTTTTACAGCTTTCGTAAGAAACTCAGGTATCTGTTCAGTACTTATACCCTTCTGGTTAAACTCCGTAGCATGGTTCATAACATGTGTTAACCCTGCCGATAAATTACCTTTTTCAAGCCAAATCAATTTATCATCTACAGTCTTAGTAATAGAAATAACATCTTCTTGATTGTATTTATTGCCACTATTTGCAAGTTCTTCCATATACTGTTGGGGTTTTAGATCTCCCGTGCCCTTTGCTACATCTTCCGCCCCTTTGGCAACATCCGCGGCTTTGTCGGCGTTCTTGGCCAACGTGTCTATTTCGTCACCATACTTGACTATACCTATCCCAGGTATAAAACCGACAGCGTCTAGTATGGTCTGCCTGATATGCTCCGGGGTAGTTTCCCAATGGGTAATATCATATGACAAATCTCTGATGTCCGCAGTTTATAAAAGAATATATTTATCCCAATGCAGATCCTGAATTTCTTTAAAAGTAACTTCGGAAACAGCACCGTATTTACCACGAGTTCCATTAATATTTTTTAGGGCATCTTCAGGAGTCTCCCATTCTGCTTCACACTCATCACAGGCAACGAATATTTTGCCGGATTTTTTCTCCTTTACGATTTCCAACATGCCTTGATGACAAATTAAACATTGTCCAACGTAAAGTTTCTTATTCATATTTAATCCTCCCTTACCTGATATAATTTCCGAATGATGGAAATGCTGTAATAATATTTATATCATCCATAACAATAATTGTCACGTAGTTCATTTTTGCCCCTGTATTTATACTGCCGCCTTCATATCCGGCATTTTCATACGGGATATTATAAATCTTTCCGCCCATGCCATCATCAATTGGCTCAACATTACCTCTATTTTTCCATGCACCGTTAACAATGTCTCGAACGTTCCCGTTAAATACACCATGTGATGCCCTTTGATTGTTTAGTATTTGATGTCTATTAACATGATCAATCCTGGTTTCACCCTTTTTACTTATTATTTTATCCCAGTTTAAATCATCAGAACTTTTCCCTGCTACCTCAGCTACATCTTCCACTTTCGGCGCGTCCCCCGCGCCCTCCGTTATCGTCTCGGCCGTCTTAGCTGCTTTCAGACCGCTGATGCCTTTTGCAGCCGATCCAATTGCTGACCCGGTGAGATCACCAAATGTTAGATCAAATGCGATTGAAGCATCTTGAGGGGCAATGCCGTATGCAGACATTCCCTTTATGTATTCCGCTCTTGTGAACTTATACCTCTCCTGCAAAGCTAAACCGATTAGCTGCAAAACCGCTAGCGCCTTATCCCCTGCGTTGCCGTTTTCAAGCTTTTCTTTGAGCTTTTTGGCTCTCTCTTTTCCTTCGGCCGGATCGTATAAAATAATATAATTGTCGCCCGCGCCCTCGTCTGGATTATTCTCCGCGGAAGCGCCGCCTTCCTTGTTCGTGCTGTTATAATACTGCATCGTATCACCAAATGTCGGTAGCGTCAGATGACCGTCGTTATTCATCCAGTCGGGAAGCTCCACGTCCCCCGTCACAACACCGCCGCCGGTCTGCTGCCGCTCCTGCTGCCATTTGTTCTTCAGCAATGCCAATGGGTCAGAATCAGCCTTGCCCGCCGGGTTGACAAGCGCGTCTGAGCCCGGCCTTTGGTAATCCGTCACACCATCATCAGTTGCCGCCTGACCAGTAGTTTTATCCAGCCCCCATGGTCTAAGTGTCTCCGCTGCCGTGGCAACTTTGGGTGGCTCTTTGTTCCCCCAGATGTTGTCCGCCCCGGTCATGCCCCAGAGAGTCTGCAACGACTTTTCCTGTTTCTGTTTGGCAAGGTCATCGCAGTATGCAGCCAGCGGATCATCTGCTGCTGTACCCGCAGTTTTCGTTGGCGACGGCGGTTTATTAATAGTTACCGTATTCTTGTTTGAGTTAGCACTTCCCCCCACTGAAGTGCCACCCGCGCCACTATTCGCCTTATCCTGCTTCTTCGGCATCAGCTTTTCCACCACTCCACCCGCTGGCGTCTGCTTATGCTTATCCAATTCTTTTTCATCTACACCCAAAACATCACATAAATTCGCAATCCATGATTTCCCCGCCATACCCCTCTGCCTCCATTCTCTCTTATTCCATAGCAACATAAAAAGCAGCCCGCCCCTTTGGACAGCCTGCTAAATATCTACTTGCGCAACCCCATGAAAAAAGCCGCCTCTCTCCGGACAGCTTCTTACACTAGCATTCTAACACAGCTTTATCTCTCATTGTCTCTCATATTTGCCTTCCACTTTGAAATTAGTAATCTTAGCTTTAGCGTCTGTTGCTGGCTTTTCCCTTCCCGGGGAAACCTCAGCTAGAAAATAGTCGCTCAACCTCAAAATCAGAGATTTTGGCTTGTGCGCTATTCCCACACCTGTGTCTCTCAAAAGTCTCTCATCTTAGAACCGGAACGCCTGTTTATGATAATATTTATTTTTGACGCTGTACGTAAACCCGTAATCAACAATCACCGGCCTGTTTTTGATCATACCCCAATTAACCGGCCTGCACAAATCAGCAATACACAGATCCAGCTCAGGAATATTCTCAAATTCTTTGAGTTGGAAAAGCTGATTATTATCCCGGACGTTAAAATACTGCAGCACATCCGACATGCTATTTATTCTCTCCGCCCTCTCCATGATCAATAAAGAGTAATCTTTAGTGGTTAATGCAACCCTGGCAAATAATCTGCACCGGCGGCCAGAAGCTATTTCAAATTCCGCCTTATTTTGGGCAATGCCCTTGTTATTTTTAGCTACTTTGGCCACATACCCGTTATCTAAATCAAATACCCGCCTTGCCGTCCCTGATCCGATGCGTCTGTAATTTCCTTTTATTATGTTTCGCATGATTTGATCGGTGTCAAAACGTATGGAATTGCGCTTTTTATTCCGCATAGCATTCCCGAACTTTACAAAATAATCCTACTCTATATTATGGGCTTGACCTCCGATCTGTTAATAAAATGCTCCGCCGGCATCACAGCAAGATGACGCTGGGAGGTTTACTTATTTTACTGTCGGCTCCAACAACGTCAGTGTATTGGCAAAGGTGTTGAGATTGACTTTGGCGCCGATCGGCAAAGCCGCTTTATACTTGCCGTGGCCGCATGCGATATTTGTTAATAACGGTTTGCCCAGCGGCACCAATACCTCGTTGATCAGATCATCGTAGGACTTGCCGTACTCATCCGTACAATCGCTACACTCACCCATGACGATGCCGATACAATCGCGGAATTTACCTGCCACGATCAGCTGGAGGATATACCTGTATACTTTATTGACAGGCTCGTTAACCTCCTCGAGAAAGAAGATTTTGCCCTTGGTGTTAATCTCGAACGTCGTACCCAGCGAACCGATTACAGTAACCAGATTGCCCCCGACCAAAGGCCCGGTTACATTGCCCGCAACCCGGCTGACGGTCGGCATAGCGGGCGGACTTAATATTTGTCTGGGGGCAAGCGTTGTCGCTATATCATCAAAGTATTGCTCAAAGTTATAAGCCGGCGAAGCGTCGTTAAAATCCAGCAGCATCAGGCTGTGATGAGTTATTTGGCAGCAAAACTGATAAATAACGTTGAGCAGGATTGAAACATCGCTGTAACCGGTAATTATTTTCGGATGCTCAGCAATAAAGCGGTAATCAAGGTAGGGCAATATGCCTTCCGTACCTACGCCGCCTCTCACCGGCAGTATGACCTTGACATGAGGATTTTTGTACATGCTCATCAAATCGGCTGCCCGCTGCTCGGCGGTTCCCGCCAGGTAGCCGTCTTTCGCATAAACGTGCTCGCCTAAAACGACATGATAGCCAAGGCCCTCCAGAAAACCTATTCCGGCATCTATCGCCGCCGGGTCCAGAGGGCTGGCAGGCGCAATAATGCCGAAGGTATCGCCTTTTTTTAAGATTGGCGTCCGTATCGCCATCATCATCACCTCCGATCACCTATACAATATGTGCCGCCTGCTCAACAGATGACAACCGCTTGTTCCCCGCCGCCGCGCCGTTGCCGCCCGGCCCATCTCCCCAGCTAAAAAGCCGCCCAACCTCGGGCGGCTTTTAGCTGCTGCCGTAACATCTACGCATTTTATCTTAGCTCATCCCTTTTGCGCCGGTCGCTGATCATTTCGTCAAATATCAGCTTCGCCCAGCGGGAAACCATATTATAAGCCTCTTTGTTCTCGTCAATCATCAAAACCAGACTGCTGCCCGCCTGCTCGGTAAACTCAATACCAACGCTCAAACCGTCCTTTTCGAAATAGCCGTTGATATCAACCAACCCGTGGTACCTGATTATATCGGGTTGGATTTTGCGCTGGATAATATCAACGATCGCGTAAAAGTCTTCCCATTTGTTGAAGCCCATAAAATCGAACTGTATTTCCTCGCCCGTCTCCATACATAAATTATCCTGGTATACGACGTCGTTATAATATCCGCCGGTTTTGACCTCATCTTTAATACAAAAACCTCCTTTTCGTTATCTTCAACCTCTATGGTTGCTCTGCCTCCTTTCGCAACCTTTTTGCCAAACTGCGCAAGTCAATTTCTATAAAATCCCCCCTTACTTATTCCCGGCTGTCAATCCTCAAAAATCAGATTGACCTCGGGATTACTCTCGAGAATGGGCAGAGTCAGTCTTGCCAATACGCTCCCTTCGATAACGCAGCATCTCGGTATCCTTACATCGCCCAGCGCCATTTGCGCAAACTTGGACTCCAGCAGCAAATAAAGGTCCTTGCCTTTTTGCTCTCTCAACCTCTCGTCGGGGTCAAAGAGGTTGAGATGCTCCAGTTCCATCCCCGCCAAAGTCCACTCCAGCGTGCCGGGAGGAGGAATGAATTCACCCTCGCGACAAAACGTCGGGGACATGTCGACCTCCAGCAAATCAATCTCCCGCCGCCAGTTGATTTTATCTAGCAGATAGATGATATCTTCTCTTTCGTCCAAACTGAAAATGTCAGTATAATCGCCCCAGGCGTACTCCGAAGGAATCAGCACAATATCCGCCCGGTCGAACATCGGCACTATCTCGAATATCAGTTGGATGCCGTCTTTGATGAACGAAACGCTTTTCCATTTCATATCAAATTTGGTTCCGTCCGGCAAAATTACCACTTGTATCACCGCCTCTCCGTTAGATTCCCCCGTCGGGAAATCAGGTACTGTAATTAATAGTCACAGCAGGCGAAATATATGTCATTTATTTGCCGAATCCATAACAATTTGCCGATAGCTTGGCTGGATCTGAGACACAAAAAAAGAGAGCCGTAACGGCTCTCTCAGCGGTCCGATAAATATATTTATATTACCCCATTGAGGTGCAGTAAAAATAAAATATTGATCAATAATACTATGATGGTAATGGCGGCAAAGCCCACAGCGTAAGGAACTGTCAGCAGCTTGGCATGTCTTTTTAGTAAATAAAACGCAATTGTGTCAATTACTACAACAACTATAATCACTCTGACGACCAGTTGCGTAATCAGCATAATATCACCCCTCTTTTATATTCCCTGTATTCCAGGCTTGCCTTCATCTACCGTAATTATACAATACTGATCTGATAATTGAGATAATATATATATTGCGCTATTTATAAATTTTTAACCCCGCCTGTCGACACACAAAAAAAGAGAGCCAACCGGCTCTCTTTAATAACTATATTCTTTCGTTTTTGTGCAGACAAAATAATATACTGATCAATAATACTACGATAGTAACGACGATAACGCCCGCAGCGTAAGAAATTGTCAGCGCCATCACATTCATGTCTAATAATAAAAAGGCAATTGTGTCAATAATGCCAACAACAAGAATCACTCTAACAATCAGTTGCGTAATCAGGTTCATAATATCACCCCTCTATTATATTCCGCTGTATTTCGCGCTTCAATCATTACTTCTACCATAATTATACATTATGAATCTGATGATTCATATCATTTATTGCGCTTTTTATATATTTTTTTTACCATTCTACCATATCCGCTTCGCGTAT
>DFZA01000002.1 GCA_002382665.1 Peptococcaceae bacterium UBA4068 | reverse complement strand
AGTAAGGACCGGTAGAACGGGCATGGATTTTATCGTCAACTAAGTGAGCTAGTTTCAGCATATAAACATATCCGGCTGTAATTTTATTATCGAACGGTTCACCGGTTCGCCCATCATAGAGGGTTGTTTTACCGTCAACTGGCAAACCGGCCTCTCTTAGGGTAGTAGTAATATCGTCTTCGCGGGCGCCGTCAAAGACCGGCGTGGCCACATGAATACCGAGAGTTTTAGCCGCCCAGCCCAGGTGGCACTCAAGAACCTGTCCGATATTCATACGCGAGGGCACGCCCAACGGATTAAGCACTATTTCAATCGGCGTACCGTCCGGTAAGAACGGCATATCTTCCTGAGGCAGTATGCGTGAGACAACACCTTTGTTACCGTGGCGTCCGGCCATTTTATCGCCGACGGAAATCTTACGCTTTTGCGCCACATTGATTCTTACCAGCTTGTTGACACCGGGGGATAATTCGTCGCCGCGGTCGCGATAGAAAATCTTCACATCAACGACCTTGCCACTTTCACCATGGGGAACCCGTAGTGAAGTATCGCGTACCTCGCGCGCCTTTTCACCGAAGATAGCACGTAAGAGCCGTTCTTCGGCGGTCAGTTCCGTTTCTCCTTTGGGAGTTACTTTTCCGACCAATATATCTCCGGGTCGTACTTCGGCGCCGATGCGGATAATACCGTCTTCATCAAGGTCTTTTAAAATATCATCGCCGACATTGGGAATGTCGCGGGTGATTTCTTCCGGACCCAGCTTGGTATCGCGGGCGTCGCATTCGTATTCTTCAATATGAATAGAAGTAAAATAGTCGTCTTTGACTAATTTTTCACTTAAAAGTATTGCGTCCTCGTAGTTATAACCTTCCCAGGTCATAAAGGCGATTAAAACGTTTCTGCCCAGCGCCAATTCACCCAAATCGGTAGATGGCCCATCGGCAATCGGCTGTCCTTTGACAACTTTTTGGCCCTTTTGCACAATCGGTTTTTGATTGATACAGGTGCCTTGATTTGAACGCTGGAATTTGAGCAGTTTATGGCGCTCTAGTGATTTGTCGTCGCCTTTGACAATAATCTCGTTGCCGCAAACATACTCGATAGTGCCGTTCTGTTCGGCTATTTCACCGACAAAAGAGTCGATAGCTGCCTTATACTCCATACCGGTGCCGATATATGGCGCCTCTGTAACCAGTAACGGTACAGCCTGACGCTGCATGTTGGCGCCCATTAAAGCACGGTTGGCGTCGTCGTGTTCGAGGAAGGGAATCAAAGCCGTTGCCACCGAGACCAACTGTTTGGGGCTGACGTCCATATATTGCGCCTGATCCGCAGGCCGAACATTGATCAATTCGCCGTAACGGATATTCAGACGTTCATGGATAAAGCAACCGTTTTCGTCCAACGGCTCATTAGCCTGCGCCACCACGTATCTGTCTTCCTCGTCGGCAGATAAATAATCTATTTGCTCCAAAACTTTTTTATTTTCTACTCTGCGATAAGGTGTTTCGATAAAACCGAACTCATTGATTCGCGCATAGGTTGATAACGAACCAATCAATCCGATATTAGGACCTTCAGGAGTCTCAATCGGACNNNAAGGATTGGTTTGATCCATAAACTGCGATAACTGGCTGGAACCAAAGAACTCTTTGATTGCCGCTACCACCGGACGGATATTGACCAAAACCTGCGGCGTGATCGATTCAACGTCCTGAATGGTCATACGTTCTTTGACTACCCGCTCCATACGGGAGAGGCCGATGCGGAATTGGTTTTGCAGCAGTTCACCAACGCTGCGCAGACGGCGATTGCCGAGATGGTCGATGTCGTCCGCAGGTTCCAAGCCGTCAACTACGCGCAGGAAAAAACGCACTGTTTCAATAATATCAGGTTTAGTTAAATAGCGAATATAATCATTATAATTTGGCACATTATCAGTTTCAACATATCCCTGAGCTTCGTCGCTCCAGACCCGTCCCTGCTCATTGATACGTTTCAAAATGCCATGCTTAAGCTTCTTATTGACTTTATAACGCCCGACATTGGCCAGATCATATTTTTTGGGGTCAAAGAAAAGGCCATACAAAAGCGAACGCGCCGAATCAACCGTCGGCGGTTCACCGGGGCGCAATCTTTTATATATTTCTACCAATGCCTCTTCGGTACTGGCTGTTGTATCCTTATTTAGCGTAAGTTTGATCGCCGGGTGATTGTCGAAAAGCTCCAAAATATCCTCATCGCTCGGATATCCCAAAGATCGAATCAACACTGTAGCCGGAATTTTACGCATTCTGTCCACTCGAACATAGACATTGCCTAGAATGTCCGTTTCCAATTCCAGCCAAGCCCCGCGATTAGGTATAATCGTTGAGCCATAAAGCTTTTCGCCGTTAGCGTCCGTATTAGCATGAAAATAGACGCCGGGGGAGCGCACCAACTGACTGACTATAACACGCTTGGCGCCATTAATGATAAAAGTACCTTTATCAGTCATCTTGGGGAAATCACCCATGAAGACTTCCTGCTCTTTTACTTCTCCGGAATCCTTATTAATTAAGCGCACCTTAACTTTTAAGGGCATAGCATAGGTTACATCTTTTTCCCAGCACTCATCAATATCATATTTCGGTTCGCCAAAAGAATAATCCGTAAACTCTAAGACCAAATTACCGGTAAAATCCTGTATAGGCGAAACGTCCTGGAAAATCTCTTTTATTCCTTCATCAAGAAAATACTGATACGATTTCTTCTGAACCTCGATCAGATTGGGCATTTCTAAAACTTCTGCGATTCTGGCATAGCTACGTCGTTCTCTTCGTTCTCCGCTAACGGGATATTTCATTATATTCTTCACTCCTCGCTGAACAACTCTACCTACTTCACGCAGCGCATTTCCAACATCAAACAATTGTCTCATGGAATAGACAATACAAAAAACCGGCAAATATCCATGGTAACAGTAACAATAATAGTAACATAATGGATGTTTGTCGTCAAGTGTTTTTGCTAAATTTACCAATTATTTTTTTAAAGAATCTTTCCAAGCATTTCTCCTTCGAAAAAATAATAGTTTAAATTTAAATGTTGTGGGCCGCCTCTATGCTTGCCATCGAGGCGGCCATTAAAAACTATTAAGAAAATTATTTGATTTCGACAGCAGCGCCGGCTTCTTCCAATTTGGCTTTAATAGCTTCGGCTTCGTCTTTATTGACTTTCTCTTTGATAGCCTTAGGAGCAGCCTCAACCAGGTCTTTGGCTTCTTTCAAACCTAAACCGGTGATTTCGCGGACGACTTTGATAACCGCAACTTTAGCAGAACCAAAGTTACTTAAGATAACATCAAAATCGGTTTTTTCTTCTTCAGCAGCAGCGCCAGCAGCAGCAGCAACAGGAGCAGCGGCAACAGCAACGGGAGCAGCAGCAGAAACACCAAACTCTTCCTCAAAGGCTTTTACTAATTCAGCCAACTCTAAAACGGTCATTTCCTTAACTATATCCAATACTTCATTAACTTTAGACATTTAAATAATCCTCCTCAAAATTTTAATTTAAATAGAAACTAAGCGGTAGCTTCTTCTTTTTGTTCACGAACTTTATCAACAACTGTAACCAACTGGCGCAGCATAGCGGCAGCGCAGCCGGCAAACGATGCCATAGGTGCCTGGAAAGCTCCGGCAACTTGCGCCAACAAAACTTCTCTTGTCGGCAGTTTAGCCAAATCCTCTACCTGACTTGCTTTAATAACCGTTTTACCCAGCAATCCGGCCTTAATTTCGGTCATTTTATTCTCTTTAATAAAAGAGCTGAATATTTTTGCAACCTCCACCGGGTCTTTTGCGAAAGCAACAGCCGTTGGGTTGTTTAAATATTCGTCCAAATCATTGATACCGTTTTGATCGCAGGCGATCTTGATCAAAGTGTTCTTGGCAACTCTGTAATCGATACCAGCTTTACGCATTTGCGCACGCAATTGCACATCCTGCGCTACGTTCAAACCACGGTAATTGGTCAATATAACTGTTTCGGACTCATTAAACAACTTTTTTAATTCGGCAACTTCCGCTTCTTTTTGTAAACGTTGAGGTTTTTTATCCACAATTCCACCTCCCTTCACAAACTATATATAATAAATAATTATTAGTAACAAAATTGCCCCTGCCGTAACAGACAGGGGCAATGCAAATAACGTAAATCATCTATGCTTTGCCCATCTGCCTCGGCTGGCGGCAAGCCTTATCCCTCTAGGAGGACCAGCTGTCTACGGCTAATGGTAATTAATATTAAATTATAGCAATTGATTTTTAGCCAAGAGGCTTAAGCGGATTGATCTTAACGCCAGGACCCATAGTCGAAGAAACAGTTACACTTTTCATATATTGGCCTTTGGCAGCCGCCGGTTTAGCTTTTACAAGTATTTCCAGAATCGTTAGATAATTCTCCACGAGTTTATTAAGATCAAACGAGGCTTTACCAATGCGGCAGTGAATATTAGCGGCTTTGTCCAGTCTATACTCAACCTTACCGGCTTTAATGTCCTGAATCGCTTTGGTCACATCATTGCTGACGGTACCAGTCTTGGGGTTAGGCATCAAACCTTTAGGACCAAGAATACGACCGAGTTTACCGACCAGACCCATCATATCAGGGGTCGCTACAGCAACATCAAAACCAAACCAACCGCCCTGAATCTTCTCCACCATATCTTCGGCGCCAACAAAATCGGCTCCGGCTTCCTCAGCCTCTTTGGCTTTATCACCTTTGGCGAACACCAGTACGCTGCGGCTGACACCTGTACCATGAGGCAACACGACTGCGCCTCTGATTTGCTGGTCAGCCTGGCGGGGGTCAAGATTGAGCCGTACTGCCAGTTCAACTGTCTCATCAAATTTCGCCTTAGCACTGGCCTTAACTAATTCTAAAGCTTTTGTCGGATCATAATAAACGGCCAAATCCGTATTTTTTACGGAATCGCTGTATTTTTTGCCATGTCTCGGCATCTGACATACCTCCTTGTGGTTGACGGAGTAAATCCTCCCACTTTTTAAACTTCAATTAATCCTCAATGATAATGCCCATGCTACGTGCCGTGCCTTCAACCATACGCATGGCCGCTTCGACACTAGCAGCATTAAGGTCGGGCATTTTTAATTCAGCAATTTCTCTGACTTGCGCACGTTTGACCGTAGCCACTTTAGTGCGGTTGGGAACGCCGGAGCCTTTATCAATACCGGCTGCTTTCAAAAGTAACACTGCCGCCGGCGGAGTTTTAAGAATAAAAGTAAATGTGCGGTCTTCGTAAATAGTGATTTCCGCAGGAATAATCAATCCGGCCTGATTGGCGGTCTTTTCATTAAATTCTTTGCAAAAACCCATAATATTAACGCCGTGCGGGCCAAGCGCCGAGCCAACGGGCGGGGCAGGATTAGCTTTGCCGGCAGGAATTTGCAGTTTAACCTTTGCCGTTACCTTTTTTGCCATTTATGACACCTCCTTATCATAATTGTGGTTAGGCGGGGATAAAATCCCCTCCCACAAAAGCGGTTTTCCGCTCCAAGGGGCAAATTTTCAAAAATCATATAAATAACTAGAGCTTCTCCACTTGCGAAAATTCCAGTTCGATGGGAGTGTCTCTGCCAAACATCTGCACGTTGATCTTTAGCTTACCCTTATCGGCATTGATATCCTCAATTTCACCGATAAAGTTTTCAAAAGAACCGGAGATAACCCGGACACTTTCACCCACCCGGAAATTAACTTTAATGCGGTTCTCCATATAACCCATTTGCTCTAAGATCTTTTCTGCCTCAGCTTCATGCAGAGGAACAGGCTTTGCGCCGGTACCGACAAAACCGGTAACACCTGGGGTATTGCGCACAACATACCAGGAAGTATCAGTTAAGAACATTTCCACCAGCACATAACCAGGATAAACCTTACGCGGCGTAATCTTTCTTTTCCCATCCTTGATTTGGATTTCGTTCTCCATAGGAACAACAACACGAAAGATATTGCCTTCCATATTCATGGATTCCACGCGCTTTTCCAAATTGGCTTTTACTTTATTTTCATATCCGGCATAGGTATGAATCACATACCACTCTTTTTCCATATGCGATATTCGCAGCCTAAAAAAGCCCGCTTCCTCCTTTAATTATTTTTTTTAAGCACCCAGCAGTAATTTAAATAAAGACATAAATCCCCAATCCATCAACGAAATTACTACCGCCATAATCAGAACCATCACGATAACAACGCCGGTATAGGTTGCCAGCTGTTTTTTAGCGGGCCAATGAACTTTCTTAAGTTCATTGATTACGCCGTTAAAAAAGCTTTTGAGTTTATCCCCAGTTTTACTAGCATCTTTAGCATTTGCTGTTGCCATGCGTTTCACTTCCTTATCTACAGTCCGCAATAGCGGAACGGATCATCTTACTTGGTTTCCTTATGAAGCGTATGGGTTTTGCAAAAACTGCAATACTTCATTAATTCGACTCTATCGGGCGTAGTCTTTTTATTTTTGGTTGTCATATAGTTTCTGCGCTTACATTCGGTGCAGGCCATGGTAATAGGCACTCTCATTGCCGCCGCCTCCTAATTCCATTATTAGCCATAAACAGGCACTTGAGTAGGATATCATATTTTGTCAACCATGTCAAGATATTAAATATTGAACCCTTCAATATTTTCACTTAAACAGTGGTTGAAGATATGTAAAACGAAAGCAAACCCTCCCTCCGACGAGGAAGGGTTTGCCAATATTTTTTGTAACGGTCTAATCTTACTCGTTAACACCGGTAACAACA
>DFZA01000009.1:501435-567635 GCA_002382665.1 Peptococcaceae bacterium UBA4068 | reverse complement strand
CCGTTTTTACTGGTTCAGTCCATTATCGAAGCAGCCTTTTTATTATTATTCCTAACTTTTAATTTCTCGTCCGCGCAGGAAACAATAAAGATCATATGTGGCGATTTTAAGCTCTTTGAAGCTACTGGTAAAAATACCGGCGCGATAGGCGTTGAATAATAAAATCATGATAAATGGGCCGACTATCATGCCGCTGAAACCGCCGATAATAAACCCGGCATAAATGCCCAGTAGTGTTAAGAGTGGTGAAATACCGCTGGTTTGACCGATGATCTTAGGCTCCATGATACGGTGGGCAACAAAGACAACGCCATAAATAATCAATAAGCCGATAGCGCGGTGATAATCGCCTATGGCAAAACAAATGATTATCCAGGGAACCAATACTGCGCCACTGCCCAATACCGGTAAAAAATCAAGAAATCCCATGAAAAGTGCTAATAATACCGCATATTTAATATCCAGTATCACAAAACCGATGTAGTTGATGATAGCGACTACAAGGGCAATAATCAGTAAGGCCTGCAGATATTCAACAATACTGTTTTTTAATATTGTAATAAGCCGATTCCGTTCAAATACAATTTCATTGCCAAGATAGTTATTGAATTTTTTTGTAAGTTGGGGGTAGCCGGAGGTGACGAAGTATGAGGCAATAATTAATGTGAATAAGAAAATCACGACATTAGTGACCCTTATAGCTAAACCGCTGATCGCGGCCATGATAGATGAAGAAATGGCTGAAAGCTGCTCGGAGAACATACCGTATAGATAGTTAATAACCGTAGTTGTGTCTATATCTATTTTTTTCCCTGCCGCAAAGAGAATTGTTGAGTTGCTTTTGCTCCCTATATAATCTGAAATATATTGAATAATATCTTCCAGATAGTGCGGTAGGTTTGTGATCATATTATTGATATCCTTAACCGCTTCAATACCGATATACCAGAGGATAGCGCCAATAATTAAATAGGTGATAAATAATACTATTATGGTGAAAATGCGGCGGACTTTATAATTATTTGTCAATCGTTTCAACAGCGGATTAAATAACCAGGCAATGAATAATGCTAAAAGAAAAGGTAAAGCAATGTTGAAAACCAACTGGCCGAAACCGACTATAATGGCAATTGCCAATAACAATAAAAGAGTTTTGATTATAACTCTGATATATAGCAAACGTTTATCAGGGGGCATACCGTTGGTGAATGCATGTTTAGGCATATTTACTTCTTGGGTGGGGTTACCGTTATCTCCGGCAGAAAAAGCAGACAATGGATGAGGAGGGTCTATTTTACTATTATTTGTAAAATTAACCTGCATAACCTACTCCTTCCCGCTTTTATTCTTCTTCTCACTATAATTCTATAAAACATATGCAATACCTGCTATGGTTATAAGGAAATATTGGATATACACTGGTAAATCGGCTAAAAATATCGTATGGAAATGTGTTCCATGCTATTGACGTTATTTATTAGCAGTGATAACATGAGTTAGAATATAAACATGAATTAATCACCTGATTTTCAAACAAAACAGCGACTAAAGAGGAGTACCGTACGGTATATGATCAATAGAAGTACAATAATTAACAATCAGTATTTCGCCGGGCTGGATATTGGTTCAACCACTATTAAGATTGCCGTGCTTGATGATAAATATAACATTATTTATTCACAATACCGGCGCCATTATTCAGACGTGCGTAAGACATTATTAACAATGGTGGAAGAAGTGTCGGAGCGGTTCCAAGATCAGGAAATGTCGATCATGATTACCGGCTCCGGCGGAATTACTGTTGCCAAAATGCTGGACGTGGCTTTTATCCAGGAAGTCGCTGCCGGGCTTGCCGCGATACGCGAATTCATTCCCACAACGGATGTGGCAATCGAATTGGGCGGCGAGGACGCCAAGATTACATATATCAGCGGCGGTATTGAGCAGCGCATGAACGGTTCTTGCGCCGGCGGTACAGGCGCTTTTATCGACCAGATGGCGGCTTTGCTGTCTACCGACGTGATGACACTCAATGAGATGGCCAAAGAAGCCAAAACGGTCTATCCGATTGCTTCCCGCTGCGGCGTTTTTGCCAAGAGCGATATCCAGCCGCTGATGAACGACGGCGCGGCTAAAACCGATATAGCTGCTTCTGTTTTTCAATCGGTAGTTAATCAAACTATCTCCGGACTGGCTTGCGGCAAACCGATTCGCGGCAATGTCGCGTTTTTAGGAGGTCCGCTGCACTTTCTGCCTTTGTTGCGCCAGCGCTTTGTAGAAACGCTCAATCTCAGCAAAGAACAGATAATTGTGCCGGAAAACAGCCAGATCTTCATCGCGATGGGAGCGGCAATTTCCGCCGCTTCTGAGCAGCCTATTCTAATGTCCCAACTGGCCGAACGTTTGTTGGCGGTTGACAAGGCCAGGCTCAATGAGATCGAACGGTTACCGATGTTGTTTGAGGATGAACAGCAACTGGCTGAATTCAGAGCGCGGCATCAGCGCAACAAATTACCAACAGCGGATTTGGCCGCGACCAAAGGCGCTTGTTTTCTTGGACTGGACGCCGGTTCCACTACCAGCAAATGCGTTTTGCTTAATGACAAAGACGAGCTTATTTATGAATATTATTGCGGCAACAGCGGCAACCCCTTGGAATCAGTTATAGCGATCTTGCGCGATCTCTATGCCCGGCTGCCGGAGGACGCTTATATTGCCAAAGCGGCGGTCACCGGCTACGGTGAAAGCCTGATTATGCATGCCTTAAAAATAGATATCGGCGAGGTAGAGACGATTGCCCATTATAAAGCTGCCCAAAGGCTGCTGCCGGGCGTTGACTTTATACTTGATATCGGCGGCCAGGATATGAAATGCCTGCGCATAAAAAGCCAGGCTATCGACGGTATTTTACTTAACGAAGCATGTTCATCCGGCTGCGGTTCTTTTATAGAAACTTTTGCCAATGCACTGGATATGAACGCCGAGGAATTTTCCCGTCAGGCGTTATTGGCAACAAACCCGGTTGACTTAGGTTCGCGTTGCACGGTATTTATGAATTCTCGCGTCAAACAGGCGCAAAAAGAAGGCGCCAGCGTCGGCGATATATCTGCCGGGCTCAGCTATTCGGTAATCAAAAACGCCTTGTTTAAAGTTATCAAAGTTCGTGGCCCGCAAGATCTGGGTGAAAAAATTATCGTTCAGGGCGGTACGTTTTTGAGCGAGGCCGCATTGAGAGCTTTTGAGCTGATCTCCGGACAGGAAGTAGTACGTCCTGATAAAGCCGGTTTGATGGGGGCCTACGGCGCGGCGCTGATTGCCCATGAGAACTGGCAGAGCGGCTGTTCAAAAATTGTATCCGCCAATCAGCTGGCAGATTTTACGATTGAAAAATCAACACGCCGCTGCGGCCGTTGCAGTAATAATTGCTTGCTGACTATCAGTGAATTTCCCGACGGTTCGCGCCATATTTCCAACAATCGCTGCGAAAAAGGTGCTGACGAACAAAACGGAAACACGCTGCTGCCGAATATATACGAATACAAATACAAGCGGCTGTTCGGCTATAAGCCGTTGGCCAAAGACGATGCGCCACGCGGTGAGATCGGTATGCTGCGGGTGTTGAATACATACGAAAATTATCCATTCTGGTTTACCTTCTTTACCAAGTTGGGCTTCAGGGTGGTGCTTTCGCCGCGTTCCTCGCATTCTTTGTATGAAAAAGGCATCGAAACCATGCCTTCGGAATCTGTTTGTTATCCGGCCAAATTGGCGCATGGGCACATCGACGCGCTGATCAGACAAGGCATTAAATTGATCTTTTATCCCTGTCTGCCTTTTGAGCGGGATGAAAGTTTGGGCGGCAACAACCATTACAATTGCCCGGTGGTTGCCACCTATCCGGAAGTTCTGCGCATTAATGTTATGCAATTAAAAGACCAGGGAATCCGGCTGCTGTCGCCGTTCCTGCCGTATGACGATAAGCAGCGGCTGATCGAGCGGCTGGGTGAGGAATTGAACGGCATGGGTATCAACGATGCGGAGATTACCGAGGCGGTTGAGGCCGCTTATGCGGAGGATGCTGCTTTTAAAAAGGATATCCGCGCCAAAGGCGAGGAAATTTTGGCATTGCTGCAGCGGGATAATCTGCGCGGTATCGTGCTGGCCGGACGGCCTTATCATGTCGATCCGGAAATCAACCATGGTATTCCCGAAATGATCAACAGTTACGGTTTTGCGGTTCTTTCGGAGGACAGCGTTGCCCATCTGGGCAATTTGCCGCGGCCGATCAATGTTGTCGACCAGTGGATGTATCACACGCGTCTTTATCAGGCGGCTGATGTGGCACGCTGTAACCCCCGGTTGGAAATAGTTCAGCTTAACAGCTTCGGCTGCGGTCTTGACGCTCTGACCAGTGACCAAGTGCAGGATCTGATGCGCGAAGCCGATTGTTTCTATACGGTACTTAAAATTGACGAGGTCAAGAACCTGGGCGCGGCGCGGATCAGGATCCGTTCGCTGATTGCCGCGATCAAGGATAAAGAGCGCAAAGGCGTGCGCGAACCGCTCAAAGCGCCTGTCCCGAGCCAACGTACCTTGTTTACGAAGGAGATGCGCCGCAACCATGTCATTCTGGCGCCGCAAATGTCGCCGCTGCATTTCAAGTTTATGGAATCGGCTTTCCAGAACAGCGGTTATAATTTACATATTTTGGATAAAACCGACCAGTCAGTTTTAGAAACCGGCCTTAAATATGTCAATAATGACGCCTGCTATCCGGCAATTATTGTCGTCGGCCAGTTTGTACAGGCTTTGTTATCAGGTAAATATGACCTTAATAATCTCTCCATTGCTATTACCCAGACCGGCGGCGGTTGCCGGGCAACCAATTATATCAGCCTGGTCCGTAAGGCTTTGGGTGCGCTGGGATTGGAGCATATTCCGGTCTTATCAATCAATACCGTAGGTTTGGATAAACAGCCGGGGTTTAAGTGGAGCTGGGGACTGGTGCGTCGGTCAATGATCGCCACCGCTTTCGGCGACGCGCTGATGAAGCTGCTTTACCGCACGCGGCCTTATGAAGTGGAAAAGGGCAGCGCCGATAAATTAGCGGAAAAATGGATTGCTATCGGTAAAGAACACCAGAACAAAGCTTCGTTTTCTCAATACAAAAAAGATATTCGCGCTATGGTCGACGATTTTCTAAAACTGCCGATCATAGAAGAAGATAAACCGCGCGTCGGCTTGGTGGGTGAAATATTGGTCAAATACCATCCCGAGGCCAACAATCACGCCGTCGAGTTGATCGAGGCGGAGGGCGGCGAGGCTATCGTGCCGGATATGCTGTTGTTTTATGAATACTGCGGCTTTAACTTCATAACCAGGAACAAGCTGTTGTCCGGTTCCGGTAAGATGGCACTTTTCGGTAAGGTGGCGTTGGCCTTCATCGAGTGGTTGAGAAAGCCGCTGGCAAAATCAATTCACGGTACCCGCTTCGGTAGTTTGCACAGCATATATGATTTGGCCGAGGAAGTAAAAGATGTGGTTTCGGTCGGCAATATGTGCGGTGAAGGCTGGTTTTTGACCGCCGAGATGATTTCGCTGGTCAAAGACGGTGTGGAAAACGTTATTTGTATGCAGCCGTTTGCCTGCCTGCCCAATCATATCGTCGGCAAAGGCGTGATCCGCGGTATCAAGCAGCTATATCCTAAGGCCAATATCGTTCCGATCGATTATGACCCGGGAGCCAGCCAGGTCAACCAGTTAAACCGCATCAAGCTGATGATGAGCATTGCCTATGCGGAAAAAGATCAAACCAAAAAAGAAAAAGCTGCTACTGAAAGTTTCCCGGTTTCAGCTTAAATAAAAAACACCTGAAATCATTGATTTCAGGTGTTTTTTTATTTGGCCGTCTTTAGTTTATATCAATTTTTCTGAATTTACGGATGGCCAATACTATAAATCCAACCGAATATATCGCTATATAGATATACATCGCAGCGCTGGCCGGTTTGCCGGTGCCTGTGAGTCCGCCCATGCCTCTCATCATTTCGCCGGCAATCCCTGTGGAGGGCAGTAGCACTCTTTCCGCCGCTGCGTACAGCGTGTGGAAAGGCGAAATCAAACTGAGAAATATACCAGAGCTAATAATCGACGTGCTGTTAATGTAGTTGCCGATCATCTCAACCATGCCGCCGATGTTGCCGAGAATATAGATAAATATCATCAACAGGCCGTTTGGCACAACCCTCAGAGATACGGAGCCGTAAAGCGTCAGGCACAAAACGCTCAGCGGTACCAGCAGATATAAAACCCAGCCTTCAAAGATTTGCATAAAAGACAATGTCGTGATGGTATCCAGAGAGAAGGCGCCGCCAATCAAAAATAGCACGGCGTAAAACACTGTGGCATAGCAGACTGTCAGTATAGCTAGCCCGAGAAATTTGCCTAGGACATATTCCGTACGGTCCAGCGGCCTGGAAATAATGGCGTGGATCATTCCGGTTTCGAGCTCCGACGCTATGGCTCCCGCTCCCAGAATAATAGTCAGCAGGCACATCAGCATTGAGGAAAACTGCAGTCCCATTTGAGTCACCATTACTGATGCCAGCGCCTTGAATTGTTGATCGTTGCCCCCGAAGCCCTTATTCTGAAAGTAATAGAGGAGAATTGCCCAAAGGACAAGATAGAGTACGGTGACGATGCCCATGACGATGAAGGTCTTTTTGCGGACGGCTTCCTTCAGCGTCGCAAACGCGATGGCGCTCATCGGGTTTCCTCCTCTCCGACGACCTTGAGGAAGACGCTTTCCAGTGTTTCATGGTGCGGCGTCAGCTCATGCAATTTTATATCATTCGTTGTCAGAAGCGAGGCAATTTCCGGAATTTCATCTTTGCTTTTGAGCGTAATAAAAATTTTGCCGTCATCCTGTTGCGGTGCTAGCGTATGGTCAAACCGCTCTTTGATCGTGCGATAGATTTCTTCAGGGATGGGACTGCAGATGATATTAAGCGTCACTTTTTCCATCAGCAGCTCTTGCATGGACCCGGATTTGACAATAACGCCTTTATTAATAATCGTAATATGGTCGCACACCGTCTCGACTTCACTGAGTAAATGGCTGTTGAGAAAAACAGTCGTGCCCTCTTTTTGCAGACCCAATATGATATCCCGCACATCCTTGCGGCCGATCGGATCAAGAGCCGATGTCGGCTCGTCCAAAAAAAGCAGATCCGGATCCGGCAGCAGTGCGCAGGCCAGACCGATGCGCTGCTGCATGCCTTTGCTGTAGCCGCCAACTTTATATTTTTCCTGCCCCAACAGATCGACGCGCTTGAGAACGCTTTTATTGCGCTCGGCAGAACGTTTGAGGCGGAACAGGCTTGCATGAAAATTTAGCAGGTCTTCGCCGGTCATCCATTCCTGAAAGCGAAAAAGCTCCGGCAGGTAACCGAGCTTGACGCGTGCTTTGACATCGCCCAGCGGCCTGCCCAGTACCTGACCTTTGCCGGATGTCGGGAACACAAGTCCGGTCAGCATTTTGATCGTTGTGCTTTTGCCGGCGCCGTTCGGCCCCAGAAAGCCATAAATCTGCCCTTGATCGACGGATAAATTTATGGCTTTCACTGCGTCTTTATTTTGATACGTTTTTGACAGATTTTCGGTTTCTATGATCATCAGTGAATGCTCCTGGCAATCTGAGAAAGCTCGCTGTCGGTTTTCTGACCAACGAGGCAATAGAGAACGCCGTTTTTCGCCCAGATCAACGCCGATGTGTTTTCATTTTTCAGCTCAGTTGACATCTTGTTGTCGGACAATCCGGGGATCATGGCGATGACCTGGGATAAATCGCTTGAGGAATAGATATATCCGGTATTGCTGCCGAGATCGGTTTCACGGCCCAGTCCTTCTATGACCGGCAAATAGATGTCGCGTGTTTGGGGGTCAATCTCCGCCAGCTGCGTCCGCAGGTCATCCGGAATCGCCGGGATACTGAGGAGGGCAGACCATAGGCTGTTGATAACAGTATCGGGCGCATCGATATAAACGTTCTGTGTTGCAACAAGCGTCACATCCTGATATTGGGCTGCGATCGCAGCCGGCGTGTTGACGGTGATTGTAGTACCGTTATAGCTGTTGTCGACCGTGGCGGTTGCGTCCAGCTTTTGCAGCTCCGCATTGATTTTCGTCGTATCCAGCGTTAGGGATTTGGACTGTGCGTCAACTGCGAAAAGCTTGGGCGTTTCTGATTTGAGGCTTGTCGGTAAGTTGAACTCAAAAGCGGTAAAATCACGAAGGCTGGAAAGCGTTTTCACCTGGGATTTAATGTTGTCTTTGCTATTTGTATCTGCCTTGTTTGTCCCAGCCTCCGGCTTCGTCAGCGCACTATTATTTTTGATAGAATTGATTATATCCTGGATATCGCTGACTGTAATTGTAATTGTTTTAGTGTCCGCGACACGAAAGATGGACAATGCAGATTCAGCAGCGCTCTGTACCGACGGTATTAAAATAGAGCTGATAAATATGGCAGCGACAATCAATAATGCAATTTTTTTCTTAAACATAATAATATCCTTTCTTCGATTAAAACAAAAAAACTTTAAATACACATAAGAATATTGTGATCCGGCTGATAAAACAAATATTCATCAACATTATTAAAATTAAAATATTATTAAATTCTAATTCGACACCTCGTCTTGCCTGTATTCCAATATATCGCCCGGTTGACAGTCCAGTACCTTACAGATGGCCTCAAGCGTTGAAAAGCGGATCGCCCGGGCCTTTCCAGTCTTGAGGATCGACAGGTTAGCCTGGCTGATATCGATTTTCTCCGCCAGCTCATTCGAGGAGATTTTTCGTTTGGCCATCATGACGTCAAGATTAACGACAATAGACATGAGCGCCCCCTAAATTGTGAGATTCGCGTCGTCCTGCAGAGAGACGGCTTTGGCAATAATGTTCTTTACGATGCGGACAATCAGACCCATAAAGGCGGCGGAGATGGCAACCATCACCCATGGGAAGTAATAGCCGACGGATACGGCGCTGATCACCGCTCCGGCAAAGCAGTACCATGAGATGTTGCGCAGGCTTTCTACATTCTTGGGAATAAAGACGTCTCCTTTTTCAATGCGGCCGAGAGTTCGGAACAGACTGATGAGAAGCAGCGCTGCGGGGATGCAGCCAATATAGATGGTGAACAGAAAATAGCCATTCCACCTGGCCATATCCGTGTTCATAAATGTTTTGTGGACTATTGACGGCGCAAATACGGCTGTCGCAACCAGCAGCACCATAAATATGATGATTGCGATTCTGCTTAATCTGATGGATTTGCCGTCATTCCACATAATTTTTTCCTCCAACTAACAGTTGTCAGCCTAATTATAAAAGAGTAATTATTGAATTGCAATAGAAAATTATCGATTATCGATAATTTTCTGTTTATATATAATACATTATCCCGGTAATGAGTATTGCCTATGCGGAAAAAGATCAGACTAAAAAAGAAAAAGAAACCGTCAAATTCCCGGTTTCCGCATAAATCAAAAAATTATTTTCATATATTGACAAAAAAATTGCGATACTATATAATAATGCCTGCACGCTAAAATGTGCAGACATATTTGGGGGCGTAGCTCACCTGGGAGAGCGCTTGAATGGCATTCAAGAGGTAAGGGGTTCGATCCCCCTCGTCTCCACCACTAAATAATCCCTGCTATCAATTAAGATAGCAGGGATTATTGTTTTTCGTTAAAGTATGGTTTTTATTTGTATTAACAGAAAAATTTGCGCATTAAATATTATTAACTATTAAACAATTCACAAAAAAACGGTTTTTTTGTTTTTATTAGTGATATAATATGTTTGATGGATAAGCTATAGCAGTAGATCTGATTTGAAAAAATGATTGGAAAAGAGTAACAGATGGATATTGCAATAATCGGCACGTCTCAAAAGGAGAATGAAAAAAGGGTGGCTATCCACCCGGATCATATTTGTCAAATACCCGTAAAAATACGAAAACATTTATTTTTTGAAAAAGGGTATGGTGTACCTTTTGACATGGATGACGAAACGATATGTTCTTTAACCGGCAATCCCTTGATAGAGCGTGAAAACTTGCTCAGGGAATTTAAAGCAATATTAATACCCAAACCCACAGCAGAGGATTTCGATAAAATGCAGGAAGGCACTCTTGTATGGGGCTGGCTGCACAGTGTGCAACAAAGCATTATCACCCAGATCGCCATAAACAAAAAGTTGACACTTATCGCATGGGAGAATATGTACCACGAAGGGGAGCGCGACCTGCTTCATATCTTTAACAGGAACAATGAAATGGCCGGATACTGTGGAGTCCAGCATGCTTTGCAATTGGAAGGAATCGACGGCTATTATGGCCCTCCGCGGAAGGTTGTCGTGATCAGCATGGGCTCGGTTAGCCGCGGAGCGATCTATGCGCTAAAAGGACATGGCTTTACGGATATAACGGTATACACGCAGCGGCCCTCATTTTTGACTGCCAATAAAATACCGGGAATACGCTATCAACAAATTCAAAAAAATGATATGGGTGTGTTAGAGATTGTCAATCTGGATGGTACGAAAACACCGTTTATTAATAAATTGACTGCAGCGGATATCATTATCAACGGCGTTCTGCAAAATTCAAATGATCCGATTATTTTTATTAATGGCTATGATGTTGACAAATTTAAGAAAGCATGCCTTGTGATCGATATAAGCTGCGCGCTGGGAATGGGATTCAGCTTCGCGCATCCGACAAGCTTTTCCGAACCAATTTTTCAAATTGGCAATATCAAATATTATGCTGTAGATCATACGCCAACTATACTGTGGAACAGCGCCACATGGGAAATATCAAATTGCATCCTGCCTTACCTGCCATATATCGTTGAACAAACAGACAATAAAGTTCTGAATGGTGCAGTTGATTTCAAAGACGGAAAAATTAAAAACAAGGACATCTTATTATATCAGAACCGTTCGCAGGTATATCCCTATAAACAACTTTAAAGCGGTTAATTTGATTCTTTGCACATGCTGGAGTCTGCAGTTGCAGGTCACTTCAATTGAACGCTATCATAAATTTTTCTGAAATGGAATCCACAAATGGAAAACCGGACTGCTGCGGGAAGCAGCTTGGGACGTTTCAATAAAGACCAGGCGATAAGCCTCCAATAATAACGGCGTTCTTTTCCGAATATTCCCAGCCATACTATGGATTTTAAAAACGCTAAAATGTTGATTGCATTCAAATCAGTACCCATTGATCTGTCCGAGTCCGATCTCTTTAAGAAGTTGCGGACACGTTGATAATAATATTTTGGTGAATAAATAGTGGCAACGATATTTTGATAGCCGTTCACAAGCAGGTTCTTATCCATTATGGGAGTAAAATTCATTGTAAAGTTTGTGTTGTCGCCGGAAAATTCATCTGTAATCCTTCCCTCGCTCGCAAGACGCTGATACAGCTTAGTGCCTTTCGGGGCATTGAGAAGTCCGACCATCGCTGAAACTATGCCACTTTCTTGTATAAATTCGATCATTCGGTTGAATATCGAAGGGTTATCGTGATCGAATCCGACAATAAATCCACCCAGAACTTCCAGCCCAGAACGCTGGATCTTTTTTATGCAGGAAATCAGATCGCGGCCTTTGTTTTGCGTTTTTTTGCATTCGGCAAGGCTGTCTTCATCGGGCGTTTCAATGCCAATAAACACGGAATTAAATCCTGCTTTAGCCATCATGGCCATCAGTTTTTCATCATCGGCAAGGTTGATGGACGCTTCCGTCAAAAATTGGAAGGGGTGATTATGCTCCTCCATCCAGTGGGTAACGGCAGGCAGGATGTCTTCCATTAATTTTTTCTTGTTGCCGATAAAATTATCGTCTACAAAAAACACGATGCCTCTCCAGCCGGCTTTGTAAATAGCATCAAGTTCGCTGAGCAGATTGTCTACTTCCTTTGTGCGGGGTACGTTGCCGAAAAGCGACGTAATATTACAAAATTCACAGTTGAACGGGCAACCGCGAGAATATTGGATGTTCAGTGACGCATACTTTTTTACATTTATGAGATTCCATTGCGGAGCGGGTACGGTACTTAGATCCGCCCATTCCTCTGAAGTGTATAGGTGTTTGGCTGTGCCATGCTCTAAATCTTCTAAAAATGCCGGGATCGTGATTTCGCCCTCATTTAGGACAAGGTGATCAATATCATCGTACATCTCATATTCAGATGTAAACAAAGGACCGCCTGCAACTGTTTTTACACCCAGTTTCTTGCATCGGTCGATTACTTCCCTGACCGAATCTTTTTGAACAACCATGGCACTCAAGAAGACATAATCAGCCCACAAGAGATCCTTGTCCGTAAGTGTGTCGACATTCATGTCAATCAGCTTTTTTTCAAAGTGCTGCGGTAGGATTGCAGCGACCGTCAGGAGTCCCAGGGGCGGAAAAGCCGCCTTTTTATATATAAACTTTAAGGCATACTGAAAACCCCAATAGGTAACAGGATTTTTTGGATAGACAAGCAGAACTTTCATAATTTCCTCCATACCTCTATGCTTTGGCGGTACTTGTTATATGTACAGGGTTCGTAAATCAGCTCTATTAGATAGTATTATTAATAGTTCTGGATAATATACAAAAAAACGATAAAACCGCTATTGCGGCGCGGGATCAAGGGGATGGATAATAAAAAGTATTTTATCGTTAGGTGGTTTTATTTTACCCTAAAAAGGCTTGAAATAAGCAATTCCCTGCTTTTTTAAGGAGTTGCTTGTTTCAAGTCTTTTAGCCTGTATTTGAAATGTAAGCATAAACGTTGAAATTAAAACAGTGAGTGGTGGGTATAATCGTTTTACATTAGACAGGGGGGTGCATTCAAGCCTTTGATCAAAACTGTTTTACTGATTAACATATTCAGAATATGGTAATAAAGACAATGTCAATATCCAATATGAGCATGACACGATTCATGCCAAAAAATGACCGTGTCAAATTTGTGGAGGACATTCATATATGTATTGATATCTATTATACTTTTCTATTAGAGAGGAGAGTGTTCTATGAGATTGGGGGTGCTGATAAGGGAGGGAGTAATAAAGATCACCTTAGGGTATTAGGCTAATGGTTTTTGCAAAAAATATGTGATTCTGTAGGGTATTCAAAGATTAGTAGTAGAAATAACCGATATAAAAGCTAAAAGAGTGGGGGGTTAAAATTGGAAAGAATATCTAAGGTTTTCAGTAGTAAAATTTTAGCAAGTTTACTGTCTGTGTTACTATTATGCGCTTTTCCCTTAACTGCACAGGCGGCGCCGACTACACTGACGGTTGGACCCGGGGAAACATATACCACGATTCAATCTGCTGTTGATGCTGCAATCGACGGCGATATAATATTAGTTGAGGCAGGCACATATGCGGAAAATGTTGCGATCATAACGCCGAATCTTACTATCCGGTCAATTGACGGGGCGGCCACAACTATCGTCCAAGGAAATGCAACATTTAATGTATTTAATATTGATGCACCAGGAGTGACCATTGATGGTTTCACGATCGCTGCTGCCTTAGCGTCGGGAATTTATCTTGATGACGGTGCAACCACCGCGACAATTACCGATAATGTGATTGGACCCCAAGCTGCAGCTACCTGCAATTACGCAATTTATGCATATAATCTCTTGGGCGGCACTTTAACGATTACCGGAAACACGATTTCTGACTGTGAATATGGCGTCTATCAGTACGATGGTTTTGATAACGGGACTGTATTGATAGACGATAACAGCTTCAATAATTGTAATTATGCAGTTTATCTAGCCGATTATATGGGGGAAACTTCACCGGTGACTGTAACGGTTTCCAATAATACTATCACAGACTGCCAATACTATGGAATATATTTATATTCCGTTTATAATGGAACCGTAAATATTCAAGATAATAATATCAGTAATTTTGACAGTTATGGTATTAATGTAGAAGATCTTGATCAGGGAACATTAGATGTTTCCGGCAACAATATTACAGACGGTTATGACGGTATTTATTTGAGCGCCAGTTATTATGGTGATGAGGGTCCTGCAACTATTACGGTTACGGACAACCAACTAGTTAGGTGTTCTGATTACGGCTTATACTTCTACGGCCTTGAGCAGGGCAGCATTTTAGTATCCCGCAATACGGTAATTGACTGTCCATATGGTCTTGAAGTTGAGGAACTGGGAGAATATCAAGATATGGATGCAAAAATCACCTATAACACTGTTAGCGCCAGTGGGGATACTCCAGGTTGGGATCTTTATGCCGGCATTTATATTTGCTGCCCGAATCGGACAACTGATGTGAGCTATAACAGTGTGTCGGGATATGAGTATGGTATCGAAGTTGAAGATATCGGTTGCTGCGGCTTATCACCGGTAATCCTATCAGTAACTAATAACGAAGCTTCTGACTGTGACTACGGATATTATTTTGGTTGTCTCCCATGCTGCCTACCGGGGACTATTGATATCCTGAACAATACCGCTGCCAACAACAGCACATATGGAATGTACATTTCTGACATCGGAGACTATCCGGTCGACCTCAGTATTTTGGGCAACGTCTTTTCCGGCAATCCAATAGGACTCTATGTAGGTTCGCTTGATGAATCCAATGCAGACGTCGTCTATTTGAATTACAACGGTTTTGTCGGCAACACTATATCTTATACTTCCGGCGATGATTTCTCGGGATTGGACATGACAGCCAACTGGTGGGCAAGGTCGGAAGGACCTGAAAACATTAATGCCGGAGACGGTGATCTCGATATGGTACTTGCCTCCGAGAGCGTTTATACGCCATGGGTCACGTCCCTCGCGTTTGATAGATCAACCTTGAGTCTGTCTGTAGCAAGAACAAGCCAACTTGCGCTCATTGCAGACCTTAGCGACGACACCACAGTTGAAGTAACAGATTACGTCATCAAATACACCTCTAGTAATGAGGCTGTGGCCACAGTTTCTGCAAGCGGTCTTGTAACTGCAGTTGGAAAAGGCACAGCCGTTATAACAGCTGATTGCATGGGATATACTCCTGCGCCTTCTATTACGGTGACTGTGACTGCACATACATCTGGGTCATCCAACCCAACATACTTCACTATAAATGCTTCTGCAAGCAGTGGCGGTACAATTGCGCCTTCAGGTGCAACAAGAATAATAGAGAACAGAAGTCAAATGTACACTATAATTCCAAATGATGGTTATGAAATCGGCGATGTTCTCGTTGATGGAATTAGTGTGGGTAAGGTAGCAGAATATACTTTTTCTCAAATCGGATCAAACCATACGATTGAGGCGCAGTTTGTAGCGTCTGATTCTGTCTGTGGAGCAGAAAAGTATAATGATGTAGACACATCCCTCTGGTACCATGAAGGTATTGACTATGTAATTTCATCTGGGCTGTTTAATGGTACATCTGATACAACTTTTGAACCAAATTCCAATATGACACGGGCTATGCTGGTGACTGTGCTTTGGAGACTTGACAATGAGCCTACTTCCACGGCTACCAATTTATTCGCAGATATAGCTGCGGGGGTTTGGTACACTGATGCCGTTGTTTGGGCAACTGAAAATGATATCGTTGATGGTTACAATACAGATTCATTCGGCCCCAATGATTCGATTACACGCGAGCAGATGGCCGCTATCCTTTACCGCTATACAATTTATAAAGGCTACGACGTAACAGCAGCGGGTGATTTATCAGTATTCAATGATGCAGAAAATACATCAGAGTGGGCACTGGCAGCAATGAAATGGGCCGTAGGCGAGGGACTTGTAACGGGCGTAACCGAAACACGTCTTGATCCTGCAGGTAATGCATCACGTGCTCAAGTGGCGATGATTTTGATGAGATATGTTCAAAATGTTGTCAAGTAAACAGTAATAAGAGATACCAAATCAGAGCAGCCAGAAAGAGCATAGACCTTTCTGGCTGCTTTTTCTCTACCAAAATATTATTGATATTGTTTTTAGGCGCTTGAATCAAGGTTCTTCTCTGTCTATTATATTTTAGCCAAATATAAGGACCAGCTATCATGATAAATGGCTGGTCTTTTTCTTTGCTAAAAAAGAAATATAAAGGAACAAAATTGAATATACAACGTATTTTTATAATGCGGTTGTAAAACTCAACAATATACAAAATTTAGGGTGTTATCTGATTTTGTAGTAGCCCCAAAATTTTTCGCCGAGAAGCCCTAGTCGGGATTTTTAATTTCATTATTTAGCGAATAATAAGAATCGCAAACGATTTTTGAACTGATTTTGCTCGATGATTTTTTCATATGTCTTCTGTCCGATAATCCCATCGTCCTTGATGTGATAAGTTTTTTGAAAACTTTTTACGGCCTTCTCCATTCCTTTACCGTAAATACCGTCGATCGTACCCGTATAGAAGCCCTGGTTCTGCAGCATAATCTGCGTGTTGTAGACGTCGCTGCCGACCATGCTCTTTGCCATGTTACGGAAAGGCAACGAGTCCTGTTTGATTTGAACAACAGTGCCTATAGTCACGAGACTTTTAACTTCTTTTGCGTCTTGATCTTTCATGCGAATACAACCATGGGAGACGTGCTGTTTGCCGACAAACCAGGGTTGCCGCGTACCGTGGATACCATACACACCCCAAGGAACATCCAGACCGATCCAGCTGCCCCCAAACCCTTCTCCCCAGTTGGATATTCCATTGACATGCCATATGCCGACCGGGGACGGCGTATCATCGGCGCCTCCTGAGACGGGATAAGTTTTGAAAATACTCCCGTCTATGTAAACTGTCATTATTAAGGCATCAAGATCGATATAAAGCGCACAGCCACTTTTAGGAATGGTAAATTTTGTTTCGGTGTTAACTACACTGCTGCCAATCGTAGTTAAGAAAAACATAATTGTCGCGACAATTAGACAAATAACTATATATTTTCGCACTTTTTTATTCATACAAATTACGATATATTTTTGCGCTTTTTTATTCATATGAACAGTCCTATAAAGCCAAATAATTTCCTAAATTATATTCGATTTGAGTTGCAATATGCGGAAAACAGACATATAGCCCTTATAAGACCGGTATAGAATAGTATTAACCATTTCTGGTTCGGCAATGGCGTAGCAGATCTAGGCTGAAAAGAGATCACTTTATCTTTCAATTTATTCCTATTCAGAATGGCCTGCTGCCAGTAAGCCAGCCCCTATTTTCCCAATGGTCTCGATCCGTCTTGTTCCAGTCATTCTTTTTCTGCATGCCGGACATCATCCGGAAAAAGATGCTCCGGAATAAAGGGTTGAATGATTTGCGACTATTTCTGACTGACCTCGATATCTGAACAGCAAGCCTTCGGGCATCTCTTTTGATTTTCGCCTTGTTATGCTCAGAGACATCACTCCACTGCATGGCCGAAACGGGGAACTTGAAGGTGTAAACCTTTTTTATGCCCCAAAAAACAAGGCTGTTCTTCATTGTTTTCGTCGTGTGTCTAAGACCGGCGCCGGCGGATGTGGTGACCGTCAAACCAACTTTTTGAAACATTTCCGGATTGGGCCGATGGCTCATCCACATGTAGCAGAGGTGGTCGATCAGTGCCTTCATCTGACCTGACACATCAAATCCGTACACAGGCGAGGCCAGAATGATCAGATCAGATGCGATCATCGCATTAACAAGTGGCTTAATGCATGCGTTATGCGGACAAGTATCCTCTCCGTTGTAGATGCATGAGAAGCAGCCGTTACAAAAATGCGGCATATCCTTGGGCAGAGAGAATTCAGTCACATCAGTTTGCACCTGCTTCTGCAGTTCCTCAATAATTTCATGGGTGCAGTGCCAAGTGCTGCCATAGCGCATGTTGCCGTTGATGACTGTAATTTTCATAACTGTATCTTCCTCCTGTCAATTTGTACCATAGGTTTTGATGAATTGATCGATATGCCTTAGAAACAACTTCTTCGCCGCTTGTATACTTTCAGCATCATGATCGTATTTGTAGAAAATCAGGAATATCGGTGAAAAGAATTCGAGAGCCATCAGGTATGGATCGGTTTTGATAAAACAGCCCTCTTGGATCAGCGCTGCGAAAAGCTGAGCCTGGAACTCGATGCTGTCTTCAAAGGATATTTTGCGGAACAGCGTGGCGATGTCATCATTCCTGTATTGCTCGATTGTCAGCATCTTTCGCAGTTTCACATTGATATCATCCGTCATGTAATAATCAAAAACATACCCGGAAATTGTGGCAAACCGTTCATTCGACATGTTTTTGTACATCATAACCGTCCGATCATCAACGACAATCTGCTGATCGTCTCCGGTCAGCTGAACCTGATGAAAAAACGACTCCCAGCGATGTGAATATTCATTGATGATGGAGTCAAAGATGTCCTGCTTGTTCTTGAAATGGTTATAGAGCGAAGATTCCTTGATCCCGACCGCATAGGCGATATCCCTGACCGAAACAGGATCATAACCCTTCACGGAAAATTGATTTAGCGCCTCAGCAAGTATTTTTTCTCGAGTAGTCATCTCTAACCTCCTAGTACAATACGATTCGCGACACTTCTATGACTAGAACCTGTGCAAGGAAAATGATCGATATCAAATGAAAGCTAAACCTTCTGAATGACTGGTTTCTAATAAACAGGGCTAACAAACCTGTCAGAAAAATGAGACCACCGGCCAGGGAACAGATAGTGGATTGCAGACTGCTGACTGAAAACGCGGCTTGCGCTGTCATGTATGCATCACGCATGGCGGCCAAGCCGCTGATTGCTGTGCCGACGATGATCAAAATCAAAATGAGCCTGCCCCAGCTTTTTATCTCGCGGCTGTTCTTGAACGAAATTGCAATCAAAGCAAGCGTTCCCAGGACGGCGACTGTGGTCAGAACGGAAATGGTATCACCGAAAAATAAATGAAACATATAATTTCCTCCAATACTAACAGTTGTTAGTCCCAGTATAAACTAACAACTGTTAGTTTGTCAATACTATTTTACATGTTTTTTAAATTTTGAATATATTGTCTGTTTTGATGCCGGACTCTAAAAAAACAGACAAATAAAAAACGCGGGGCAGTGCCCTGACGATCACTTACCTGCCTAATAGAATAAAATAAAAGCAGGGAGGGATTTATATGAAATCATCAAACTTCAGTGCGGCCGTCATGATGCGCAAGATAAAACGGACTTTTTCGTATGACAACAAAACCATGCTTACGCTTTCCATCAACTATCCGCAAATTATTTTGCGTCATAACCGACCTGTACAAGACAATATCAACCGCCATATTCAGGCACAGGTCAACGACTATTATAATTATGTCGCCAATGATTTGTATCAACAGGCTGTTGCCTATTATAAAGACACTCAGAAAAGCGGATTCCCTTTTCACAACTATGACGCTGTCCTACAATACGAGATAACTTATAATCAGCGCTGTCATTTTAGTCTATATCGTGACCGATATGAGTTCACAGGCGGCGCTCACGGAAACACCGTCAGAGCTTCCGATAGCTGGAATCTGATTGATGGCCGTATCATACCGCTTTCTTCTTTATTCTCGCCGGGGCAGAACTATCAGGTGTTTCTGATAGAACAGATGATTAAGCAGGCTGACAGTCAAATACAACAGAACCCGGGAATCTATTTTGAAGATTACCGGTCCCTGATCGCCAAGTATTTCAACGAGGAAAGCTATTATCTTACTCCATCCGGCGTTGCTGTTTACTATCAGCAATACGAAATTGCACCATATGCTACCGGGATCGTTGTTTTTACTATCCCATACAATACGCTGCAATGGCACCCGTCCTGCACCGCATCGTCGTAATCGTTTATTCTACGGTAAATAAATGCTGTGTTTGCAGCATTGTTCACTTGCTCGTCGCCTTTGGCGGCGGGCTTTTTGTATGCCGCGAAATTATTGTATTTTCCCTATTGACAGATTTAGCTATTGCGTGATACTATATAGCAGTAATAAGTAATACTGCATATCTGTGTTACTAATTAGAGGAGGCGTTGGCAACGGATAATTTGACTGAACTGCTCAAAGGTGTGCTAGAGGGTTGTGTACTTGAAATTATCAGCCGCAAGCAAACCTACGGCTACGAAATAACACGGCAACTGAATGCTCTCGGCTTCACTGATGTTGTGGAGGGAACAGTCTACACTATCCTGCTTCGGCTGGAAAAAAACAAGCTGGTAGAGATCACAAAAAAACCCTCCGACATGGGGCCGCCAAGAAAGTTCTTTTCACTTAACGATGAGGGACGCGAGGAACTGCGCCGATTCTGGGCAAAGTGGGAGTTTGTAGCCTCAAAAATCAATGAATTAAAGGAGGAGCAATCAAATGTCTGATTTTTTCGATAATTATTTCAATATCAAGAAAATGATTGAGAGCAAGCGCGAGTACAAGCAACAGATGGCAAGGGTGGCGGCTCTGCCGAAAGACTATCAATATGTATTTAAGAAAATCCAGGGACACATGTGGATGTTCGCGGCGGGATCCGGCTATGACATGATGAAAATCCATTATGACCTTATAGAGCTGTTCGAGGCTGGCGCGGCGGAGGGCAAGAAAGTTTTGGAGATTACCGGTGAGGACGTGGCTACGTTCTGCGACGAGCTTCTGCGCAGCGCCAGGACATACACGGAAGACTGGCGTGAGGCGCTCAACCGCGATATTATGAACAAACTCGGTAAAGGGAGCGATTTACAATGACTGACAACGCAATTGAGGTGAAAGGTTTGTATAAATCTTTCAAAAGTACCGAAGTCTTGAAAGGCGTCGATTTTGAGGTACGGCGCGGCGAAATTTTCGCGCTGCTCGGTTCTAACGGCGCGGGTAAGACAACGATCGTAAAAATCCTCTCGACGCTTCTGAAATCGGACGGCGGAAACGCGAGCGTATGCGGCTTTGACGTGGAGAGTCAGCCTGCAAAGGTACGTGAAAATATCAGCCTGACAGGGCAATTTGCCGCCGTGGACGACATACTCACGGGGCGCGAAAACCTGCTGCTGATCGCCAAACTCCGTGGCGTTGCCAACGCCAAACAAACTGCCGCCGCTCTTCTTGATCGCTTTGGACTCAGCGACGCGGCCAACCGTCGGGCGGACACGTATTCCGGCGGTATGACGCGCCGGCTGGACATTGCCATGAGCCTGGTCGGAACACCCCCCGTTATCTTCCTTGACGAGCCGACCACCGGGCTTGACCCGGAAGCACGGCTGGAAGTCTGGAAAACCGTCAAAGAACTTGCCGACGGCGGCACAACGATCCTGCTCACGACGCAGTATCTGGAGGAAGCGGAGCAACTTGCCGACAGAATCTCAATCCTGCACGGCGGGGTAATCATTGCCAACGGGACGCTTGACGAACTTAAAAAGCTGTTCCCGCCCGCCAAGCAAGAGTACGTCATAAAACAGCCGACATTGGAGGAAATTTTTCTCTCAATCATTGGCAGCAAGGGGGATAAATAATGAAAACTATGCGGGATACGGGAGTGCTGTTCGCACGCTCTATGCGCCATATTTTGCGTAGCCCTGACACGATTATCACGGTCGTGATTTCACCGCTAATGATAATGTTGTTGTTCGTTTATGTGCTCGGCGGCTCGATACAGACCGGAAGCGACAACTATGTCAATTACCTGCTACCGGGAATACTTGTGATTGCAATCGCCAGCGGCATAGCCTATACTGCCTATCGGCTGTTCATGGATATACAAAAGGGGATGTTAGCGCGGTTTCATTCTATGCCTGTTGCGCGTTCTTCCGTGCTGTGGGCGCACGTGCTGACGTCGCTTGTTTCCAACGCGATTTCAGTCGCTGTAATAATACTAGCCGCGCTGATAATGGGTTTTCGTTCGAGCGCGGGAGTTCTTTCGTGGCTTGAGGTTGCGGGAATACTCTTGTTGTTCACGCTGGCGCTGACATGGCTCGCGGTCATTCCCGGACTGACGGCAAAAACAATAGACGGCGTCAGCGCGTTTTCGTACCCGCTGATCTTCCTGCCGTTTGTAAGTTCCGCGTTCGTGCCAACATCAACGATGCCTGCCGCTGTCCGCTTGTTCGCTGAGAATCAGCCCGTAACTTCCATTGTTGATGCGGTGCGTTCCCTGTTAAACTCGGAGCCTGTCGGCTACGAGATATGGGTTGCGCTGGCGTGGTGCATTGGCATTACTGTTGTGGCATACTTCCTGGCGATGAAAGCGTATAAACGGATTGCGTAGGCAAACGCGGCCAGCAAGAACCGCCCCTCCGCCCCTGTATTCCGTTGATTGGCGTTTGTAAAGCCTTCCAGTGGGGAAAGAGAGTAACCATTTTGGCTCAGAAAACATTTTTTCCGCGGTTAAATTAATTCAGGTTACATTTGGCAGAATTTATTATTCGCATATATTCCTGCATCTCCAGACTATTAAACCCACATTTTTCCGCCCTTATAAATTGCCCCATGGCGTCTTTATGAGAACCATTCATCATTAAGTACATCCCTGATAAAAACAGATTTTGACCTCTTTGTATCTCATCTGTTTGTGCACAGGTATTATATAGTTTAGATAGAAGCAAATAACGTCGTACGTACAATAAATCGTTTACGACTAATTGGATAATTTGTCTGTTGTTTGAAAATACCACATCTTCAATATAGCGAAGAGCATTATCATCAGACAATGATTGGACAAGATGATAAAGAACACGTATCAGTTGATTTAATTCAAATCTAAAGATATCTATAGGCTTTCTTAATCTTAGCTGATAAATCGCTTCTAAAACCTCGTGGCCACCTTTGTCACTATTTATTATGGATATTTTATAATCCTCATAAAGATTACCGAGAACAATGCCTGCATAAAACATCGATGATATTTCTGCATTCGGATGGTTTATCAGATAATTTTGTGCGATATTGACTGCCGATTTATAGTCGCCAAGGCAAAGCAAAGCGGAGATAATAGAAGCGTCCTGCCCGCCGAATTTTGTTCTCCAAATTTTTTCGTAATAATTAAAAAGTTTAGGTATACGAATATATGTTAAACATGAAACAAGATATTTTAGATCTTTTTCTTTATTGCGATCATAAAAAGTATCCAAGAAAATCACTATATCCGCTTCAGTCTGGGAACGAATTAAATGTAAAAGTAAAATAGTTGCAGACATATTATATTTGTCTTGCTTGAGCAGTTCGAAACAATGCTCCAGTGCTTTTACAGGATTATTGCAGGTCATATAAAGTTCGCTAAGTAGTAATCTGATCTTTGGTATCTTTCCTGTAAAACTATTTGATAATATGTCATTATAAGCTCTTTCTGCTTTTAGTGCATTTTCATACTCTAATATCGCATAATCTAATTTTTTTGCAGATAAAAAAGCATCTCCCCTGGCGGCAAAAACTTCTGGATGCAGGGGAAATTTTATCAAAGCAGTATCAAGTACTTTGATAATTTCTGCAAAAGGATAATTTTTCTTTTGCAAGGCCATTGCCCAAAGCGTGTATTTTCGGTAAGCCACAGTATTGGGGACAGCGCCATTAATTTTATCCAAATCAACCATTTTTTTTGCCACATTATAAATTTCATCGGCACTTTTGTTACTACCCAAATATAGTTGTGTCAAGTGAAGATAATCCGATGCGTCAGCATTTCCGTTTTCAATTAACTTTTCCAGTAATAATGTGTTACGCAAGGTTTTATTTTCAAGTTGCTCTTTACTAAGAATATATCCGGTATGAAAAATTATAATATCATCTACATATCGCAGGTTTAGTTGATTATTACCCTTTTTAAGCTCTTCATGAATTGTACGATGATATTTTAAATCTGAAGTATTTCTAAATGCAAGAAGATGAGTCATTTGGGATATGCTTTTTGAAGTTGCAGGATCAATATTACTAAGCTTGCATATAAGCCCATCATAAGGGGACTTTTTTGTCTCCAATATTTTTATACGATTTAAGACTTTTTCTGCATCGCCTTCTCTAAAGTATTCATCAGCATCCAAAGGTATTATCCAATCTCCACTGCATTTCTGTAATGCAAAATTTCTGGCATAAGAAAAGTCGTCCTGCCACTCAATTGAATAGATAACCGCGCCAAGATTTCGTGCAATTTCTACAGTATTATCCGTAGAACCACTATCTACAACAACAATTTCGTCTACAGCATTTTTAAACCTATTAATACATCGTGCTATTACAGCAGCCTCATTCTTGCAAATTATATATGCCGAAAGTTTCATTAATGGACCCCCGTTTTCCATCTGATTGGTTGCCCCAGACAAAACAATATTTTTATTTTATTAACTAATATCTGATATATAAATTATATCGGAAGATTTCAACCAACAATTAGGCGCTTTAATCCAACCATGCAACCCCTCTGTCAAGCTATCTTTGAATATATAAAATACCTCTAAGCAAGGGTCTAAGCAAATGAACCGTCCCCTTGCTTACCCTAGAAAGTCTGGGCAATTCTATGGTTGCTCTAATTATCCGAAGTGTAATTATACACGAAAGAAAAAGTGAAACCGTAACAATCAAAATGTAACTGCTACTATTTTATCTGACCACGTGCAATTGTATTAGCGGTGAGGTGCTTTGCCAAGTAAAGGCCAGCCAATCTATATAATTGAAGTAGTCAATAGACTGTAGACAAAAAAACGGATTCAGCCACCAGTTCGTTTCTAAAGAGGACTGGTGATCTTCTATTTAATTTTCAAATAGATCTAATATGGTTGAAATAGTTAATTGTATTGTAAATAACAGCTGCGAGGTCATCATGCTCCCAGTATCGGAACTGAAACCTTAATGCATCTTTGACTCTTCCAGTGCCTTTTAATTCTTTTTCGTAATGATTGCAAAATGGAATAAAATGTATTATTCTGTATGGGTACTCAATTTAGATTGATGTATGGCAAACAACTAGTTATTCAGCATTGGGCGTGCTATGGCAATAATGCGCAGTTCAACAAAATGCTGAAGTACAAATAATTGAAAGCCAGAGGAGGTAGTTGTTTGCCGGATCATCAAGCCTTGGAACAAATGACAGGCTGGGGTACCTATTATTCATAACAGGTTAAGTTTACCTTATCCATATAATCTTTACTTGCGTTGATATCTGATGGCAAATTAGTACCAGGAAAGGACTATCACGATGATGAAATTAAAGAAAACTATAGTTATTATTCTGGCAACAGCGTTCATGTTAACAGCGGTGAGCTTTCCGGCAATTGCTTTGAATAGCAGTAATTTCATTGTTAATAATGGAGTTTTAACAAAATACAACGGAACAGATTCCGTCATAACAATACCGAATAACATGGGAATCACGGCAATTGGTGCATCTGCATTTGCAAACAACGACTATATAACGTCGGTAACAATCCCCAATACCGTGAAGACAATCGGTAATTCCGCTTTTTCTTACTGCGTGGCTTTAAAGTCAATTGCTATCCCGGGTAGCGTGACAACAATCGGATCAAACGCTTTTGACGGTTGTTTTGCCCTTGCTTCGGCGGAGCTCTCTTATGGGCTTAAGACGATTGGAGATTACGCATTTTTTCACTGCTATGGCTTAACATCAATTGATATTCCAAGCAGTGTAACGACGATCCGCTTCTTTGCTTTCAGTGACTGCGATGGTTTAAAAGATATAAAAATTCCAGACAGCGTAACCTCGATCGGCGAGCACGCTTTTGGCGAGTGCAATGGTCTGGTCGCCATCACTCTGCCAGGTAGTATCACGAAAATCAGCAAAGATACCTTTACAAACTGCAACAGCCTAAAGTCAATTGTCATCCCGGACGGGGTAACGGAGATCTGCGAAGGGGCCTTTTTCAGTTGCCCGGCCTTGCAGTCAGTTACACTTCCGGACAGTATCGCTGTAATCGGCGATTGGGCATTCGGCGGATGCGGTGGCCTAACTTCCATCACAATACCGAACGGTGTCAAAACGATCGGCGGGGCTACGTTTGTTGATTGCATCAGTCTCCAATCTATTACACTTCCGGATAGCGTTATGTCTATAGGAACATACACGTTCAGCAAATGCTATGGACTTCAGTCCGTAACGCTTCCGTCCGGAATAACGAGTATCAGCAATTTTATGTTTGAAGGATGCTGGTATTTAAAATCGGTGGAAATTCCGTATGGGGTAACGGTAATCAAAGAGGGTGCATTCGCAAACTGCCAAAGCCTGACGTCGGTAAAAATCCCCGGCAGTGTAACGTCCGTAGCTGAAAACGCATTCTACGGTTGCTGGAGCCTGACCGATGTAACAATTCCAGACAGCGTTAAATCGATTGGCCTCAATGCGTTAGCCGGCGCCGACAAGGCTGTTATTTATGGCAGTTCGGCATCCTACGCGGAGCAATATGCGGAAGAAAACAACATACCTTTTATAACTGCAAGACTGACCGGGATCTCCCTACAAACAGTAACTGCTTTTCCAACATCGTCAGTCGTGCTTGTAAACGGCAGCCCGGTTTCCTTTGAGGCATACACCATAGGCGGATATAATTATTTCAAGCTCCGTGACCTTGCTGCGGCGATAAATGGTACCAAGAAGCAGTTCGGGGTAAGCTGGGACGGTGAAAACAAGGTGATTCGCTTGGCATCTGGTGAAGCTTATACTCCGGTCGGCGGAGAATTATCAGTATTGAACGTGGCGTCCGGAAGGAATGCTGTTCCCAACCTTTCGGCAGTTTTTCTGGATGGTGAAAAATTAGACCTTTCCGCATATACTATAGACGGATATAATTACTTCAAACTGCGCGACCTGGCTGCGGCGCTGGACTTTGGCGTAACCTGGGACAACTTAACAAAAACGATCGGAATCAACACGACTACCGGGTATTCAGAATAAAACGATATAAGTAATCAACAAACAGTGAAGCAAAATGGGAAAAGTGTTTAATGACACGATCTCCCAATGATCCGTATTTATCCCCCTTGATGAATCGTTCCATTGTATCAATTTTAGGTGCTTTAGGCACAAAAAGCATTGAAAATATTTAGTTTTCAGTGCTTTTTCTTTTTTTCTTTATAGCCCAGGCAATATGGCTTATTGGCCGGAGTTTAGATATTGTTTTAAATATCACTATTGGTATAGTTTTCCAGATTAATTTTAATAATATTTCTACACTCGGTAAGCATTTGCTTGTTGATAAACAGCAATAAATACCGCTGCTAAAAAGGCCAGCTAATCCAATAGATTATCTGACCTTTGAGATGCTTACAAGCAAATGAACAATTCCCTTGCTTACAACCTTGCTAATATTAATGTTGCTAATTCAAAGCACTGCTCGGACGCTTATCCCCTAAATCTATAAGTACGGCTCTGTTTCGGCCGCTGTTTTTAGCTTCGTACAAAGCTTTGTCGGTACGTGACAACAATGTGTCATGGTTATCTCCTCGCGAATAACTGCAGACTCCGAAGCTGCATGTAAGAGATTTTGATACCGGAAATGTTTCCGAATTGATAGCGGATCTTATTTTTTCTGCTACAAAGTATGCTTGCTCAAGGTTTGTCTGCGGAAGAATGATTAAAAACTCATCCCCTCCCCATCTGCCCACGGCATCAGTGCAGCGGACGCTTTTTTTCAGTATGTTTGCCGTACATATCATCACATCATCTCCGGCAATATGCCCGTAATGATCATTAACCTGTTTAAACTCATCTATATCCATTAAAATCAATGATAAATTTGTATGATAACGTTCACATTTGCCGATCTCCAGCTGAAGGGCCTCATCAAGCATTAATCTGTTAGATATTTGCGTAAGCTTATCAATTCTGGAAATCCTACTGAGTTCTTCATTCGCTTGCTCCAGTTCCGATGACACGACACGAATAAAATGCAATAATTGGGAAATGATCCGGTTATGTTTATTGGCGAATGGATCTCTATCAATTGATTTAAAATGATCATCAAGCAGAGCATTATTCCATCTGCCTTGCTCCTGGCCCTTATCCCCCTCACGCATACCGACAATAATTATTGTTGAGTTTAAAAATTGGATTTTATCTCCATGGCCATAGAATTCTCCATAGGTATAAAAGCCTACAGTCGGTGCAATGGACTCATAGGGCTCAGTTTCCAGATTTACATCGTTTTGCATTAAAGAGCGGCGGCAGATGCATGAATAGAGGAATATGGCGTTTGGTTCAAAGTCAGCCATTTCTTTTTTGACAGTCTTGGAATTTTGTACCATGGTTTCCGGATCCCCATAACCGATACGGAATTTCTCTCCCACATGTAAATCAGAGACAAATTGGATGCCGTTGTGTTCATCGACAAAAGACGGAACACGCGCCAATGTTTCGCCGTCCCGTTCCACTAAAAACGGAAATTCCAATACATTCATAAAAAAGTTCTGGTCATCTTGGATATCCAGGTAACGGTGATAAATATCAAACGCACAGACGTCGTCGACTGTTCTTACCAACATACCGTCAGCATCGGTAATGGTCATCTCTTTACTCAATGGCTGCCATCCTAAATAAGTACGAGCAAATATATGTAAGTCGCTGCCCGAAAAAACAATCGCAATAACCCCTTGGCTAAAACATTTTCGCCCGCAAGATATCAGACCGGTTTCAGCACGATCGTAGACCCCCGCGCCTCCGCCGAACACAGGGAAATCGATTCCCTTCCCGGACATCCCCGCAAACACGATTGATACATCAATGCTTTGCGTTGTAGCGAACATAAGAACACCGGCAATATCTTTCGTGTCATTAATGGCCTGTATCAGACTTTTGCCCGTATTAAATTCATCGCCAGGTGAACACGATAAGGCAATCGGATAAATTGTTGTAGTATCAAAAAATGAAACTGACAGGACAGTAGTTCCGGTCAGAAGACTGCCTTCTGCAATTTCTCCTACGGTTGTTGACCCTACTAATATTGCCGTTGGTAACTGATCTGCAATTGTTTGGGTAATACTTTCAATATAATTCTGATCGTTTTGTGAAGAAAAGATTTGTACGAGAATGGATTTTGCGTTTACGGCATTTTCACGTATCTCTGAAGACTCCAGAAACAACTTCAAGGTACTAATGTCGCTAACGACATGGCAATAGTTTTTCATTGCAGTTTATCCTCTTTCCCTCATAAATCCACTATGCTTGTCTCTTCCCATGGCAATCAGAATACGTTAACTTTAATTTAGAAACATCCTACTTATATATCGACAGAAATATGCAAATTTCGACAGCAATAGGTGTTATTGCAAAGAATCCCATAAAATAGATCTGGCCGCCGAATGCCGCTAAGTTTATTTAAGTTTACTCTATATTTCTCTATATAAAACATCTTTAGACCTCCCGATGAAGAAGGGAGGTCTTTTATTTAATAACATATTAAGTATTTTACCATGGTTTTGTTGAGCAATTTGTTGTAATATGTCGAATTTCTATAATTTCATTTATCTTTATTATGAAAAGGGATGCAAGGATTTTTTAAGCGGTTTAAGCTAACTGGGCCAGGTGTTGGGCCAGCGTATCCAATTCCTGCGACAACGATTTTAGCGAATAAATACTGTCGGAGACCGAGTCTGTCAGCTGGTTTTGTTTTTGTATTACCACGGCGGCTTCATTGACGCCGCCGTTAATAACAACGACCGATTTTTGAATATTGGACAAGATCGTAGAAATATTTGCTACCGAGACAGAGCTTTCGTCCGCCAGTTTTTTGACCTCCTCGGCCACAACCGCAAAACCTTTACCGTGTACTCCGCTGTGAGCTGCTTCAATGGCGGCATTTAACCCTAAGAATTTGGTTTGTTGGGCAATTTTATTAATAATATCTAAAACCTTGCCGGTTTCCCCTAATTGCACGTTAGCCTCACCGGCTGAATCTATCAGTTCCAAACTTTTGGCGTTAACATCATGGGCATACCCGCTTACCTCCTTTATCAGTTGGGCTACAGTTTCCATGGTGCCGGATAATTCGGTAGACAGATCGGCCAGCCTTTCCGCCTCCTGATGCAGTCCGGTAATCATTTCTTCGCGGGCCTCGACGGTTTTCATCATCAATGCGGCGCCGTGAAAATCGATTAAAGCAACATTTTCATTTTTATATTGACCGATCAGCTCTTGTACTTTTGGCACACCTGTGACTTCTATCAATATATCCAACGCCGGAAGTGCTAAAACCTTTCTTATATCGTTATAGGTATCAATGCCAAGGTTGCGGGCCAGGACAACTCCCTGGGCATGTTCGTCCAAATCACACATGCCTATTATTCTTATGTCTGTAATTCCCTGCAATAATTTTAGAATAGAAGTGCCGCCAGCTCCTGCTCCCACAATAGCAACATTTGTCATCTATATTTCACCTTCCTAACTGTAGAACTTATTGCTGTCTAGCGAATTTAAAAAAACCTATCCTGATTCTAAGTTTATATCGGCTTAAAATAAAAAAAATCAACCCTTCAACAGTAATCAATTCTTTTCAGCCCCCAAAATAAATTTGCAATAGTCGGACAAATTTGTTAAATATTCGACAAGCGGCGGTGTATAATTCGTTGTATAAATGACTAAAGGGAGCTTGACGATATCCCTGTTAAAACTAATATTTTCCAAGCGTAAACGCCATTTACAAATTGACGGTACGGTGTTATAATCCAATCGTTTGTGATTAAATAGCGAATAGGGAGTATTAAAATGACAGGACAACATAATGCAGCAAGTCTAGAAATCAAGAACAATAAACCGAACGTGCCATTTTTGTTATTTGCTCTGATTTTCTTCATTTTTATGGGCGTAGCGTTTACACCGTGGGTAAATCATGGCGTAGCGGAAAGCATGGCTACGCTGACGGGCGGAAATTCGGCTGTATCGGCCAATACTCAGACAATCTTCGATATTTTGCAGTATAGCCGGTCCATACATGTTCTGGCGATGCTGCTTTTGGGTTTCGGATTTCTCATGTGCTTTGTCAGAGGTCACGGCTTCAGTTCCATTACCGCGACGCTGATCGTTGTCAGTGTATCCATACCTCTGTACATGCTGCTCAAGAGTTTTATGGGCGAAAGCTCCGTGCTGAGTATTGAAACCTTTTTATTTGCGGAATTTTGCGCGGCAAGTTTGCTGATAACTATCGGCGCACCGCTGGGACGTCTGAAAATGGACCAATTTCTGTTACTGGCGATTCTCTTTGTACCTGTATATTTGTTTAACGAGTGGCTTGTACTTGAGAGCGGCAATTTCGCCGGATTCCTTGACACAGGTGGCAGCGTAGTGATTCATGCTTTCGGCGCTTACTTCGGTCTGGGAGTTATCGCCGGTACATATAAAAAATTCAAAGACGGTTCAAGATGCGAAAACGATGCCACCAGCAACCAATTTTGTCTCTTGGGAAGCCTTATCCTTTGGGTGTTCTGGCCTTCGTTTACCAGCGCCATTGTTGCGCCTGACAGAGTTGTGCTAACCGCCATCAATACTGTCTTCGCACTTTGCGGAGCTACTGTTGCCACATATATTTTCACCAAACTGATTCGCGGACACATCAATATTGAGGATATTGCCAACGCGGCACTGGCCGGCGGCGTTGCTATCGGTTCCACCTGCGCCATGGGAAATCCGGGCTTATCGTTGCTGATCGGTATCGCTGCCGGTATCTTAAGCACCTGCGGGTTCAGCATTATTGCGCCGAAGGTTGAAAAGCTGATTAAGGGCACCGACACCTGCGGAGTGCATAATCTACACGGTATGCCGGGACTGCTCGGCGGTTTGTCGGCAATCATCATCACCGGCAATGCGGGCATGCAGTTGCTCGGCATTGTCACAACGGTGGTTGTTGCCTTTGTCGGCGGCAAGATCGCCGGTATAATCATCAGCCTGTTTAAACAAAAAACCGCACTTTACAGTGATGCCGATGAATTTGGGGATTAATCTATTCTAATAAAAGCTGATGATTGATTTTAATTTATTAAAATGATATAATCGACCATAATAGCGGAGCGGGCAGGGATGTAGAATAATGGCTATAGAAAAAACGTTTATAATGCTCAAACCCGATTGTATTAAGAGAGGCTTAATGGGCCAGGTAATATCGAGAATCGAAAATAAAGGTTATAAGATTATCGATGCCAAGATGATCATGCTTAACGAAGCAATTTTGCATGAGCATTACGCACATATTGCCGACCGCCCCTTTTTCCCTGATATTCTTAAATACATGACTTCCGGCGCGGTTCTGGCAATGATCGTTGAAGGGGAAAATGCCGTAAAAGGTATGCGCATATTAATGGGCGCAACCAAATTTGAAGAAGCAACCTCCGGTACAATCCGCGGCGACTATGCATTCTGTACCTCGGAAAATATTATTCACGGTTCGGATTCTCTTGAGAATGCCGAAATTGAAATTAAAAGGTTTTTTAAATAAAGAAGCACAAAAGCCGCAAATTTTGATGATTTGCGGCTTAACTTTTTTTGATAGTCTGACCGGTGTGTTTTTATACTAAAATACACCGGTTTTTATGTCCCTTTATTTTGGCTGTTGAGGAAGTTTATTTGGGTTTTACCCGTATCCGCATCAGATTGATTACATCGTCTAAAATGGCGGGCTCGGTAACATTGATCATCAGCCAACGTCCGCCGGCGGAATAAGCGGTGTTTTGATACAAATTTTGTGTGTATTCGCTATAAGAAGGCAGCATAAATTCGGCCTCCTCGCTCTCTTTGCTGCCGATTACCACCAGAGCAATAAAATACCCGGCCAGCGGATAAAGCGTACACAAAGATTTGCCGCTTTTTTGATATTTGACATTCCAGCCGGGCTGCATGGAGCAGCGGCTGTAGGAAAGCTTTGGCTGAATCTGATAAGTGTTTTGCAAGTACGAATTCAACCGTTGCCAAAGATCGGTATCTACATAATTGCCGATCTCCTCCAACGAAGGAGGATTATCCGGGGTATACAACACGTTCCACTGCATTTTTTTCACTCCGTTTCCTAATTTATTTTGCTCTTTATCTATAGGATGCTTCGTAGATGGCGATGCAATCCTCCGTGCTTAGAGGGGTTCTGTCGCACTTGAACAGCTTGCCCATGGTATCCATAGCGTTGCTGGTCATTTTGGCAAATTCCTCAGGTTTGATGCCGTAATCGGACATTTTCAAATCGGCGACGCCGCAGTCTTCTTGCAGCTTTGCCAGCGTGGTGATGAAATCCAGCGGCTTTTTGGCATTCTCCATGCCCATAGCTTTGGCCATAGTCACAAATCGCTCGTCACAAACGTGTTTGTTGATAAAATGCGCGTAGTAGGCTTTACTTAACATAATCAGGCCTGCCCCGTGAGGCAGTTGCTGATGATAGGCGGACATAGCGTGTTCCAGTGAATGTTCGCTGGTGAGCTGCCCCACACACATGACCATGCCGGAGAGTGTGTTGCCGAAGGCGACTTTTTCTCTTGATTCCAAGTCGTGGCCATCCTTTACCGCTTGGGCAAGATTGCGGCTGACGTTTTCGATTGCGGTAACGGCGTAGATGTCGCTGAGCAGATTGGCGCCGTTGGAGATATAGGTCTCGGTACTGTGAAAAAGCGCGTCAAATCCCTGGTAGGCAGTGAATTTCGGCGGTACTGTGAGCATCAGCTCCGGATCGACGATAGCCAATACCGGGAACAGTGATTCGTGGACAAAGCCGGTCTTCTCATGGGTTTCTTCGTTGGTTACAACAGTGGCTGCATCAACTTCCGAGCCTGTACCGGCAGTAGTCGTTATAGCTATTACAGGCAGTGGTTTGTTAGAAACGCTCAAACCTTTGCCGGTACCTGAGGTGATATAATCCCAGTAATCGCCATCATTAGTTGCCATCATGGCAATTGCCTTGGCAGCGTCCAGACAACTGCCGCCACCTAAGGCCACAATAAAATCGCAGTTGTTGGCCCGCGCTGCCATGCCGCCGGCCATAATTGTTGATTTGAGCGGGTTGGCCTGCACTTTGTCAAACACAACAGTTTCCACGCCTGCCAGCTGCAGTTGTTCTTCGGTACGGGCCAGAAATCCGTTGGCTTTGACAGATTTGCCGCTGGAAATAACAATCAACGCTTTTTTGCCGGGCAGCATTTGTTTATGCAACTTGTCCAGTTGCCCGCAACCAAACAAAACCCTGGTCGGTATATACATATTGAAAACCATTTTTAACCTCCTATGGTTGTCCAAATATTAATTATATCAATAATAACATAATAACATATTTTTTAAAAAAATTCAGGTAATTTGATTGACAGATGAGGTAATTACGATGTAAAATATTGAATGAAAGTTCAATCAAAGAAAGATGGTGTATCCTCTGTGGCAAGAAGTCAGGAACAAAACGAAAAAATGCGCCTGGAACGCAAAGAGCAAATAATGGCGGCTGCGCTCCGGGAATTTTCGGCAAAGGGTCTGTACGCGACCAAAATCAAAGATATTGCGGAATATGTCGGTATGGCGCAGGGATTGATCTACCATTACTTTAAATCGAAAGAGGATATATTTACGGAGCTGGTCACCGACGCCCTGGATAAAATGAATGATGCTGTTATCGAGTTAGGGAAAATGCCCCTGCCGCCGCATGAAAAAATCAAAGCGGCAATAAAACAACTACTGTATACGATTGAAACCAGCGAACGTTTTAACCAGACCTGCTGCTTAATAAATCAGGCGGCAAATTCTACGGCGCTGCCCGCCAATATTAAAGAAGTGATTGATCAAAAGCGTGATGTGCCTTATCGGGAACTGGCGAAAATTATCGCCGCGGGACAGCAAGAAGGCACCGTTGTCGCCGGCGATCCCCAGGCGTTGGCTTTGGTTTTTTGGACTTCTATTAACGGTTTGGCGATTTACAAGGCTACCCGCCAAAACAACGTTACCTTGCCGGACGCCGGTATTTTAATAAATATGTTTGTAAAGGAGCAGAACAATGGCAAAAATTGATCATTTTTTAGACGAAAAGGGCAGAATAAAACAATTACCGTCCAAAAGTAACTTGCGTCTGGAGGTGTTTGGTTACTTAAGTGGCAAGTTTGAGGCGGAGAGAAAGTATACGGAAAAAGAAGTCAATCAGATCGTAACTGATTGGAGTACAATCGGCGACTATTTTTTGTTGCGTCGCGGACTGATCGAATACGGCACGATGAGCAGAACGCCGGACGGCAGCCAGTATTGGCTGAATCAAATAGAAGAGGAGAAGTAACGGCACTATGGGATTTGCCAAAGTAAACGATATAAATATCCATTATCAAGTACAAGGTACAGGGCCAAACGTGCTGTTTATTCATGGCATCAGAGCCGATCTGACCAACCCAATCAGCGCTTTCAAAACCGCTCTGCCGAAGCATTTTACGGTTCTGGCATTTGACCCGCGCGGTTTGGGAGAATCGGACAGCCCCCTGCAGTCCTGCAGCATCGCCGATATGGCCGACGACGCCGCCGGTTTAGCCGTAGCGCTAGGCTGGGATAAATATCATGTTTTGGGCTTTTCCATGGGCGGTATGGTAGCTCAGGAGTTAGCGCTGCGTCACGCTGCGGCTGTGGATAAGCTGGTGCTGGGAGTGTCCAATGCCGGTGTGAAAAACGGCGCGCCGGTACTGGTTGATAAATTAGACCAAATGTCCGCAGCCCTTGGGCTGCAGACATCCGATATCAGACAGGATGCAGCCTGGGTAGATACGCACCCGGAAATTGTTGAACGCTTTGATCAGCAAGCATTGGCCTTCAAAGAAGAATTGCAGGCAAACCCGGCATTGCAGCGAGGTTACGCCAATCAGGTAAATGCGGTATTAAAGCATGATACGTTTGAACGTCTGGGTGAGATTAAGGTTCCAACATTGGTTTTCGGCGGTATTTATGACGGCAGTAACCCCCCGGAAGTAATAAGCAAAATGGCCGGGCGAATACCCAATGCCCGCCTGGAAATGGTAGAACACGGCCACGGAAGCTGGTATTTCGACCCTACGGTTTGGCAGATGATCATAGACTTTCTGGAAAGCTAGAATTTTTATCTTTGGTGTTTTTGTAATATTGCTTTACTTAATATGGCTTCGTAATTTGTTGTATTACCAACTTATTGCGGAGCCATATTAGTCTAATAATGACAAATTTTATATTTTATTGTTGACAAATAAAATATCCGGGATATAATGATATTATAAAAATGATAATAACAAAAAGATAATAACAAAGCGGAGGGTTTTATGCAGCAAAACGTTTTAATAAATAAACAGGGTCTTACCGAAGAACAGTTTTTAGCGTCATATGATGCGGGCAGGTACGAAAGGCCGTCGGTAACTGTGGATATGCTGATTTTTACGGTGACCGACCGGGAGAATAAGAATTACCGCAAACTCCCGGAAAAGGTTTTAAAATTGCTGATGATTAAGCGCGGCGATCATCCGTATATCGGCCAGTGGGCACTTCCCGGCGGGTTTGTGCAGATGGATGAAAGCCTCGAGCAAGCGGCGCAAAGAGAATTGCAAGAGGAAACAAACATTGCCAATATTTATATGGAGCAGCTATATACCTGGGGAGATGTCGCGAGAGATCCTCGTACAAGAATCATAAGCACCTCATATATGTCATTGGTTGACAGTGCGGCGCTTGACGTTAAAGCGAGCGATGATGCGGATGACGCCAAATGGTTTACGGTTACCTGCAAACTGTTTCAGGAGCAGAGGACTGTTACCGCCAAAGGATATACACTGCAACAGCTTGCGAAATTGAACTTATCCAATGATCAAGACGATCTTTCCGCCGTGATAAGGACAATAAAGACTGTTGAAGGCAAAGCTGTCAAAATTACGCAAGAAGTAGTTGAATCACATGGCATAGCTTTTGACCATGCCAAGATCATTGAATACGGCATTGGCAGGCTGCGTACCAAGATTGAGTATACAGATATCGCATTCAACCTGATGCCAAAACTTTTCACTCTTACTGAGCTGCAGCAGGTTTATGAAGTAATTCTCGACAAGGAATTATTGAAAGCTAATTTCAGACGGAAGGTTGCCGATATGGTGATTGAAACGAACGAATATACTAAAGACGCGGGTCACAGACCTTCGAAGCTGTTCAGGTATAACCCCCACCGGGCTGATATTTCTGCGGAAAGAGGAGAAATTCTATGATAACTGCTGATAAAGATGAATTTATTAAAAAAAGCACTGAGACTCTGGCAGCAATATTTGATATGCTGGAAAGACTCCCATCAATAAAATTAAAAGATTTGCATAGCAGGCAAACGGCTCTGGTAATAGTGGATATGGTAAATGGATTTACCAGGCAGGGAGCTATGCAAAGCCCCAAAGTCGAGCGGGTAATTCCGCAGATAGCAAAATTGTCAAAGGCTTGCGACGAATTACAGATTGCCAAGCTTGCCTTTGCCGACTGCCATACTGGGAATTCGCCGGAGTTTGCCGCTTATCCGGTTCATTGTCTGGCGGCATCGGGCGAGGCGGAAATAGTTGCTGAAATCAAGACAATAGGCGGCTATCAACTGATTCATAAAAACTCTACAAACGGTTTCCTCGAAGATCAATTCCAGCACTGGCTCAAGCAGAATGAGCAGATCAATACCTTTATTATTACCGGCGACTGCACCGATATCTGCGTGCTGCAATTCGCGGTTACCATCAAGACCTGGTTCAATATGCAAAACAAAAAGACAAGGATTATTGTTCCCATAAATGCGGTTGAGACTTTCGATTCAGGGCCGCATGACAGCGAGCTGATGAATCTAATGGCGCTGTACAACATGATGATTAATGGCATAGAAGTAGTTGCGGAGGTGGAATAAATGGACAAGCGAAACTTAACGCTTTTAACCGATTTTTATGAACTAACGATGGCCAACGGCTATTTTGAGAATGGGCTAAAAGATAAAATAGTCTATTTTGATATGTTTTTTAGGAAGATTCCCGATGGCGGCGGCTTCGCGATCATGGCCGGAGTCGAGCAGCTAATTGATTATTTGCAGAATCTTAAATTTGATGATAACGATATCGAATATTTAAGGAGCAAAAACCTTTTCTCAGAAGAGTTTCTGCAATATCTTCAAAACTTTAAATTTAGTTGCGACGTCTGGGCGATACCCGAGGGCACGCCGATATTCCCCAATGAACCGGTAATTAAAGTCAGAGGGCCCGTTATCGAAGCGCAGTTTATTGAGACGATGGTTTTACTGACAATTAATCATCAAAGCCTGATTGCCACAAAGGCCAACCGTATCGTCAGAGCCGCGCAGGGGCGGGGCATTATGGAGTTTGGCTCCAGAAGGGCGCATGGTTATGACGGGGCTATTTACGGGGCGAGAGCCGCATATATCGGCGGCTGCGTAGGCACTGCCTGCACGATCGCCGATCAAGAATATGCTATTCCGGCTCTCGGTACCATGGCACACAGTTGGATTCAGATGTTCCCCAGCGAACTGGACGCATTCAGAGCATATGCAAGAATATATCCTGATAGCTGCACGTTTCTTGTCGATACTTATAATGTCCTAAAGTCCGGCGTACCCAATGCCATCAAAATATTTAACGAGGAAGTAGTACCCAAAGGATTCAGGCCGAAAGGGATCAGGATTGACAGCGGCGATATCACTTACCTCTCCAAGGCAGCCAGAAAGATGCTGGATCAGTCAGGTTTCAGCGATTGTCAGATTGTTGCCTCAAATTCGTTGGACGAGTTTATTATCAGGGATATTCTCATGCAGGGGGCGCAGGTGGATTTGTTTGGCATCGGAGAACGATTGATCACGGCTAAGTCAGATCCGGTATTCGGTGGCGTATATAAGCTGGCGGCTATCGAGGAGGACGGCAAGATTATTGCCAAAATCAAACTCAGCGAAAACGCCGGCAAAATCACTAACCCCTGTTCCAAACAAGTCTGGAGGCTGTTTGACAAAGACAGCGGCAAAGCGATAGCCGATCTGATTACAACCGATGAGGAGACTATTGATCAAAGCGCAGCTTATGAATTGTTTGATCCCGAATATACCTGGAAAAAAAAAGTAATAGAAAATTTTCGGGCCGAAAAGCTTTTGACGAGAATTTTTGACCGGGGAACTTGCGTCTATCAAAGCCCTGATTTGCAGAAAATAAGAAGCTTTTGCCAGCAGCAAATCAATACGCTTTGGGACGAAGTGAAAAGATTTGAAAACCCGCATAAATACTATGTTGATTTGTCAAAACCGCTTTGGGATATCAAAGACAGATTAATCAAAGAGCACTCGGTATAATATTGGAAATGGCATGTTATTAAAACCATACCGGACCATACCTGTCGTAAGAGGGCAACCGGTAGGGGGAATGAGTGTAGTTATACTAGGAGTTTATATTATTATTAATTAACCATACCAGATACCAGTAATAAAACCCTCATACGCGAGTATATTTTATTCTAAATACATTAAATATTTTTTTTCTCCTATATAGTGTCCCCACAACCGGTCGGTATGGTTTTTCGGTAGGGTGAAAACATCGGCGACAATTAATTAAAAAGGCGGGGGCTAAAGCCCCCGCCTGATATTATATATTGTATTTTATTTAACTGTTACCTGGTAGACTATGGTATTGTCAGGGGTTGCCGAGCTTTCGCCTTCCCAATCCCTGTAATATTTAAAGGTTACTGTCGTCGTGCCCGCCTTTAGGGCTTTGAATCCCCATGTATACTGACCCCCGACACCCACCGCCCGGAGTCGTTAGAGTCGGCAAGATAATTATCCGAAGTAAGCTTGAGGATACTCTCGTCGCCGATTATACAATGCCAGCTATATCCGGTTGTCGGGTTGCCGTTTAGTTTGACGAGAGCTGAATCCGATGGTTTTAACTTGTCGTCATCGAATTCGCACAGGTCGCCGGACGCCACTCTCTTGTCTATTGCCGTGCGTATGACAGAATTGATATTTGCAGTATAGGATGAGTCCCTTTTCATCAGGTCGGACAGTTTGATCAAGGTGGTTTATTATAACTAGCGTATCTTTAAATTTCTATTTGGCTTCCCGTTGATAAGTAAGCTAGTTTTTTGCCCATCAGAGATTTTAATTGGTTATATGGTTCGATGCCTGTGCAATGGCAGGTATAATACATAGAGTCTGAGTTGATAAGAAATTCAGCTATTTCTTTGATGATAGCCGGGTTTTCGCTTTCTTTTGTGCCATTATTGAAAAGGTGAAACCCGCCGATGACCAAATCAGGCAGGCAGCCTTTTTCTTTATGGAATTGTTCAACGATATTGACGATACCACAGTGAGCACAGCCTGCTATAAGAATTGTTTTGCCGTTTTCTCTGATGACCAGGTTCTGCTCGTGGCCGAAATCGTCCTGCAGGAATTTATCACCGGTCTTGATTAGCAAAGTTGCATTCCCCGATGGTAGCAGCCTTGTTGCTTTAATACCGGACAGCAGTTCCAGTTCTTCATCGATTATGCAGCTATCGCCGCAAAAGACAAACCGACGATCAGGCAACAGAGTTTGCTCCAGGCCTATGTATTCTTTTTCGCCGTTGGACCGGGCGGCATAATGGCTCTCAAAAGCTTTTTCGTGTAGATAGACCCTTGCTTTGCTATTGAGATCAAGAAAAGTTTTTAGCCCGCCGCCGTGGTCGTTATGGCCATGGGAAATCACGGCTAGATCGACTGCGGTTAAATCGACGTTCATCTTAGCCGCGTTCTGATAAAACAGGTCGCTCGTACCCGTATCAAATAACAGCTTATGGCTTTTTGTCTCGATATAGAGGCTGAGGCCATGTTCGCAGCCCAAATTTTTGGCGGATGAAGTATTCTCCGCCAGAACTTTAATAATCATGTTTTATATCCGCAGCTTTCTTTATAATGTCTACAACCTTACTAATACCTGCTTGATAATCGGCTTCAAAGACATGGTGCCGCCGCCTTGGCTGATGATCTGTAAGGCCAGCTCCGGATTTTGCACGACGCTGCCTGCCAGCAGGCTGACATTATATTTCTGAAAGATTTCCGGACAAAGAGGCGTAGACGGGCCGACGATGCAGACCTGGCGGGCGTTGCTGCAATAGGCCAGCAGATCGTCGATAGTATGGTTGATAATACTGGTGGCAGTCAGAATGATTACATCGCACTTTGGTAAATATACGGGTATGTCATCTTCGGTATAGAGGCCGCTGCCCTTGGCGGCATTCTTTTCAAAAACATAAGTTTTATCGGTTTTTTTCCTAACTTCCGCCAGTATCGGCGAAAATAAGCCGACCATGCCAAAGGTATCTTCAGCGCAAACCTCCAGCGCATCCAAAACATTGCCGGTACCGCAATTGTCAAAAGAATTATTCAAAACCGCGTTGATGGTGGCAAGGCCAATAGCCGCTTTGAGGCGGTTGTTGTCTTTGGCCCAGGGGATTATTTCCGCGGCGTCTCTGCCTATCAGCTTGCCGGCGTCGCTTAAGATACTGCAGCAGTGTCCGAGTTCATCCCGGAAAGTGTAGGCCAAGCCGCAGGCATTATCATCGAGCATCACGCAGGTATAGCCAACTCCGGCGCGCACATCGGCAATTTTTCTTTCGACAGCTTTGGCATGGGCATGTTCAATTAGTTGATCGATAAACATTTTTATTCCTCCTTAAATTGATAATTTGCTTTAAGATCCCTTGTTGCTTGTTGTAGATCATTAAAAACAATCAGGTGTTGCTTAAACAGACCTTGTTTTAAGGATATTTTTAAGGCTTGGGTGCCAGGGGGACATTTTCCCCATCTGATAACATCCCATGATACTTGTCCGCCGGTATATTTTTCGATATCCATCTGTTCGATTTCCGCGTAACTAAAAAGTATGCGTACAGTTTCACCCAAAAACGTCACTAAAATACCTTCGTCCGTGATACGGCTGTTATACCCGAAAACATATCCGATGTTGAAATCCGGAAATTTCATTTTTCTATCCCCAATTAATTTGAACTCAGCCAGTGGTTAACCTTTGTTTATTTTTTCGATTCTAATACATGTTAATTTTAGTTTACTATAATGAAGATATTTTGTGAACACTGCTAAAAAATTATGTTTATTATAAATTTAATATAAGAATATTAATTATTTTTAAAGGAATTAAGTATATTATGACAAAATATTCCAATATAGGCAATTTTTTGCTATTTTTATATAAAGCTTTTTTAGGGAATGAAAGGGAATTAATTTTGGGGAGGTTGTTTATGGCTAAAGTCATACAAAAAAAACTCAAATCAACAGTCTTAGTTTTAACAATAATATTGGGAATGCTACTCGCGCTGTCGGCAAACGCATATGGAGCGTTAGAAGGAAGTACGAATGAGAATAGAGGCAGTGCTCCTTCAATTACCGCGGCATCTACAGAGATAATGACTCATTATGACGGCCCACGGTTTTTTAAATTTGTGCCTACAGCCAGTGTCAATTATACCATTTCAACGTCAAACGTCCAATATAGTGCTACTACTTATTGCTGGCTATATGATAGTGTCGATCATTGTGTAGCGGAAGGTGATAGTATTACTTGGGGGCTTACAGCAAATCAGACTTATTACATTGGTGTATTAAATTGGGACGAGCCTTCCGCTACATGTATGCTGAATATCACCGGAGGAGGAATTCAAGGTTCCTACACTCCGCCTACGGTGACGACAGATGACATTACTATATATACAGATACGACAGCGACCCTGGGCGGCAACGTCACCGATCAAGGCAGTTCTGCTGTGACCGAAAGAGGGTATGTCTACTCTTCGACTGACGCTACGCCGACCATCGGCGAAGCGGGCGTAACCCAAGTTGCCGACGGTTCCGGCACCGGCGCTTTTTCTGAGGATATCAGCGGTCTGACCGCCAGTACTACATATTATGTCTGCGCCTACGCGACCAACAACTCCGGCACGTCCTATGCTTACGGTACTATAAAATCCTTTACTACTTTGTCATCGGACACTGCGCCGACGGTTACGGACAAGACAATCTCCTCGTCGAATATCACGCAGACAGGTGTTACCATAACTTGGAACAAGGCGACCGACGATGTGAGCACGCAGAGCGCGCTTCAATATCTCGTATATCAGTCAAGTAGCAATAATCTGGACAGCGTTACGAACATCGAGACAAACGGAACCGCTATCGGCAGCTATACGGCGGATATCGCGACAAAGGCCGTCACGGGCCTTACCGCCGGGACGACTTACTACTTCAATGTAATCGTAAAGGATGAGGCGGGAAACAAGACCTGCTACACGGCAAAATCTGTCACGACGGAAGCTGCCGAATCTGCAAAGATATACTATACCGAATCGCAGGTGGTCGGTTCCGATAATTCAACTTATTACCGCTTAAGGCGAGCGAATCTGGCGGACGGTTCATCTGCGGAAACGCTGTACTGGAGCGAGCTCGGTACGCCGGAGGGAGTTGCGGTAGACCTTGATGGTGGCTATGTGTATTTTTCCGACCCTTTTGCCTCTGTCGGTGAAATCTACCGGGCCAATCTTGACGGCAGCAATAAGATCACGCTGATTTCCGGCGTTTATGCCAATGATATTGCGATTGATACCGTACATGGCAAGATATACTATACCGAAGCGCAGACGGTTGGTACTGATAAAACAACCTATTACCGCTTAAGGTGGGCGAATCTGTCTGACGGCTCATCTGTGGCAACGCTGTATTGGAGCGAGGCCGGTACGCCGGAGGGAGTTGCGGTAGACCCGGACGCCGGCTATGTGTATTTCTCCGACCCGTTGGCTACGGTCGGTAAAATCTACCGGGCCGATCTTGACGGCAGCAATATGACGACGCTGATTTCCGGCGTTTACGCCAACGATATCGCAATCGATACCGTACATGGCAAGATATATTATACCGAGTCGCAGACGGTTGGTACCGACAAAACAACCTATTACCGCTTAAGGCGGGCGAATCTGGCTGACGGTTCATCAGCGGAAACGCTGTACTGGAGCGAGCTCGGTACGCCGGAGGGAGTTGCGGTAGACCCGGATGGTGGCTATGTGTATTTTTCCGACCCTTTAGCCTCGATCGGTGAAATCTACCGGGCCGATCTTGACGGCAGCAATAAGATTACGCTGATTTCCGGCGTTTATGCAAATAAAATTGCGGTACCGATAGCTTCTTTATCCTCCGACACGATCGCGCCGACGGTGACGGATAAGGCAATTTCCTCATCGAATATCACGCAGACAGGTGTTACTTTAACTTGGAACAAGGCGACCGATGATACTAGCGCCCAGACCGCGCTTCAATATCTCGTATATCGGTCAAGTAGCAATAATCTGGACAGTGTTACGAATATCGAAACGAACGGAACCGCCATCAGCAGCTATACGGCGGACATCGCGACAAAGGCCGTCACGGGCCTTACCGCCGGGACGACTTACTACTTCAATGTGATAGTGAAGGATGAGGCGGGCAATAAGACCTGCTACACGGCAAAATCGGTAACTACGTTAACTAATGCGTCTGTCGAGCTCACTGAGGTGAGTTGGCAAAGCGCATCGACCTATACCTGCGGCGTCGAGATGTCATCGTCGTCCAAAATGGTGACAATTTCTGTGGACTGCGGGCATTTTACGGTGCCATCGCTCGGCAGCGGTGTTCTCACTTTCCTTGGCGGAACAAGCGGGACGACATATGTTAGCGTTGATTCCTACACCTCCGATAAAGAATTCAGCAGCGCCGTATTCTCCTTTACGAATGTATTGGACGCCGAGGCTTTGCTGAGCAACATCATCTATTCGCCGGACGGCGCCGCGCAGCAAAAAATAACGGTCACCGCCAGCACGGTCTCACCATTGGCAGGCGATATCTACTTTGAGGAGCACTTTTACCGCTATGTCGGCACGCCCACCAACTGGCTGGGAGCTGTACTCTCGTCAAGCGATACGACAGACCCATATTTCGGCGGGCGGGGATATATAGCCACAGCCACCAGCCAGGCCGAAAACTCAATTCTGCTTAAGCTGGTCGAAAACGGTGGAGGCGGAGCCGATCACTGGAATGATGCCTGGATGGGAGGCCTTTGGCAGCGGAACACCGGGTCTGTCGCCAGCCCGGTCATAATAAGGGGCGTGGATGGCAATGAAATTACTTACGATAATTTCAAGAACGCCACGGAAGCACAGCGCCAGAGTATGCTCGTAAATTACAGCCTGACTTTCAGCGATTTTAACGCCAGTGACCATAGTACATATATCTATGCAAAGCCGGAGTCAGTCAAGTATTATTGGATCGACGGACCGGAAGCCGGACAGGAAATTGCCAACAACACGGAGGGTTTCGCCCCCTGGCATGTCACTTCAGGCACGCAGGACGAGCCTAACGGTGGCGATTTTGTCTACATCGGCTGGCAAGGCGCTTATTGGGATGACCTCAACTCCTATTCAAGCACGGTGAGCGGCCATATCGTGGAATTCTCGGGTTTTGCCGGCGGCTCCACTGCGGGCATTGTCATAGGGGATACCAAAACCGTATCGTTCTGTACCGCGCCTACTTTAACGGCGACCGGCGGTACACCGACTTTTCTGCAGGGCAGCGGCAGCGGTGTTGATTTATTTAGTTCTGTAACCGCCGCTACCAACGACAGCGGCCAGACCTTCAGCGGTGCAACGCTGACCGTCACCAACGTTGCGGATACAACCGAGTATCTGACCATCGGCGGTACCGATCTGGCTCTGAGTAATGGTAACAGCGGCAGCATCGCCAGTGGCGGCAATTTTTCCGTATCCAAGGCTGGAAGCACCGCCACAGTTACTTTGAACGGTATGGCGCTTTCAGATGCTAATATGGGAACGCTGATTGACGGAATTACTTATAAGAATAGCGACGCAACCGTGACTACCGGCGATCGTGTAATTACGCTGACCTCCGTTACCGACAGTGGCAGCAGCAACAACAGCGCCACGCTGAGTATAGCTGCTACTGTCAATAATGCAGTTGCACCGACAGTATCAGGAGTAAGCGGTCCTTCAGCCGGTACATACCAAATTGGCGATGAGCTTGATTTTACGGCTACTTTCTCTGAGAATGTTACTGTATCAGGTGCGCCGTATATTGCTTTGACGATTGGTAATACGACTCGTAATGCTACTTATGTCAGCGGCAGCGGTACAACAGCGATTAAATTCTCATACATGGTTGCTGAGGGAGATTACGATGCTAATGGTATTGCTGTTAGTACATCAATAACCCTAAACAGCGGCACGGTCAAAGACGCAGCCGGTAATGACGCTACTTTGACGTTTACGCCGCCGACAACTGCATCAGTTTTAGTTGACGGGGTTGCGCCGACGGTAACAGGGGTAACCGGGCCTGCCGCCGGTACATACAAAACCGGAGATGAGCTTGATTTTACGGCTACTTTCTCTGAGAATATTACTGTATCAGGTTCGCCGTATATTACTTTGACGATCGGTTCGACGACCCGCAATGCGGTATATGTCTTCGGCAGCGGTACAACAGCGATTAAATTCTCATACACGGTTGCTGAGGGCGATTACGATGCTAATGGTATTGCTGTTAGTACATCAATAACCCTAAACAGCGGCACGGTCAAAGACGCAGCCGGTAATGACGCTACTTTGACGTTTACGCCGCCGACAACTGCATCAGTTTTGGTTGACGGGGTTGCGCCGACGGTATCATCGGTAAGCGGGCCGGCAAACGGCACATATGTTGCAGGCGGAAACCTTGATTTTACAGTTAATTTCTCTGAAAACGTGACGGTTGATACTACCGGCGGCACGCCGTATATTACTCTGACGGTTGGTTTGTCAACTGTATACGCTTCTTATGTAAGCGGCAGTGGCTCATCGGCGATTACATTCTGGTATACGGTTGTCTCCGGCGATTACGATGCCAACGGCATTGCAATAGGCTCTGGGATATCCTTAAACGGCGGCACGATCAAAGATGCGGCAGGTAATGATGCTACAGTGACGTTCACTGGCAGCACTATGGCGTCGGTTTTGGTTGATGCGGTTGCGCCGACCGTAACATCAGTCAGCGTCCCGGCAAATAGCACATATGGCGTAGGGGAAACCCTTGACTTTACAGTGAATTTCTCTGAGACAGTTTATGTTGATAATGGCAGCACAATGTATTTATCTCTTACCATAGGGTCAACTGGCGTCAATGCCTACTACTATAGTGGCAGCGGCTCATCGGCGATTACATTCAGATATACGGTAGTTACAGGCGATTGCGATACCAACGGTATCAGCGTTGGCGCACTTACGTTAAACGGAGCTGAGGTCTTTGACGCGGCGCGTAATGACGCCACCCTGATACTGAACAGTGTCGGCAGTACCACAGGGGTGCTTGTTGATGCGGTTGCGCCGACGGTAACATCAGTCAGCGTCCCAGCAAATAGCACATATGGCGTAGGGGAAACCCTTGACTTTACAGTGAATTTCTCTGAGACAGTTTATGTTGATAATGGCAGTACGATGTACTTATCTATTGCCATTGGCTCGACTTCGGTCAACGCCTACTACTATAGTGGCAGCGGCTCATCGGCGATTACATTCAGATATACGGTAGTTACAGGCGATTGCGATACCAACGGTATCAGCGTTGGCGCACTTTCGTTAAACGGAGCTGAGGTCTTCGACGCGGTGCGTAATGATGCCACGCTGACGCTGAACAGTGTCGGCAGTACCACAGCGGTTCTTGTTGATGCAGTTGCGCCGACGGTGACATCAGTCAGCGTTCCGGCAAATAGCACATATGGCGTAGACGGAAACCTTGACTTTACAGTTTATTTCTCTGAGACGGTTTATATTGATAATGGCAGTACGATGTATTTATCTCTTACCATAGGCTCAACAGCGGTCAACGCCTACTACTATAGCGGTAGCGGCTCGTCGACGATTACATTCAGATATACGGTAGTTGCAGGAGATAACGATACAGACGGTATTAGCGTTGGCTCGCTGACGTTAGATGGTGCTGAGGTCTTCGACGCAGTGCGTAATGACGCGTCACTGGCGCTGAATAGTGTCCGCAGCACTGCGGCGGTATTGATTGACGGTATTGCGCCGACAGTCGGTACGGTAACGTTGGCCGGCGATAATACCTACATTGATCTGACCTTCAGCAAGGGCGTATACGGAGCGGCAGATGGTACTACCGCTTTAGCGACTGCAGATCTCGCTGCGGTATTTACGCAAAACGGCGGCGATGCTACTAATGTCACGATCAGTTCCGTAAAGAAGACAGACGGCACGGCTCTCGCGGGCGGTGAAACAACAATCAGAGTATTTATTAATATAACCGGTACACCAAGCGGTGTTGAGACGGTAGCGATCAAACCTGCGAACGGCGCTTCGGTTTATGACGCAGTGGGCAATGCGATGGCGGCAGAACAGATTTCTGCGCTGGTTACACTTGGCGACCGGATTTCGCCGACAGCGGGTAATGGTGGCATAGTTACTATAACGAGCAGCGATTACCGTAAAATCGGCCTCTCTTGGACAGCCGCGACGGATAATGTGACAGCGCAGGCAGATTTGCTGTATAAGGTTGTCTACTCGATAACCGATAACATTGCCACAGTTGATACCGCTGAGGCCAACGGCGTCATAGCCGAGGATTGGACAGCCAACCTGACGTCTGCAACGGCGACAGGTCTTAGCACTGGGACATATTATTATTTTAATGTTATCGTCCAAGACGCATCAGGTAATAAAGCGTTGTATACTTCAGTATCGCAAAAAACATCTAATAAACCGGAAGCGCCGACTACGCCAACTACAGGGACCGGTGTTTTGGTCAATGGCCAGTCGCAAGCTGCCGGAACCAGTGAAACAACAACCAATGCCAACGGCCAGACGGTAACCACGGTTACGGTTGATACCGATAAGCTCAACAGCATCCTCGAGCAGGAGGGGCATGGCGCGACGGTGACAATTTCCACAAGCGGCGCAGATGTCGCCGCAGGCGTATTGACCGGCCAAATGGTTGACAGTATGGAAGAAAATGACGTTACGCTGCAAATCCGCACTGATGCTGCTACCTACTCACTACCGGCAGAGCAGATTGATATTAATGCCGTATCTGAATCATTCGGCACTGACGTTTCATTGGCGGATATCACAGTTAATATCTCTATCTCCGAACCTACTAACGCTACGGCGACAGTAGTTGAGGATGCGGCAAAAGACGGCAGCTTCACTCTTGTAGTTCCGGCGGTAGAATTTTCCATTACCTGTAGCTATAACGGTCAGACAACGACTGTCAGCTCTTTTGATTCCTATGTGGAAAGAACTATCGCCATACCGGACGGTGTTGACCCGGACAAGATAACTACCGGTGTTGTGGTTGATCCTGATGGCACGGTACACCACGTGCCGACCAAGATTATCATCATCGACGGTAAATATTATGCGGTGATCAACAGTCTGACCAACAGCACTTATACGGTGATTTACAACCCGATAGAGTTCGCTGACGTGGCCTCGCACTGGGCTGGGGATGCTGTCAATGACATGGGTTCGAGAATGGTAGTAAGCGGTGTGGGTGGCGATAATTATCAGCCTGACCGTGATATCACCAGAGCTGAATTCGCTACGATCATGGTCAGAGCGCTTGGTCTGGAAGCCGGAGTAGGTGATAACGGTTTCAGCGATGTTAAGACGTCAGACTGGTACTGCGGATATATTGAGACGGCAGTTTCATATGGTCTAATCACCGGTTATAGCGACGGCACTTTCCGTCCTAACGATCAGATCACCCGCGAGCAGGCTATGACGATCATCGCCCGCGCTATGGGAATAACGGAGCTGGAAGCAACACTGACGGCTAGCGAACAAAATGATCTACTGGCAGGCTATACGGATTCTTCATTTGCTGCGGATTATGCTTTATCGGGCATTGCCGCCTGCCTTGGCACAGCCGTTGTCAACGGCAGAACAGCCACAACCATTTGCCCTCAGGACAATATCACCCGCGCCGAAGTCGCGGTAGTTGTACAGCGTTTGTTGATAAAGTCCGGCTTAATTAATGATTCAGCTTCCGATGGTGAATTTGCAGCCGTAGATTATGCAGCAACAGATAATTGGTTGGCACTTTCGTCTGCCGCTGATAAGGATGTTGATATATTTTACCTTTATCCGACAGCTTATTATAAGCTGTCTGCCAGCGACCCGATCGTATGTGGCATCGATAACGAGATGATGCGTAGTAACGCCACTTTGGCATTTTCCAGACAGGCAACAGCGTTTGCAACAGAGGGAAACATCTATGCCCCATATTACAGGCAGGCGGATGCGACAACTTGTCTCTCACTATCACTGGAAGCGCAGGATGAGCTTTTAAGTGGCATGACGAAAGAGGATGTATTTGCCGCGTTTGAATATTATATTGAGAATTTCAATAATGGCCGTCCGTTTATATTGGCCGGTCATTCGCAGGGTTCCAACATGCTGCTATATTTACTGTCGGAGTATATGGCTGAGCATCCCGATGTTTATAACAGAATGGTTGCCGCATATGTGATCGGCTACTCAGTTACTGAAGAATATCTGGCAGAAAATCCGCATCTGAAATTTGCCGAAGGGGCCGACGACACGGGAGTTATTATATCCTATAACACTCAGGCGCCAACAATCGAGGGTAATAATCCTATTGTATTGCCGGATGCTCTTGTCATAAATCCGCTTACTTGGACAAGAGACGATACTTATGCCGCGGCTGCTGAAAACCTTGGTTCTATTATGCTGAACACAAACGGTTCGGTAGTGCTGGATGAAAACGGGGAATTCAAACAAGTTATGAACTTTGCGGACGCTTATATAGACAGCGAAAACGGCGTTTTGATCTGCAGCACCGTAGATGTGGATACCTGGGCTCCCGGTAATGTGGTATTTGGCAGAGGTGTTTTCCACAGCTTTGACTATCCTTTTTATTACTATAATCTTAGAGAAAATGCAGCTTATAGAATCCAAAGTTTTTTTGAAGCAAATTAAGGCTAGTTTAAATTAGATTAAAAATAAAAAATGATTGCCATGTTGTTCAGCATGGCAATCATTTTTTATGTTATCTCTAATGATTATTTTGATTTTGTTTTATTTTTTGGATGTAGTCACGCAATATATTGGCAACGGCCTGATTATCTAAGTTCCTATAAGCATAAAATCCGATCAGATTTCTTAAGTAATCCCAGAACGCGGCGGTCATGTTACTTTCATTCAAAGCGATAATAACCGCCGGAGCGGATGTTTTGGCGATGATTGTGCCTAAATCTTCCTTGGCATATATCATAAAGTTATTTTCCGATGAGTTTTCGCACAAACAAATATGATAATTTTTATAAATTAAAAGTATTTGGATGATGTTTTCAATATGTAATATAAACTCTTCAACCGTATAATAGGCGGTATTGCGATTCAACATATCGGAAAAAGTTACTTTGACCTTTTCGTTGATTACCGTATCGACAGGCGGAAGCTGAATAATCTCAGTTAAACTATTTTTCTGTATATTTTTGATAAAACTATCTGTTCTTAATTGGAAATATTCGGTAAAAATATCTTTGTTGCTATGATAGCGGTTGATGATTTTTTCAGCAACATTTTCCGGTATGGTCAGCAGTGAAAGTGATTCTGTTTTGATAATGGTATTGGTCTGTTCTTTTTCGAACTCAATCATTGTAGCCAGGTAAGCCTGTTCATCCTCCGGCATAAATATGCGCATCAATGGTTTACATAAAGCTAAGTATTGATTGAATTCTTCCGTATAAGCTTTAATAGCTTTTTTGTTTTTAATAAATAAATTTGCCGTTTGGTCTTCGATATTTCCTACCGAACTTGATATGACTGCTGCCGAAGCTGGCGCTATGAAAAGAGTCCGTTTAAAAACCCCGTCTCTTTTTTTAGGGTAGAAATACGGTTCGATAGCGCCGGACATATAAAGAGGTACCCACTGATTGATAGCGCCCAGCATCTCGTCAAGATTCCGTTCTACAGTATGGATGATTTTAATTTTATTGCCATGGGCGATTACCTGGGACATTAAAGAAGCCCATTGGGCCGCAAACTCCATGTCCGCTTTCATCCAGTCGGTAGCTTCGTCGCTAAACAACAGCAGTGTTTGCGGTCTTGGAGAGGCTAGAACTTCCGAAAGAAAACATAAAACAGCCTGTCGCTTTCCTTCGATACCATAGTAAATTGAAACGGCAGTATGTGGAACTTCGACAGGTGATTTATTTTGCGTATTAGAATAGGCAGATACAGTTTGTCTGCTTGTATTATTTTTGGAAAATACTGAAATAAAATCCTCGACTCTTTTTACTTCGGCCAGATGCTCACTATTCAGCCAATCATATAATAACTTTGCAAAATCTTGGTCAGGAGATGAAAGATTGACATTGACAGTATTTAGCACCGCTTTACGTTGATAATCCTCGGTGCAGCGTTTGGCAAAATATTCGGCCATGGCTTTGATAAAAGTTCTGTTTTTTGATGCGTTTCTTCGCCCGTTACGCAGCCGGCTGATATGGGAAGGATCAAGATTGGTATTTAACGAAAGGGCACTGTTGGTTGTCTTGGTTATATTCATTAAAAAATCTAGTTTTTCACAAAATAGCATATCCCTCACCCCTTTGCCAAGTATAACAGAAAGCATTTACTAAAATCAACGGTTGGCACAAATCATGCCAACCGGCTTTGACAATGACAAATAGCTATTTTGTATTTTTCTGCAAGTTGTTTTTATATATACTATCTTTGAGGTGGTGGAATGATATATGAATTTCGACTTAAAACGGGGTTTTTTGAAACAAAATTATATAATCTGAGTATTAAGGATCAACGAATTACCATCTTGGATAACGAAGAGGAGCTCATCGTTATTGACGATGATGATTTGCTGTGCGTCAGCGTTACGGAAAAAAACCATATCGAAATCGAAATCCAAACTAAAACAAATGTTTATTCCGGAACGATTTCCACTGCTGCCGCAAGTGCCAGCCGCTTGCTTGATGATTTAAAAGAAAAGCTGAATAAAAAGATATTATATGAGGGAGGAAAGCTTGATGGGTAAAAAGACCGTTCTATGTTTGTTGATTATAGCCATGGCTGTATCTTTATGTTGCTTGCCGTCTTTGCTGGCCAGCGCGGCCGTGGAAGGAGACTGGCAGTACACGCTTTATGATGGTGATACGACCGCGGCCATTACCGGTTATACCGGTATTGATACGGATATAACCATTCCGTCCACGATTGCCGGTAAGCCGGTAACCAGAATTGGCAGCAATGCCTTTGTTGATAAAACCACGATTCACTCGGTAATCATACCCGATAGCGTACTGCGTATCGAATCCGGCGCTTTTCAAAACAGCACGCTGACTGCGGTCGATCTGGGGGAGGGCGTTACATATATCGGTCAGCATGCCTTTTACAGTACGGAGCTGGCCACGGTAACAATTCCCTCCAGCCTAGAAACAATTGATAAATATGCCTTTGCTGATTGTACGAGCCTTGCTAACATAAATATTGACGGCAATAATCTTACTGCGCTTGGAGAGGGAGCGTTTAACAATACGGCCATCAGCGAGTTTACGATACCTACTTCTCTAGCGGTCATCAATAAAGATACCTTTGCTAATTGTGCCAACCTTACTTCGGTGACCATACCTTCGGGTATTACCGAAATAGGGTATTTTGCGTTTGGCGGCTGTTCGCAGTTGGTTTCGGCAACTTTTGCAGGCGATGCTCCGACGATGGGTAACTTTGTTTTCAGCAACGCTGATGAGGCTTTTATAATTTATTATTATAGCGGCGCCCTCGGGTTTACCACCCCTACCTGGACAATCGGATTAGAAACATATAATACTGTAGCGCTGTCCGTTCCGCAGCTAACTGCCGGTGATGTGGTCAGAAACTATGATTTTTCGGCACGGGTAAAATTTACCTCCAACGAGGCGGGTAATTATTATTACACAGTAGTGGCTGACGGAACCCCGCAGCCTGATGTCGACACCAGCGGTGAGGGGAGCGTCTGCGATACTACGGAACAGACAATTTATTTGGACGATGTGGGCGCCGGCGACTGGGATATTTATATCGTAGTCAAGGACGCTGATGAAAATTGTAGCAATCCGCTGCAATTAGATATAGATGAGTTATATTGGGGTGACGATATTACTGCTAGCGGCCAGTATCCGTTTGCCGGCGGCGACGGCTCGGTGGGCGACCCTTATCTGATCGCCACTCCCCAACAGCTGGCACAGCTGGCCTGGGATGTTGACCAAGGTAACGGATATCATAATAATTACTTTCAGCTGACCGATGACATCGACTTAAGCGGGCGATACTGGCGGCCGATCGGTATTTCCGCCACCGAGGAATTTATGGGTAATTTTGACGGCGACAATCATCTGGTCAGCAATATGGCCATCGGCACCTCGGATGATCCCGCTATGGGAGAGTATATAGGGCTGTTTGGCTATCTGCAAAGCGCGGTGATCCATAATGTCGTTGTTGATAATGCCGCGATATATATTGTTATGGAACATTATGATTATAACTATGACGATTGCTTTGTGGGCGTATTGGCAGCCCAGGGTAACAGTACGGATATCCGTTTTTGCCATGTTGCGGGAACAATCAACGTTATCAGCCCCGACGACGGCTATATCGGCGGCCTGGTCGGCGATATGGATTATTACTGCGACGGGGTGATCGGCTGCAGCGCCGCTGTCGATATAGCTTTTAGCGGCTATCAATATGCCGAGGTGGGCGGACTGATCGGTGAATCCTCTGCTCCGGTAATCGGTTGCAGTGCGACTGGCAACGTCAGCGGCATCGGCTATTTGGGAGGCCTGATCGGAGATAACAGCGGTAGTGTTAGCGACAGCTATGCTACCGGAAATGTCTCCAGTTCATATATGGCGGGCGGTTTGCTGGCATATAATAGCTCAAATATCATCAATTGCTACGCTACCGGTACGGTTTATGGTCAGGAATATGCCGGTGGCCTGGCAGGCTATAGCAATTACCGGTTTATCAAAAACTGTTATGCCACCGGCGCGGTTTCAGCATATTGGTATACTCGTTCAGCAGGCGGCCTGGTAGGTTCCTGTAGTACCGAGGCCGGTATTCAAAACAGTTATGCCGCAGGACAGGCAAGTTATACTAACGGACCTGTGAGTCAGGGCTTCGGCCTGGTAGGTTATTTGTATGATGCTACTGTTACCGACAGTTACTGGAATTCAGACCTCAATACCAGCGGCGGCGGTGGTACCGGCAAAACAACGGCCCAAATGCAATCGCAGGATTTTGCCGACCTGCTCAACGACGCCGAGGTGACGGGCAGGGAAGACAGCTGGCGCGCCTGGCAGATCATTGACGGCGTCAATAGTGGCATGCCGGTATTGAGCGGCGTCGGCTTGGGGTTGAGCGCTGCGCCGGCTGTGATCACTGATGCTAGCGGCGCGCATAACCTGGCGGCGGAGGCTGAGATCAGTTTTGACAGCGATTGCCTGGGCGAGTATTATTACGATATTGTTGAGCCGGGCGGCACCCCGAGCTTTGATACAACCGGCAGCGGCATTCTTTGCTATGAGGGTACGAATACCGCGACACTGCCTGTATCATCCGGCGCCTTGGATCTCTATATCACTGTTAAAAACCTGGCCGGTACGGTTTCAGACCCGGTGAAAATTGAGCTGGCGGTGGAGCCGGCCTTATTTGCCGGCGGCTCGGGTACTGACAATGATCCGTATCAGATCGCTACGCCTTACCATTTGCATAACGTCAGGTATTATCTGGACAAATGTTTTATACTGACCGCGGATATCGATCTAGATCCGGTATTGTTGGATGAAGCGTTTTGGTATGATACCCAGAATGGCTGGCAGCCTATCGGTTACGACGAATTCACCGCGGAGACTTTTACCGGTTACTTCAATGGTAACGGCCATACTGTGTCCAATATGCGGATCGGTTCAGCTGATAGTCCGGTAAATATATCATATATAGGGTTATTCGGTTATGCGAACACTACCGCTACTATTTGTAATACAAATTTAGCTTCATTGGCTATCTATGCCAGCGGCGGTGGGGTTGGTGGAATTGTTGCCGCTAACTACGGACTTGTCGACCATTGTTCCGCGACAGGTTTTATATCAGCAAATTCCACTACCGGTGGTTTGGTAGGATCCAATTGTACTGCTACGGTCATCAACAGTTGGGCCGATGTCGATATTGAGGTACCCAACGGTTCATATATCGGTGGACTGGTAGCATTCAACAACGGCTATATCCGCAATTGCTGTGCTACCGGCAATATTGTAGCCGGTAATAACCCGTTTGCCGGCGGTCTGGTGGGTTATAACTATGCCTATACCAGCGCGGCCGATATCCAAAACTGCTACGCCACCGGCGACGTTTCCGGCAGCGGTTGGGGTTATATAGGAGCTTTTTATGGCCAAAATAATGTAGATACAGCCTTTGCCGATTGTTATTGGAACGCCGATGCTGTGATTACGGCTATGTCTGATGGCTCTAACACGCCAACGGTACACGGCAGCAGTGCCGAGTGCCAGTCGATGTCTTCCGCCGCTATGAAGACCACTGCTTTTGTTGATACGCTTAACGCCGGCTTGCCTGATACTACGGGCTATTATGGCTGGGAGATCGAAAGCGGCGTCAATCAGGGGTACCCGGTACTGGAGGCGGAACCGGCAGGTGATCTTGAGGCTCCTGCTATTGCCGATAGCATTATTACCACCTCCAACATCACCAAAAACGGTGTAACACTAGCCTGGGAGGAAGCTGAGGATAATGTTTCCGCCGGAGGGAATCTGTTATACCGGGTCTATGTATCCGACGATGATAATTTGGACACGGTGGATGATATTGAAACCAACGGTACGGCGCTTACCGACTTTTCAGCGATTGATATGTATGCGGTAACAGGCCTTTCCGCCGGTACGACTTATTATTTCAACGTGATCGTCAAAGACGAAGCAGACAATAAGGCCGCTTATACCACCAAGAGCGTTACCACCACGGCCAACACCGGCGGTGGCAGTAGCTCTCCTGCCACGCCTACCGTCATTGTGACAACGCAACAATCCGGCAGTTCTGTTACAAATGCAACCGAAATTGCTGCTACGACGTCATCAGGCACAGCGTCAGCAGAGGTGTCCGGGGATGTAGTCGATGCTTTGCTTGACCAAGCCGGGCAGACCGGCGGTACGGGCAATGATGATATTTTGGAGCTGGCAATTGATGGGGCGGACGATATAGAGCAGCTGCAAATAACCATAGCGCAAAGTGATTTGCAAGAAATAGCCCACGGTTCCGATGCTAAACTTAATATCACTGCGCCGTTTATTTCCGTTACTTTCGACGGCACGGCGCTGCAAACCATTGCGGAGGCCGCAAGCGGCGGTACGGTCACTGTATCTGCCGGCGTTGTCGATCTGGACGCTTTATCATCAGAGGATCAGGCACTTGTCGGCGACCGGCCGGTTTATGATCTGAGCGTTACCAACGGCGGTACGCTAGTCTCTGATTTTGGCGGCGGTTACGCGACAGTCTCTATACCTTACACGCTTTTGCCGGGAGAAGACCCGGAGAGCGTCGTCATTTACTATCTGGCAGACGACGGCAGCCTCCAGGCTATTCAAGGCTGTTATGATGCCGTGAGCAAAGCCGTTATCTTTAAAACCTCTCATTTCTCCCAGTTTATTATCGGTTACAATCAGGTCAGTTTCAGTGATGTTTTACCGGGAGCCTGGTATAAAGACGCGGTTGATTTCATCGCTGCCCGCGGCATTACCAGCGGTACTTCCGCGGATAGTTTCTGTCCGGACGACAATCTGACCCGCGGGCAGTTCATCGTTTTGCTGATGAACGCCTACCGGCTCTCCCCTGATCAATATCCGGAATATGCTTCTTTAGAACCGTTTGCCGACGCCGGTGATACTTATTACACGCAATACCTGTTGGCGGCCAAAGGCTTAGGTATTGTCAACGGTGTGGGCAACAACCTCTATGCGCCCGAGCGGGAGATCAGCCGTCAGGAAATGATGGTGATGCTCTATAATGTGCTGACGATAATTGACGAATTGCCGACATCCGGCAGCGGTCAGCAGCTGACCGACTTCAGTGATGGTGATCAGGTTGCCGAGTGGGCTGTGGCAGCAGTAACGGCGCTGGTCGGCGGCGAAGTTGTATCAGGCTATAACGGTATGATCAATCCGCAAGACCAAACCACGCGCGCCGAAATTGCCCAGGTTCTATATAATCTGTTGGCGAACTAAAACAATTATCAATCAAAATGCCATGCGGCAATTGCCGCATGGCATTTTTTATTGTGTGCCTCAAGATATATATGGTATAATTAACTTCCTATAATATGATTAATAGCAGGGATTTTACCGATGGGAAAAGTTGTAGAGAAATTTGGCAAAACCATATATAAATTAGTGCCACAGCATCCGCAGGTAGTTCGCGGCCTGCTTAAAGCCGCTTATAAAACAGACGGTATGAAGACCCGGGTAGTGCCGAGCAGGCCTTTGCTGCCCTCTAAGCGGTATCTTTATTATCTGACGGCCTCCGGTATCTGCCGCGGTTATGATAATAATGGGGCAGCTGCTTTAGTAAATATTTTTTTGCCCTGTCAGGTGCTGCATGCCATGGGCATCGAGCCGGTGGTTGCCGAGGGTATCTCCTGCTATCTGACAGGTGCTGCTGTCGAAAACTTTTTTTTAGAAATTGCTGAGCGCAACGGCATACCGGAAACACTCTGTTCCTATCACCGCATACTGATCGGCTGCATTGAAGCGGGCGTGTTGCCGCGTCCGGCGTTGATACTCAATACCACTTATGCCTGCGATACCAATCAGCTTTCCTTCCGCCGCATCGCCGAGTATTACGATATACCGCAATATGTCGTCGATGTGCCGGACAAGTCAACGGAAGATAACTTACGGTATGTTGCTGATCAGTTGCGTGAGATGACTGCTTTCATAGAGCGGCATACCGGCAAAAAGCTGGATGATGAGGCGTTGAGACAAAGTATGCTTTGGACGCAGCAAGCGCTGGAGAGCTATCGGACATATCTCGACGCGCGGGTTACCAGGTATCTTGACACTTGCATGACTTCCGAGATGATGGATGTTTTGGCGACGCAGGTGTTACTTGGCAAGCAGGAGGTGGCTAAGTATATGGCGATGTTAGCCGCCGATCTAGCCAGGCTGCCCGAGGGGAGGCGCGGGCCACGATTGTTCTGGGTGCATGTCTTACCAAATGTCAACGAACCGCTACGGCAGTTACTTGATTATAACGGCAATGTTGAGATCGTCGGCTGCGACCTCAATACTGCTGTACTCATAGATGTTGACCCAACCAAACCGTACGAATCGCTGGCACGGCGGATCCTTGAATCAAGTTTCAACGGCACGATCGAAAACAGGGTGGAGAATTCATATCGGTACGCTTGTCGGCTCAATGCTGACGGCATTGTCTATTTCTGCCATTGGGGCTGCCGTCATACTTTGGGCGGTTCACAGTATGCCAAAGAATACTTTGAGCAGCGGGGGCTGCCGACGCTGGTCTTAGACGGTGACGGCTGTGACCGTGGTTGCTCCGGCGACGGCAGAGCGGCTGTGAGGTTGCAGGCGTTTTTGGAACAGCTGGGATATAACGCCGGAAAGGAGAATAGGGCATGATCGCCTGGAATTGCAAATATACTCCGGTTGAGCTGCTCGGTGCTTTGGGTGGCCAACCGTTATTTTTGAACAGCGGCGCGGAGGACTTCGGCTACGCCGAAAGTGTTGCGCACAGCTCTATCTGCTGCCATGTGCAAGCCTTTTTGCAGCATTGCCGTGATAAAAAGCTGCGCGAGGCAGCGCTGGTTAATTGCTGTGATTCGATGCGTAGCGCCTACGGTATCTTAAAAAACAGCGGCGATTTGGATTTTATCTTCCTGTTGGATTTACCGCATAAAGTGGGTGGCTGTTCACAGAATATATTGAAAAAGGAACTGGTCAGACTGGCTGAGGAATACGGTAAGTATAAAAATACCACTTTTGACGCCGTCAAATTCCGGGCGGCTTTCCCGGTTGCCTCTAAACCGCTGCCACGGGAAAATTTCATTGCGGTGGCAGGCGGCAGAGTCAGCGACAGCTTGTTGGCGGAAATCTCCGCGCGGCTGCCGTTGCCCGTTGCTGACCTGACCTGTGCCGGTACTAGGTCGCTGGGTGCGCCGCCGCAGGGGATTAACGATTTTGATGCGCTGATGGATTGGTACGCGGGTGAATTGCTTGCGCTGACGCCCTGCATGCGGATGCGCGACGTTTCCACGCGTCGCGCGCTTTATAATCTGCCGGGGTTGAGCGGCATCGTCTACAACACAGTCAAGTTCTGCGATTATTATGCTTTTGAATACGACTCGTTACGTAAGGGGACAAAATTGCCGCTGCTGAAGATCGAAGCCGATTATCTGCCGGTGACGGGTGGGCAGTTGTCAACGCGTTTAGGCGCTTTTGCCGAGCATGCCGCTTTTGCGCGGCAAGCGGCCGGGAAGAAAAAAAGCGGTTCGGGCAGCTATGTTGCCGCAGACTGTCAAAAAAGTGGTCAGCGTGCCGAGAAACAAGCGAGACCAGGCGTGGACGCACGCGGTGACGCAGGCGTATTAAAGATACGTCGAGGAGACGTGGGAGGCCGCAACGACGTATCGCGAAGTTTATCGACACGCGGTAGCGGCTATGTTGCCGGTATTGACAGCGGCTCTACCACCACCAATATGGTAGTTCTCACCGCTGATGGCAGTTATTTGGGAGGCGTGACAGTCAGAACCGGCCCGCGCGCCGCTGTCGGCGCTGCCAAAGCGTTTGCGGCTGTTAAAGAAAAGCTGGGGGTTGACAGAGCGCAGATTGATTATCTGGTTGCCACAGGCTATGGGCGCAACGCTGTGCCGGATGCGGATCAGGCGGTTACTGAAATTACCTGTCATGCCCGGGGCGCGCGCTATATTAACGGTGAAGTCAGCACCGTTATCGACATCGGCGGCCAGGACAGCAAAGTCATTGGCCTGGCCGATGACGGCAGCGTACGCACATTTGTGATGAACGATAAATGTGCCGCCGGTACGGGCCGATTCCTTGAGCTGATGGCTACGACATTGGAGATGGACGTAGCCGAAATGAGTATAGTCGGGCTGGATTGGCAGAAGGATTTAACTATCTCCAGCGTTTGCACGGTATTTGCCGAATCGGAGGTTGTATCTCTGATTGCCGATAACCGTACCGCCGCCGATATCGTACACGGCCTCAATAAAGCTGTGGCTTTAAAAACTGCGGCGCTGGCCGGCAGAGCCGCAGGGGTTCCAGCTTATATGATAACAGGCGGTGTTGCCCGCAATGCCGGTGTGGTGCAGGAACTGGAGAAAAAGCTCGGACAAAAGTTGATTATTCCCGCCGAGCCGGAACTTTGCGGCGCTCTGGGAGCTGCTCTAATGGCATTGGATAATTTTAAATAAAAACAAGGGGCCCTAATCAAAGCCCCTTTGAGATTTGTAAATAAATTAGCGTGGCCTGACGATATATTCGTCGATCAAGCCATCTTTTAATGTGGCGCAGCCGATACAGGTAAGTTTGGTGTCGCCAAAAATGACATCGTACTCCATGGAATTGGGATTTAGCTTAACAATATCAGCCTTGACTTTACGCTGGCCAAATACTATTTTTAATGATTCACGAAGCTCTTCTTTGCCGTCAGCAATCAAATCGGGTGCGTCAACTGTCCGTGCGCCGCCGTCATTAAAATGGCAGTTTTCCGTAAACAGCGATACGACGCCATTAGCGTTATTATCATTAAGATAGTTAATATAATCTTCTAAGATCATAATGGCGCTCCTTTTTTGTTTGCAATTACAGTTAATTTCTCCCAATTACAGCCTTGTTATGCGATAAAATAAGGCAGGTAGCTATGTACAATTAATTTAAAATAAAAAATTCCGCATAGCAGCTATTTTAACTGTTGTGCGGTCTTTTTTTACGCTATTATCATACCACAAATCGGCTTGAAATTCAAGTCTTGTAATACATACTAAATAAGGTTAGACTAAGTTTGAGAGGTGAGTTAATATGGATGACGGTTTTGCGCTTGCCGTTGTAGATATGCAGAAAAAACAAGCTATGGCCGAGCTGCGGGAATGCAACGAACTCACGGTGCGCTTTGACTTGTTCCTTTCCGAGCAGCAGATATATGAGCTGACCGAAAGGCGTTTTGCCGCGCTCAAAGACACCGGACGCGTTGAATTCGGTCAGGGTATCTTAAAGAAGCTTTTGACTGCCTTTTGCAGCTCACCATATATCACTCAGGAAAATTATCCAGATACCATACTGGAGCTTCAGGATTCATTTTATTACTTCAAAAATGAGTCAATGGATATGATATCTGACGATGAACTGATCGGATTTATGAAGAATCGCTTTGACGGCGTCTGCCAGGGTTCGCTGGAATACTTGAGCAACACTACATTGGAAGAACTCTGCCGCAATACCCGCTACGGTTATGATGTTGATGAAATTGATCGCTACGGACGGCCATTTTAAGGAGAAGCAATGACAAACGACTTATCCATATTGATACCAGAAACCTTAGTAGCCGAAATGCCGCTGAGTGACGAAGAAATTACTTTGCTCAAAATCAAGCTGTGGCAGCTGCTTGGCCAACGCACCGAGAGACATACGATGTCAGACAGTAGCTCAGTGCCTGTAGAAACAGCGGAGCAGCTGTTTAACTCAATTTGTTTTACACTGCAAATCTGTCTCAAAGCAAAAATTTGTAGCTTATCCGAACTGCTGAGCAATGATAATTTGCAGCAGATTCTCAGAGCCGGTCAAGCTGAGATTGAGAAAAAAATCGCCTATGGCAAAACTTTGTTGCTGGAAGTAATGCATACCGCGCCTGCGATTAAAAACACTTCGTATGTTGACACAATAAAAGGCATTACTGCATTTTTTAAAAGGTATGACCACCGTTTTTTTGCTCATGAAATACCGGCTGATATTGACTATCAGCTTTGCCACCCGGTTACCGATCAACTCCTCGGTATCGAGTATATCAATGATTTTCTGCAGCGGATGCTGATAGAAAACCGGTTTATCGGTTGCTTTGATATTAAAAAAGTTAAATTATTACTCAATTGCTATTGCCGTGATTATAGGGGCTTGCTAATCAATCTCTATGATCCTGTTGCGACAAATGCCATCGGCCTGGCGCTAGTCGGGCGAGATGTTTTTGCGCTTGATATTTCTGCGGATACCCGCTGTGTGATTACAGAGATATTTGCTGATTTATCTAAAGCAGATGCAATTAGTAGACTTTCGGCGGCAGCTCAGGAAGTATGCGAGCTGACTAATATAACAAACGTATCTGCCCAAAATTATTTAAAGCAAACAGCATTTGATTTATACCCGAGAATAATGGCTGCATTGCCAACGGGTATGGGCGGTGTATTTCTGACTTTACCTGTTGAAGTTTAAATATAAAATATAAAATTCGTACTGTTATGCAGTACGGATTTTTTTTTTACTGCAAGCAAGCGGAGCAGGCCAAAAACATCTTGTCCGGGTGCTTCATATAATATATCAGGGTGGTATTTCTTTGATAACACCTACAAAAATGCAAAGGATGATAACTATTAATAACTATTATGAAGAAATTACTCAGGTAAATGGGTTCGATATAGATAATCTGGATAACGCCAAACAAAACAACTATGCCTGGAGCATGGAAGAACTCGGGAGTTACATTTATGTTGGTACCGGCAGAAATATTGTTTATCAGGTATATGAGGGAATTGGCATTCCAGCGCCGCCTATTTTGGTACCGGAAAATCTGGATAATAACGCTGAGATTTGGCGTTATAATAAAAACGGATGTAGTGGATGGGAAAGAGTATACAAAGCCCCTGCCGATTTGTCAATAATGGGATTTCGTTTTATGATAAGATTCAAAGACAGCACGGGTGAAACCGGACTATATGCCGGCGCCTTCACCATAACCAGCGAATCATACTTATTATGGTCAAATAACGGTGTTGATTGGGAGTTTATTGACCAAGGCATTCCCGGCGGCTTCAGTACCAGAACGATGATCGAACACGCGGGGATGCTCTATATGGCTGCTACAAAGACTTTGGACGAAACTCAGCAGACATATTTATACAGCAGCGCTAACCCAAGGGCTGGTTGGACTGCTATTACAATGCCTGCCGGAGGGCCGACAGGTGAGATCCAATCGATGGTCAGTTTTAAAAATCACCTGTACATAGGAACCGCACCGGCCGGCGGATTTGCAGTATGGCGAACAAGAGGTGTCGAGCCGGATTCGGGCTGGAAGCTGGTGGTAGATAAAGGCGCAGGAGATGCTTTGAACGAACTGCCACTGAGCATGGAGGTTTTTAAAAACCATGTTTATGTCGGCACCGGTATCTGGGTAGGCATAGTCAGTGTAGATCCTAATAAAACACTTGTGCCGCCCAAAGGGTTTGATTTAATCAGAATCAATGATGATGATCAATGGCAGGTGATAGTAGGCAGCGCGCCCCTGATTCCCACTCAGCCTATAACCGGTACCAGAAACGAGGGAATATATGATTCAGGTTTTGGCAATATGTTTAATGCTTATTGCTGGCAGATAAAAAGCTATAATAAAAAACTATATATAGGAACCTGGGATGATGCCATCCTTGCCGCAACTATCATAGAGGGTCTGCTCGGTACAAAAATAGCAGACTTAGATCTGCAAAACATAGGAATACTCTTGGGAAATGCGGGAATCAACCAGGCAAATATAAGCCCGGCTTTGGCTCAGATGTTTAGTTTAGATAACTTTAATTTTCTCGAATGGCTAAAGAGTTTTCTGGCAAGCCTTAAATTGTACCCTGAAAGCTACGGTTTTGATTTTCTTACCAGCAGCGACGGCAAAGATTATTGCTATATCAGTATCAATGGTCTTGACAACAAATATAACTATGGCCTTAGGACAACGCTGGTGTCAAAAGACGGCAGTCTTTATATCGGCACAGCAAATCCGTTCCAAGGTTGTGAAGTATGGAAATTAACTACCGATGACTGAGAATTAATTTATCTTTAATACTCGCAAAGCAAATGCTTTGCGGGTATTTATTTATTGCAAAAGGGGTAAAAAAAAGACTATAACCATAAAGATTATTAGTCTTAAGATATAATACTATTTAATTTAATTGTTTCACTCTAACTAAAAACGCTTAAACATTAAAAGCGAAAAAAGCCGCAGAAGCCACAAAAGCTACAAAGGCTGCAAAAGCTGCAAAAGTTGCAACAGCCACAGCGGTTACAACGGTTACAGCGGTTACAGCGGTCACAACGGTTACAACGGTTACAGCGGTCACAACGGTCAATACAATCACAACGGTCACTACAGTCACAACGGTCATTACGGTCCCAACGATCATAGCCACCTTGGCAAGAAAAATTGTTTCTGTACATTTTAAACACTCCGTTTCTGATATCAATTTATCTGATTTATGCTTGTCATAATATTATATGCATGCAATTAACATATTGTCAGTAATGTCCTGATTATCATATTAAGTCGGAAAGAAAACCGCACTACAAAGTGCGGTTTTCTGTATTTATGCTAAAACAAAGTGAAGATATATTAGCCGATAAATTCTTGTGTCCAGTAACTACCGTCTGCAACATAGCCGACGCCGATTTGAGGGTAGTTGGCGTTTAAGATATTGACTCTATGTCCGGGGGAATTCATCCATCCGTCCATCACGGCTTGGGGTGTGGCATAGCCCATGGCGATATTTTCTCCGGCGTAGCTATAGGAAATACCAAAGGCAGTCATCATCTCAAACGGCGAACCGTATGTAGGGATGGTATGGTCGAAATATTTTTTGTCATGCATATCCTGGAATTTCCGCGCCGATCAGACCTTTAGGCACGATGTTCGGATGGTATTAAGAGAGACATTGGAGTGTCGGCATCTTTATTAAGGTTGGAAAATGTTAAAGCTGTATATAATATTAAAAGCATGAGCAGATATTTGAAAATAATAACAGCTTGTTAAAATATATGATATAATAGTGCACAGACACTGGCGACTGAGCGTCTATTTTATAGCTGCAC
>DFZA01000009.1:0-501307 GCA_002382665.1 Peptococcaceae bacterium UBA4068 | reverse complement strand
TATAATAGCTGCACAGACACTGGCGACTGAGCGTCTATTTAAGCTTAAGCTTTTCCCGGCAGGGGAAAAGCCAGCAATATCCGCATCAGCGGATATGATATAATAAAAATAATATATATACATGATCATGTGGAAGTGATTCCAAATCGATATCTAACCAAAGGAGAAAAATTGATAATTACAGATTTAGATTTAATTGAGCCAATTCAAAGGGCTTTAAAAAACGAAGGGTATTCTCAGCCTACTCCTATTCAAGCTAAGGCTATTCCGCCTCTGCTTGAAGGGTGTGATTTATTAGGATGCGCTCAAACAGGAACAGGGAAAACCGCGGCTTTCGCTATTCCTATATTACAAGGGTTGTCATATGAACAAAGGTCCCTAAAAGATCGCAAACAAATAAAGGCCTTAGTATTAGCTCCAACAAGAGAATTAGCCATCCAAATAGCAGCTAGTTTTAAGTCTTATGGAAGATATTTAAGTCTTAAGACGCTGGTTATCTATGGTGGCGTGAGCCAACATCCGCAAACAAGAGACTTAGGAAAAGGCATAGATATTTTAGTAGCAACCCCCGGCAGACTTTTGGATCTGATAAATCAAGGATTTGTTAGTTTGACGCAAGTGAAATATTTTGTGCTTGACGAGGCAGATTTAATGCTGGATATGGGCATGCTCAACGATGTAAAAAAAATAATTACCTATCTGCCTCAAAAAAGACAAACAATGTGTTTTTCGGCTACCATGCCTGCGGAAATTGCCAAGCTTGTAGATACGATGTTGATTGACCCTGTAAAAGTAGAGATTACTCCGGTTGCATCTACCGTCGATATTGTGGAACAAGAATTTTATTATGTAGACAAAGTTAATAAGACAAGTCTGCTGGTTCACTTATTAAAAAACAAAGCTATTATTTCTGCCCTGGTATTTTCAAGAACAAAGTATGGAGCAGATAAAATAGTTAAAGCATTAGAAAAAGAAGGGCTAAAGGCACAAGCTATTCATGGCAACAAATCGCAAACGGCCAGGCAATTAGCTTTAAATAATTTTAAAGAAAGAAAAACCAGAATACTGGTTGCAACAGATATTGCGGCTCGTGGTTTAGATATCGAAGAGCTATCTCACGTGATCAATTATGATTTGCCTGAAGTGCCCGAGACCTATGTTCATAGAATTGGTCGGACAGGTAGAGCCGGTCTTGGAGGTACAGCAATTTCATTTTGTGATTATGAAGAAAAACCCTTGTTGCGTGACATCCAAAAGCTAATATCAAAATCGATCACAGAAGTAAAAAATCATCCCTACCCGTTAATCGATACAACAATAACACCAAAAGTGGCATCAGGCAGGAGATATGCAACATCAAGAACTTCCTCAGCCAATCCTCCACGGAGTAAAGCTACCCCAACAGATAATACTGGTAAAATAAGAAGAGAACGAAGAATAAATGAACCCAGAAAATATGAACCTAAGAAAAATACGCGATGGCAATAGAAGTTGATAGTACTCCAAATGCGCTGGTTTAAAAATGTTTTAATGAAGGTGCTAAATAAATATAAAACCGTACTTTTTAGTACGGTTTTATATTATATATTGAACTTTAGTTTATTATTTTTTATCCTATAAACTCTTGGGTCCAGTAACTACCATCAGCAACATAGCCGACGCCAATTTGAGTATAATTCGGGTTCAAGATATTGGCTCTATGTCCGGGTGAATTCATCCATCCGTCCATTACGGCTTGAGGTGTTGCATAACCCATGGCGATGTTTTCTCCGGCGTAGCTATAGGAAATGCCGAAGGCAGTCATCATCTCAAACGGCGAACCGTATGTAGGGCTGGTGTGATCAAAATAGTTGTTGTCATGCATATCCTGGGATTTTGCTCTGGCAACAGTAGACAAATCTGTGTTCAGCGTTATAGGAGCGAGTCCATTAGCTGCCCGCTGCTGATTAACAAGTTGTGCAACCTGTTGTTCATATGTAAGATTGTCAGTCGTTGTTGCTGTTGTTGGATTATCGGTTGTGGTGTTTGTATTGGTTGTAGTGTTTGTATCGGTTGTGGTATTAGTATCTGTCTGTGTGTTAGTATCGGTTGTATCCTCAGCAGGTTGATCTGAGGACTGCGGTTGGCAGTTTTCAAAACAATATTGATAGCCGCAGTCATAATTCTGTAAGTTACACAGCGTCCCGGACGAGAGGTTCAGTGTTTTGCATAGGTTCGCGAGGCAGTTTCCGGAAGTGCAGTTGCTGGCACAATTGCCGGAAGTACAGTTACTGGCACAATTGCCGGAAGGGCAGGTGCTTGTACCAGAATCAGTGCTTACACAGTTGCCGGAAGGGCAGGTGTCGCTGCCATTTCCAGTATCGCTAGCCGCGCTGGTACTTGTGCAGTTGCCGGAAGTGCAGTTGCCGGATTGGCAGGTGCTTGCATTTTCAACGGCGGGGCATTTGTACCCGCATCCACTGTTAGCACAGGTTGAGGCATCGTTTAACGCAGCAGAAAGTTTACTGTAATCTGCCGTCCACGACGCTGTCGGACAGGTTCCGTTATTTAAACAGTTTGTAAGATCAGTATAGTTTTGACAGTTTGAGCAAGAGTCACAGTTTGCGTTATCGCAGTTAATGCAAGATAAACAGGATGCAATATCGCAATTAGAGCAAGTATCACAGTTCGAAGCAGTGTAGTCGCTGGTTGATGTATTACATACCGCCGAAGCGGTAACCGCCATAGCGAGGATAAAGATTATCACCGCCAATAACAACATACGTTTACTCATTCGTGTTACCTCCTTGGAATTCTTATTTATAGTGTTTTTCTTAATTACCTCCTTGCTTTAGGTATTCTTTGCATTGTACCTCCTTGCGTAACATTATAATTGATTTGTTCCTTAAAAAAAAATGCAATATTTACCATTTTATTTTTAGTATTGAAATATAATGGATTTTGTTTTACTTTTATTGGATATATATTAAAAAATAAATAAAAAAAATAAATTGATGATTTTATTGTTTAAGCTAGCATTCTTATTTCTGTTTTATCAATATTTGGCAATATGGCTTGTTTATGAAGATTAGTTAATGATATACTTTGGTAAATAATGGAAATAGATTTAAAAAGTATAATTTGGAGGAAACCTCATGCATCGGATTTTGATCATTGAGGATGACGGCATTATTGCCGAAACGATTAAAAAGCATATATCTACCTGGGGTTGCGAGGCCAAATGCGTTGAGGATTTTAGTAATGTTATGGCTGAATTCGTCGATTTTGACCCGCAATTGGTGTTGCTCGACATCTCTTTGCCGTTTTTTAACGGCTATTATTGGTGCAGTCAGATCCGCCAGGTGTCAAAAGTGCCTGTTATTTTCATTTCCTCCACTTCCGACAATATCAATATCGTCATGGCTATCAATATGGGCGGAGACGATTTTATTGCCAAACCGTTTGATTTATCCGTGCTTACTGCTAAAGTACAGGCATTGCTGCGCCGCACTTACGATTTTGGCGGCGCAACACAACTTTTGGAGTGCGGCGGAGCGGTGTTAAATATCGCCGATGCTACGTTAAGCTATGAAAATCAGAAGATAGAACTGAGCAAAAACGAATGTAAAATACTGCAGTTGCTGATGGAGAACAAGGGCAGCATTGTCAGCCGTGAGGCGATCATGACCCGTCTGTGGCAAAGCGACAGCTTTGTTGATGAAAACACTTTGACCGTTAACGTTACACGCCTGCGCCGCAAACTGGAATCAGTGGGGCTGACGGATTTTATCACAACCAAAAAGGGCCTCGGTTATCTGGTGGGGTGAAAAAATGTTATTAGCATATCTCAAGAGGCACTATAAAATCATCATATTGCTTTGTGCGTTTACGGCCATTTTTGCTCTGGTGTTTTACCTCTACCGGCTGCCTCTTGACGCGGTTGTTTATGCAACCGTACTTTGCTTCTTTATTGGCATAATTTTATTTTTGTTCGGCTTTTGGCGGCATGTCCAGCGCCATCGCATGCTAACGTCGCTATTTTCCCGCATAACTATGGGGCTGGATGAATTACCTCAGCCCCAGGGATTATTGGACCAGGACTATCAGCAGTTGATCCGTATTCTTTATGATCAAAAAACGCGTATTGAGTCGGCGGCGGATAACGATAAAAGCGAATTGGTCGATTATTATACGCTCTGGGCGCACCAGATCAAAACACCGATTGCCGCCATCAAGCTGCTTTTACAGTCTAATGAAAACCGGCAAAATGCCGAGCTGTTGGTCGAATTATTTAAGATAGAGCAGTATGTGGAGATGGTACTGCAATATTTGCGCATCGAAAGTACCAGTAACGATTTTATTTTAAGAAATTATCAGCTCGATGAGATAGTGCGTCAGGCGGTGCGTAAATACGCCCAAATGTTTATATTGAAGAAAATCAAACTTAACTTCCAGCCCAGTGGCATCACCGTCTTAAGCGACGAAAAGTGGCTGACCTATGTTATTGAGCAAATCCTGTCCAATGCTTTGAAATATACCGCCGCCGGTAGCATTGCTATTTATACCCAAGGCAATACTTTGATTATTGAGGATAGCGGTATCGGTATACGAGCCGAGGATTTACCGCGCGTCTTTGAAAAAGGTTTTACCGGCTACAATGGCCGTTCCGATAAAAAATCAACCGGTATCGGACTGTATTTAACGAAAAGGATTCTCGATAAGCTCGGTCATACTATTACATTAAAGTCAGAGGTTGGCAAAGGCACCAAAGTAACGATCGGCTTGGATACGGTTGCTTTAACGGTTGAGTAGTAATATATAGGAGCAAATCAAATGTGACAATAATGTAAGTTAGCGGGCCGAAATGTAAGCCAAAGTTATGGCAGGCATGGCGGCCTTTTGTTATGATTTAGCTGTAAAATGCTATTGGAGGTTGGATCAATGACATTACTGGAAGTAAAAAATATTAAGAAAATTTATAGCACCCGCTTCGGCGGCAATAAGGTGCAGGCGCTAACCAATGTCTCGTTTTCGGTGGAGCAGGGAGAATATATCGCCATTATGGGCGAATCGGGCTCCGGTAAGACGACGTTGCTGAATATTCTCGCTTCGCTCGACAAGCCCACCAGCGGCGAGGTGGTATTGTCCGGCAAAAGTATTATGACGATCAGCGAGCAGCAGATATCCGCTTTTCGCCGCGATAATCTCGGCTTTGTCTTTCAAGATTTCAATTTACTCGACAATTTTTCGATCGAAGATAATATTTATCTGCCGCTAGTATTGGCAGGTAAAAACTATGACGATATGAAACAGCGGTTGCAGCCGATTGTACAACAGTTAGGTATTTGCGATATTTTGAACAAGTTTCCTTATGAGGTTTCCGGCGGGCAGAAACAGCGCACGGCAGTAGCCCGGGCGCTGATCACCAAACCGCAGTTGGTTTTGGCCGATGAGCCGACCGGCGCCTTGGATTCCCATGCCTCGGACGGGTTACTGCGTCTGTTTGACGAGATTAACGCGGCGGGGCAGACTATTCTTTTGGTTACCCACAGCGTTAAAGCCGCCAGCCATGCCCAACGGGTATTGTTTTTGCGTGACGGCGAGGTATTCCACCAAATATACAAGGCATCACAGACTCAGGAGCAGATGTATCAAAAAATTTCTGATACGCTGACTGTTATCGCAACAGGTGGTGAGCATCATGGGTAAAAGCGGTTTCTACCCGAAACTGGCTGTCAGCAATATCCGCAAAAACAGCAGATTCTATCTGCCGTATCTGCTGACCTGTGTTGCTACGGTGGCCATGTTTTACATCATGTCGTTTATTGCCTCCAATCCCGGATTACAAGATATGCAGGGCGCCGGGACGATATCGGCGATGATGGGATTCGGCACTGTTGTCATCGGCATATTTGCAACTATTATTCTCTTTTACACCAACAGCTTTCTGATCAAACGCCGTAAAAAGGAACTGGGGCTCTACAATATTCTCGGCATGGGCAAGCGCCATATCGCTAAAGTTTTGTTTTTTGAGACGGTCTATGTTACTGTCATCAGCCTGGCCGGCGGGCTGCTGGGCGGCATTCTCTTTTCCAAACTGGTGTTTATGCTGCTTCTGCGCCTAGTTGATTTTAAGGTAACGCTGGGGTTTAATATCAGTTTGCAAGCTATCCAAATGACTTTGGTACTGTTTTGCGCCATCTTCTTATTGATACTGCTGTTCAACCTTTTTCAGATCAAACTTTCCAAGCCGATTGAGCTGCTATACGGTGGCAACCACGGTGAACGGGAGCCAAAAACCAAGTGGCCGCTGGTGGTAATCGGTATACTGACGTTGGGCGGAGGATACTTTCTGGCCTTGTACATCAAATCGCCTATTGCAGCTATTGGCATGTTTTTTATTGCAGTTATACTGGTTATCATCGGTACATATTGCCTGTTTACAGCCGGCAGTATCGCTTGGTTGAAAATGCTGCGCCGCAATAAAAAATACTACTATCAACCCCGCCATTTCAGCGCGGTTTCCGGTATGCTCTACCGCATGAAGCAAAACGCCGCCGGTTTGGCCAGCATCTGCATCCTTTGCACGATGGTACTGGTGATGGTATCAACATCTGTTTGCATGTATATCGGCGTGGAAGATGCTCTCAACCTGATATATCCACGCAACGTGCAGATCTACTTGTATGAATGTCAGGATCAAGCCTACCAACAGATGTCAACTATCGTCAAAGAAGAAGTTGCCAAATCGGGTCTTGATGCCTATGACATGGTCAGTTTCCAATACTATCAAGAGGAGGACGATTGGAACAGAAGCTTATTTATCGGCAATAAAATGGCTGAAGCCTTGACCGGCGAGATTCCCGGCGATAATGGTCAGGATTATCCGCCCAATGCTTATCTTGGTTTCAATCTGCCCGGCAGCGACGGCGCGCCGTCACAACTGCTTGATGCGATTAGAACCCGTCTGACTACGGAATTGGCTGGTCAATACGATACTTATGAGTCAGAGACGCGCAGCCTGATGGCGGGCAATATTTACTCTGCTTACGGCGGGTTTCTCTTCCTTGGCATGTTCCTCGGTCTTTTGTTCTTGCTGGCAACGGTACTGATTATTTATTATAAACAGATATCGGAAGGTTATGACGACAAGCAGCGCTTTGAAATCATGAAGAAGGTGGGTATGAGCCGTGCGGAAACAAAAGCTACCGTGCGCAGTCAGATATTAACCGTGTTCTTCTTGCCGTTGATTGTGGCAGTCATCCACATTGCTTTTGCCTTCAAAATTATCACCAAGCTATTGGCAGTGCTTAGCCTTACCGATATATCGTTGTTTATTAGTTGCACCGGCGTTACCATACTGGTGTTTGCCATAATTTACTGTCTGGTCTATATGTTTACCGCCAAGGTTTATTACAGAATAGTTAGCTAAAATACAATAAGTAAAAGCCGCACCAGTATGGTGCGGCTTTCTTGTGTTTTAAGATTGTTTATACGCTGAAGCTGCTGCTTAACATTAGTTTGATGCGGTTGATCTGGTTAACTTCGCTGGCGCCGGAATCATAGTCAACGGTCAGTATATTGGCCTCAGGATATGCTTCTTTGATCGGTTTGACCATGCCGCGGCCGCAGATATGATTGGGCAGGCAAGCAAACGGCTGCATACAGATAATATTGTTGGCCCCATCCTCGATCAATTCGATTATTTCCGCAATCAGCAGCCAGCCCTCGCCGGAGCGGTTGCAGATAGAAACAAAAGGTGCGGCCTTTTTAGCCATTTCATTTATAGTCAGAGGAGTGCTGTACTTTTGGCTGTTTTTCAGCGCTTTACGCATATCTTTATAATAACCATCAACAAATTTTATGGTCAGATTGCCAAAAATCCTTCTGGCTATGCTGCCGTCGAGATAGCGATGGTTGGATTTACCGCTGGATGCGCAATAAAAGAAAAAGTCCACCAGCCCCGGTACTACCATTTCCGCACCCAGGTCTTCGATCAAATCAACTAAATTATTATTGGCAGTCGGATGATATTTGACCATAATTTCGCCCACCAGACCAACGCGGGGTTTTTTCTCGTCCGATATCGGTATTTGCTCAAAGTCGCTGATTATCTGGCCGAGATTGCGGCGGAATTGCTGGCGGTTGCCTTCGCTAAGTTGCTCTTTGCATCTGGCCATCCACTGATCGTACAGTTGATTGGTCGAACCTTTGTGCAATTCATAGGGGCGTGTGTGATAGAGTACTTTCATCAGCAGGTCGCCGTAAACAGCCGCCATCAGCCCCTTTTTGATTAATAAGGGGGCGAACTGTAATTTAGGGTTCTTTTCTAGTTTGGATATATTAAAAGATATGATGGGAATATTGCCAAAACCTGTCGCGCTCAAAGCTTTTCTTAACAAAGCCACATAATTGCTGGCGCGGCAAGGGCCGCCGGTCTGGGGCATAATCAAGATCGTATGATCAATATCATATTTATCGGATTGCAATGCTCTTAATATCTGGCCGATAACAATTATTGACGGATAACAGGAGTCGTTATTGACATATTTTAAGCCTAACTCAATGTCTTCTTTTTCCACAGTGGGCAGTATATCTACCTGGAACCCTTCGGAGCGCGCCGCCGCTTCGATCAGTTCAAAGTGGATGGGTGACATTTGCGGCGCCAGTATTTTGTAATTGTTAATATTAGTTGTGTCAATAATGTTCATTACAGGCTGTTCGACGAGATCGAATAATTGCTGTTGATGGTGATTGTTCCTTGCCGCTATAGCTGCTTGCAGTGATCTTAAGCGGATTTTGACCGCGCCGAGGTTGCTGATTTCGTCTATTTTGATGACAGTATTAAATTTACCGTGTCGACGCAGTATTTCCTGGGCTTGTTCGGCGGCTATCGAGTCGGGGCCGCAACCGAATGAATTAAGTTGTACTAATTCTAACCGGTCGCTTTTAGCAACAAAATCAGCGGCCTCATAAAGACGTGAATGATACATCCACTGATCCAATACTCTCAGTGGACGCTCCACATGGCCGAGGTGAGCCACGGCGTCTTCGGTAAGAACAGCAAAACCCAAAGATGTTAAAAGATGATCAATGCCGTGATTTACTTCCGGATCAAGATGATACGGCCTGCCTGATAAAACGATGCCATAACCGTCATTGGCGTGCAATTGGCGCAGAACTTCTGCTCCCTTGCGGCGGATATCGGATTTATATTGCAGATCCTCCTGCCAGGCCAGTTCTACCGCCTCAACAATTTCCTCGAAGCTGATTCCATCCGGCGCAAATTCTTCATGCAAACGCATAGTCAGGCGTTTCTTATTGTTATAAGGCAAAAATGGGTGATGGAACTTTACCTGATTGTCAGTAAGAGCGTCAATATTAGATTTAATTACTTCGGCATAGGCGATAACCATCGGACAATTATGATAATTATCGGCAGCCATTATTTCCTTTCTTTCTTTAGGGATACAGGGATAAAAAATTCGTTTTACTCCTTGATTAATCAACGATATGATATGTCCGTTGACCATTTTTGCGGGATAACAGGCCGTATCCGAAGAAATCGTATCCATGCCAAGCTCATAAAGATCACGGGTGGAAATAGGCGACAATACAACGCTAAACCCAAGCGTGGTAAAAAATCTGAACCAAAACGGATAGTTTTCGTAGATATTCAATACTCTGGGTATACCGATGGTACCCCGGGGCGCCTGTTCCTCGGTCAAAGGCTGATAGTCAAAAAGCCTGTCCAATTTGTAGCGATAAAGATTGGCAGTTTTTTTAACCGAAACTTCGCCGATGCCGTTTTCACAGCGGTTACCGGAAATATATTTTTTACCGTTGTCAAATAAATTGATCGTCAGCAAACAATTATTGGCGCATTTCTGACAACGGGATATACGGGAATCTGCACTGAAATTTACCAGTTGGTTTTGTGAGATCAAAGAGCTTTTTGCTCCTTGCCGCCAAGCTTTTTTGGCCAGCAAAGCCGCGCCATATGCCCCCATCAAACCGGCAATATCGGGACGTACTACCTGTCTGCCTGTAATTAGCTCAAAACAGCGTAAGATCGCGTCGTTTAAGAATGTCCCGCCCTGAACAATAATTTTGTCGCCTAATTCATCAGCGTTTCTTAATCTGATGACTTTATAGAGGGCGTTTTTAATTACCGAATAGCTGAGCCCGGCGGAAATATCGCCGATTGGTACTCCTTCTTTTTGCGCCTGCTTGACTTTAGAATTCATAAATACTGTACAGCGTGAGCCAAGATCAACCGGGGAGGCTGCAGTTACCGCGTGGGCGGCAAAGTCCTCTACTGTCATAGCCATTGACTTGGCGAATGCTTCTATAAACGAACCGCAGCCGGAGGAGCAGGCTTCGTTTAACACTACTTGGTCGATAACGCCGTTGTCAATTTTCAGGTATTTCATATCCTGTCCGCCAATATCGATGATCGTATCCACATCGGGCAAGAAATGGTCGGCGGCGGTCAGATGAGCCACTGTTTCAACTTCACCGATATCGCAGTTAAAAGCTGTTTTAATTAAGTCCTCACCGTAACCGGTAACCCCCGCGTAGCTGATTACGGCGCCTTTGGGTAAGTGATCATATACCTGCCCCAGTATTTTTACGGCGCTGAACAACGGGCTGCCCTCATTGCTTTGATAACAGGAATAGAGCAGGCTGCCGTGATCATCAATCAGTGCGGCCTTGCCGGTTGTCGAGCCGATGTCAAGTCCCAGATAACAGTTACCTTTATATAAGTCAAGTTCTTTTTTTACGACTTTGTGCTGACTGTGCCGCTGCACAAATTCATCATAGGAGTGCCGGTCGGCAAACAGCGGCGGCAATACGTTTGTTTTATATAAGCTATCATTGCCACTTTTATTGATTAGTCCCAGCAATTCTTTTAGCGTTGTATTTTGTGCGGTTTGATTGGCCGTGAGAGCCGCGCCGATGGCAATATAAACTTCGGCGTTATCCGGCGTCGCCACCATATCGTCGGTAAGTCCAAGACTTTCTTGAAATCTCAGCCTCAGTTGCGGTAAAAAGTGCAGCGGCCCGCCAAGCAAGCCCACCTTACCGCATATTTTTCGTCCGGCGGCCAGACCGCCGATCGTCTGATTGACGATAGCCTGAAAGATTGAGGCGGCGATATCCTCTTTTTTTGCCCCCTGATTGAGCAGCGCCTGAATATCGGTTTTAGCAAATACGCCGCATCTGGCGGCAATCGGATAAATAACGCTATGCTGTTCGGCCAGTTTGTCAAGGCCGGCGGAGTCTGTTTTTAAGAGGATCGCCATCTGGTCAATAAAAGCGCCGGTCCCGCCGGCGCAAATCCCATTCATACGTTGATCGCGGCCATGATCGAGAAAAGTGACTTTGGCATCCTCGCCGCCTAATTCGATAATGACTTTAACGTCCGGGATAAAGCGTTCAACCGCTGTGCTGCCGGCAATAACTTCCTGAACAAACGGCAGATCAAGCTTTTCGGCTAAGGCGATGCCGCCTGAACCTGTGATAGCGGCCGTAACATTAAGGTTGCCCCGGGATTCGTATAGTTCATAAAAAAGACCTGCCAATGTCATTTGCAAATCGGTATGGTGCCGACAGTATTTGCTGTAAAGCAGCCGATCTTGCTGATCTAGTAATGCCAGCTTAATTGTGGTTGAACCGACATCTATACCGAGACGGTAGTTATTCGCGTAATCTTTATACGTTTGATCCATAATTGAATTGCTTACTCTCCCTTAAAAAAAGATAATAGTAGTAATTTTTCCCATTTTTAAATTATTATTCAAATATTGGCAGGCATAAATAAAAAAAAGAGCAGCGTAATCCTGCTCCATTTTTTATATAATTTATATATAATGAATTTATTTGTCGATCAAACTTGATTTGTATAATATCAGTAGAGATAAGCGGAAGCGGGTTTTCGATCTTTAATCAATAATACCAAGCTCCAGTTTCCAATTCAATATTCGTAATACTGCCTGATCGATAGTATCCTCGGAAATTGTTTCATCCTTGACCGCAGCAATTACTGAGGGTATCTGCGTCTGGTAATCGGTGCAGCAGACCAGGTCGTTCCCGGCCTCTACCGCTAACACCGCCGCTTGGGTTTCGCCGGTATATTGTTTGATAGCATCCATATAAAGGTCGTCGGAGATGATTACGCCGGTAAATCCCAGCTGCTGGCGGAGTATTTGATGCACTTTAGGCGACAGCGAAGCCGGTTTATCAGCGTCCATGCAAGCCACGATATTATGCGATACCAGCACTGCACCAGCTCCCGCCTCGATACCGGCCGTAAAGGGCAGAAAATCACATCTGACAAATGTCTGATAGTCGCGGTTATCGTGGGCAATGCCGGTATGGGTATCGACATTATTGCCGTATCCGGGAAAATGCTTTAATACGCAGCCGATCTTTTCCTGATTCATGGTGGTAACAATCTTAGTTACATATTCGCATGTCAGGTTGGCGTCGGTGCCGAAGCTGCGGGCATAGATATAATCTGTTTTGGCGCGGGCGACATCGCAGACCGGCGCCAGGTTGAGATTAATGCCAAGCGATTTGAGCAAATCCGCTTTTTCTTTGCTGTCGCTGACAATCAGATCCCAACCGCCTTCGGCATATAAGTCCTGCGACGACCAGAAGGGGACGGCGCGAAATTGCTTGTAAAGGCTGATGCGGTTGATGCTGCCGCCTTCCTCATCGACGCTGACCAGCATATCAATAGGCGCGGCGTCCTGGTAGCTTTGAATAGTAGCTTTCACCTGAGCGCGGGTCTTACCCTTAAAATCGCGGCTAAAAAGGATATAGCCGCCAAGGTGATATTTGGAGACGTCAGTAACAGCGTTTTCTTTGGGGCAGCGGACGATAAACATCTGCCCGACTTTTTCTTCGAGGCTCATGGAGTTTAATATTTGCTGCGCCCTATCAGTTGGCGTTTGATTGCTATTATCCGTAGTCTGTTGATTTGTTTGCTGCGGTTCGGTCTGTTGGCTAGTATTGGGCTGCTCGTTCTCGCTCTGCTCAGTCTGATTGTTAGTCATCCGCGCCCAAAAATTATTTAAAGGACCAAATAAAGCCACTATTGCCAATGCGGCAATTATCACAAGTATAATTTTCAGCGGCTTACTGGTTTTCATATACTTCTCCCAACATTATTTTAAATTAATTAACATCATAGCCGACCACAGTCCAGATGCCTGTTTGATCTTGCCTGATCAGCCTTTTTAAATATACTTTTGAAATATCGGTTTTATTGCTATTTATTGCAACAATAGCATTGGAATCGGTTTCTTTAGTAATTGATAAATCGTCGATGCTAACGGGAAATTCCCCGCTGACGCCGGATGGAGAAATCTGCAGGCTGACAAAAGTTTGTGTCACCTGCAATGGATCCAATTGCCAGGGCGAATGTCCCTGATCGACTTGTTGCTGGTTGTTTTTTACTTCCTCGAGATCAACGGGAACTGTTACCTCGGGTTTTTGACCTTTAGCCTCTGAGGCATCGGTATCCGTAGTTATATCGGAGCAAGCGGTCATCATTAAACATAAACAAATAACCAGGATAACCGCGGAAATCTTTTTGGACATTAAATTGTTCCTCCTTACCAATAAGACGACTTTTGTGGGAAAAAGTTCAAATTAATTTTTGGACACAAAAACCAATAATAATCAATTATATTTAATAATATTATTTATTTTGAACAAAATTATGTTAATATATTAACATCATCCTATTTAACATATAAAAGGGAAAACACGGATATTTTATAAGTAGCAAAAAGTAAATATTATCAGTACTCGCCCTCTTTTTGTTAATCAAACAATAGGTATATTAGGCTTTGAACAGTACTATGTTTGTAGGCATTAGTAAGATTTAGAATAAAAAGGAGGTAATGTTAATGAAAGCTGAAGTTGATAAGGGAAAATGCATAGGTGATGGAGCCTGCGTCGAGGTATGTCCGGTTGACGCCATCACAATCGAAAATGAAAAGGCTGTAATTAATGATGATTGTATCGCTTGCGGCGCTTGTGTTGCCGAGTGCCCCGAAGAGGCTATATCTTTATAACAAAGGAGAAAACCAGTGGGAAAAGCTACTATATATGCAATTTCTATCAGTCCTGTGCGGGGACAGTTAAAAAAAGAAGTTCCGGAAGCCAAAGTTATTGCCAATTTCGGAATTGAAAACGATGGTCATGCCGGAGATTGGCATCGGCAGATAACTTGTTTGAATTTTGATAGCGTGAAAAAAACCAACAAACAACATCATCTCAACGCGGGCCCCGGTGATTTTGCCGAAAATATTCTTATTGATGGTTTGGATTTTTCTTTGGCTACTGTCGGTAAACAACTTAAGCTGGGCAGTGATGTTGTTTTAGAGATTGCGCAGATTGGCAAGGAAGACCATCCGAGCATCGTACTCGAGACATTAGGCGTCAGTCTACTGCCTAGCGAGGGCTTATTCTGCAAAGCGCTCAGCGGCGGTATGATCAAAAAAGGCGACCCGGTGGAGATTATATAAAATCAAAGAGGTTTGGTTGTAAAATTGCAAGGTTAATTGATGGAGTCGAGTGCCAATGCAAAATATATTTTTGCTGGGGCTGGTTAGCTTTTTCGTCGATCTAAGCACCGAAATGGTATATCCGCTGATACCGCTGTATCTGGTATCGGTACTGGGGGCAACGCCGGTATTAGTCGGTATCATTGAAGGTGTCGCCGAAAGCGTGGCCAGCCTTTTAAAAGTGTTTAGCGGTTATTTTACCGATAAGTATCAACACAAAAAGCCGCTGGCTTTCGCCGGTTATTCAGCCAGCGTATTTTATAAGATTGGCTTGCTTTTGGCTTTTTCCTGGACAGGCATATTAGCCGCCAGAGTCATTGACCGTATCGGCAAAGGCATCAGAACCACGCCTCGCGACGTTTTAGTCAGTGAAAGCGCTGCGAAGGGCAGCATGGGCAAATCCTTTGGTGTGCATAAAGCGCTTGATATGGCCGGTTCGGCATTGGGTATCTTGATTGCTTATTTATTGCTCAGCAGTAGTGGTAGCAGCAGTTTTAATTATCAAAGATTGTTTGGGATTTCAATCATACCGGCAGTTTTGGGTCTGGCGGTATTATTGTTTGTCAAGGAACAAAAGCAACCGCGTCCCGAGCGTATCCGCGAGCCGTTTTGGCAACGCTTCAAAGAACTGGACAGCAACCTCAAACTTTATTTGTTGGTATCATTTATATTTACTTTGGGTAATTCATCGAATACCTTTTTATTGCTTCGGGCCAAAAGTATCGGTTTTACCGATACCAATGTGGTATTGTTATATTTGTTATTCAATATAACAGCAGCGTTGCTTTCCATTCCCTTTGGCAAACTCTCAGATAAAATTGGCAGGAAAAAGCTATTGGTTGGCGGTTATTTGGCTTTCGCGGCGGTGTATCTAGGATTTGCATTGGTTAGTAATACCGCCGTGATGGTCATAATATTTATTGTCTACGGTTTTTATACGGCCTCAACAGCCGGAGTGGAGCGAGCCTTGATCGCTGAAATTTCCCCGCCGGAACTCAAAGGTACTATGCTGGGGTTGCAATCAACTCTTGTTGGCATAGCTCTGTTGCCTGCCAGCGTGATTGCCGGGCTGCTCTGGAATGCCTTTGGCCCTTTCGCGCCGTTTAGTTTTGGCGCTATACTGGCTTTGACGGCCGCTGTTTTATTAGGTCGCCTTTTGCATACCGGCGTTGAACAAAAATTAGCATAACAGTATTGTATAAAATAAGGGCTCCGAATTTCGGAGCCCTTGCTTGCTTTTCTAGAGTAATTTCTCCAATTGTTTTATGCTCTTGTTGTCCAATATACCGCCGGTCAAAGCTTGGCTGATATAACAATCGATTTGTTCGTTTGGCATCAGTTGCCTGATTGCCAACAGAGCGTTGATGATATCCAGTAGTATGAGTCTTTTTTGTGTTTCTTTAAAACTGCCTATATCGATATTGATCAACTCCTGCATAGTTGTCGGCAGCAATTCCCGCGCATATTTTGCCCATATGGGTATGGTTTGGATAGTTTGTCTGGAGGTTATAAATTTTTCATCCTGAAAATGACTGACAAAATCACTAAACACTTGTGCAAACTGCTGTTGCTTGTCCCATCTGATATTTTCCGCCAATAACATTATACCGATACTGCGTTGATAAGAATTGGCATCATGCAATTTTTGAACAAACACCTGCCAAAAAGCATATATGTCATTATGTTTTTGACTGCGTTTTTGCAACAATAAAAAAGCCGGATAGCGGATTTGATCGTTCTTTTCCGTAAGCAGCGAAACCAATTGAGCAATGTCCTGCGCTTGTAATATTTCTGCGGTCTGTTCAATTTCATTTTTATCGGTTGACAAGTTTTCTATATCCATTTTTCACCTCTAATATTGATATTATAAATTAACTTTTGTATATTGTCCAGAATTAGTATTTAACTAATTTAACAACAGCTATTTTTCCCGCAAAATGCCAAATGTCTATCAAAGTTAATATAAAAAATTAAAGATATTATGTAATAATTTTGAGTTAAATTCAGTTAAATTCTACATTAGTATTAAAAAAAGCAAAAAATGAAAATAAATCCATTTATTTCTATATTTTGTATTGCAGTGATTGTCAATTCCTGGTACTATTTGATATAGTGGAATAGTTTTTGTTGCAATCCAACAACATGCCGTATACAGAAAGCTTAAGTTTTACCGAATACTTATATTCTTTTTGTTTAGAAGGTGATGGCATGATGAACTATGAGTTTATTGAGAATTTAGTTTTTAGCGCAGCGATAGTACTTGCTTTCTGTATCCTTTATGGTTTATTTTATGATAATTTGCAAAGAAAACCCGCTGTAATAAACATCGTGTTTGGCTTAGTGGCCGGATTGTTCGGTCTGGTTTTATTGTTTTCTTCAAAACAAGTTGATTATTACTACTTGCTGGACGCCAGATCGGTGTTAATAAGTATAACTGCATTATTCTTTGGCCCTCTCTCAGCAGCTATTGCTGTGGTAATTTTAAGTATTGCCAGATTATTGATTGGCGGTATGGGAGCTTGGACCGGTGTCTTGACTATGGTGGTGGCCGCAGCGGCGGGACTGATTTGGCATTGGAAGCGTTTTTCGCGGGTCAATAGTAAAAACAAGGGTATTTATTTGGATATTTACCTGTTTGGTTGGTTGACACATCTGTTAGTGCTGGTGTGTCTTTTTACTTTACCTTTGGATATAGCGTATAATTTGATTAATACCATAAGTTGGCCGTTGTTAGTTATCTATCCGTTTACCACGTTGTTGGGGTCTGCTGTCTTAATATCATTTACGAGGCGTAGCCGTGTGGAAGCGGAATTAAGAGACAGTGAGATGCGTTTTCGCAGATTGTATGAAAATGCACCGATCGGCGTATTTGTCGAAAGCGACCAGGAAATTCTTTATTGTAATCAATACTTCGAAAAATTACTCGGCAGAAGTAGGGAAGAAGTCATAGAACAGGGGTGGACCAACTTTATTCATGCCGATGACCTTGATAACGATCTGGAAAACTATCAGGCGCTACGCAGCGGTAAAATAAACGAGTACAAAGTCAATAAACGCCTATATAAGCCCGACGGGTCGTTAATCTGGGTTAATATGATTTTTGCTTCACTAAAAACCGATGATTTTGCTAGTAAGAATGAATTCATCTGCCTTCTTCAGCAAATAACAGATTTGGAAGAAGCCAGGGCGCAGCTCGAAGCCAGTATTAAAATTTATTTTGATCTTTATCGGGAGTATAAAAATAAACTATCTTTGTTGCAATCGCTTCTTGATAACACTCCCGACTGGATTTATTATAAGGATACGGCCGGAGCTTATCTTGGCTGCAACAGAGCTTATGAAATATTTATCGGCAGAAATGAACAGGAGATAATTGGTCGAAGGTCGATTGATATTGTCGGCAAGGATATTTCACAGGACGCCATATCTACGGATCTTAAAGTTATGAGGGAAAATAGTCCCCTGAAATTCGAGCGTTGCGTAACATATCCCGACGGCCGGGAAGCAGTAGTGGAAACGGTTAAAATGCCGTATTATGATGATCAACGCAAAATTCAGGGTGTTATCTGTGTTGCCCGTGATATAACGGAACATAAAAAAAGAGAGCAGGAAATTCTCTATCTCAGCTATCACGATACATTGACAGGTCTCTATAACAGGACATTCTATGAAAAGAACAAAGGCCGGTTGGAGGCGGAAAATGTCATGCCTCTGTCATTAATAGTATGCGACGTCAACGGATTAAAATTTATTAATGATGCTTTTGGGCACAGTGCCGGTGATCAACTATTGGTGGAAATCGCCGATTTGCTGCGTAGTTGTTGCAGTGAACAATATATAACCGCCAGAGTCGGCGGTGATGAATTTTCAATACTGCTGCCATGGGTGGACGAAAACCAGAGCAAAATGTTATTCGAAAAGATTATGTCACAATGTGAAGAACATGCTAATCATCCCGACAGCATGTTGCGATATACGAATATTTCTGTCGGTTTTGCCAGCAAAGACGACATGGATATGTCTCTTAATGATGTATTCAAAGTTGCCGAAGAAAACATGTATCGGCGTAAGATGCTTTCCCGTAACGGCGGTACGCATAGTTCGTTACTTAACTCGATTAAAACTACGTTGTATGAAAAAAGCAACGAAACCAAGGAACACGGAGACCGGATGGCGTTATTAGCCAAAAAGCTCGGGCAGATACTGGATCTGCCATATCGTGACATTGATAATTTGGAGCTGGCATCTGCACTGCATGATATCGGTAAGATCAGCGTTGACCTGAGCATTCTTAAAAAACATGGTAAACTTTCCAAAAGTGAATGGGATAAAATCAAGAAACATCCTGAGGTTGGTTACAGGATTGCGCAGGCGGTGCCGGAGCTGCGGCAGATTTCCGAAATTATTCTCTGTCATCATGAGCGGTGGGACGGTACCGGCTACCCGCGGGGGTTGGCAGGTGAGGAAATACCGATGCTGGCACGGATCATTACTTTAGTCGATTCATATGACGCGATGACCGACAACAGAGGTTATGCCAGGGTATTAAGCAAACAGGAAGCAATTGATGAAATCAAGAATGGAGCAGGCAGCCAGTATGATCCGAAGATTGCAGAGCTTTTTGTCAATCAGGTGCTGCTCAAAGAAGAAGACCCTAATTGTCAAATTTTAAAGGCAGAAGCTTAATGGGCATAGTTTATGATATTAGGTATTACTCAGCAGGAAGTATCAAATAAAGGTTGAATATACCAATGATTTATTAGCGATTAACGGACGGTGAATAAATGAAAATCAGCGGCGCTATCTTTGATCTTGACGGAACTTTGCTTGATTCGATGCCGATGTGGCAAAATGTTGGAATTAATTATTTGAAATCGATTGGTAAAACACCGCGAGCAGATATCTGTGAGGTTTTACGCCCGGTCAGTTTGCTACAGGCCGCCGAATATCTGATTGCCGATTATGATGTAAGTTATTCGGTAGAACAAATTATTGGTGATGTCAAAAAGTTGATAGCTAATTTTTATACCGATATTATACCGGTCAAACCGGGAGTCAAAGAATGTCTGGCTCGTCTGCAGCAAAACGGAACTAAAATGTGCGTGGCTACCGCTTCTGATCGTTGTCTGGTTGAGGCAGCTTTAAGACGTAACCGGGTGCTGGACTATTTCCAATTTATATTTACTTGCGATGAATTGGGTTGCGGTAAGGACAATCCGCTTATTTTCAACCGGGCTTGGGAATCACTCAAAACAAAAAAGCAAGAGACTTATGTTTTTGAGGATTCATTGTTTGCTGTCAAGACTGCCAAGGCTGCGGGGTTTAATGTGATCGCCGTCTTTGATCAAGCTTCCGCCGATCAGCGTCAAGAGATAGCCGAGTTAGCCGATCTATTTATTAACTCCTTTGACGAAATCAGTAATCATATCAAAAAACACGAAAATGACAGGTAATATCTCTGCTCATTGATTTATGATTATTGTAAAATTAAACGAAAAAGCGCTACCGGTACAGTAGCGCTTTTCGTTTAAAAGAAGTCGAGAATTTGGAGATAACTTTACATCATATTAATCAACTAATTTTGGGAATTCTCTTGCCGCTCTTGCTGCTCTTGTTGCTTTTTCTCTTGGAGCTCTTGTTGTTGCTCAATTCTTTGCTGTTCGCGTATTTGCTGTTGGTCGCAGCCCGATTCCTGTTTGTCAGTATCGTCTATTTCCTGCCCGGAGCTTGATTTCTCTTTGTCGTTTTTGTCTATTTTCTGCCCGGAATTTTCAGTAGTATCTTCTTTATCCAACTTGTTTTCGCTGGTATTTTGATTGCGGTTTTGTTGCCCGCTATTAATTTTATCTTCTTTATTGCCGTTATTTTTGGCATTCATGACCTGATTGGCCGCGTTTACGATTAATTGCAGTCCAGAGTCGCTATCGTCAGTATCGGATGATGCGGAAATAATTTCGTTAGCTTTGACAATAATATCGGTGATCTTCATATAACGGCAATCTTCGGGGTTAATGCTGGGGTCAAGTTCGCATAAGATAGCTATCAATTTATATTTGCCGGGGGAGATGCCCAGCTCTTTTGCTTTAGTCCTCAGTTCAAGACTGGAACAGTTGGCATAAACTATCGCTTGAATGTTCTTGGTTAGAAGCGCCTCGCTGACGCCATCTTCACTTTCTTCTTGTAAATCGGCTGCGTCCTCTTCGTTGTTCGATTCGGCTGTAACTGAGATTACCGTTGAGCCGTCATCGGCCATATATCCTTGATCGACAGCTTCTTTCACCAAAAGGTTGATAGCTTGCTTAATCGGCATACCGATCACATCGGTTTCTAGGATCAGATCGCTGCCGTCATCATTGTAAGCTTCCACGCTGACTACCTTATTAAAAGCGTTGATGCCCAGCTCAATGCTAGGATTGATGTCAAAACTGACATAATTGACAGCAGTGCTGCAATATGCATATCCGCCGACGGCCAACACCGCACAGGCTGCCAGAGCCACGGTGCTGACGATTATTTTTTTCATCGCCCAATTTCTATTTTTTACTTCGGTTTTTTGATTTGATTGATCGGCAAGTCCCGCCTTCACATAGGTTTTTGTCTTTTCTTTAAGTTCTGTTGTGGCTGTGATCATATCAAGATAATTTTTAAACTCTTCCATTTTAAATATCACCAACTTTTTCTTTTAGTTGTTTTTTGGCGCGTCTTAGTTGTGAATAAATAGTATTAATATTTTTTTTCATTGATTCTGCAATTTCAGGGATCGTTAAACCTTCGTAATAATGCAGATATATTATTTGCTTATGTTCGGGGGATAGTTGTAATATTACTTTAATCAGATCGTTATGTTCAGGGTTTTCATAATATGGGATATCCGCGTCTTCAATACTGACTGTTTTTTTACGCCAATTGCTTCTACACAAATCTTTGCATTTGTTGAATGTTACCGTGCAGAGCCAGGCTTTTTGGTGTTCTTCGCTTTGCAGCGTAGCGTTGTTTAGAAAATATTTAAGGAATACTTCCTGAAACACATCTTCTACGTCGGCATTGTTTTTTAGGTACAGAAAACATATGCGGCGAACCATATCAGCATGTTTTTCAATTGCTATTGAAACAGCATCGTTAGCGCTAAACGACTGGTTCAATCGCCGTCCCCCCTCTGTTCACATTAATAATACGATTTAATATTACAATTCCGTTTTTTCAAGAAAAAATAATGTCCCAAACCCTTTTATATCTATTTTATCGATATAAGTATTTGACAGCAATGCTTTTTTACATTTTTCACGTTATTCTTGAATAGCATTCGATAAAAAAATCCCTTAAAATAAGGGATTTAAAAAAATGTTGATTTTAGTTGTCGATAATTGGGGCGCAAAACATCTGACAAAATAACATAATTTTAATAATAACCATCGGCATTCAATTATGTCATGCCTTTGAGACCGGCGGCATAATTGCAATTAATTTCTTTACTTTTTTGAAAACTAAATTAAATAAATAATAACCACAATAAAAGAAAAAAGCGGTTACTGCTACGATATAAAAGATGACTTTCAAGGTATTCATTTGCCTATATATCGACCTTTCTAAATTTATTAATTTAGATGTTGATTATTATTTGCGATTAGTCATTTTTATATACGATGTTAAAACCTAGATAAAATTGTCATTACACAAAAAACACTAAATTTATGGCAATTTTTTAATTCTCTTCCTTTTTATGTCTGGTAAATATTTTTAATAAAATGACAATTGACAGATAAAGCAGCAGCATTATCGCAAAGATACCTATCATGCCATAACCCATTATCGGTAACGTTTGTAGAAAAGCCTCAACATGGAGATGCATATTATTCCCTCCCTTACAGCAAAGCGCTGACTAAACTGATAACTAAACCGCCGGCTACTACAGAAGCAATCTGGCCGCCAACATTAACACCGACAGTATGCATAAGCAGAAAATTCTGCGGATCTTCTTTCAAGCCCATTTTATGGATAACCCGTGACGACATGGGGAAAGCTGAAATACCGCAGGCTCCGATCATGGGATTAAACTTATCTTTGACAAAGAGATTTAATATTTTAGCAAATATTACACCGCCGATCGTATCAAAAATGAATGCGACCAAGCCGAGACAAAGGATCAACAATGTTGCCGGAGACAGGAAAGAAGCCGCTTGCATACGTGCGGCAATGGTAATACCGAGCAGCAGTGTGACGATATTGGTCAGCTCGTTTTGCGCGCCCTGCGAGAAGCGAGCCAGTACGCCACATTCCCTGATCAGGTTACCGAACATCAGGAAACCGATTAAAGCGACCGAGCGGGGAGCAACCACGCCGGCGATGATCGTAACGATGATCGGGAAGAGGATTTTCACCACTTGCGGGACATCTTTGGGCTTATACTCCATACGGATTTTTCTTTCCTGTTTGCTGGTAAAAAGACGAATTATCGGCGGTTGTACTATCGGTACCAAGGCCATATAGGAATAGGCGGCGACAATGATAGCGCCTAAATAATTGCTGTTGAAATAGTTGGCAACAAAGATTGAAGTGGGGCCGTCGGCCGCGCCGATGATAGCGATAGAGGCAGCGTCGTTAAGAGGAAAGCCGAACAGTACCGCCATTGAGAGCGTAAAAAATATGCCAAATTGGGCTGCCGCGCCGAAGAGCAACAGCTTAGGATTGGTCAGCAGCGGGCCGAAATCAATCATTGCGCCGATGCCTATAAACAGTAACAATGGCAGCAATTCGTTGGCGATACCGGCGTTAAATAAGACGTCGAGAATACCTATTTCCGTAACCCCGTTGATGATCTGGGTTATTGCTCCCGAAGCCGGGATATTGCAGATAATAGCGCCGAAACCGATAGGCAAAAGCAGCGAGGGTTCCATATCCTTTTTGATTGCCAGATAAATCAGTGTGCCGCCGATTATCCACATCACCAACTGCTGCCAGGTGATTGTCATCAGATTTCCAAACAATACTGATAATAGATTCATTCGCTTCCCCCTTTGTCGATGTGGGATATTATAACAAAAAAACTTTTATCCCATACTAAACAATCTGGGATAAAAGTCTTGCTGTAAAAATTGACGCGGATTTGCATCGTGTTGTCGCATCGAATAACATCGGGTTTTCAGACCCAATGCCAGCTACTCCCCTTTATCAAGGTTATTATAAATTAAGCAAATCTAATTGTCAAGTATTTCTGTTAAAGAGAGGCTGCAATTGATAGCGGGCGCTGCGGCGAGCCAGATCGCGCAGCAAACGCAGCGGTTGATTGGCAATAACAGCGGCGCTGGCTAATAACGCCGCTTCGGCAAAATGAGTCTGAATGATTTCACCATCGGCGGTAACAGCCGCCTGCGGCCAATTACACCAGATGGCATTGGTGGTAGCGGGAGCCGCATCCGAACTGATGACAATCGAGTTTTCCGGCGGCTCGCTGCAGATTGTAGTGTAAAGGCCGCTTTCTTTGTATATTTGCTGCTGCAGTTGCTGCCAACGGAATTGATCATCTGCTAAAAGATATAATTTTTTAGCCTCTTGAGAGAGCAGGCGAGCAGCCAGCGCTGTGAAATTATCCGAAACTGCAACTGTAATTGCATTCTTTCTCCAGGATGGAAAATCGTAATCCAGGCCGCGTATCAGGGAAGCTAAAGCAAAAGCCCTGCCGTTAGCAATGCGGGGGTAACTGCTGTACGGATATAGAGTGGTTAAATTACAGCTACAGGCAAATATTCGGCAACCGGCCGATTGCGCTTTGGTGATAGTTTTGGCAAATTTGCCGCGACGGCAGCAAAGCGGCAGCACCGATAGTTTTTGGTTGCCTAACTGTAGCCAAAACGGCTCCTCCTTTTTTATTTTAAACCTAACCCCCATGCTGATTAGCGCTATGTCCATCTTTTCAACTCCCCTTTGCATATAATATAGCGAAATATGCCAAAAATATGACAGATTGGCAACACTTGACAAAAAAGCCTGATAAGCATATAATTTCTTTTAAGCTCTATTCACCAGGTGAAGGTATAATAATTGCCCTATCAGGCATTTTATAAAGATGTGGAGGAAACACAATGGCCGATAACGATGTTTTAATGACGCTGGACGCTCTGAAAAAGATGGAAGGGGATTTGGAATATTTAAAAACAGTCCGCCGCAAAGAAGTCGCAGAGCGGATTAAGCAGGCAATCGAATTCGGTGATATCAGTGAAAATTCCGAGTACGAGGATGCCAAAAATGAACAGGCCTTTATCGAAGGCAATATCATTTCTTTAGAGAAACAGCTAAAAAACGCCAGAGTAGTTGATTCTTCCGATGTTAATATCGACGTCGTTTCCGAATACAGCATCGTGAAAATACAAAACATGGATAGCGGCGAGATAATGGAATATCAAATAGTCGGTTCTGTTGAAGCCAAGCCGCTGGAAGGCAAAATTTCTAACGAAAGTCCAATCGGCCATGCTCTGTTGGGTAATCCGGTTGGCAGTATTATTCCTTTGACGGTGCCTGCCGGTAGTATCAGGATCAAAATTCTCGATATCAGAAAATAGCATATCAGTTGATACAGTAGGAGTGAAGTGTTTTGAGTGATTTACCGTTAAACGAGCAGATGCAAATTAGAATTAAGAAGATGCAAGAGCTGGAACAAATGGGTGTCGATACATTCGGCAGCCGTTTTTGCCGCACCCATAGTTCACAGCAAATCATAGATAATTTCGAGCAACTGGAAGGTCAACAAACGACGATTGCCGGGCGCGTGATGGCGATCCGTGAACACGGCAAGGCCTGTTTTGCAACGATAGCCGATTTTGATGGCCAAATCCAAATTTATGTGCGTATCGATGCCGTGGGTGAAGATCAGTTCGCCCAGTTCCATCTTTGGGACATCGGCGATATCGTCGGCGTGGATGGGGAAATATTCCGCACCCATCGCGGCGAAGTTTCGGTAAAAGCCGCAAAATTAACTTTCTTAAGTAAGAGCCTGCGTCCGCTGCCGGAAAAATGGCACGGTTTAAAAGATGTGGAGATCCGTTATCGCCGCCGCTATCTTGATTTAATAGTCAATCCCGAAGTCAAACAGGCTTTTGTGGCCCGCAGCAAAATTATCCGCGCTATCCGCCACTATCTTGATAATCTTGACTTTCTTGAAGTTGAGACGCCAACGCTGCATCATATCGCCGGTGGCGCGGCAGCGCGGCCTTTTATCACACATCATAATACACTCGATCTGGATTTATATATGCGTATCGCTTTAGAATTGCACTTAAAAAGGCTGATTGTCGGCGGTATGGAGCGCGTTTATGAAATTGGACGGGTTTTTCGTAACGAAGGCATTTCCATCAAACACAATCCCGAGTTTACCATGCTGGAACTCTATCAAGCATACAGTGATTATAACGGTATGATGGAAATAACCGAAAATATGATTTCCGCAGTGTCGAAAGAGGTTTTAGGTTCCGATCAAATTGAATACCAGGGTACGCCGATTTCCTTGGCTGCGCCGTGGCGGCGCATCACCATGTTTGACGCTATTAAAGAGTACGCAGGCGTTGATTTCAATATAATCAAAACCGATGAGGAAGCGCGTCAGGCGGCGGCTGATTTGTCAATTGAATTTGCTGACAACGCCTCCCGCGGTGATATAATCAACCTGTTATTTGAAGAAAAAGTTGAAGAGAATTTGATTCAACCGACATTTGTTATGGATTATCCGATTGAAGTATCGCCGCTGACTAAGCGCAAAAAGGATGATCCCTCGCTAACATACCGTTTTGAGGCTTTTATTTACGGTCGTGAGCTGGCTAATGCCTATTCGGAGCTGAACGACCCGCTGGATCAGCGGCAGCGCTTCGAACGGCAAATGGAGCAGCGCGCCAAAGGCGATGAAGAAGCCAACGAGGCTGATGAGGATTTTCTGCAAGCACTCGAATATGGCATGCCGCCGACCGGTGGCCTGGGTATAGGTATCGACCGCTTGGTGATGATATTAACCGACGCCGCTTCAATTCGTGATGTGATTCTTTTCCCGACTTTGCGCTCACGCGAATAATGAGGTTAATTAATGACAGTCAAAACTCCCTGGCTGCAACATTATGGTGACGTACCAACCCATATTGATTATCCCCCTATAACAATGTTTGAATTAATGGCGGCAGCCGCTGAGCGCTATGGCGCATATGCGGCCTGCCGCTTTATGGGTAATACGATCAGCTACCGGCAGTTATTGGCGGAAATCCGCCGCACTGCCGCGGCCTTTACTGCTTTAGGTATAAAAAAAGGCGACAGAGTAACCATCTGTCTGCCCAATATACCGCAAGCAGTTTTTTGCTTCTATGCGCTGAATATGATCGGTGCGGTAGCTAATATGATCCATCCGCTCTCGGCGGAGACGGAAATCATTTTCTATCTGCAAGACTCTGAGAGTAAAGCCGCGGTCATTCTTGATCAGTTCTATACCAAGTTTGCCGCTATCGCCAGCAAGTGCAATTTGCGGAAATTGATAATTGCCGATATCGCCGATGCACTTTCTTTGCCGAAAAATCTTATTTATAAGCATACTGCCGGGCGCAAAATTGCGCCGATTCCATATGATGAAACCCATATTATCCGTTGGCGTGACTTTATCGCTGCCGGGACGGCAACGCCTGGTCTGACGCCGCAAGGAGCGGCCGATGATCTGGCGGCAATCTTATACAGCGGCGGAACCAGCGGAACTACCAAGGGTATATTGCTTTCCAACCGTAACTTCAATGCCTTGGCGCTGCAAACCGTGGCAATGAGTAACTGCATGGTAGCAGGTAATACGATGATGGCGGTAATGCCGATGTTCCATGGTTTCGGTCTCGGAGTATGTATTCATACCGGATTAACCCACGGCTGCCGCTGTTTGCTGGTACCGCGTTTTAATGCCCAAAGCTATGCCAAACTGCTATGTAAGGAAAAGCCGCATTATATTGTCGGAGTGCCGACATTGTATGAGGCGATATTGCGCAATTCCGATTTGAAAAACGCTGACCTCTCATATCTGCGCGGCGTCTTTTCCGGCGGCGATACCCTGACGGTCGACTTGAAAAAGCGATTTGACAATTTTCTTAAACAACATGGAGCAACGGTTGAGATCAGAGAAGGTTATGGCACTACTGAATGCGTAACCGCCAGTTGTCTTACTCCCTACAATATTGCCCGTGAAGGCAGCATTGGCCTGCCTTTCCCCGACACTTATTATAAAATTGTGGCGCCGGACAGCGAACAGGAACAGCCCTACGGCGAAGAAGGTGAAATCTGTATCAGTGGCCCGTCGGTGATGATCGGTTATGCCAATAACGATGAAGAAACGGCGAAAGTCCTGCGTTATCACCAAGACGGTTTACTGTGGCTGCATACCGGCGATATCGGCGTTATGGATGACGAAGGTTTTGTTTATTTCCGCCAGCGCATTAAACGGATAATTGTCTCGCGCGGCTATTCAATTTATCCCTCGCAGTTGGAAAATATTCTCGACGCGCACCCTAATGTCGCTTCCAGTTGCGTTATCGGCGTCGATGACAGCTATCAAGGGCAAAAAGTCAAGGCTTTTGTAGTTTTAAACGAAGCCGCCATAGACGAGCAAGCGGCCAGAGAAGAGCTATATCAATACTGCCGTATGCATATCGCTAAATACGCGATTCCGGCGGAAATAGAATTCCGCGACAGTCTGCCGCATACCCTGGTAGGCAAGATTGCTTATACTAAACTGGAGTAGGTTATTATAAAAAGGAGCTGTCAAAAAGTTGACAGCGGGCCGAGAAACGAGCGAGACCAGGCGACCCAGCTGGCTTTTGCTTAACAACAAAACCAACAGCTGAGGCACGTAGGTAAAACTCAAGATAAAATATCTTGGTTTTACCTCGGCGGTCGAAACCGGCGACGCAGGCGTATAAAAAGATACGTCGAGGAGTCGGTGCTGGCCTGGGCGACGACCTAGCTGGCTTTTACCTTGCGGTAAAACCGCAGCTAATGCACTAGCTGCGCTGCTTCGCTGCTTCGCGTCGTATCGCGAGGTTTATCGACACGCTGAGGAGCTGTCCTAGTCGACAGCTCCTTTTATTATTTCATCTGGTATTTGTTGGTCGGGTATGCGCCCGTCGCCAAATAATCTCACGGATAATTTACAGAGCAGAGGCGTGACGATTACAGTTATTATCAATGCCATGGCCGCTAAAACCTCGCCGTTTTCAACGTAGGGCAGATAAATACTGTTGCTGGCAGCGATTGTCGCCGGAGCGATCAAAGAAATCCCCGCCACGCTGCAACTGGCTATCGCCGCATATCCTGGCCTATGGAGGATCAAGCGGTCAATCAGTAACATAATCGTAATATTGATAACTAAGAAAACAGCCGCCAGCAGTAATCCGCTGAAACCGGCTTTGAAGGCAGAAAACAGATTGACTCCCGCTCCCAGGCAAAAACCAAGCAAAGGCGTGGCGATCAGTATACCGTGGCTCATCAAATCGCGCGAACGATGATCAAGATTGCCTATTACCATGCCGATCAGGAAGGGAGCCAGGGTATTGACAATATCCATAAACGCAAAGCCGCCGCCTTGCGATATGCCTAAAACCATCAGCGGAAATACAGGCATGCAGATTGTATTTAACAACGCGAATAAAGGTATGTCGTCCTGATCCCCGAAATCCACAACCAATGCCAGATAAACGCTGGGATTGCAACTGATGATCACTGTGGTGAAGGCTACTGCCGAGATACCGAGTATTCCGTCTAACCCGAATAATTTTACAAACAGTATGGCGCTGATAAAACCGATCAGTAATTTCGTGATAGTCAGTACCATGCCTCTTTTAAGCATTTCTCTGACTCTGCTAAGATCAAATTGCGTGCCGATGATAAACGTTAAAAACGAGGCCATACATAAAGCGCCGTCAGATGAGAAAAGAGCTGTTGTCAAACCGCCGATTTGCATAATTTGCGGACAGAAAGTGTTGATAAAAACGGCAATAAACCAGGGAATGATAAAAACGCCGCCCGGGAATTTTCTCATCAAAGCATATAAGTCCATAAATACTCCTGATGTTAATGTTTGCTATTTATTTACTTGCTGCGAAATTTGTTTTAATAATTGTTGTACTGCTTCTATAGTATGATTATCGTCAGTCTTGGTATCAGTTTCGGCTTTATCGATTTCGGTTTTATTGTTCACCCATTGTTTGGTGATCGAGCCGGCGTCCGCCGCCGCCATTTCGGCGGCTTTTATTGCCTCTTTAAGTTTTGCCTCTATTTCAGCGGCAATAGACGTCTCCTCTTCTTTTTGCTGCTGGGCCAGCTTTTTTTGCATGATTTCTTCTTGCTGCCGGCGTTTTTCTTCTTCTTCGTCCAGCAGTTTCATTTGTTCTTCGGCAATGCGTTTAATTATTTCCGTTTCGTTCAAAAGACTATCTTCTTTAGCCTCATCAACTTCGTTGGCAATTTCGTCCGTGTAATTTAATTGTCCGAAATCCGCAATATTTAATTCGTCTGTCTTATCTGTAAGTATAGACTCCTCGATATCCAAATCGTCTTCGTTATCCGTTTGCATAAACTCTTGGATGTTAATATTAGTTGTATCATCTATTTGATCAGATTCTTGCCCTGTTATATCGTCGGCATTTTCCGATATCCCAGGTTGCTGGATATTATTTTCAATATTTTTTTGAGTTCCATCGTTATGCAGATTTTGCTGTTGATTTAATTCCAAAATTTGTAAATTTACATCTTCAAGCAAAATCTTGCGTATTTGTTCGATAGAAATTAATGATTTTTGTAAGATGGCGGCCTCAGTTTCCAGATTTTTACGGACTTCTTCCAATTGTTGTAGCCTTTGCTCCAGGCTAAGAGGGTGTGCGGTGAACAGTTGCTGATCATTCATACGCTTTCCATCCTTTATCTAAAATTCCGACTAATTATACCATAATATTATGTTATATTTTTATATGCATTAAGTCAACTTTTTTTGATATGAAAAAACAGTAAAAGAATATAAAAAAAGTATAAGAGCATAATAGTAACAACGTTACAGTAAAAGAGGGTGGCTTTAATGGTTGAAATTAATGAGCGGATCAATGCATTTTTAAGAGAACAGCAGTTGTCATATCCAGAAGTAGCACAAAATTCCGGTATTTCAGAAAACCAATTAAAGAGTTATCTTGCCGAAAACAAAATTCCCCGCAATGATGTGAAAAAAATAGCTTCTGCTCTCAATGTTACAGCTTCTCAACTTGTAGGTTGGGACGACTAAGCAAGCGCGGATAATATCCGCACCAGCGGGCCGATAAACTTCGCGATACGTCGCCCAGGCCATCCCCGTCTCCTCGACGTATCGTTAATACGCCTGCGGTCACCGGTTTCGGCCACCGAGGAAAAACCAAGATATTTTATCTTGAGTTTTACCTACGTGCCTCAGCTGTTGGTTTTGTTGTTAAACAAAAACCAGCTGGGCCGCCTGGTCTCACTCGTTTCTCGGCTCGCTGACCACTTCTTGCAGTTTCGTGCGGATAATATCCGTACTTTTATTTATATCGGATTGAAATACGGATATTTTACTTAATTTATTTTTTAAATTTTTTATGATAGAATAGCTGCATAGGTCGAAATCTCTGATTTCGTGCCTGAGCCCTATTTAAACTAAAGGTTTTCTTAGGTTTAGGGAAAAGCCAGTAATATTCGCGAAAGCGAATATGATAGAATTATTATAAAATATTATAGGTAGGTAGATATGAAATTAACTAATTTTTGGCATCAACAGCAAATCCATTTGGGGATTTGTTTACAAGACGGTCTGATAGACGCAACTTCTGTTTTTGACCTTAATATGGAGGATTGCTTTAGTGATTGGCCGCTGATCAGAGAAAAGCTACATACGAATGGTGATATACCTTTATTATCTTACGATCAAATCCGTTTTGCGCCGTTAACTAAGCCTGGTAAAATTATTGGTGTTGGCCTTAATTATCGGGATCACGCCGAGGAAACAAAAGGCGAGCCGCCGAAATTTCCTTTATTATTCGGTAAATTTAACGACGCATTGGCTGCCCACAACCAGGATATAATTCTGCCGTCCCATCTGCATGCTTTTGATTACGAAGCGGAATTGGTGATAATTATCGGCAAACAGGGCAGTGAGATCAAAGAAGAGGATGCTGCCGATTACATATTCGGGTTTAGCTGCGGCAATGATTTTTCGGCCCGGGACAGTCAATTTGTCAGCAGCCAATGGCTGATTGGCAAAACTTTTGCCGGTTTTGCGCCGGTCGGCCCTTGTATTGCTACTGCGGATCAATTAAGCGCCGGTAATCTTAATATCGTCTGCCGCCGTAACGGACAAACAGTACAGTCCTCAAATACCAAACAGTTGATATTTACGCCGGCGCAACTTGTCAGTTATGCGTCATATTATATGCAACTGAATGCCGGAGACATGATTTTTTCCGGTACTCCCGGCGGAGTAATTTTAGGTTATGCCAAAGACAAAAGGCAATGGCTGAAGGCCGGCGAATTGATAGAAGTTGAAATAGAAGGCATCGGTGTTTTAAGCAATCGTTTAGTCACTGCGAACAAATAGTAATAAGGAGTATCTTATGGAGATACTGCAGCTGATCGAAAAAGAAGAAAAATGCGGCTGTCTGGACAGCGCCGCTTTTGGCGGCTTTGCCGCTGCCGTGCGTAAAATTGCCGAGGATAACGAAAACCTGCAATTTGTGGAGCTAGCCGATCACTATCAGTTAGCATCCCAGTTGCAGCGTCCGGCGATATTGCTGCAAATGCGGCAACTGATACAGGCAGGTGATTGGCGGGAACGCCCAAACCAGATTGATAATACAAACATTTCAACTGTTGTCAAGCATCAAAGCAGTCTGCAAAAACCTTTGGCTGCTTTATCCGGCGTCGGCGACAAACGCGCTGTATTATTAAGAAAACTGGGCCTGCATAACGTCGAGGATCTATTGTTTTTCTTTCCGCGCGATTATCGTAATTGGCAGCAAATGACTAGCATCAGCCAACTGTCCATCGGCGATCTGCCGACGGTAATTGGCGGTAAAGTCATCTCTGTTGAAAGTACCAGAATACGCAATTTACATATTATAAAGGCCTGGATCAGGGATGAAAGCGGCATATTACCCTGTATCTGGTATAACCAACCTTTTTTGGAAAACAAACTGAAAAGAGCGAAGCAGGCTGCCTGCTATGGTAAATTGAATTATAAATATGGGAAAAGCGAGTTTAATGTTATTGATTACCGACTGGACGGGGAAATAGAAGGGGAACCGTTAGCGCCGATATATCGCAGTGTAGAAGGCTTATCGGCAAAAATGATCCGACGGATGATCGTATCGGCATGGGAAAGATACGGCATTCAGATCGAAGAAGTATTGCCGCCGGTGCTGATTGCCAAAAACGGATTTTTATCCCGGCGCGAGGCCGTTTATGATATGCACTTTCCGTCATCGTGGCAGCAGCGTGATAGTGCGCGGCAGCGGTTGGCTTATGAAGAGCTGCTTGTTTTGCAGGCGGCAATCATTTCTTCTTCTGCAAATATCAACAGACAAGGTATCGCCCACAGCAAAGAGGCCGATATTTTAAGCAAATATCAGCAAACATTGCCTTATCAATTAACCGCTGCCCAACTAAGGGTTATTGGTGAGATATATTGCGATATGGAAGCTCCGCAGCCGATGATGCGGTTGGTGCAAGGTGATGTAGGCTGTGGCAAAACAGCGGTGGCGGCTGCCGCTATATATAAGAGTTTTCGCTCCGGCTATCAGTCGGCTTTTATGGCGCCGACCGAGATTTTAGCCAATCAGCATTATCAGTTGCTTGGTAAGCAGCTAGCCGCATTGGGTGTTAAAACCAGATTGTTAACCGGCAAAACTACTGCCGCAGATAAAAAACAGATTCTCGAAGATCTGGTGGCGGCCAAAATTGATTTATTGATCGGTACGCATGCCTTGATCGAAGATAATGTCAGTTTCGCCCGTTTGGGGCTGGCGATAACCGATGAACAGCACCGTTTTGGCGTATTGCAGAGGGAACGCTTGCACGAAGGCACCGCCGCCGATATTCTGGTAATGACCGCCACGCCTATTCCGCGTACGCTGGCGCTGACCGTATATGCTGATTTGCGATTGAGCGTTATTGATCAGTTGCCCGCCGGGCGGCGTCCGGTGGAGACTTATGCGGTCAGTTATCAGTACGAACAGCGGATCCATAATTTTTTAGCCAAAGAAATTACCCAAGGCCATCAGGCGTTTGTCGTTTGCCCTTTGGTTGAAGAATCGGAAAAGCTCGATTTGCAAAGCGCCGTTACTTATACCGACCAATTGCGGCAAATCATGCCGTCTACAAATGTCGGTTTACTTCATGGCAGAATGAAATCGCAGGAAAAAGCCGCTATCATGAATGATTTTGCTCTTGGTAAAATTAACATTTTGGTGTCGACAACTGTTATTGAGGTCGGTATTGATATCCCTAATGCCACGGTAATGGTGATTCGTGATGCGGAACGCTTCGGTCTGGCTCAGCTCCATCAATTACGAGGGCGGATTGGCCGTGGCAGCGAGCAGTCGTATTGCATTTTGATCCATAATGCCCAGGGCGGAGTTGCCGCCGAGAGGATGAGAATTATCAGCGAATCTAACGACGGATTTGCCATAGCAGAGGCCGATTTACTAGAGCGCGGCGCCGGTGAGTTTTTCGGCGTGCGGCAGCATGGCCTGCCGGAGTTGAAGGTTGCCGATTTATTCCTGGATAAAAAGCTGATGATCGACGCGCGCGAAGCAGCATCATCTATTGTATCAGGTGATATTGCGATGAATGATGGTTTAAAACTGCTGATTGAGGAAAAACTTGTGGCACTTCGTCGTAATTAAAACTATTATATACCAGCTAATAATTTACTGATGAATCGCGGTTAATTCTAAGCAAATTTGTCGCAAACTAATCAGCGATTTGGCCGTTGCTTTGACAATATTTTTATCACTTACCGCATATAATTTAGTTACGCCTTTTGTGGGCGAGCTTATTATCAGGGTGGTGAAAATATGTCAGATAATCCTCGTGTTTATCCTTTTCGCCGTGGCGGCGACAACAGCGCAGTCGCTTCATTAAATCCTCGTGATGTAGTAATACTCAAAAGTGGTGTTAATGTCGGTTGGTGGGTACTGTGGTCAGTGCTGGCTTTTGTATTTGCCCGCGCCCAGATTTTGGGAGGGCTTTATCCTTTTGCCCCCGCATTTTTGGCTGCTATTGCTACTACATATCCTAAAAAGGGTGCTTTGGCCGCGCTTCCGTTGATGCTTGGTTTAATAACCGTATTATCCGGAAGCGATTTATTTGTCTATGGATCAATAATGTTGTTACTGGCAGTAACATTTTTGCTTTACACAGTAGACGGCCACAAACAATGGTTTGTATTGCCCGGCATGGTTTTTGCCGCAGTTATGGTCAGCAAAGGTTTGGCCATGGCGGTAACAGGCTTCAACAATTATCAGATGCTGATCGGTGTTTTCGAAGGATTATTGGCGGGGGGATTGTCACTTGTCTTTATGGTGATATTTAACGCGCTGCGGCGGTTTGAGGTCAGCCGTCATTTCAGTACCGATGAGACTATCTGTATTTTTATTGCCAGCGTCGGTATATTGTGTGGTTTAACCGGTGTTGAAATTGGCGGATTGGATATCAGAGGCATTGTGGGGTGTCTGTTAATTATTGCGGTTGCCTATTTAGGCGGCGCCGGCGCCGGAGCGGCGGTGGGAGCGCTGGTGGGCATAGTGCCCAGCCTGGCGCAGGTAGTATCTCCGTCGATTATTGCCGCCTACTCGTTTTCCGGTTTACTGGCCGGCGTATTTTCCGGCTTTGGCCGTCTAGGTACAGTGCTTGGTTTTATCCTTGGTAACTTGATACTGGCGCTTTATATTGTGGACAGTACGCAAATCAGTATTCTGTTATTAACATCGATAATTGCCGCGATCATATTTTTGATACTGCCCAGAAAACTCTATAGCCGCCTTGCAAGGATTTTTGCTGTCAGCGGCTTGATCAGCGCCAAAGAGGAAAAAAACGAACGCCTACTGCGCCTGGCGGTAAGACGCCTGCGCAATAACGGTTGGATGTTCCGCGATTTGGGCAATTCTTTATTCACTTTATCTAAAGATGAGGAAAACAATACAAATGCTAATTTTAAATCGATTATGGAGCGGTTATCAAATCAGTTATGCAGTCAATGTACATTAAATAATATTTGTTGGGATATGGATTTGCAGCAATCAAACGAAGGAATAGTCATGCTATTTGATGCTGTGGAGCAAAACGGCGTCGCTACCGTAAAAGACGCGCCGGAGAACTTTACCAAACGCTGCCCGCATATCAAAGAGTTGGTGGCTATTATCAATTGCCTTTATGAATCTTATTGCCGCAGTAATTATTGGTCGGCGCAAAGGATGAGCAGTTGCCGTCTGATTAGTCGTCAATTGCAGGGAGTCGCGGAAATCTTTGATAAAATAGCCAGCGAAGTTACAGATTTCAGCGATGAGCGGGAGATTTTGGAGAGAGAGCTACACAGAGCGATAGCCAAGAGAGGTATGCCCGCTGACAGCGCCGGAATAATCACTATCAATAATAAGGCTGTTGACGTCTGGGTTCAATATAGCGAATGTCCGGGCGAAAATGTCTGCCGCAAAGCGGTAGCCGATGAAGTAAGCCGCTTGCTTGGCTGTGAGTTCTCCGTCCATGAGTGCAGTTGCGGCAATAATAATTGTGTAGAACGCTGCGAATACCGGCTGTTGGCACAAGGTGCATACCGCATGTCTGTCGGCAAGGCCCAGTTGGCCCGTAACGGCAAAGGCATTTGCGGCGATAGCGGCGCCAGTTTGTTATTGGAAGGCGGACGGCAGTTATTGATGATCAGCGACGGCATGGGAACCGGTGAGATTGCCGCCACAGAATCTGCGGCGGCGCTGGGCTTGATTTCGCGTTTACTTGAGGCTGGTTTTATTCAGGATACAGCGATTGAAACCGTCAATGCCGCCTTGTCGTTGCGCGGTAATCAGGAAAGCTTTGTTACGCTTGACCTTTGTGTCGTTGATCTTTACGATGGCCGCGCCGATTTTATTAAAAGCGGCGGCGCCGTCAGCTTTATTAAGCGCGGATCTAGTATCAAAGCGATAAAAGGCTCGAGCCTGCCGGTAGGTATGCTGTATAATGTTGATAAGCAGGTAATCAGAGAACAAATATTCCCCGGCGATATGATAATACTGGCGTCCGACGGTTTAATCGACGCCGATACTCAGGACGATGCCCAATGGCTGAGCAGGGTCTTATCGCAAACCGGCTGCAATTCGCCACAGTTGCTGGCGGAATATTTACTGGATAAAGTAATCAGTGTCAGTAACGGTAAAATTAATGATGATATTACCATTCTTGTTGCCAAATTAGGCGAAATTGCCTAAAATAATTGAAAATATCTATTAATAGCAGGAAACTATTAAAATAAAGCGAAAAGCAAATAAGCTTTTCGCTTTTCGTTTGATTAATAATTGGAGGGACAATGGCTTTACTACAAAGAACAAAACAATATATATTAGATCAGCAGTTAATCTCTGCCGGCGATAAAGTGCTGGCGGCGGTGTCTGCCGGCAAGGATTCCTGTGTGATTTTGGATATATTATACCGTATTCGGGATGATATCGGATTTGAGCTGGCTGTTGCTCATTTTGACCATCAACTGCGGCCTGAGAGCGCTGCGGAAGGTGAGTTTGTCGAGCATTTAGCCGATATATACGGTATCAAATGTTATCGCGGCGGTGATGATATTGGTAAGCTTGCTCAAGGCAAAAACCTGCAGCAGGTTGCCCGCCAGCGAAGATATGCGTTTTTAAGAAGCACCGCTGATCTGATCGGCGCCAATAAAATTGCGGTTGCCCATCATGCTTTAGATCAGGCGGAAACTCTGCTGTTGCACTTGTTACGGGGCAGCGGCATAGAGGGCCTGTCAGCAATGTCGCCGGAGCAGGGAGATATAATCAGACCGCTGCTTACCGCTTTCCCTCAGGAAATCGAGGATTACCGCGCCACGCATAATTTATCGTTTTGCCAGGATCAAAGCAATTTCTCAGAAAAATATTTGCGAAATAAAATTCGTTTAAGTTTAATACCGCAATTGTTGGCGTATAATCCTAATATAGTGGAAAGCCTTAATATTACCGCGGACATTTGCCGCGAAGATAACAATTTTCTTGACGAGCTGGCAGAAATAGAATTTGCTGAAATTTGGCTGGATCAAAACATGGCTCTCAGCGGCTCGGCGTTTGACCGTTTACCGCTTTCCTTAAAACTACGTGTTTTGCGTAAAGCATATTGTCTGGTTGCCGGGGAAAGTCTGGAATTATCTTATCGGCAAACTTCCGATATGAGCGAATTAAAAGAAGAGCAGTCGTTATCTTTGCCCGGCGGCGTAATTGTCTACCGGCGGGAAGATATTTATTTTGCCAAATCAAAACCGCCCTTGCCGGAGCATCAGCAAATTATCAAACCATCTTTGCAAAACCAATTTACGGCGCTTGATGATTGGGGCTGGAGTTACACTGCTGTTATTAACGATAATAAAACCGATATTAATAGCGACAGCATCCGCTTACCCGCCGAATTATTGGCTGATTTGTATTTCCGTTGCCGTCACGAAGGCGATGCGGTACCTTCTCGAGGGAAAAGTAGTAAACGTAAGCTTAAAGAGATATTTATCGACGCCAAAATACCGCCGGTGCAAAGAGCTAATTGGCCATTATTACTGTATAAAGATCAAATAATCTGGATTCCGTTTTTATATAAAAATAATAATTTTTCAGTACTGCATAATAAAGATCAGAATGGTTTATTGCTATCTTTGAAAAAGATTTGAATTATTCACTTATTTATGATAAAATATCAAGAAAATACTTTTTAAATAATTTATACTGTTACCGTGTTGAAAGGAGAATACTTTGGGCCGTATACTGAAAAATTCGACCATATTTATATTGATGATTTTAATTGCTCTTTCGTTTTATACGTGGGGTAATAGAAATACTGATATAACTATGCTTAATTATACGGAGTTTGTTGAGGATGTTGAAAATGGCCAAATATCCGAAGTTAAGATCAGCGCTGAAACAAACCGCTATATAATTACCGGTACTTTAAAAGATGACAGTAATTTTAAGACGATTGTTTTTGCAGATGTAACACTAGCCGATTTTCTCAATCAGAATAATGTAACAATCAATTATGACGCCCAAACGCAGTCGATCTGGGTATCGCTGCTGTCAACCATCATACCGATGCTGTTGATTGTGGGAATATTTTTCTTTATCATGCAGCAAGGCCAGGGTTCGGGCGGTAAGGTAATGCAATTCGGCAAAGCGCGAGCTAAGCTGCATATGGATGAAAGGCTAAAGGTTACGTTTGCCGATGTGGCCGGCGTAGATGAGGTGCGCGAAGAATTAGAAGAACTGGTGGAGTTTCTCAAAGATCCGCGTAAATATAATGCTCTGGGCGCGCGTATACCCAAGGGCGTATTGCTTTACGGACCTCCCGGCTGTGGCAAAACTTTATTGGCGCGGGCCGTAGCGGGCGAATCAGGCGTGCCGTTTTTCTCTATTTCCGGTTCGGATTTTGTGGAGATGTTCGTCGGCGTCGGTGCCAGTCGTGTCAGAGACCTCTTTGAACAGGCTAAAAAGCACAGCCCCTGCATTATCTTTATTGACGAGATCGATGCTGTAGGCCGCCAAAGAGGAGCCGGTTTAGGCGGCGGACATGACGAAAGAGAGCAAACTCTTAATCAGTTGCTGGTTGAGATGGACGGTTTTGCCGCTAACGAAGGCGTAATTGTCATCGCCGCCACCAACAGACCGGATATTCTTGACCCGGCGTTACTGCGTCCCGGCCGCTTTGACAGAGAAATTACAGTCGACGCGCCTGATGTACAAGGCAGACGTCAGATTCTTGACATCCATGCGCGCAATAAACCCCTTGATAGCAGCATCGACCTGGATGTCGTCGCCCGGCGGACACCGGGATTTACCGGCGCCGATTTAGCAAATGTATTCAATGAGGCGGCTCTGCTGGCTGCCCGTTATAATAAGAATGCAATATCCATGGATGAAATGGAGCAAGCAGTGGAGCGGGTGATTGCCGGTCCGGAGAAAAAATCGCGGATCATCAGCGACAGCGAAAAGAAGCTTGTCGCCTATCATGAAGCCGGTCACGCGGTTGTTTCCTTTTTCTTGCCGACTACCGATCCTTTGCACAAAGTATCCATTATCCCCCGCGGACGTGCCGGTGGCTATACACTGTTGTTGCCCAAAGAGGATCGTCATTATGCAACTAAAAGCCAGTTAAGTGACGAATTGGTAATGCTGCTTGGTGGTCGTATGGCGGAACGATTAGTATTAAAAGAAGTATCAACCGGCGCGCAAAACGACCTGGAGCGGGCTACCGATCGGGTGCGTGAAATGATCACCCGTTACGGTATGAGCGACGAACTGGGGCCGCTGACCTTCGGCAAACGTCAGGAAACAGTATTCTTAGGCCGTGATTTATCGCATGAGCGCAATTACAGTGAAGCCATTGCCTATGCTATCGACAAAGAAGCGCGTACGATGATGGACGTGGCATTTCATAAAGCCGAATCTATTTTATCAGATCATATCGATAGCCTCCATGAAGTTGCTAAGGTGCTGATGGAAAAAGAAACTATCGAAGCGGACGAATTCTATCAAATAATGCGTAAATACGAAAACGATTCAGAAGCGACAAAACAAAAGTTAGCTGATTTCGGCGCAAAACCGCAGATAATTGCACCTGAGACTCCTACGCCTGAAGATGCGAAAGATCATGAGGAAAAACCGGATATTAAAATTACATTTAACAAAAAGGAAGAATGAATTTTAATCATAATTTAAAATGATGCTATAGTTGGGGAGTATCTTATTTGCCTTGAAAAAATACGGTGTATTTTATGGGCTGATTAATATTACAGCTCTTGGGCTTTAAGTCCAAGAGCTGTTTGCCTAATATTTGTGTCAATGCGGATAATGCCGGGGGAGCTATGAGATTAATAAGTAATACAAAAGATAATTTACTGAGAGAAATGATCTCCATTGGCGTTAGCGACTGTGGGCAAAAAAAAATGCTTGATAAAGGAGAGTTTCTTTGTTTACGCGTCGACGGCTTGAAAAATCCTGCGGCACTTATACTTAAGCAGGAGCTTTTATCGGTTGGCGGTGACGCGGCGTTGTCCCGTGATGCAATAATGGGCGGCAGCGCCGAGATTGACGGCAACAGCGCTATATTGATGGCAACAATAGCGCAATTGAGGCAACTGACGGTAAAAATGCAAAACCAGCCTTTTGGCCTGAAAAACCTGGCGGTTGAGATAATCGAATTTATTGAAAAACAGAAGTTGCCACCAAAGGGGATTAAATGCCGTGACAAACAGTTGGTTTTTAATAAAACTCTGATAATGGGAATATTGAATATAACGCCCGATTCTTTTTATGACGGCGGCAAATACTTTGATGTAGACAAGGCGGTAGCGCAGGCTTTAAAATTAGCGGCGGACGGAGCCGATATTATCGATATCGGCGCTGCTAGCAGCCGTCCGGGGCATATACCTGTTACTGCAGAGGAAGAAATATCAAGACTGCTTCCCGTGTTGAAACAGATCGTCAGGAAAACCGATTTGCCAATTTCTATAGATACAGATTCGGCAGATACAGCCAAAGCTGCTCTGGAGACAGGGGCAGATATTATTAATGATATCGGCGGCCTGCAAAAGGATACAGGGATGGCCGCGGTAGCGGCTGCATTTGATGCGCCGGTGATAGTCATGCATAGCGGTAAAGAAGGTTGTTACGGTGATGTTATCGCCGATATCAGTGCCTTTTTCACCCGCTCGAAGCAAATAGCCACTACACATGGCATTGCCGATACAAATCTGATCTATGACCCCGGGCTTGGCGGAGGGATTGGTTTTGGCAAAAATACAGCCGAAAACATGGAGATATTACGCCGTCTGCCGGAGCTGACTGTTTGTTGGCGGCCTTTATTGATCGGCGCTTCCAATAAGGGGTTTATAGGTAATATTATTAATGCGGACATAGATAATCGCGAGTTTGGCAACGCTGCGGTTACAACCGCTGCGGTAGCGGCCGGAGCTGCGATTATTCGCGTTCACAATGTTACTGCTGCCCAAGATGTGATTGCCATGGCTGATGCTATTTATAAATCTTCGGGGGATACTCAAAATGGATAAAATCGTGCTTCGCAACTTGCATTTTATGGCATCTCATGGCGTGACCGAGCAGGAAAAATCATTATTGCAGCCGTTTCGCGTCACTATCAAATTAAGTGTTGATTTGGCGCCAGCGGCAGCAAGCGACGATTTGACAAAAACATTGGATTATGGCCAATATTATCTTAAAGTTAAAGAGATCGTTGAAGGCGAAAGCTTTAATTTATTGGAAACTTTGGCAGGCAGGATTGCGGAGATGTCCCTGCAGCAATCCGGAGTATCTAAAGCCAAAGTTGAAGTGGAAAAAACTGCTGCAAAGGTAGGGGATATCGAGTTTGGCGCTGCTGTTGTCATAGAAAGGAACAGTGATGAAAATGGCTGAACAGGTCTGGTTAAGTTTAGGTAGTAATGTTGGTGATAAAAAAGCCTATCTGCAATTTGCACTGGAAAAAATGCGCCAGCACCCGCAGATAGAGATAGGCCGAAAGTCGTCGATATACCTGGCTGCGCCCTGGGGCAATAAAGATCAGGATGATTTTTATAACGCGGTGGTTGAGATATTCACCGATTTATCGCCATGGGATTTATTAAATTTCTGTCAGGAAATGGAAATTGCCTCCGGCCGTAAAAGTTTGGTGCATTGGGGTCCTCGTCAGTTGGATATTGATATTCTCACCTATGGCGGTTTGCAAATCCATACCAATGATTTGTATATACCCCATATCAACCTCAAAGACAGAATGTTTGTATTGAAACCGTTAGCGGAAATAGACGCCGATATGGATTTGCCGCTGGCCGGAAAAGTAAGTTTAATGATCGAGAACTGCTATGATAAAGGGCCAGTGGCTAAAATTATTGATGCCGATCAATGGTAAAATAAATCAAGGATCTGATAATAATGAATATAGTTACTTCCATAGAAAAAATCTCCCAAATCTGTAGTGATTGGCGAAGCCAGGGTATGACAATAGGATTGGTGCCGACCATGGGATTCCTGCACCGCGGCCATATGTCATTGGCGGAGGCCGCCGTTAAAGATAATGATAAGGTTGTAATGAGCATCTTTGTTAATCCCACCCAATTTGGGCCCAATGAGGATTTTAGCCGTTATCCGCGCGATATGGGAGCGGATATCAAGGCTGCTTATAAAGCCGGCGTTGATCTGGTTTTTTGTCCAACCGTGGAAGAAATGTATCCTGAAGGTTATCAAAACTATGTTGAACCCGGTTCATTAACAACATATTTATGCGGTAAAAGCCGTCCCGGCCATTTCCGGGGCGTTTGTACAGTGGTGTTAAAGTTTTTTAATATCGTCACACCTGATAACGCTTATTTCGGACAAAAAGATTACCAGCAGTTTGTTGTTTTAAAACGAATGGTCAAAGATTTCAATCTGCCGGTCAATATGCATTGCATGCCGATAATCCGCGAGAGCGATCATCTGGCCTTAAGTTCGCGAAATGTCTATCTTACAGCCGAGCAGCGGCAGGCTGCGCCCAAGCTGTTTGCCGCCTTAAGCGAAACCAGGCAGATGTACGCCGATGGTGAGGATAATGCGGCGGTCTTGGAGCAGCGGATCAGAGAGATTATCAGCGGTTACCCCGATGCCCGTATAGATTATATTGCGATTGCGGACAAGGATACCTTAGAGCCACTGACAAATATTAAAAATGGTGCGGTTATCGCCCTGGCTGTATGGTTTGGCAATACCCGTTTAATTGATAATATATTACTATAATATTACGTAATTAAAGAGCTGCCAGTGGCAGTTCTTTTTTGTTTAATATTTTAAAAATAAGGGAAAAATCCTTTTATAGCTTGACATTATTAATTAAAAGAATTATACTTTTCCCAGTAATTTATTCCCTATTAAATAACTAAGGAATGAGGCGCAAAATGAATATATCTACCAAGGGCAGGTACGGTCTCAGGGCAGTATTGGATATCGCCTGCAATTATCAAGGTAAACCCGTGACATTATCTGCGATTTCCCTTCGCCAACAGATTTCCGAAGGTTATCTTGAACAGCTGATGGCGCCGCTGAAAAAAGCGGGGATTATTGTCAGCAGCCGCGGAGCCCAGGGAGGATATTCATTAGCCAGAGACCCGCAGCATATAGTTGTCGGGGAGATTTTCAGAGCTTTGGAAGGACCGCTTAATTTAGCTGTTTGCACCAGTGAAGATGAAACAACTTCCTGCAAAAAAAAAGATTATTGCAGTAGCGAGGGTGAAGCAAACGCTTGCAGAAATAAGGACTGCAGCAGCGAGAGTGAAGCAACCGCCTGCAGTAAAAAAGATTATTGCGGTAGCGGCTATCTTTGGGAAGAAATCCAAAAAGCGATTGCCGAGGTCTTGGATTCACATACGCTGGCGGATTTGGTAAATAAAGAAACACGTTAATTAATAGTACAGGAGATGATTTTGTTGACCGAAAGAATATATCTGGATCATGCGGCGACTACGCCGATGTTTCCCCAAGTAATTGACGCCATGGCCGATTATATGCGTAATCACTTCGGCAATCCCTCTAGCGCCCATGCTATCGGCAGAGACGCCAAAGGTTATCTGGAGAAAGCACGTGAGCAGGTGGCATCTTTAATTAATGTCGATACTAATGATGTCTTCTTCACCAGCGGCGGTACGGAGGCCGATAATATTGCTCTTTTTGGCGGGGCATCGTCAGAAAAAAGCAAAAAGCACTTAATTACTTCGGCGGTAGAGCACCATGCTATACTGGAAAGCTGCGAGCAGTTAAAGCGCGAGGGTTATGATGTTACCATCCTTGATGTTGATCAATACGGTATGGTACAGCCGGAGACACTCAAAGCGGCGATCAGGGAAGATACTTTTTTAGTCAGCATTATGCATGCCAATAATGAGGTTGGTACGATCAATCCAATTAAGGAGTTAGCGGCAATAGCCCACGAAGCTGGTGCGCTGTTCCATGTGGATGCAGTGCAAAGCGTAGGTAAGATCGAAGTAGACGTTCAGCAACTGGATGTGGATATGCTGACATGTTCATCTCATAAAATCAACGGCCCCAAAGGAGCAGGCGCGTTATATAAACGTAACGGCATCCGTTTAGGCAGGAGGACTTATGGCGGCGGTCAGGAAAAGAAGCTGCGTTCGGGCACGGAAAATATGCCGGGTATTTTTGGCTTTGGCTTAGCCGCCGAGCTTACCGCCAAAGGTTGGCGTGAGGAAATGAAAGAGCAAAAAAGGCTGCGTGATTTATTTGTATCGCAGATATTCAGCCGTATTGACCAATGCCGCTTAAACGGGCACCCTGAACAGCGTCTGCCCCATAACGCCAATTTAGCCTTTAATTATATTGAAGGCGAAGCTTTATTCCTCTATCTGGATTCTGCGGGCATTTGCTGTTCTACCGGTTCGGCCTGTTCTTCGGGATCACTTAGCCCTTCTCATGTCTTACAAGCGATGGGTATCCAAAACCCCTGGCTTGACAGTTCTTTAAGATTTTCACTCGGGCTGGGCGTAACTGAGCAACAAATACTCCACACCGTTGATGTATTGGAAGAAAAAGTTGCCCTGTTACGCAAAATGAGCCCGTATACGCCCAATTAATCCAACCAGACAATATCAATAAAAAAAACACCCTCTTGCAGAGCGATTGCATGAGGGTGCTTTTTTTTTAAGGGGGTGCTTTAAGGGGGGATAGTGACCAGCCGTTATATTTAAAGAAATACAACCGTTGATATTAGTATAACCGAACATTATTCTCTTGTCAATATAATTTGAAAAAAAATTAAAAATTTCATCATAAATAATATTAATTAATATCATTTACATAATTGCCACTACCATAGAATATTGATATAAAAGGTTTAAATTAACAATTAGGGGGTTAGCCGGATGCAAACCTTTTATCTGAGCAAAAAAAACAGCAGGTATTTTATTATATATTTGCTGGCGGTGACAGTTTTAATTGTCACGGCAAAGCTAGCCTTACCACAGACAACCGCCGTGTCGGCCGAACCGTATTATCAGGGAGATATCACAGAAAATAAAGTCAGTTTGGCGATTAATGTCGACTGGGGAGAGGAATATATACCTGATATGCTGGCGGTATTGGACGAATATCATGTTAAGGCTACTTTTTTCCTTACAGGACGCTGGGCTGACAAAAATCCGGATATAGCGGCAGCTATTGTTGCAGCCGGTCATGAAATAGGCAATCACGCTTATAGTCACAGTAGTCCCAATAACAATACATACGAGCAAAACATCGAGGAAATTACCAAGACCGAGGATGCGATAGCTAAAGCTACCGGCGTAACTACCCGCTTGTATGCGCCACCGTCCGGCGAAAAGGAAGAACATGTATTGCGGGCAGCAAAAGACTGCGGTTATAAAGTAATTCTCTGGAGCATTGATACCATAGATTGGCAGAAACCCGATGCCAATACAATCGTTAACAGGGTTGTCGGTAAACTTCATGGCGGAGCAATTATTTTAGCTCATCCGACCGAGTCGACTTTGGCCGCCTTGCCGGATATAATCGAAAAAGCACAGGAGCAAGGATATGTTTTCACGACTGTATCGAAAAATATCGGTTTGTAGCAGCGTTTTGGTACTGATTATTGTCTTAATATCGTTTTCATCTATAGCGCAGGCTGCGACTGTACCTGATCCTCAGGCAACGGCGGCAATACTTATCGAAGCAAATAGCGGCAGAATTATTTATCAAAAAAACGCTACTACTCCGTTGCCCCCTGCCAGTACCAGCAAAATAATATCGGCGATTACCGCTTTAGATATGGCGGATTTATCAGAGCAGCACCAAATCAGCGCCAAAGCCGCCCAGGTTGGTGAATCAAGTATTAATTTGCAGGCGGGAGAGATACTGACAACAGATGATTTGCTTAAGGGTGCATTGATTCGTTCCGGCAATGACGCCTGTTTTGCTTTGGGTGAAGCGGTGGCAGGCGATGAGGATTTGTTTGTCCATTGGCTGAATCTCAAAGCAGCCACGCTCGGTGCTACTTCGGCAACACTGTATAATACCAACGGACTGCCGTTTGACGGCCACGAGATCAGCGCCAGGGATTTAGCTTATATTGCCAGGTATGCAATGAAAAACGATAACTTCGCCGAAATAGTAGCCAGTAAATATGCACAAATCGGCAGCGGCAAGTCGACACGCACCTTAAAAAGCACCAATAAACTTTTATGGCAGTGCGATGCCGTAACCGGCATCAAAACAGGTACGACCGATGCGGCCGGTTCCTGTTTGATAGCGTCAATGCAGTCGGGGGATATGCAGTTTATCAGCGTGGTTCTGCACAGTCCCGACCGTTACGGCGAGAGTATGGGGCTGTTAAATTACGGCGCCGATAATTATCAGTTATGCCGTTTGGCATCAGCGGGGGAAATCGTAGCCTCTTTGCCTGTAAGAGGCGGCAATGTCAAGTATTTGCCTATTCAAGTAAGTACCGACGCCTATCTCTTATATGCTAAAGATAAATTAAACGAATTACATATTTGCTGGCAATTACCAATGAATTTAACCGCTCCGGTTGCTTATGACCAAACAATCGGATATTTAAAGGTATATGACGGTCAAGATAATCAAATAATGGATATTAGATTATCTGCTGCGGCTGATGCAGCTGAATCCTTCTCGTTATTTAATATGCCGTTTGTTGATTAAAATCCAATATGCAGGATTTTAGCTGTTTTTGCAGAAAAATAACTAAATATTCGGTTTGGGAAAGGTAGAATAATGACAAAAAAAATAGAATTTTCTTCGGGATTAAGATTGGTGATTGAACAAATGCCTTACTTACGTTCGGTCACTACCGGCGTCTGGATAAAAGCCGGTTCTGTTTGGGAAGAAGAACCGCTGGCCGGAATTTCGCATTTTCTTGAGCATATGCTGTTTAAAGGTACTACCAGCCGCAGTGCCAAGCAAATCGCCGAAACAATGGAATCGGTGGGGGGCATCATGAATGCCTTTACTTCCCGTGAGCATACTTGTTTTTATATTCGCTGCATAGACGAGGATTTTGAACTGAGCATGGACTTATTGGCGGACATGCATTTAAACTCCGTATTTGCGGAGGATGAATTTACGCGTGAGAAAAATGTGGTGACTGAGGAGATCAATTCCTACGAGGATACGCCGGACGATCTGGTGACAGAGCTGATGCCAGCGACAATGTGGCCGCGCCACAGTTATGGCCGAGCTGTGATCGGCAGCCGCCAAACCGTTGAAGCCATGCGACGTGAGGATCTGATTGGTTATTGGCAGCAAATGTATCAACCACGCAATACGGTAATTGCAATTGCCGGAAATATTGACGAAAAACGAGCTGTTGCGGCAGTAGAAAAATTCTTTGCGGCAAGTATCGGTGACGGTATTGCCGGCGAACCGAGTGCTCCCGAGGCTGTATCAGGGACCGTCTATGTTAATAAAGATATCGAACAAACGCATGTTTGCCTGGGATTTCCTTCTATAGCCAGCAAGGATGACGACTACTATACTGCCGCTGTATTAAGCTGTGCCTTAGGCGGCGGCGTCAGTTCGCGGCTATTCCAGGAAGTACGGGAAAAAAGAGGCTTGGCCTACAACGTATATTCTTATAACGCCAGTTACCTCAAAAGTGGCAATTTTGCTGCTTATGCTTCAACCAGACCGAAGAATATCGATCAGTTGATGCAGGTGATTACTGCCGAGTTTAGCGACGTGGCGGCAAGAGGTTTATCTGAGGAAGAGCTGCAGCGCAGTAAACAGCAATTGAAGGGCGCACTGGTATTTGGCATGGAAAGCAGCAGCAGCGTGATGAATAAGATAGGCAAACGGGAACTAATGCTCGATGAATTGTATTCCTGGGAACAATCGCTGGACAAGCTGATGCATGTCAGTCAGCAAGATGTTTTAAGATTGGCCGCCAAACTGTTTGTGCCGGATAAGCTGGTGATAGCGACAGTAGGCCCCCAAGAGAACCAATTCGATATTGATAAACTTTTTTAAGGAGAGTTTATGGATTTAGTATTAAGGGTACAAAAGCTTGCCAATTATCATGGCTTAGAATTGCCGAGCTACCAAAGTGAGCATTCGTCCGGGTTGGATTTGTTAGCCGCGGTTGATAAGCAAGGTGTACTGATTGAGCCGGGTAAAAGGGCTTTAATACCTAGCGGATTGGCCATCGAGCTGCCGGAGGGATTTGAAGCACAGATCCGTCCGCGCAGCGGACTGGCTTTGAAATATGGTATTACGCTGCTTAATACACCCGGTACTATCGACGCTGATTACCGAGGCGAAATCGGTCTAATAGTGATTAATCTTGGCGACCAGCCGTTTTTAGTGGAACGGGGCATGCGCATTGCGCAATTGGTTGCGGCTTCTGTGATTCGGGTATCGTGGGAAGAAGCGGATCAACTATCCGTTAGTGGGCGTGGCAGCGGCGGTTTTGGACATAGCGGTTTTTAGCGGAATAGCTGTCCTTCAAGAGGCATATAATTAAAAAAACCTCTTGAGGTGATTGCTATGCGTCTAAGCGAATTTGCGGACAAGAAAATCATCAATATCTACGACGGAGAGATATTAGGCACAGTCGGCGATTCCGATTTATTGGTTGATCCGACTGATGGCAGAATCATTGAGATTATATTGCCGACGCGACGCGGCCTATTGGGGTTTGGCGCCGGCAAACGGCAATTATCTATACCCTGGACGGCAGTGAGAAAGATCGGTTCCGAAGTGATAGTGGTGGAAATAGACGAAAACGGTACATATAACCGTTAATTACTAAGGAGAGAGTTTTATGACAATTAAAGTTATCGTAAACGGAGTCGCCGGTAAAATGGGCAGAAGCATGACGGCCGGCTTATTAGCTGAGGAAGATATCGAGATTGTGGCGGCTGTCGATATGCGGATGCACGGTACCGATATCGGTATTTTGACTGGAAGTGAACCAATAGGCGTAAAAGTTGAAGATGATTTGATTTTGGCGGTCAAACGCACCCGCCCCGAAGTGTTGGTGGATTTTACCAACCCGCAGGCAATCATGAAAACGCTGCGCAGCGTTGTGCCGATGGGCGTGGCCTGTGTCATTGGCACGACAGGACTATCGGCGCACGATCTTACGGAAGTGGACAAGCTGGCGCGTCAATATCAAGCGCCGGTATTCGTAGCGCCCAATTTCGCCTTGGGGGCGGTATTGATGATGCGTTTTGCCGCCGAAGCGGCTGAGTATTTCCCGCATGTGGAAATTATTGAACGCCACCATGACCAGAAACTCGACGCGCCTTCAGGTACCGCGTTGGCAACCATGGAAATGATTGCCGATAAGCGTGAAGTTTTTGCTCAGGGAGCAGCCAATGAGTTTGAAAAACTGCCGGGCGCCCGCGGCGGAGATTTTCAGGGCGCGCGGATTCACAGCGTGCGCTTGCCGGGCTATGTGGCGACGCAGGAGGTGGTTTTTGGCGGCGTCGGTCAGCTATTGACGATCCGTCATGACGCCATGAGCCGGGACAGCTTTTTACCTGGCTTGCTGATTGCCGTGCGTAAAGTATTGCAATTGGAGGGGCTTGTCAGCGGTTTGGAGAATATCATATAATTGTTGGAAGGAATATCTCTTACTATATAGAATTAATCTAGTCGGATATTTTCAAAAATTATAAAAAAATTATTAAATAAGATAAGAGAATTTTAAGGAGGCATATTGATGAAATTTGAGGTAAACAGCGGCGAAAAATATCAAAAGGTTTTACAGGTTGAGGTTTCCGTGGAGGAAATGGCGCTGGCATGCAAGTTAGCCGGCAAACGTATAGCCCAAAAGGTCAACATACCTGGTTTTCGTAAGGGCAAGACTCCCTATAGTGTCTTAGAAAATTTTGTGGGCGTACAGGCCATATTGGATGAGGCCGCTGATGAATTAGTACCCAAAGCCTGTGTTCAGGGCATGGATGAAAATAATCTTGATGCAGTGGACAAACCGGAATTGGAAGTAATCCAATTGGAAAAAGATAAACCTTTTATTTTCAAAGCAACCATGACAGTGATGCCGGAAGTACAACTCGGTCAGTATAAAGGTTTGTCTTTGACTAAGACCGTTTATGAAGTTACCGAGGAAGAAATTGATAAAGAAATAGAAGACCAGCGTACGCGTCTTGGCAAACTGGAAGACGCGGCGGAGTCATTTGCTGCCCAAAAAGGCAGCGTGGTAACAATCGATTTTACAGGTTATCAGGGCGATGTTGCATTTGAAGGCGGCAGGGCCGAGGATTATCCTCTTGAACTAGGTTCAGGATCGTTTATACCGGGGTTTGAAGAGCAATTGATCGGCTGCAAGGTTGGCGATCAAAAGCGCATCCAAGTGACTTTCCCCGAAAAATACCATGATGAAAAACTGGCCGGCCAGCCGGTGGAATTTGCGGTCACTGTCAAGGGCATTAAGGTCAAAGTGATACCGGAACTTGACGATGCCTTTGTTAAGGAAATCAGTGAGACTTCTGATACTATAGAACAATATAGGGCTGAAGTTAAAGAAAAATTATTGGACAAAAACCGTCTGACCGCGGAGGACGCCTGTCATGCTGAAGCAATCAAGCAGGTAGTCGATAACGCGACACTTGATGTCCCGCCGGTAATGATTGAACAAAGAATCGAGTCTTTGGTTGAGAATCTTGACCAGAGATTACAAGCGCAAGGCTTATCTGTCGATCAGTTTATTGCTTTTAACGGTGGCGATAAAAAGTCATTTAGGGAAAATTACCGTGCGCAAGCCGAAGAGGGCGTAAAGATGGATTTAGTTCTCGGTCAAGTTGCCGATGAAGAAAAAATAGTAATCACGCCGGAAGAGATTGACGAGCATGTGGAAATCATGGCTGCTAATTACGGACAACCAGCAGATGTAATTAAAGATTATTTGCTGAAGAGCAACCAGATTTTCACGTTGGAAAACGGCATGAAAATGGAAAAAGCCTTGGATTTGGTTTATAAAGAAGCCACAATTACCGAGGAAATCGTTGCCCGTCCCGAGCCGCAAGCGGAGGCGGAAGTTGTCGAAGATAAAGCCGAAGCGGCAAGCGAGATTATTGACGATAACAGCGAAGAGACCGGTGAAGTTGTCGATAGCGAATAGCTATTATTACAGGTATAATTTCCCTGTCCATGGGGTATAAATGAAGAGTAGCCAAAAGAGGGAGGATTAATATGAGTGTATTGGTACCAATGGTTGTAGAGCAAACTAACAGAGGAGAACGGTCGTATGATATCTATTCCCGGCTGTTGAAAGACAGAGTTGTTTTTTTAGGTTCACAGGTAGATGATACTGTTGCTAATTTGGTAATAGCTCAATTATTGTTTTTGGAAGCGGAGGATCCTGATAAAGATATCCGTTTGTATATCAACAGCCCCGGTGGTTCAGTCTCGGCGGGAATGGCGATCTACGATACCATGCAATATATACGTTGTGACGTCAGTACCATTTGTTTAGGTATGGCCGCCAGCATGGGCGCATTTTTACTGACAGCAGGCACGATTGGCAAACGTTTTGCTTTACCCAACAGTGAAATAATGATTCACCAACCTTCAGGAAACACCCAGGGCCAGGTCACGGATATCGAGATTCACGCCAAGCATATTCTGCGTTTGCGTGATGAAATCAATAAAATACTGGCTGATCGTACCGGTCAACCGCTAAAGAATATCGAAAGGGATACCGAGAGAGATTTCTTTATGAGTGCCGGGCAGGCCAAAGAGTACGGCATCGTTGATAATGTTATCACTGCCAGAGAGAAAGCAGCGAAAGGAAACAAATAATGACTAAGTCTACAGATGATAAGCATACGCCGTCTTGTTCTTTTTGCGGTAAAAACCAGTCGCAGGTGCAAAAACTGATTGCTGGCCCCAATGCTTATATTTGCAACGAATGTATTGAGCTGTGTAATGAAATAATTGCCGAAGGCAACGTCATCACCAAAACCTCCGAGGCTATTGAAACTCCCAAACCACTGGAGATTAACGCTGTGCTTGATCAGTATGTTATCGGTCAGGCGGCGGCTAAAAAATCTTTGGCCGTAGCTGTTTATAATCATTACAAGCGCATATACAATGAAAGCGACCAAGACGAAGTTGAATTGCAAAAAAGCAATATTATCATGCTTGGCCCTACCGGTTGCGGCAAAACATTACTAGCCGAAACATTAGCACGGATTTTGCAGGTGCCGTTTGCCGTTGCCGACGCTACCTCTTTAACCGAAGCCGGTTATGTCGGCGAGGATGTGGAAAATATACTGCTTAAGCTGATTCAGGCTGCGGATTATGATATCGAGCGGGCGGAAAAAGGTATTGTCTATATCGATGAGATAGATAAGATCGCCCGTAAATCGGAAAATCCTTCGATAACCCGCGATGTCTCCGGCGAAGGCGTGCAGCAAACGCTGCTGAAAATTTTAGAGGGTACTGTTGCTTCTGTTCCGCCGCAGGGTGGACGTAAACACCCGCACCAGGAGTTCATTCAGATCGATACAACCAACATTCTCTTTATTTGTGGCGGCGCTTTTGGCGGTATTGAAAACATTATCCAAAACCGTTTAGGCAAAAATATGATGGGTTTCGGTTCGGAGCTGCAGAGCAAAAAGGATGTAAAAAAAGATGATATTCTGGCAAAGATCATGCCGGAGGATTTGCTCAAATTCGGGTTGATTCCGGAGTTTGTCGGCCGTCTGCCGATCATTGTCACGCTGCAATCATTGGATCAGCAAGCGTTGATTAAAATTTTAAACGAGCCCAAAAACGCTCTGGTTAAACAGTATCAAAAGTTATTTGACATGGACGGTATCAGCTTAGAATTCAAGGATGACGCACTGGAGGCTATCGCCAAAGAGGCTTTGGAGCGCGATACCGGCGCCCGCGGACTAAGAGCGATCATGGAGAGTATATTGCTGGATATCATGTTTGAAACGCCTTCGCAGAACAATATTGACAAATGCGTAGTGACCAAGGAAACGGTAGAAAAAAGAGAACCGCCCCTGTTGTTGTCAACAACCAAAAAGACCAGTAGTAAACAAAACGAAACAGCGTAAAAACTAAGGCAGCTATCAAATGATAGCTGCCTTTTCAGACCGAGACAAAAGGCCAATTCCGTTGTTGGCAGCCTGCTTCCAGTCAGGTCACGTATTACCGTATACGCTCCCTGTCTGGCCTTGGCTGCCGCCTAGGACTTGGCTCTTTTCTCTCAGTCTGTCAGCGGGTCGATAAACTTCGCGATACGCTGTGCTATTCCACCTCGGTAACTTGATATCCGGCGTCTTCGATAACTTTTTTCAACTCGTTTATATCAATAGCAGTATTTGAGGTAATATAGGCGGCATTATTTGCTAAATCCACTTCCGCTTTTATACCGGGTACGGCGTTTAAGACGTCGCTGACGCGTTTTTGGCAATGCATGCAGCTCATGCCTTCGATTTTCATGGTAATCTGCATATTTTCGGACTCCTTTCTTGTGGATTCTGATTTAAACCTTCTTAATCTTAAAGCGTTTGTGACTACGAAAACACTGCTAAAACTCATGGCGGCAGCGCCGATCATCGGGTTTAGTTTTAGACCCAGCAGATTGTAAAACACACCGGCGGCGATAGGTATGCCGAGAATATTATAGAAAAAGGCCCAAAATAAGTTCTGACGGATATTGCGTATGACTGCTTTACTGAGCCGAATGGCAGTCACAGCGTCCAATAGATTGTTTTTCATCAGCACGATATCGGCGCTTTCGATGGCAACATCTGTTCCTGCGCCGATAGCCAGACCGACATCGGCTTTTACCAAAGCCGGTGCATCATTGATACCGTCGCCGACCATAGCCACAGTCTTACCCGCGCTTTGCAGCTTAGTTATTTCTTTTTCTTTATCGGCAGGCAGAACCTCGGCGATTACGGTATCGATACCGAGCTGTCTTTGGATAGCCTGCGCCGTATTGTAATTATCGCCGGTCAGCATGATGACTTCGATACCCAGCTTTTTAAAACGCTCAACAGCTTCCTTGCTGGTAGGTTTGGCGGTATCGGCTACGGCAATAATGCCGATAAGCTGTTGACCGTCGGCAAAGAGCAACGGCGTCTTACCGTTTTGGGCATAATCATTAATGTCATTAATAGCAATATCTGTTTTAATACCGTTTTCGGCCAGTAGGCGCTGATTGCCCGCAATATATATTTTGCCGTCGATTTCACCTTTGATTCCCTGCCCGGTAATAGCTTCGATATTCTGCGCTGCCGTTATACGGCAGCCTTTTTGATTGGCATATTCAATAATAGCCGCGGCTAACGGATGTTCACTGCCCGCTTCAAGTGCGGCGGCAATTTGTAGTAATTGCTCGGAAGTATTTTGATAGGCTTTAATATCGGTTACAACCGGCTTGCCCTCGGTGATAGTACCGGTTTTGTCTAATACAATACTGTTTATGCGGTGCGCTGTCTCCAGCGCTTCACCGGATTTAATTAAGATGCCTGACTGCGCCCCTTTGCCGGTACCTACCATGATCGCCACCGGTGTGGCAAGCCCTAGCGCGCAAGGGCAGGAAATGACCAGCACGCTGATGCCGCAAGAAAAAGCGAACTCAAACGAAGCGCCGGTTAACAACCATACGATGATAGTAATTACGGCGATAATAATTACTATCGGCACAAAAACGCCGGAGATTTTATCCGCCAGCCGGGCAATCGGCGCTTTGCTGGCTCCGGCTTCCTCAACCAGGCGAATGATTTGCGCAAAAGTGGTATCATCGCCAACTCGGGTAGCTTTGATTTTAATAAAACCGGTCTTATTGATGGTAGCGGCGATTACCGTATCGTCAATACTTTTATAGACCGGTATGCTTTCGCCGGTGATAGCTGATTCGTCAACATTGGTGTTGCCTGACAAAATAGTACCGTCCACAGGGATGGCAGCGCCGGGTTTTACATAAACCGTTTCTCCCGCCATGACCTGATCGATAGGAACCTCCAGTAAATTGCCGTTACGTTCAACTGTAGCAGTTTGAGGCGCCAGATTAATCAGCTGGGCAATTGCCTCACCGGTTTTTCCTTTTGATTTTGTTTCCAGATATTTGCCAACGGTGATCAGTGTCAGAATCATGGCGGCGGCGTCAAAATATAGGTTCATACGGTATGATTCAACTAACTGCATATCGCCGATTGCCAGTCCGTATCCTATCCTATATATGGCATAAACGCCGTAGACAACAGCGGCGGTGGAAGCAATAGCAATCAGGGAGTCCATATTGGGAGCGCCGTGGAACAGAGACTTGAAGCCTCTGGTGTAGAAACTTCTGTTAACATATAAGATCGGCAGACATAAAAGAAATTGCGTCAGCGCAAAAGCTATGGCGTTTTCCATACTGCTCAAAAAAGCAGGCAGAGGAAGATTAGCCATCTGTCCCATCGATATATACATCAATGGAATCAGAAAAATTATAGATACTATCAAGCGTAGTTGCATGTTTTTTAGCTGTTCACTGTTAATATCAACTTTTTTTTCTTCTGACGCAGGCGCTTTTATACGGGTGTTTTCTGGCAGACTTGCGTCATAACCGGCTTTGGCAACGGCGCTGATTATATCGCTATTGCTTAAAACAGCATCGTTATATTCGACCGTCATGCTGTTTGTTAAGAGATTGACGGTCACATTTTCCGTGCCGGAAAGGCTACGGACGCTTTTTTCAACATGGCTTGAACAGGAAGCGCAGGTCATACCTGTGACGGCGAATTTCTGGATCATTTTTTTACTCCATCTTAATGATTAATTTTATAATTCGCAGAAAGCGTAAACAAAACAATTTCGTTGGTTTCTTTTTAATTAAGTATTTTACTTAATAAGGCAACTAATTCATCAACCTTTTTTTCTTTATCGTCCGGATCGGTTGCATTTTTGACGCAATGCTTGAGATGGGCGGTTAATATTTCACGATTGGCTTTTTGCAGTACTGCTTCAGCAGCCATCACCTGATGGGAAATATCTATGCAATATCGATCGTCTTCGACCATTTTTATAATGCCGTCAATTTGGCCTTTTGCTGTTTTTAGTAATAGCAATATTTCATCTGGATTTGCTTTCATAAAAAACATCCTTTCTCTTTACCGGGGCACCGGGGAGGGGGGGTGTTTATATTTTATATTTAACTTAAGTATGTTGTCAAGGTATATTTAAACCCGAGCTATCATTGTATTTATTACGGTGGTTTTTTATTTGTAACCAAACACCAAAACGAGGTGAATGACATATTATCATATATATCCTAACCCAACTGGGGGTGGAAATAACGAATATTGTCATTAGTTGGCCAGGGAAACGAACGACAAATGAAATAAAAATTGCTTACATTAGTAACAGTATCTTCCCGCCGCTTTTGAGCGCTGAGGAAGAATCTTATCATATAGCCGCATGTAAAAAAGGCAATATGGAATCCCGTAATGCCTTGATTGAGCATAACCTGCGTTTGGTAGCCCATATTTGCAAAAAATTTGAAAGCAGCGGCATCGACAAGGATGATTTAATATCGATCGGTACTATCGGTTTGATCAAAGCTATCAACAGTTTCTCTCAGGACAGAGGCACGCGGCTGGCGACATATGCCGCGCGTTGTATCGAAAATGAAATCTTGATGCAACTGCGCGCCGGTCGTAATCTCAAAAAAGAGCTTTCACTATATGAACCGGTAGGTGTTGATAAGGAAGGCAACGAAGTGGTTTTGCTTGATATATTAGGGTCTACCGGAGAAACAGTTCATGAAGTAATAGAACAGCAGGAAGAAAAACAGATGCTGTTGCAAAACATGGATATATTGGACGAAAATGAACGCTTTGTTTTGCGTTTGCGCTACGGGCTGGATAACTGTATACAGACGACACAAAGAGAAATAGCGAAGAAATTGGGGATTTCCCGTTCTTATGTGTCGAGAATAGAAAAAAGGGCGGTACAAAAACTTACCGCTGAAATGGAAAAAGATAAATAATATTATATAATAAGTTTGGAGCCGGAGAAATTATTCTTCGGCTTTTTAATACTAATCAAACGACAGGTAAATTGCGATATTTTAGGGGTCATAAGTTTATTTCAACCTGCGGTTTTGTTCTTGTGAAAATCATATTTGCAAAAGATAAAAAGAGTGTTATAATATCGTGACAGGGGATACTATTGACATAATCTGTAATATGTTCTTTGCAGGAGGGTGCGTTATTGTTAGGGAGAGTGAAAAACGATAGAATGAAGCTGTATGGCTTTAATAATTTGACCAAAACATTAAGTTTCAATATGTATGATATTTGTTACGCCAAGACAATCGAAGACCGCGTAGCTTATTTGGAGTATATTGATGAGGAATACAATACTGAGCGTTTGACCGGTATTTTGTCGCAGGTTACAAGTATTATCGGCGCTACTGTGATTAATATTTCCTGTCAGGATTATGATCCGCAGGGGTCGTCGGTTACCATATTGATATGCGACGGTGGTGAAAAACGCGTCAAGGAGAAGGCCAAGGGTGGCGAAACCATCTTAGCACATCTTGATAAGAGCCATATTACAGTCCATACCTATCCGGAGTATCACCCGGACGGTGGCGTTTGTACTTTCCGTGTTGATATTGATGTTGCCACTTGCGGTGAGATTTCGCCGCTAAATGCACTTAATTATCTGATCAACATTTTTGACGCGGATATTATGACTATGGATTACCGGGTGCGCGGATTTACTCGCGATATTACTGGTAAAAAGCTGTTTATAGATCACGATCTGGTATCTATTCAAGATTATATAGAAGACGAAATAATCGAAAAGTATCACATGATAGACGTTAATGTTTATCAGGAGCATATCTTCCATACCAAATGCAAAGTCAAAGAAGCCGACCTCGACGAATACCTGTTCCATTTTTCTAAGTCTGATATCGGTGAGGAAGAAACTAAGAAGATTACCGATAAACTCAACAAGGAGCGTGACGAGATCTTTTACGGTCGTAATATGGGCATGCCCGAGTAAGGTCGAATATTATTTTCTTTGCCGGATTTGTTAGAGTTATGGCGGTATCTTGATAATTGAGGGATGATTATGACGCAGTTACGGCAATTGTTGGAGATTATCTGGACATTTTTCAAAATCGGCGCGTTGACATTCGGCGGCGGCTATTCGATGTTGCCGATGCTCCAGCGGGAAACAGTTGAACGTCAGCATTGGCTGGATGAGAATAAGCTGGCTGATTATTTTGCCCTGTCTCAATGTTTACCAGGTTTAATAGCTGTAAATATGGCGGTAATGATCGGCTATCAGCAAAAGAAAACTGCCGGGGCAGTAGCGGCGGTTATCGGCGTTGTACTGCCTTCTTTTGTGGTTATTCTGATTGTTGCCGCTTTATTGAGCAATTATATGCATATTGCTGCGGTGGCATCGGCGTTTGCCGGCATCAGAGTGGCGGTGGCGGCGCTGGTCATCTATTCGGTATATGGTATGTTTAAAAATGGTGTCAAAGATTGGGTTGCCTTTGTAATTTTTATCGTTGCCTTAATATTGATGCTGCTATTTAACATCAGCCCAATTCCGGTAATTATTGGCGCGGCTATAGCCGGTATATTGATTGGGCAGATGAGGATGTGCAGATGATTTATTTACTGCTGTTTTGGGAATTTTTTAAGATCGGTGTTTTCGCCATCGGCGGCGGCTTGTCTACTTTGCCTTTTCTCTATCAGTTGTCGGATAAATACGGTTGGTTTACCAACAGCGAACTGACAAATATGATCGCCGTTTCAGAATCGACGCCTGGGCCGCTCGGCGCCAATATGGCTACTTACGCCGGATATCATACCGCAGGTATCGGCGGCAGCTTTTTTGCTAATCTGGGACTGGTGCTGCCTTCGATAATTATAGTTATTATTGTTTGTCAATTCCTCAGCCGTTTTAATGAGAATACCAAAGTACAGAATGCTTTTTGGGGCTTGCGTCCGGCGGTGGTGGGTCTAATTGCAGCCGTAGCTGTCAGTTTGATCCAAATTGCGATATTTACCGGCATTAATAGTGGATTGTTTGGCACTGTTGACGTGAAAGCGCTGATCTTGTTTGCGGTAATGTTGCCGTTGATATTTATTTTTAAGAAACATCCGGTCTTTTATATTGCAATAGCCGCAGTTGTTGGTATTGTTTGTAAATTATAAGATTGACAAAAGACGTATTCTTGCTATACAATAGCATCATGTAGTTCTGCAATTATGAGGTAATTAACAAATTGCCACTGATTATGCAATTATTTATTTTAGGAGGTTAACCTATGGCTAAGCAGAAATTTGAAAGAACAAAACCGCATGTAAACGTAGGCACAATCGGCCACGTTGACCATGGTAAAACGACATTGACGGCAGCGATCACGATGTGTTTGTCAAAAGTAGGCGGCGCGGTAGCGACAGCCTATGACCAAATCGACAAAGCGCCGGAAGAAAAAGCAAGAGGAATCACGATCAACACCGCGCACGTAGAATATGAGACGGAAAAGCGCCACTATGCGCACGTCGACTGCCCCGGACACGCCGACTATGTTAAAAACATGATCACCGGTGCGGCGCAGATGGACGGAGCGATCTTGGTAGTCAGCGCGGCTGACGGACCGATGCCGCAAACCAGAGAGCATATCCTGTTGGCCAGACAGGTTGGCGTACCTTATATCGTAGTATATATGAACAAAGCAGACCAGGTAGACGATCCTGAATTGATGGATTTGGTCGAGATGGAAATCAGAGACTTACTGAGCGAATATGAGTTCCCGGGCGATGATATCCCGATTATACCGGGATCAGCATTAAAAGCCGGCGAATGCGGCTGCGGCGAGAGAGATTGCCCGCATTGCGGCAGCATCTGGAAACTGATGGATGCAGTAGACGCATATATTCCGACACCGGTAAGAGATACCGAAAAGCCATTCCTGCTGCCTATCGAAGACGTTTTCACGATTACCGGCCGCGGCACCGTGGTCACAGGCAGAGTGGAACGCGGACAGGTTAAAGTCGGAGAGACGGTAGAAATCGTAGGACTCCAGGAACTGAGCAAGAAGACAGTAGTAACAGGCGTGGAAATGTTCCGTAAGCTGCTTGATTACGCAGAGACCGGCGACAACGTCGGATGCTTGCTGCGCGGTGTTGAGCGTAAAGAAGTAGAGCGCGGCCAAGTTTTGGCGAAGCCGGGGAGCATTCATCCGCACACCAAATTTCATGGTGAAGTTTACGTCCTGACCCACGAAGAGGGCGGACGCCATACACCGTTCTTTAACGGTTACAGACCGCAGTTTTATTTCCGCACAACTGACGTAACGGGTGTGGCCAATCTGCCGGAAGGCGTAGAGATGGTAATGCCTGGCGACAATATTCAAATGGATATTGAGCTGATCACCCCGATCGCCATCGAAGAAGGACTGCGTTTCGCTATCCGCGAAGGCGGCCGTACAGTTGGTTCGGGTGTTGTTACCGGTGTTAACGAGTAAATTAATTTTAATTGTCGGGCGGGTTTAACGCCCGCCCGACAAAACAAACTTTAATGCTATGAGGCGGGAGGTTGCTTTGCGGATGCGCCGCGAGGGTTTTTCCGCTGAGAAATGTCCGTCATGATACGGGCGAAGAGGAGGTTAAAAAATGGCACAAGAAAAAATTCGCATTAGATTAAAAGCTTATGACCACAGACTTTTGGATCAATCGGCAATGAAAATCGTCGAGGCTGCCAAAAGAACCGGCGCTTTGGTATCCGGCCCCGTGCCGCTGCCGTCTGAGAAAAACATTTACACAATATTACGTTCACCTCATGTCAATAAGGACTCGCGTGAGCAATTTGAGATGAGAACACACAAGCGCCTGATTGATATACTCGAAGCCACTCCCAAAACTATGGATTCATTGATGCGGCTCGACTTGCCTGCGGGTGTGGATATTGAAATCAAGCTGTAGCGTTTGTTAATGATATGCAAGCTTTCGTCTGGCAAAGATGACGAAAGATAATGAAACGGAGGTGCAAGCTATGCCGAAAGCATTACTCGGCAAGAAGCTGGGAATGACACAAATGTTCAACGCTGAAGGGAAAATCGTTCCGGTAACGGTTATCGGCGCAGGTCCTTGTGTGGTTGCCCAGGTAAAGACAATGGAAAAAGACGGCTATCAGGCCGTACAAATAGGTTTTGGCGATATTAAACCTGTCAATGTTAAGAAGCCTTTGGCCGGACATTGCAAAGCAGTTGGCATCAGCCCTGTTCGCTGGTTCAAGGAAGTTAGGGTTGCTGATCCTGAGTCTTATCAATCAGGTCAATCTCTGGCTGTTGATATTTTCACCGTAGGAGATATGATTGATATCTCCGGCACATCTAAAGGCAAAGGTTTTGCCGGCACTATCAAAAGATGGAACGACAGTCGCGGACCGATGAGCCATGGTTCTAAATGCCATCGTCGTCCTGCTACTACCGGCGCCAAGGGACCGGCCCGCGTATTTAAGGGTAAACACTCCCCTGGTAGAATGGGTGGAGAAAAGGTTACGGTACAAAATCTGGAAATAGTGAGAGTTGACGCCGAACGCAATTTACTGCTGGTCAAGGGTGCTGTCCCCGGACCGAAAAATGGTCTGCTCGTAATTAAGAGCGCCTGCAAATTGGCCTAGGTGAGAAAGGGTGACAATCATGACGAAAGTAGCTTTATACAATAAAGAAGGCGCCTCGGTTGGCGAAGTGGAATTGAATGACGCTATTTTTAATAGCCAGATCAATGTACCTGTAATGCATCAAGCAGTACGGATATATCTCAATTCCCAGCGTTCCGGCACTCATAGCACCAAAAGTCGTGGTATGGTTTCCGGCGGCGGTAGAAAACCCTGGCGGCAAAAAGGCACAGGCAGAGCCAGTTTCGGTTCCAGCCGTAACCCGGTGTGGCGCGGCGGTGGCGTAGCTTTTGGCCCTTCGCCTCGTTCATATTCTATGACAATGCCTAAAAAAATGCGGCGGATCGCTTTATTATCCGCTTTATCTTCCAAACTGGCCGACGGCAATATTGTAGTAGTTGACGAATTGAAATTTGATAAGCCAAAAACATCTGAAATGGTGCAAATTTTAAGTAATCTTAAAGCCTCCAATGCCTTGGTGGTTTTGGAAAAAGCCAACGAATTTGCCAACCTTTCAGCACGGAATATTCCTTGTGTCAATACTGCGGAATATGATTCGCTAAATACCTACAAAATTTTATATAACGAAAAATTGGTTTTAACCAAAGAAGCGCTTGCTTCTTTAGAGGAGGTGCTGGCATAATGCGTGATCCTCATCAAGTTTTGATTAAGCCGATGGTCTCTGAAAAGTCCGTGGCTTTAATGGAAGACAATAAATATTCGTTTGTCGTTGACAAGAATGCCAACAAAATTGAGATTAAACATGCTGTAGAGTCATTGTTTAATGTCAAGGTGCTCAATGTAACTACGAGAATTATCAAAGGTAAAGTTAAAAGAATGGGCAAGAGCGAGGGCAAGCGTCCCGATGTCAAAAAAGCTATTGTCACTTTAGCTGCCAATGATAAGATCGAGATATTCTCCAGCTTACAATAAGCCTGGCAAAGGAGGAAAATAAATGGGAATCAAAAAATATCAGCCCACTTCTCCCGGACGCCGGGGCATGACTGTTTCCACATTCGAGGAAATTACCACGGCAGTACCGGAAAAATCCCTGCTTCAGCCGTTGAAAAAACGCGCCGGTCGTAATAATGAGGGTCATCTGACTACCCGCCACCAAGGCGGCGGTCATAAGCAAATGTACCGCATTATTGATTTCAAAAGAAATAAAGATGCAATCCCGGCCAAAGTCGCTTCGATCGAATACGATCCTTGCCGGACAGCCAATATTGCTCTTTTAAACTATGCCGACGGAGAAAAGCGTTATATACTTGCTCCTTACGGCGTCAAGGTCGGCGATGTTCTCTATTCCGGCAGCGGTTCAGACATTAAGCCCGGCAACGCCTTACCGCTTTCCGACATACCGGTTGGTACCATTGTTCATAATGTTGAGCTTAGCCCAGGTCTCGGCGGCCAGTTGGCTCGCAGCGCTGGCACTTCGATTCAGTTGATGGCCAAGGAAGGTAAATATGTGACATTGCGTATGCCTTCCGGCGAAATGCGCATGGTGCTCAGCAATTGCCGCGCCACAATCGGCCAGGTAGGTAATATTGATCAGGAAAACATTAATATCGGTAAAGCCGGACGCAGTCGCTGGCTGGGTATTCGTCCCGCAAACCGCGGTGTTGTTATGAATCCTTGCGATCACCCGCATGGCGGCGGTGAAGGCCGCAGCCCGGTTGGCCGCAATCCGGTCACCCCTTGGGGCAAACCGGCATTGGGTGCTAAGACCAGGAACAAGAAGAAGGCCTCTTCACGGATGATTATCAAGAGGCGCGGTAAAAAATAATTAGCGGCGCAATGCCGATGATTGAAGGGAGGAATAGCCTGCATGAGCAGATCTATCAAAAAGGGTCCTTATTGCGAAGAAAGATTGTTTGCCCGCATTGAACAACTGAATGATTCCGGCGATAAGAAAGTATTAAAAACATGGTCTCGCAGCTCTACGATATTCCCGCAATTTGTGGGGCATACCATTGCTGTGCATGACGGCAGAAAACATGTGCCGATTTATATAACCGAAGATATGGTTGGTCATAAACTTGGGGAGTTTGCTCCCACCCGTCTGTTCCGCGGCCACGGTTCTCATACTGAGAGATCGTCGGCGTTGAAATAGCCGGTAATGTGAGAGGAGGAAGTGTTTTGGAAGCTAAAGCAGTAGCCAAATATATCCGTATCTCCCCGAGAAAATCACGTTTGGTCATTGACCTGATTCGGGGAAAGAACGTTAATCAGGCAGAGGCAATTTTAAAATTTACGCCTAATAAGCCGGCGGAAGACATCATCAAGGTTTTACACTCCGCCATTGCCAATGCCGAGAATAACTTAAATCTCAGCAAAGAAGAACTGATTGTAACAAAGGCTTTCATAGACGAGGGCCCGAGACTTAAGCGCTTTAAGCCGCGCGCTCAGGGGCGGGCGGATAGAATGGTGCATAGAACCAGCCATATAACAGTTGTGGTTGGTACGAGAGAGGAGGTTTAAAGCGTGGGACAAAAGGTTAATCCAAAAGGTTTCAGAGTAGGCGTTATTAATGATTGGGACGCCCGCTGGTATGCAAACAACAAAGATTTTAGAGGCTTGCTTTATGAGGATTATCTTCTGCGCAAGCACGTTAAAACCAAGTTATACGCCTCCGGCGTTTCCAAGGTTGATATTGAGCGTGCCTCTTCTAGGGTGACGATCAATGTTTTCACCGCAAAACCCGGTATTGTTATTGGTCGTGGCGGTCAGGAAGTAGAGAATCTGCGCAAGGAATTGGAAAAGATCAGCAGCAAAAAGGTTTCGGTCAATATTACTGAAGTCAAACATCCAGATCTTGACGCACAATTGGTCGCCGAGAACGTAGCCGCATCTCTAGAAAAACGTATTGCGTTCAGACGCGCTATGAAACAAACCGTTGGCCGTACCATGAGAATGGGCGCCGAGGGCATCAAAATCATGTGCTCCGGTCGGTTGGGCGGTGCGGAAATTGCTCGTACCGAATGGTATGCGGAAGGCAAAGTACCGCTGCATACGCTGCGTGCCAATATCGATTATGGTTTTGCCGAAGCCAATACCGCTTACGGTAAGATCGGCGTCAAAGTTTGGATCTATAAAGGTGAGATACTGCCAAAAAAGGCAGTCAAACCTACACAAGTAAAAGCTGTGGAGGAGGGCGAGTAAATGTTGTTACCAAAAAGAGTTAAATATCGCCGCCAACACCGTGGCAGAATGAAGGGTGCAGCCCATAAGGGCAATACAGTAAGCTATGGCGAATACGGTTTGCAGGCCCTGGAATGCGGATGGATTACCAGCCGTCAGATAGAAGCCGCCCGTATTGCGATGACCCGATATATCAAGCGCGGTGGTCAAGTTTGGATTAAGATATTCCCGCATAAACCCGTTACCGAGAAACCAGCCGAGACCCGTATGGGTTCCGGTAAAGGTTCTCCCGAATACTGGGTTGCGGTTGTCAAACCGGGCCGGGTAATGTTTGAAATCGCCGGTGTACCGGAAGATTTAGCCAAGGAGGCTATCCGTTTGGCGCAACACAAGCTGCCGATCAAATCCCGCTTTGTTAAAAGGGAAGAAACGGAGGCGGAAGCAAATGAAATCTAGAGATTTTCGTAGCCTCAATTATGAGGAATTAGTAGCTAAAGAGAGCGAACTTAAGGCTGAGTTGTTTAACTTGCGTTTCCGTTTAGCTACAGGTCAGTTGGATAATCCGATGACCATTAAGGCCGTTAAGAAGGATATGGCAAGAGTCAAGACCTTTATTCGTCAAAAAGATTTGGAGAAAGCCCAATAGCTTTTCGATATGAAAGGAGGCAGGTAAGTTGGTAGAAAGAAATTCTCGCAAAGATCGTATCGGTATTGTCACCAGTGATAAAATGGACAAAACCGTGGTCGTAAAAGTTGAATCAAGAACGCGTCACCCGCTTTTTGGCAAGATTGTAACGTCGAGCAAAAAGTATAAGGCGCATGATGAGAATAATGAAGCAAAAATCGGCGATAAGGTGTTAATCGCGGAAACCAGACCCCTTTCCAAGGAAAAACGCTGGCGGGTTGTGGAGATATTGGAAAAGGCACCTATCGTTTAATTAACCTATTTTGTTAGGCAAATTCAAGTGATGTGAAAGGGGGAGGCTTAAATGATACAGGCCGAAACCAGACTAAAAGTTGGCGATAATACCGGCGCAAAAGAGCTGCTTTGTATTAAAGTGCTGGGCGGTTCACGCCGTAAATATGCAACCGTGGGCGATGTGATTGTCTGTTCCGTCAAGGAGGCAAGCCCCGGTGGACTAGTGAAAAAAGGCGATGTTGTGCGCGCGGTTATAGTACGCGCCAAAAAAGAGATTCGCCGTGCGGACGGCTCCTATATCCGCTTTGATGAAAACTCAGGAGTGATTATCAACGAAGCGGGCCAGCCGCGAGGCACCCGTATATTCGGGCCGGTTGCCAGAGAATTGAGAGACAAAAACTATATGAAAATAGTCTCTCTGGCTCCCGAAGTGCTTTAGGCGGAGGTGTAGAAATGATAAAAAAAATTACTAAAGCAAAAAAAATGCATGTAAAAAAAGGCGATACCGTTGTGGTAATTACCGGTAAAGACGCAGGCAAAAAGGGTAAAATTATCAATGCTAATCCCAAAACAGGACGGGTTTATGTTGATAAGGTCAATCTTGTCAGCCGTCATACCAAGCCCACACAAGGCGCTCCCCAAGGCGGTATCATTAAAAAGGAAGCCGCAATGGATAGCTCCAATGTTATGATCTTTTGCAGCAAATGCGATAAAGGCGTACGCGTCAGTAAAAAAATACTGGGCGATGGCTCCAAAATACGCGTTTGCCCGATTTGCGGCACTGAATTTGACAAATAACAAGGGGAAGGAGGAGTCTTTATGGCAAGACTCAGGGATCGCTATAATCAGGAAATTAGGTCTCAATTGAAAGACACATTTAATTACGATAACACGATGCAAATCCCGCGTCTTCAAAAAGTCGTGATTAATATTGGCATGGGCGAAGCTATCCAAAACCCCAAAGCTTTGGACGCTGCCGTTCATGATTTGACAATTATTTCCGGTCAAAAACCTATCATTACCAAAGCCAAAAAGTCTATCGCCGCATTTAAGCTGCGTCAAGGCATGTCTATCGGCTGCAAAGTTACTTTGCGCGGCGATAGAATGTATGAATTCGTCGATAAGCTTATTTCGGCTTCCATCCCTCGTATTCGTGACTTCAAGGGTGTATCTGCAAAGGCTTTTGATGGCCGCGGCAATTATACATTGGGATTAAAAGAACAGCTTATTTTTCCGGAAATCGAGTACGACAAGATTGATAGAATTCGCGGCATGGAAGTAGCTTTTGTTACATCCGCCCAAACTGATGAGGAATGCAAAGAATTGTTACGGCTGATGGGTATGCCATTCGCCGATAAGTAAGAGGAGGGAAATTTGTGGCTAAAACTTCTATGCTGATCAAGCAAAGGCGGGTTCCCAAGTATAGCGTCAGAGGATACAATCGCTGCAGTATTTGCGGCCGTCCTCATGGTTATATGCGCAAATTCGGCATCTGCCGTATTTGTTTCCGCAATCTTGCTTATAAAGGAGAAATCCCCGGCATTACCAAATCAAGCTGGTAATATCCGGACTTTGGAAGGAGGTTATTCCCTATGGTTGTCACTGATCCGATTGCCGATTTCTTGACCAGAATCCGCAATGCCAACACAATGTACATGGAAAAGGTCGAAATACCCGCATCCAAAACAAAGATGGCTTTGGCGAACATTCTCAAGGATGAAGGCTTTATCAAGGATGTAGAGTATATAGAAGACGGCAAGCAAGGCATTATCCGGCTTTATCTTAAATATAGCGGTGGTAAGGAACGGGTTATCAGCGGCTTGAAGAGAATTTCCCGTCCCGGTCTGCGCGTATACGCAAGAAAAGATGAGCTGCCCAAGGTTTTAGGTGGCTTAGGTATTGCTGTTGTTTCCACGTCAAACGGTCTGATGACAGACAAAAGCGCGCGCAAACAAGGATTGGGCGGAGAAGTCCTCTGCTATATCTGGTAATACTTTAATCCGCTAAGTTTCTTTAGGAGGTGTAAGCATGTCCCGTATTGGTAGAATGCCTATCAGCGTACCTGATGGTGTTGTAATAAATATTGAGGGTAATTCTGTTTTTGTCAAAGGCCCCAAGGGTTCGTTGGCAAAAGAGTTTTCACCGTTAATTACTATAAGCCAGCAAGAAAGCATAATCAATGTCAGTCGTAACGGAGATAGCCCGCAAGAGCGCTCTTTGCATGGTTTGACCAGAGCATTGCTTTCAAATATGGTTGTTGGCGTTACTCAAGGCTTCGAAAAGAAGATGAATCTGGTCGGCGTTGGTTATCGTGCAGCTATGCAAGGTCCAAAGCTGGTCTTGACTGTTGGTAAATCTCATCCCGTGGAGATGGATCCCGGTTCTGATCTGGCTGTTGTAGTCCCGCAACCGAATACCATTGTTATCAGCGGCATTGATAAAGAAAAAGTCGGCGCTTTTGCGGCGCAAGTACGCGAAGTCCGTCCGCCGGAACCGTACAAGGGCAAAGGTATCAAATATGCCGACGAGATAATTAAGCGTAAAGCCGGTAAAGCCGGCGTGAAGAAATAAGTCGCTGCCGAAAAAAAGAAGGATATAATCTTCTTTTGAGGTAGAAAGGAGCGCAATGAATGTATAAACGGATTGATCGCAAGGCTATCAAAGTCAAGAAGCATTACCGGATCCGCAAGAATATTTCCGGTACGGCGGATTGCCCGCGTTTGGTAGTTTATCGGAGTAACAAGCATATATATGCCCAACTGATCGATGATGTCAAAGGCGTTACTTTGGCCGCGGCCTCTACTTTAGAGGGTGCGTGCAAGGATACCTATGGCGGAAATGCTGCGGCTGCCGAAAAAACTGGCCAATTATTGGCTGAGAAGGCTGTTGCCGCCGGCATCAAATGCGCCGTTTTTGACAGAGGCGGTTTGATGTATCATGGCCGCATTGCCGCTTTAGCGGAAGGCGCCAGGAAAGGCGGCCTGCAGTTTTAGGCGAAGGAGGTTAAGTAATGATAAACACAGAAGAAAACGTTGTCGAATTACAAGAGCGTGTAGTATTTATCAACCGTGTCGCCAAGGTCGTTAAGGGTGGTCGTCGTTTCAGCTTTAGCGCCCTGGTAGTTGTTGGTGACGGCAATGGACGCGTTGGCTCCGGCATGGGCAAAGCCAGCGAGGTGCCGGAAGCGATTAGAAAAGGTGTAGAGGATGCTAAAAAGCATATGATCGATGTTCCTCTACTCCATTCCACAATTCCGCATCAAGTTATCGGGTGTTTCGGCGCCGGCAAAGTATTGCTCAAACCTGCTGCCGATGGTACAGGCGTTATTGCCGGTGGCCCAGTGCGTGCGGTATTGGAATTAGCCGGTATGAAAAACATCCTTACCAAATCGCTGGGCTCCAATACTCCTGTTAATATGGTACAGGCGACCATAGAAGGTTTAAAATCCTTAAAGACGGTTGAAAAAGTTTGCCGTCAAAGAGGTAAAACTCCCGAAGAAATTTTGGGTTAAGGGGGAGAAAATAATGGCAAAAATCAAAATAACTCTCACAAAAAGCCCCATTGGTTACAATAAAAAGCAAAGAGCCACGGCAGTTGCGCTTGGCTTAAAGAAGATGCATTCCTCGGTAATCCAGGAAGACACTCCCGATATTATGGGTAAGGTGCGCAGTATTGCTCATCTGGTCACTGTAGAACAGGTTGTCGAGGAAGCCGATAAATAATTGCAGGGAGGTGTAAGCATGAAGCTTAATCAATTACAGCCAGCAGAAGGCTCCCGTAAGGATGCGACCAGAGTCGGCAGAGGTATCGGTTCCGGAAAAGGCAAGACCTCAGCACGCGGTCATAAAGGTCAAAATTCCCGTAGCGGCGGCGGCGTTCGACCCGGTTTTGAAGGCGGTCAGATGCCTTTATCCCGTCGTTTGCCAAAGCGTGGCTTTACCAACATCTACAAGAAAAATATTGTCGAGGTTAATTTGGGTGCATTAGAGCAGTTTGAAGACGGTACTGTCGTCACTGCTGAGCTTTTATTGACATCCGGCATTATTAAAAGAGTTAAGGATGGCGTTAAGGTTTTGAATAACGGTGAATTAACCAAAAAACTAACCGTCGCTGTTCCTGTTTCTTCGTCCGCAGCGGAAAAGATTACAGCATTGGGCGGAAAAGTCGAGGTGGTTTAATGTTTTCAGCATTGGTCAACGCATGGAAAGTTCCCGAATTACGTAAAAAGATACTTTTTACTTTACTGATGTTTGTGGTATTCAGATTGGGATGCCATATTCCTGTGCCAGGTATTAATACGGATTTAGTTTCCAGTATGTTTTCTTCACAATTTTTTGGTTGGATAGATATCATTTCCGGCGGTTCTTTCAAAAACCTGACCATCTTTGCCATGGGAATTATCCCGTACATCAATGCCTCGATCATTATCCAGTTATTGACGATGGTGGTGCCGTATTTCCAAGAACTGGCCAAAGAAGGTCAGGAAGGCAGAAAAAAGATGACACAATATACGCGTTATGGCGCTATTGGTCTGGGATTTGCTCAAGCTGTTATTATGGCGATCTATCTTAAAAGTGCAATGATTACTCCTGGAGTCTGGTCAATCATCGTTTGTACCATTACTTTGACTGCCGGTACGGCATTGTTAATGTGGATTGGCGAATTGATTACTGAGAAAGGTATCGGTAACGGTATTTCACTGATCATTTTTATCGGTATCGTTTCCAGGCTGCCACAAGGCCTTTATACAATTAAATCATACGCAACTTCAGGCAGCGTTAGTTATACAGCAATAATTATCTTTGCTGTTTGTGCAATATTGCTGATTGCCGGTGTAGTTGCCGTCCAGGAAGCGCAAAGACGTATACCTGTCCAGTATGCCAAGAGAGTTGTCGGACGTAAGGTTTACGGCGGGCAAAGCACCCATATACCGATGCGGATTAACCAGGCAGGCGTAATACCGATCATTTTCGCCATGTCGATACTAATGTTTCCGCAAATGCTGGCCGGTTTCTTTGCCAAGAACAGTGGATTTGCTGCCTGGCTTGATAAAGTATTTAATTTCCAACATCCGGTTTATATCGTTTGTTACGCACTGTTGATCTTCTTATTCACTTACTTTTATACTGCCGCGACGTTTAATACTGTCGACGTGGCCGATAATATGAAGAAGAACGGCGGCTTTATACCGGGTCTACGTCCGGGTCGCCCAACAGCGGAATATTTAGATAAGATATTATCCCGTTTAACTTTTTCCGGTGCTACATTTTTAACGATTATTGCTTTGATTCCCAGCATTTTTATGACAATTACCGGAATGAATCTATATTTTGGTGGCACTTCGTTACTGATTGCCGTCGGTGTTGCTTTAGATACCATGAAACAAATTGAGTCGCATTTGTTAATGCGTCACTATCAAGGTTTTATGAAATAAAGGGGGATTAAAATATGCGAATCGTATTGCTCGGTCCACCCGGAGCTGGTAAAGGAACACAGGCTGATGTTTTAACAAAAAAGCTCTTTGTACCTCATATTTCCACTGGTGATATGTTCCGTGCTGCTATGAGCGCCGGTACGCCGATGGGAAATGAAGCCAAAGAATATATCAACAAGGGAATTCTTGTTCCCGATGAAATTACTATTGGAATCATTAAGGACAGAATCAGCCATGACGACTGTAGGGAAGGTTTCCTGCTCGACGGTTTTCCTCGTACTTTAGCACAGGCCGAGGCTCTTGATAAACTGATGGGAGAGATGAATACTACTCTTGATGCGGTTATCAATATCAGCGTTCCTGATGAGCAATTGATTTTGCGTCTGTCTGGCAGGCGCATGTGCAAATCCTGCGGTAGCATCTATCATCAGCTTTACAATGCCCCACAAAAAGAAGGTATCTGCGATAACTGTGGCAGCGAACTGTATCAGCGCAGCGATGATCAGGAGGATACCGTTAAAAATCGTCTCAAGGTCTATCATGAACAAACGGCTCCTTTAATTGACTATTACGCTAAGAAGGATGTCCTTCACAATATCAATGGTGACCAGCCGATAAATGCCGTTTTGGCAGATATGGGCGAAGCTTTAGGGGAAAAATGGAATTAAAGGTTTTCGGTGGTACTTTTCGCCAAACTTCGTTTCGCTTTATTCGTAATCGGTGAAAGGAATATTTAATGGCAAAGTATAGCAGTGCTGCTGAAAGGAAAAGCTCCGATACCAATAGAACGGATACATCCTCTCAGTACGGTCTTGAGGTAGGACAATTGGTTCGCTCCAAGGCGGGCCGCGACAATGGCCAGTATTATTTGATAATTGCCTTTGAGGGATACTGGGTGGTAGTTGCCGACGGCTTACGCCGCAAAATTGCCAATCCTAAAAAGAAAAATCAGCAACATCTGCAAAAATGCCATCAGGTAGCGGCTGACCTGATAACCTTAATCGAGCAAGGAAAATTAACCGACGAAGTCATCAGAGAGAATTTAAACAAGATGTACAAAGGCGAAAATGCCGGAAAGGGGGAATTTCAATGTCCAAACAAGATGCTATCGAAATAGATGGCGTTGTCATTGAACCGTTGCCGAATGCAATGTTTACTGTGGAACTTGCCAACGGACACCGGATATTAGCGCATATCTCAGGTAAGATCCGCACTAATTATATTCGTATTCTGCCCGGGGATAAAGTAACTGTGGAATTGAGTCCTTACGATCTCAAAAGAGGCCGGATTACCTATCGTTATAAATAGTTTCTAGTTAGTTTTTGATCAAAGGGGGTTTCTATATGAAAGTCAGAGCTTCTGTTAAACCTATTTGTGAAAAATGCCGCATTATCAAAAGAAGAGGCAAAGTCATGGTGATTTGCCCCAATACCAAGCATAAACAAACACAAGGTTAAATTTAAAAATATGCAAATTTTTTCGTGGAGGTGTTGCATTAATGGCACGTATTGCTGGAGTTGACCTGCCGAAAGAGAAAAGAGTGGAAATAGGCTTGACCTATATCTATGGTATAGGTTTGAAAACTTCCCAGAAAATTCTCGCTGAGGCTGGTGTCAATCCTGACACTAGAGTTAAAGACCTGACAGAAGACGAGACAGTCAGAATCAGAGAGGTCTTGTCGAGAACTTGTCCGGTCGAAGGCGACTTGCGCAGAGAAATCGCGCTAAATATTAAACGGTTGTCAGAGATCGGTTGCTACAGGGGGATTCGTCATCGCCGCGGCTTACCCGTGCGTGGACAGAGAACCAAAACTAACGCCCGTACCAGAAAAGGTCCGAAACGTACAGTAGGCGTTAGAAGAAAGAAATAATAGAAGGGAGGACACAATTTTGGCACGCAGACAAACTCGGAGAAAAAAAGAGAAAAAAAATGTTGAATCGGGCGTGGCCCATATTCAATCAACTTTTAATAACACCATTGTAACAATTACCGATAAATTCGGTAACGCCGTATCCTGGTCTTCAGCTGGTGCAATGGGCTTCAAAGGTTCACGTAAAAGCACGCCGTATGCAGCGCAGATGGCTGCAGAAACTGCTGCTAAAGAAGCCATGGACCATGGTATGCGTCAGGTCGAATGTTTTGTTAAAGGACCGGGCTCCGGTCGTGAAGCTGCAATTCGTTCTTTGCAGGCGGCAGGTTTAGAAGTTAGCATGATCAAGGATGTTACTCCCATACCGCATAACGGCTGCAGACCGCCGAAAAGAAGAAGAGTTTAGGAGGTAAGTTCAATGGCAAGATATACAGGTGCTGTTTGCCGGCTTTGCCGTCGTGAGGGTATGAAACTTTACCTCAAAGGCGATCGTTGTTATTCCGGTAAATGCTCTTTTGAAACAAAGAAAGGTCATGTGCCCGGACAACATGGTCCGTCGCAAATGCGCAAGAAGGTTTCCGAATATGGCATTCAATTAAGAGAAAAGCAAAAAGTCCGCCGTATTTACGGGATCCAGGAAAAACAATTCAGGATCTATTTTAAAAAAGCGGAGAGACAAAAAGGTGTTACCGGCGAAAACTTGCTGTCACTTTTGGAATGCCGCCTTGATAATGTTATTTTCCGTTTGGGCATGGCTTCTTCTAGAATAGACGCCAGGCAAGTAGTCCGTCACGGCCATTTCCTGGTCAACGGCAAGAAAGTTGATATTCCGTCCTATTTAGTCAAGGTCGGTGATGTAATTACCTTACGTGAAAATAGTGTTAAAAGCCCCAAATTTGTTGATATGGCCGCTGCTATAGTGCATCGTACTGCACCTAAGTGGCTGGAAGTTGACAAGGACAATCTGTCCGGTAAAGTTATAGCCAGGCCGGAGCGTGACGATATTGATTTGCCAATCAATGAACAACTGATCGTTGAGTTGTACTCCCGTTAATAGATATGACCGGTCGCAAGCTAATTTACGGTCCCCAGTAAGGAGGGATTAAATGTTTGGAATCGAAAAACCGAAAATTCAATGTGTGGAAATTTCCCAGGATAATTCGTATGGTAGATTTACCGTAGAACCGTTGGAAAGAGGCTATGGCATGACGCTTGGCAATTCGCTGAGAAGAGTGTTGTTGTCTTCTTTACCCGGTGCTGCGGCGACTTCCGTCAAGGTGGCAGGAGTGTTGCACGAATTCTCCGCAGTTCCCGGTGTTGTTGAAGATGTTACCGATATTATCCTTAATATCAAGGGCCTTTCGATCAAAATGTATTGCGACGAGCCGCGCATTATCTATATTGATGCGGCAGGTCCGGGTGCTGTAACTGCCGGAGATATCAAGTGTGACGCGGATGTTGAAATACTAAATCCAGATCATTATATTGCCACGCTTGATAGCGATGGTGTTTTAAAAGCGGAAATTACTGTAGAAAAAGGGCGCGGTTATGTTAGCGCCGATAAGAATAAAAAAGAGGGCCATCCGATAGGCATTATCCCGATTGATTCACTGTTTTCACCTGTAATCAAAGTGTATTTTACAGTGGAAGATACGCGTGTCGGTCAGCAAATCGATTATGATAAGCTGACGATAGATATTTGGACCGACAAAACTATCGCGCCTGATGAAGCGCTTAGTTCGTCAGCGCATATCTTAAGTGATTATTTAGGATTGTTCATCGGCTTGGCCGGCAGAGTCCCGCAGGAAATTGCCTTGGTCGAAAAAGAGGAAAGCATTAAAGGAAAACTGTTGGAGATGACCATCGAAGAACTCGATCTCTCCGTACGTTCCTACAACTGCTTGAAACGTGCCGGAATCCATACTGTTCAGGAATTGGCGTCTCGTAGCGAAGATGAAATGATGAAAGTGCGCAATTTAGGACGTAAATCCTTGGAAGAGGTCATAGGCAAATTGAATGAGTTGGGCATGGCTTTAAAAAAGTCTGATGAGTGAGGAGGAGTAAGATATGGCTTACCGGAGATTAGGTGTCAAGAGCGCTCACAGACGCTCACTGTTGCGTAACGCAACCACCTCTCTTTTCAAAAACGGCAAAATTGAAACAACCGAACCTCGCGCTAAAGAAATAGCTTCTGTTGCCGAGAAGATGATTACTTTAGGTAAAAAAGGTGATTTGGCGGCGCGTAGAGAGGTTTTAGCTTTTGTTACCGAGGAGGATATCGTGACTAAAGTCTTTTCCGAACTGGCAACAAAGTACGCCGATCGTCAGGGCGGGTATACCCGCATCGTACGCTTAGGTCAAAGACGCGGCGATGCTGCCGATATGGTTTTACTAGAATTGGTTTAGATGGTATGGGTGTAACATCAAAAGTCAGGATGGGAGATAAAGCCTATCCTGGCTTTGTTATATATGCCCGGAGGTTTACATGATCGAGATAAAAGGCGTTTGCTTTGCTTATGATGATACGCCGGTATTAAAAGATATCAATCTCAATATTGCACGAGGCGAATGGTTGGCGATAATTGGCCCCAACGGCTCGGGTAAAAGTACTTTGGCGCGGCAAATCAACGGCCTTTTATTACCGGATAGCGGCAATGTTTTTGTCGACGGCCTAAGTGTTTTAAATAGCGATCAACTTTGGCAGATCCGAGCAAAGGTAGCCTTCGTTTTTCAAAACCCCGATAATCAATTGGTTGCGACATCGGTGGAGGATGATATTGCCTTTGGACCGGAGAATCTTGGCCTGGCGCCGGAATTAATTAGCGCGCGGGTGGAGAATGCTTTAAAAATAACCGGTTTGCAGCAATTACGGAACAAACCGCCGCATTTGCTCTCCGGCGGTGAAAAGCAAAGAGTAGCGATTGCCGGAGCCTTGGCTATGGCGGCGGAGTATCTGATTATGGACGAACCTACTTCGATGCTGGATCCGCAGTTGCGTTCTCAAGTTTTGGCGGCGGTAAAGCAGTTGTATACTGACTATCAGATGGGCATCGTTTACGTTACAAATATTCTCGAAGAGGCGTTTTTAGCCGATCGGGTAATAGCTTTGGCAGACGGCGCTATCGTTGCCCAGGGAACGCCGACGCAAATTTTTGCCGACGCGGGGTTGATATCACAACTGGGACTGGAATTACCGTCTATTTGCCAAATAGCTTCATTATTGGCTGATGCGGGCTATCAGCAGTTGCGCGGTGTCGGTGATATAGATCAATTGGTGGAGGCACTATGCAAATTGAGCTGACTAAAGCAAGCTATAGCTATCAAGCAGACAGCCCGTTTGCAGTGGAGGCTCTGCATGACATCGATCTGACAATTGATGCGAATGAGTTGGTGGCGATTATCGGACACAGCGGTTCCGGCAAAAGCACTTTAGCGCAGTTGTTAGCTGGTTTAATATTGCCTACTGCGGGTTCGGTGCTGATTGATGGCGCAAAACCGTCAAAAGGTGGAGTATTTCGTCAGGTTGGCCTGGTATTCCAGTATCCGGAGCAGCAATTATTTGCTGAAACAATATTTGAAGAGGTTGCGTTTGGCGCCAAAAATTATGGCGCTTCCGAACAAGAGCTTGCCGGTATCGTGGAAAGTGCTTTGACTGAGGTTGATTTGCAACCTCAGCAATTTATGGAACGTTCGCCTTTCTCTCTTTCCGGCGGCCAAAAAAGGCGGGTGGCGATAGCCAGTATATTGGCTATCAATCCGCAAATTATGATATTGGATGAGCCGACGGCCGGTCTCGATCAGCGTGGCCGCCGTTGGATTATAGATTTAGTCAAACGGCTGTGGCAACAGCAGGGCAAAACAATCATCTGGATTTCTCATAATATGGAGGAAGTTGCCGATATTGCCCAAAGGATAGTTGTATTATCTGCAGGCAAAAAAATACTTGACGGTGATCCGCATCAAGTATTTGCCGCCGAACAACAGCTTTTTACATCCGGTTTGGATTTACCGCAACCTGCGCAGTTGGTAAGGCGTTTGCGCCAAAGGGGTATACCGCTGAGCGCTCAGGCAATCACAGCTCAGGAAGCCTATCAGGAGATTGCTGCCTGGTTGGGAGGTGGCGGCGATGTTTAAGGAAAAGCTGCTGATCGGTCAGTATTATCCTGTTGATTCCCCGATCCACCGTTTAGACGCCAGAGCGAAAATATTAGCCAGTTTGATTTATATGATAACATTGTTTGTGGTCAACAACTGGTGGGGATATGCGTTGATGGCAGCGGTATTTATCTTATACACAGCCATTTCGCGCTTGCCGATGACAGCGGTCTGGCGAGGGTTAAAAGTTATTATCTATTTCAGTATTCTGACGATGGTTTTTAACTTCTTTTTTTACGACCAGGGTGAAATTATCTGGCAATATAAAGCTTTAATATTGACGGATCAGGGCATATTACATGGTATTGCCATGGGATTACGCCTGCTGTTATTGGTTGCCTTTGCCTCTTTGCTAACCCTGACCACAACGCCTATTCAATTGACGGATGGTCTTGAGGGTTTGTTTAAACCTTTGACGGTAATTAAATTCCCTGCTCATGAAATTGCGATGATGACCTCTATTGCCTTGCGTTTTATCCCCACTATTCTCGAAGAGTTTGACAGGATTATTTTAGCGCAGCGGGCGCGGGGCGCGACGATCAGCCAAGGAAGTTTTCTTAATCGGGTGAAAGCGTTAATTCCTTTAATGGTGCCGTTGTTTGTAGCGGCTTTCCGCAGAGCCGAAGAATTGGCGCAAGCTATGGAAGCTAAATGCTACCGCGGCGGTGAAGGCCGCAGCCGTTGGAAAGTAGCTAAATGGCATCAACGGGACAGCGAATATTTGCTGGTGTTTACCGCAATAGTAGTTGTAGCAGTGCTGTTACGGGGGATTTAAGATGGCAAAAATCAAACTGACAATTGCCTATGACGGTACAGATTATTGCGGTTGGCAGCGGCAAGCTGGTCAGATAACTATCCAGCAAACTATAGAGGAAGCTTTAACATCATTATTGTATCAGCCTGTAACCGTTGATGGCGCAGGCCGAACGGATAGCGGCGTTCACGCCTTAGGACAGGTGGCGAGTTTTGAGTGCCCCAAACCGTTTCCCGCTTCAAGACTGCAGCAGGCATTAAACAATATCCTGCCGCCAGATGTGAGGATTATTAGTGCCAACACTGCGGCGGATGACTTTCATGCCCGCTATAGTGCTTGCGGTAAACGCTATATATATCTGATTGATCAGCAAGCCGAAGCCAATGCTTTTAACTGCCGTTACGGATGGCATCTGCAAGGGAAGCTCAATATTGATGCAATGCGGGCAGCCGCTGCGTTATTAGTTGGCGAACATGATTTTTATCATTTTTCAGCGCGGGGAGGAAAAACCAAAACAACCGTGCGTAATATTAAATCGATTGATATTTATCAGCCGCAAAATGTTACTCCGAATTTTCCCTGGCAGTATTTGCATGATCCGTTGATGATTGAGGCGATTGCAGACGGTTTTTTATATAAAATGATGAGGATGATTTGTTGCCGTCTGATTGCTGTGGGACAAGGTATTATAACGTCTGAACAAATTAACGGTTATTTTGATGGCAGTTTTCATAAAAACATTCAATTAGCGCCGGCTAAAGGCTTGTTTTTGGCGGAAGTATACTATAAAAAATAAGCTAATTTGTATATATTTTTCTTGACAGTAATTGCTATAAAATATATAATATCTAAGTACGCTCTTTGTCTCGGCCCCGTGACAATAGCGCAGAATTGATTGTAATGCTTTTTAAGGAGGTAATCAACTTGGGTACTTACATGGCAAAGCCAGCTGATATCCAAAGAGATTGGTATATTATTGATGCGGCCGGGAAACCTCTTGGACGCGTTTCTACAGAGGCTGCCCGCCTTTTGCGCGGTAAGCATAAACCGATCTTTACACCCAATATGGACACCGGTGATTTTATAATTATTATTAATGCCGATAAAGTCGTATTGACAGGAAATAAATTGGAACAAAAGAAATATTATCATTACAGCGGTTATCCGGGTGGACTTAGAGAAGTTGCCTACAAAGATTTAATGGCTACTAGACCGACTCTGGTTTTGGAGAAGGCCGTGCGCGGTATGCTTCCTCATAACAGATTAGGCAGATCGCTGTTTACCAAGCTCAAAGTTTATGCCGGCAGTGAACATCCGCATGCTGCTCAAAAACCGGCAGTCTGGGAATTTTAATAAAGGGGAAGGGAGGAAAATAGTAAATGACTGAACTTAGATTTTATCAAACAGGACGCCGTAAAAATGCCATCGCTAAAGTATGGCTGGCTCCCGGAACAGGTAAGTTCTCCGTAAACAATAAAGGGCTTGACGATTATTTCGGCAAGAAGACTTTAGAGATGATTGTACAGCAACCTTTTGAAATAACCTCCACCCTGGGCAAGTATGATGTTGTTGCCAGTGTGAATGGTGGCGGTGTAAGCGGTCAGGCAGGCGCTTTACGTCATGGTATTTCTCGCGCCTTAGCCATCGCAGAGAGCGAATTACGTCCGATATTGAAGAGCGCGGGTTTGATTTCTCGCGATCCGAGAATGAAAGAACGGCGTAAATACGGCTTAAAGAAAGCCCGTAAAGCCAGCCAGTTTTCCAAGAGATAGTTGTTTACAAGGGGCGGTTTTCCGCCCCTTCAGCGTGTCGATAAACTTCGCGATACGTCGTTACGGTCGTCCCCGTCTCCTCGACGTATCTTGAATACGCCGCGAAGCCGCGGAGCAGCGCAGTAAGTGCATTAGCTGAGATTTTACCGTAAGGTAAAAGCCAGCTAGGTCGCCTGCGTCGCCGGTTTCGCCCCTGCCTCGTCTCGCTCGTTTCTTGGCCCGCTGGCCACTTTTTTAACAATCTGTAGGGGCGGTAAACCGCTCCTTATTTATTTTATTTAGCGGGAGGTGGTAATTTATGCAGCATCCGGTTTACGCTATTTTGTTGAGCGGTAGTGATGGCGATATTCAATTGCCGTTGTTGTTATGGATGAAAGAGCGTCTTTCAGCAGAAGGCGTTGATTATATCGATCATATCGCTTTACCGGAAATAGAAAAAAAAATAATCGCCGGTAACCAGGTTATTACCGATGCGATCAATTATTCGTTAAACAATCATTATGCACAAACGATTGCTATAGCCGGACATGCTATCCTGGATATTGAAGAGGATGCGCGGGAAAGCGAGGAGCAGATAAAACAGCGGGTAATCTCTGCGGCCAAGTTGCTGGTAAACGATGAATGGCAGAGGCCGGTATTAGGCCTCTTTATTGATCAATATAGTCAGGTAGAATTGATTTTCGATAGCGAGAAAAATATATAGACTTATAAAACAGCACCTTCGCCAGCTTCACCACCTTCGTCCCCGCCGCCATGGGGCGGTGAGATGGTAATCGTTGCTAAAGTACCTCCCAATTGTGAAAATATCACAGATAAAAATTCAATTTCTTCTTCGGTTTTATTTTGGGCGATTGCCACGGCAATCACGGCAACGGCCAATGACCATTCGGATGGATTCATTTAATCACCTGATCAGATTATCTAATCTTATTTATGTTATTGTTATAAGTTTTATTAATAGAAAACAAGACGGATATTTAAATATCCGTCTTGTTTTTTATGGTGCCGGAGACCGGGGTCGAACCGGTACGGTATTGCTACCGCAGGATTTTAAGTCCTGTGCGTCTGCCAGTTCCGCCACTCCGGCATTTGGAGGCGCCACCCAGATTTGAACTGGGGGTAAAGGATTTGCAGTCCTCTGCCTTACCACTTGGCTATGGCGCCGCAGTAAGAGTATCATATCATATCAAAACATTTTTTGCAATACTTCTGAATTGAAAAATCTTAAAAACAAAAAATTGCTTAAGTATAAAAACAATTCATACTGCCAAAATAATACTGTCAGATAAAGGGAGGGTGAAAAATGAGTGGTAATTATCACGTAATCAAAGGTAGCATTAAGCTATCTAAAATATTATTGTTTATAATAATAATCACAATTATTGCTAGTATGGTTTTTGCTAATCTGCAAAACCAGTCTGTCGCAGCTCTGGCGCAGGGCAGCACCGGCCAACAGGTCAAAGAAGTACAACAAAAGTTAAAAGACTGGGGCTATTATACCGGCAGTGTTGACGGTATTTATGGCAGCCAGACCAAGGCCGCTGTGGTAAAATTTCAAAAATATAATGGGTTGACTGCAGATGGTATAGTCGGCAGTAAAACATTGGCGGCATTAGGAATTGCTTCTTCTTCCGGTGTGAGTAGTAATACTTCGAGTGATGCGGTGTTATTAGCCAAAGTAATTTACGCCGAGTCGGAAGCGGAGCCGTATACCGGCAAGGTCGCTGTCGGCGCGGTAATGCTGAATCGCGTTGATAGTTCATCTTTCCCCAATACTTTAAGCGGGGTTATCTATCAATCATATGCACTGGAATCGGTCAGCAACGGTCGTTATGGTACCGGTACAAATGCGGAGTGCCTAAAAGCTGCTCAGGAGGCCATCAACGGCTGGGATCCGTCATACGGTTGCTTGTATTTTTGGAATCCGGCGACAGCAACCAGCACTTGGATTTGGACACGCAAGGTTGTTGTCACCTATGGTAAACATGTTTTTGGTATTTAAAGGAGCGTATCTATGAGTAAAAAAAGATGGATAGGTATTCTGTCCATATGCTTTTCGATAGCCTTGTTTGTTAGTTTGCTTTGGGGTTACGGAGAGCGCCAGCAAAAACAAGTGCTTTACAATCAATTGGAATACCAATATCAGCGTGCCTTTTATAATTATGTTGGCAATCTGGAGAATTTGAAATTGCTGACGGGCAAAGCACGCCTGTCCGGTAATCTGCAAAGCGCTATCTTGCTGGGAGAAATTCAGGCTGAAGCCAGTGCGGCCGCAACTAATCTGGCGGTTTTGCCTATGAAAGATGACTTGTCCCGTTCTTTAGTTTATTATAATCAGTTGTCAGATTATGCTTTATCGTTAAGCAACAGTCTCAGCCGCGGAGAATCAATCAGCGCCAACGACAGAGCAACATTGGCCGATGTTTATCATCAGTTGCAAGGTATATATGATAACACTATGCAATTACAGGAAGCTGTAGCCGTCGGAGGGGCAAAATTTGTTAATCTTAAAAGCTGGACGTCTAGTATCTGGCCTACAGCTCAGGCGCAGACTACCACAGGCATCGGTAGCGGTTTTGCTGATATAAATCGGACGATTAACGGATATCAACAATTGGATTATGAAGGCAAATATGCATCAAGTATGTTGACGATGACAGCCAAAGGTTTAGCCAATTATGACAAAATCAGTGCTAAAGAGGCTGAAAGCGCTGCTAATCAGTATTTAAAACTTTGTGGTTTAGAAAATTATGAAATAATTTCTGCGGGTGAGGCAGCTTCAGCACAGATACCGGTATATACTTTTGCTTGCGGTGATAGCAATAATTCAATTAATCTGGCTGTCAGCGAATCCGGAGGCAAATTAGTATCGTTATTCGGGGAAATAAGCGGATCTGGTAAGCAGCAAAACATGGATGTCAAGTCAGCGGAAGCATATGCAGGCTCACTTTTGAAGGATTTAGGTTATACGGATATGGTGCTGTCATCAGTCCAGACAAACGATCGGCAAGCAGTGATGAAATTTGTGCGCAAAGCTGACGATACCACTTATTATCCGGATAGCATTAATGTCAGGGTTGATTTGGATAAAGGACTGATTTCAGGCTTCGATGCCAGTCAATATTGGCTTAATTGCTGCGAGCGTGATTTCAGCGGCAAAGAAATGTACGATCAGCAAGCCGCTATTGGGGGTTTAGGTAAAGATTTTACGGTTAGTGGTAGCTCACTAGCGGTGATCAGTGATGGCGCCGGCAGTGAAAACCTTTGTTATGAAATCCGTGGCAAATACGATGGAGAGGAATATTGGGATTATATTAATACCGATGGGGGTAAAGATGAGTGTTTATTGCTTAATAGTGTCTCCGGGGATAGTTATTATCAACGTTGAAAAAAAACGGGCTGGCTACCCTTTAATCAAGTAGCCAGCCCGTTTTTTATTATTCGTTACTGTTGCGTATAACTAACCGATGATGACCAGGCGCTGGTAGTTTTATTAGCAGCGTCGTAAGCATAGACTCGGTATTTATAGCTTTGACCGCTGACAACACTGCTGTCTATATAGGCATAATCGTATACGGAGAATTTAGTTTTATTACCCGCACTATCGGTACGCTCCACTACATAAATGGTTGTTGACGCATCGTTTGCAGCATACCAAGATATATAACAGCCTTCATTTGTATAAGTTGCGCTGACATTGCTGGGTGTATTTGGCTTAGAATCGTTTCCTGAATTATTTGAGTTTCCATTGTTATCCGACCCGTTTGCATCTCCCGGAGATTGCGTTATATCATCGAGGTATTCCGGGGCAGTAGCCTCCGTATGCAAAGTACACTTTGATGGTATATAGAGATAGGCGTCGGCCACGCCGGTAAGCGATAATCCCTCTTCCCGTTTAATCCTGACTTCGGTGGTTGTATTGGGACAGTAATCAGTAGCCAATTTATTGCTGTCGGTACAAATCTTTACTTTTTGCCAAATATCACTGGTCTCGGTTGGTATGTTTTCTTCATTACATATTTCGCTGCCAATATATTTATCGGGCGTTAATGAGCTTGGTAACAAGCCGCTTTTAGTATCGATGGTAACGGTAGTAATTCCTGACGGTTTCTCGAATTGGCTGACAGGCATATCGGCCAAGGCTGCGGTCATGACTTTTTTCCAGATTTTTGCCGGGTATGAACCACCGCCGCCCCATGAGAGTCGCAGGTATTGGGCGCTGCCGTTATCGTCGGTAGTATTATCATAACCCATCCAGACAACTCCTACCAATTCCGGCGTATATGCTGCGAACCAGGCATCTTTATAGCCGCCCTTGCCGGCAAATATCTTCAGATCAGGCAACTGGGTTGTGCCGGTTTTGGAAGCAACCGGGCGATTCATTCGCGCGTTTTTACCTGTACCCTCAGTAGTTACCGACTCAAGCATATCTGTCATTATATAAGCGGTTTGCTTACTGAAGACTTTGGTTTCTTCAAAATTTGCTTCATATAATACATTGCCTTCGATATCGACAATTTTGGTTATACAATGCTGTTCAATATAATTGCCGTAGTTGGCAAATGTGCTATAAGCGCTGGCCATTTCCACAGGGGAAACACCGTGGGTTAATCCTCCCAAGGCCATAGCAAGGTTTGAGTCATCATCAACTAATGGCAAGCCCATTTTGACACCATATTCCCAACCAGCTTTTGGGGTGATTTCCTGCAGCATTTTAACTGCGGCCATATTGACCGATTTCTCAATCGCTATACGCATGGAAATGCGTCCGCGCCAGGTATCATCATAATTGGTAGGTTTGTAATTGTTGCCAAAAGTGGTGGGGGTATCCAGCAATACTGTTCCGGGGAAATAACCTTGGTCGACCGCCGGCCCATAGACGACGATCGGTTTTATTGTTGAACCAGGTTGTCGTTCCAGATCAGTAGCTCTGTTGAAACCACGTTTTGTTTCATAGACTCGTCCACCTACAACGCCTCGAACTTCGCCGCTATAGGGATCCATAACCGCCATGGCGCTTTCAACAATATCGCCGCTGGGGCTGGAGGGAAAATTGCTGTTATTACTGTACGCATCTTCCATTGCTGATTGCGTAGTAGTATCCATGCCAGTGTAAATACTGTAGCCGCCCGAATATATCGAGGCCGTTGAGATATTAAGGTCGGACAGTATATCGGCGGCCTCGTCAATGACATAATCGATATACCAACCGTAGGCATAACCTTTTGCAGCTGATTGTGATTCAGAAGTAGTTAAATCCAATTTGTCATTTTTAGCTTCCTCGGCGATTTGACCGTATGTATCTTCGTCGTATTTGGTCATGTTTTCCAATACGGTGTTGCGGATCTGCAAGGCCTTTTCCGGATGATTATAAGGGGAATAGACGCCGGGGCTGCGGACTATGCCTGCTAATAATGCAGCTTCGCTTAGTGTCAGATCTTTTGCTGATTTGTTAAAGTAGTATCGCGAGGCAGCTTCTACACCATAGGTACCGGGTGCTAAGTATATTTCGTTAAGATAATAGTTAAGAATTTCGTCCTTGCCGTATTTTTTTTCGACTTTAATAGCCAGAACCGCTTCTTTGATTTTACTGAGCATGGTCCTTTCATTATTGTTAAGGATGGTTGTGCTGACCAACTGCATGGTGATAGTGCTGGCTCCTTGTGAATATCCTCCCGACCGTAGGTCGGCAAAGATGGCGCGGCCGATGCCGATGGGGTCAACTCCGTTATGACTGTAAAACCGTGTGTCTTCTGTGGCAATAAAAGCGTCGATTAAATATTGAGGCATTTCATCGAGAGTGATATCAACTCTGTTTTCGCCGCCGTTAAGAGCCGCTACTTCATTGCCGTCTTTATCATATATAAGGCTTGACGACATTGTTAAAATGCTGTCGGAGTTTATATCCGGTAGCGTTGCGGCAATAGCGAAAACAACGCCTGCGACAACAATTATGGAAATAACAATTATCATTAATATAGCCAGTAACACATGACGGGCATTAAGCTTTTTTCTCTTTCTTTTATGAGGACCGGCAATATTTTGGTTGTCCATGTTTGTCGCATGTGAGCCTTTTCCGCCGAATTTAAATTTTGGCATAATCTTACCTCCATAAAGCACTATTATGGCTTAAAATATATTATATCATATCCGCTTTCGCGAATATTGCTGGCTTTTCCCTAAACCTGAGAAAATCACAGCTTATCTAGCCGGTTTTTCCCTTAACGGGAAAACCTCCGCTATATATAGGCGCTCAGGCACGAAATCATAGATTTCGGCCTGTGCAGCTATTATATCATGTTTATCTATAATTAATCAACTTATTATCCTATGTCTACGTATGTGTCGGGAACCGGACCGACAATTATTCCTTCAGTTAAAAGAACTGTAGTTTCAACAGATATCTTGTCAGAAATAAATGGCACGGATACCAGTATTTCACTGGTGATGTTTAGCCAGATCCGATGGCGTGTCTGATTGACGCCTGCGGCAATAAAATCATCGGTTATTTTAACATTTACATAACCCAACGATGTAGTTTTGATAGGTATGTTTGGTCCAAATGATGCAAAAATCTTACTACCGGTAATGCTGCCAGCTGGAATTTCGAGAGTTTGATCAAATGTGGCAAGTTGTTTACTAACCTTGCTAGTCATTTCCGTTACCATTTGATTAATTAATGATGTATTGGGAAGCATTAATTCGACATCACCGCCACTGCCTCTTTCAATTGTCAACAATTTCTGGTAATCTTGATATTGAGGATTTTCCGCCAGTAGTTTATTGACTGTTTCGTTGACTAATTCCGTAGTCAAAGTGTGAACCTGGGCTTCGGCCATGCTGTCAACAATTGGTGATAGTGTTTTCTCAATGATAATAAATGAAACCACAAGTAAGATTACCAGTATAAGTACTACCGGTCGGCGAGATCTTTTTTTGTAGTAACCACATCGTCTGCGCACATTATCACCTCATGGCTACTATATGCCGCATTGTCAAATGTGGTTACAAAATAGACAATTTTGTTTAACAAATTGTTCCCATATTATACCCTTGACGTATAAATGGATGTTTGTTACAATTAAAATTAAGTTTTTATACCCGATTTAAAGAGGTCAAAAGTAAATGGAATCTATTAGATCTACCTACAAGTTAAGACCTGACGGCCAAATGTTGATGATGCCTGGCGTCTTCATTGAGAAGAAGCTTATTAATTTATGTCTAAATCAGCTGGCGAATGTCGACCACAAAATTGTTTTTGAAAAACGAATGTGATGGCTGCTCCCAGCGATGAGAAGCAGCTTTTTTATTTGTTTTAACAATTTTGAAATTTGAGGTGATAATAATGATTAAAAAAACTTATGAAGAGATCAATGAAAAAATCAAAAAGGGAACGGCCGTTGTTGTAACGGCGGAAGAAGTAATAGATATCGCCGCCGAGCAAGGAATTAGAAAGGCTACTGAAAAAATCGATGTCGTGACAACCGGAACTTTTGGTATTATGTGTTCCAGCGGAGCTTTCCTGAATTTCTGGCACACTAAGCCAAAGATAAAAATGACTCATGTCTGGTTAAACGACGTTGCCGCCTATGGCGGTATCGCGGCTGTTGATGCTTATATCGGCGCTGCGGAAGTAGCGGAAGGCGACCCCTGTAATAATAATCATCCCGGCCATTTCCGTTACGGGGGCGGTCATGTGATCGAAGATCTGATTGCCGGAAAAGAAATTCGTCTGCGCGCTGATGCCTATGGCACAGATTGCTATCCGTTGCGTAAATTGGAAAAGACTATTACTATTAATGATTTACGCGATGCTTTTATGTTTAATCCGCGCAATAGCTATCAAAACTATAATGTCGGCGTTAATTGCTCCGATAAGACTATTTATACCTACATGGGCATTTTGAAACCGCATTGCGCCAACGCTCATTATTCTAGCGCCGGTCAGCTTTCACCGCTGATCAATGATCCTTATTACAAGACTATCGGTATCGGTACTCGGATATTCCTGGGCGGCGGCGAGGGTTATGTGGCCTGGCCTGGCACTCAGCATGCGCCTAATGATCCCAGATCCGAAAAAGGCATTCCTTTGGGTGGCGCCGGTACGCTGTCTGTGATCGGCGATATGAAACAGATGAACAGCCGCTATGTGCGCGGTGTCAGTATTACCGGTTATGGCGTTAGTTTGATGGTCGGTATCGGCGTACCGATACCCATCCTTGACGAAGAAATACTGGAATATACTACGATCAAAGACGAAGATATATTCGCACCGATTTGTGATTACGGTATTCTATATCCGGCCGGAGAAAAATGCGATATCGGTTCGGTCAGCTATGCCGAGCTGAAAACCGGCGAGATCGAATTCCAAGGTAAAAAAATTCGTACCGCGCCGCTGTCAAGCTACACAATGGCTCAGGAAATTGCCGCTACTCTAAAAGATTGGATAAATCAAAGCAAATTCCTATTAGGTCAGCCCAGCCAATTATTGCCAACGGATGAAAAAAGAGGGGGAGTCAATAATGGCTAATATAACCAAAAGCGTATTTGTTAAATTTTCACCGGAAGTAGTCGATATGCCGGTTGTATACCGGTTGGTGAAAGATTTTCGACTGATCCCCAATATTATCAAGGCTGATATCAATCCGCAAAATCAAGGATATCTGGTGATGACTCTATCGGGGGAAGAGGACGATTACTGCCGCGGCGTCGATTATCTTAAAGAAAAAGGCTTGGAAGTAGAAGCGTTGGTTGACCGTATTACCTGGGATGAAAAAACGTGCACTCAATGCGGTGCTTGTACTGCTGTTTGCCCCAGCAGCGCCCTGTCGATCAAACGTCCGCAGATGAACGTAGAATTTGACGGTGGTAAATGTATTGTCTGTAATATGTGCATCCAGGCCTGTCCGGTTGGCGCTGTTAAGTTAGATATTTAAATTAATTATGGAAGAACAAAGAGTTTACCGCAGCCGTTTCGGCAAAAGTTTGGAAACACACACTTTGAAAATCGCTGAGACCGATTTGGCGCTCTGCCTTAAACCAGGTGTTTATCAGCAGGCCGAAGTCGGCTTGAAAAACTATATCATAGAGCTGCGTACCAAGCTGCAAACCTATATTGCCGGTGACAATCAGTTTGCCGCAACTCATCAGCCGTATCAGGTAGCCGCTGATGCTCCCGAGATTGCGCGGGAAATGGCTAAAGCGGCTGCGGTTGCCGGCGTGGGGCCGATGGCTGCGGTGGCCGGCGCGTTTGCCTATTATGCCGGTGAGTATCTGCACCAGTTCAGCGATGAGCTGATCGTGGAAAACGGCGGCGATATCTATCTGGCAGGCCGGGAGCCGCGTTTGGTTGGTATATTTGCCGGCAAATCACCGTTTTCCAATAAAATAGCCATCAAAATACCGCCGCGTTTGTTACCGCTGGGGGTTTGCACTTCTTCCGGTACGGTAGGGCCGTCCTTCAGCTATGGCATAGCAGATGCGGCAGTAATATTGGCGCCTTCGCCGCTTTTGGCCGATGCCGTGGCTACGGCAGCAGGTAACGTAGTCCAAAGTGACAGGGACGTAAAAAAAGCCGCCGATCTGGCAGCGGGTATTGAGGGCGTATGCGGCGCTTTGATTATCTGCGGTAAAAAAATGGCTGCCTGGGGCGAAATAGAATTAGAATCGATTAATTAAACTCTTCAAGGGGGTTGTAATATGTCCGGACATTCCAAATGGGCGAATATCAAAAGAAAGAAATCAAAAGTAGACGATGAAAGAGGCAAGGTGTTTACTAAAATAGCCAAAGAAATTGCCGTAGCTGTCAAGCAAGGCGGGCCCGATCCCGACGGTAATTTTCGGCTCAAGCTTTGTATTCAGAAAGCCAAGGCCAATAATATGCCTGCCGATAATATCAACCGCTGTATCCAGAAGGCGGCCGGCATGGGTGATAGTAATGCCTATGAGGAATTTTACTACGAAGGTTACGGCGCGGGCGGCGTAGCGGTGCTTTGCGCGATGATGACCGACAACAGAAACCGTACCGCCAGCGAAATCCGCTATATCTTTTCCCGCAATAACGGTAACCTCGGTGAAACCGGTTGCGTCGGCTGGATGTTTGAACGCAAAGGCCAGATCATGTTAGATATAAGTGGTAAGGACGAAGACGAACTGATGATGCTGGCGCTTGATAACGGCGCTGATGATCTGCAAACTAACGAAGAAAACGAAGAGGCGGAAATAATATCCGCCCCTGATCAATTGGAAAACCTGCGCAGTATTTTAATGGAAAATAGCTATAATGTTACCAGTGCCGAAATTATTATGCAGCCGAGCAATACTGTGGAAATAACAGATGTTGAAACGGCCGCCAAGCTGATGAAGCTGATAGACGCTTTGGAAGATAATGACGACGTGCAGGATGTATACGCCAATTACGATATCAGCGATGAGATAATGGAACAGCTTTAAACCAATAATTTCTTGATTGCGGCAATATGCCGCGGCGTAGTCCCGCAGCAGCCGCCCAGTAGCTGCGTTCCGGCTTTATGGCACTCCAGCAATCCTTGGGCGAATTCTTCGGTTGTCAAGTCATAGCAGGTAATACCGTTCTCTAAACGTGGTTTTCCGGCATTGGGTTGGATAATGATCGGTAATCCGGCCGGCAGCATTTCTTTAATAACCGGCACGAATTCTTCCGGCGTCAGGTCGCCGCAATTGGCGCCGACAGCTACCGCGCCGCCTGCCGCCGCGGCCTGAGCAATTTCTGCTGCTCTGTTACCCATAATCGTTCTGCCGCCTTTGGCGGCTGTGGCAAAGGTCATAGACAAGATCACCGGCAAGTTGCTGGTATCCCGGCAGGCTTGCAGCATGATCTTCGCTTCTTCAAGATCAAAGACGGTTTCAATTATCAAGCCGTCTATTTTATTTTCGGCCAGCGCGGCGGCTTGATGGCAATACGCATGATAAAATTGTTCCTTATCGCCTGTGCCGTAAGGCTTGAGCATTTCGCCGGTAGAACCCAAATCACCGAAGACGAAGGCTTTACCGGCTGCCGCTGCTAATGCGACACGCGCAGCGGCGCGGTTAGCTTCAGCGCAATCATTGTCGCTGAGGCCGCGTTTGGACGCATAGATACTGTTCAGCGTCAGCGTATTGGTGATAATACAATCGCTGCCGGCCTCAATGTATTCGCGATGGACTTCCGCGACCTTTTCGGGCGCGGTAATATTATTATTCGTCCCGGTGTCGACGCCCTTTTGCGTGAGCAGACTGCCCATCGCGCCATCAAATAGCAGCGTTTTGCCGCTCGCAAGAGTTTGCAAAAAATCCATACTATTACACCTCTTAAAAAATACCTTTTTCACTATGTATATCTACAGATAGAACTATTCCTAAGGAAAGTAAATTAAATAACATACTGCTGCCGCCATAGCTTAACATTGGCATGGGAATGCCGGTTATCGGCATTAGCCCGATTGTCATACCGACGTTGATAAATACCTGAAAGAATAAAACGGAAGTAATACCGATACAGATCAGAGAGCCAAATTTTTCTTTGGCTGCGGAGGCAATTTTGAGACAGCGCAGTATTAACGCCAGATATAAAGCCAATATACAGACTACCCCAACGAAACCTGTTTCTTCACCGACTACCGAGAAGATAAAGTCGGTATGGTGTTCCGGTAGAAAATCGCCTTGCACCTGAGTGCCTTTGCCAAGCCCCTTGCCTAACAAGCCGCCGGAACCGATAGCCACCTGTGATTGTATCATATGATATCCGGAATCAAGAGGATCCATATAGGGATTGATAAAGATAATCAAACGCGTCAATTGATAACTTTGCATCGGCATCCAGGAAGGTATATCGCTTTCTTCGATTTTATTTTGGAAGCCGTCTGTTACATGATAAAGAAAACCAAACAGACCGCAGACGCAGATTACTATAATCAGTAATAATATCATTATGGTTTTATGTTTGACTCCGCCGACATAGAGCAACACAAAAAAGAAAAACGAACAGATGATCGCAGTGCCCAAATCCGGTTCGATCAATATCAGGCCGATGGGAATACCCATTAATAAAAACGATTTTAATAAATTTTTCGGTTGATTAACTTCTTCCCGCCAATTAGATAGCAAGTAAGCAAATGTGATGATCAAAATTATTTTGGCCAGTTCCGAGGGCTGAAAGTCCATGAAGCCCAAATCATACCAGCGGTGAGCTCCTTTTTGTTCCGGCATCAGCAGAACACCGGCCAGGGAAATAAATATCAATCCATATAACGGACGCACAAATTTACTCAAACGATGATAATCAAAAATTGCAGCAACAAAAAAAACTATACCGCCGAGGGCAATCCAGGTGAGTTGTTTTTTTAGATAGAAATAGGGGTTATCACTGATTATATTGCTCGAGGCACTGTAAAGGACAACTAAGTTAACTATCAGTAATATAAATATCAGCAGGACATATATCCAGTCGGCCCGCCGTAATTGTTGTCGAAGTTGTTCGAACATTTTATACTCCTTGATTTAATACGGATATTATAGCTTCAATAACCGCTAAAGGCAATAGCTTGTCTCTTATTAATTGTATAATCTAATTATAATAGCGGCGTCAATAATTTGCAAATTAAAAAGGAAACACATTAATGTGTTTCCCTCAGAGTGTCGATAAGCTTCGCGATACGTCGCCCAGGTCATCACCGTCTTCTCGACGTATCTTTTATACGACGCGAAGCTGCGCAGCAGCGCAGCAAGTGCATAGCTGTGGTTTTACCGCAAGGTAAAAATCAGCTAGGTCGCCTGCGCCCGATACCCCACGAAGCTGCTTCGCTTGGCTTAGCTTCGCGGGGACCCCTTAGGGCGTCGCCGGTTCCGACCGCCGAGGTAAAACCAAGATATTTTATCTTGAGTTTTACCTATGTGCCTCAGCTGTTGGTTTTGCTGCTAGGCAAAAGCCAGCTGGGCCGCCTGGTCTCGCTTGTTTCTCAGCCCGCTGACCACCCTTTTCACAGTCTCAGGGAAACACATTAATGTGTTTCCCTTTTAGTCAATTAATGGCTATTAATCGTTGATGCCTACCATTACCGAGGTGGCTTTAATCACCGCGATAGCATCTTTGCCGACTGCAAGGCCCAAATCCTCAACCGATTTTAATGATATGGTAGCTGTGATTTGCTTACCGCCGCCGATGTCAATGGTAACCATACTGTTGACGGCGCCGTTTTCGATATGGGTAATTTTACCCGGTAACTGGTTTCTTGCACTGAGTTTCATAATAAATCCCCCTTTTGTTTTAGTATTCCAGCCAAATAGCAGAATTATTTATTAAACAACGAGTATTTGCTATAGTTTAGTCGTTGTGCTATTATTACAATAATAATGATGATGAAAGGGAGATATTGCCATGGATCTGATTTCTTTGTTATTGCAAATAATGGTTATCATTTGTTTGATAACGTTAATTATTATTCTGATTAATCGCCGCAACCAAGAAAAAACCGGTTCTCAGCAAATAGAGCAGCTACAAAAGGATTTGCAGCGTATCGAAGAGCGTCTGCATAGTGATGTTACCGATAACCTGCAAAGCTCAATGCGCAATATCAGTGAGATCATCAGCGGAACTCAACGGGATAATTTTCTTAATTTGGAAAACCGTTTTAAAACTTTTGAAGTGACCAATGAGCAAAAGCTCGATAATATCCGTGCTACCATGGAGACTAATTTGGCCAATATCCGCGAAGACAGCAATCGCCGTCTGGAGGATATGCGGGCTACAGTTGATGAAAAACTGCAAAAAACCCTGGAAGAAAAGATGACTCAATCGTTTCAGTTGGTTAACGAACGATTGGAGCAGGTTTATAAAGGGCTTGGCGAAATGCAGACATTGGCTATCGGCGTCGGTGATCTGAAAAAAGTGCTGAAGAATGTTAAAACCCGCGGTATTTTAGGAGAGATGCAGCTTAAAGCTATTTTGGAAGAAATATTAACGCCGGAGCAGTATGATGTTAACGTTGCAGTGATCCCAGGTAGCGCCAATAGGGTTGAATTTGCCATCCGGCTGCCCGCGGAGGATAGCGGGCATATTTATTTGCCGATCGACGCCAAATTCCCCGGTGATTCATACAGTGCGCTGCAGGATGCTTATGAGAGCGGCTCCCAAGAGGCAGTCAATGAAGCCGTTGCCCGCTTGCTGACAGTTATTCGCAGCGAAGCCAAGGATATCCATGATAAATATATCGGCCCGCCTTACACCACCGATTTTGCGGTAATGTTCCTGCCCTTTGAAGGGCTTTACGCCGAGGTAATCAACAGAGGCATGGTTGAGGAGCTGCAGCGCAAATACCGGGTAAACATTGCCGGTCCCAGTACCATGGCGGCCTTGCTTAACAGTTTGCAAATGGGATTTAAAACGCTGGCTATTCAAAAACGCAGCACCGAGGTCTGGCAGTTACTGGGTGCGGTTAAGGGAGAATTTGAGAAATTTGACGAGATATTAAAAGCAACACAACAGCGTTTGGAGCAAGCCAATCAGAATCTGGACAAACTGGTTGGTATTCGTACCAGAGCGATTAACCGTAAACTGCGCAATGTCGAAAAGCTTGAAGAAAATATCAGCGTGGAACTGCTGGGCGGTGATTTGGCCGAAATTGAAGAAGATGAATTAAATATTAGCTGAAATTAAAAACGTCTGCGACTTAAGTCGCAGACGTTTATTATATCTTCTTATTTCATTACCAGATAGTCATCGCGGTTGGCTCCGACCGATACATATTTGATCGGTGTTTGTACGTTTTCTTCGATAAATTCGATATATTCGCGCGCAGCCTTGGGCAGATCTTCCGGCTTGCGGCAATGGGAGATATCCTGTTTGAAACCCGGTATATATTGATATATGGGTTTAGCCCTGTTGAGGCGCTCGTCGGTAAAGAAGTCTTTGATGATTTCCCCGTTAAGCTCATAAGCGGTGCAAACCGGTATTTGATCGAAGCAGGATAAAACATCCAGTTTGGTCATAGCTAATTCGTCTGCGCCCTGCATCAGGCAGCCGTAGCGCGAGGCTACCAGATCGATGCCGCCGACCCGACGTGGTCTGCCGGTTGCGGCGCCGTACTCGTCGCCGGCCTGGCGTAATAATTCGCCCTGTTCGCCGAAAAGCTCAGCGGTGAACGGGCCTTCGCCGACGCAACTGGAGTAAGCTTTGATGATACCGATGGTATGCTCAATCTTTTTAAAGGGAATACCGCTGCCGATGGGCGCATAAGCGGCAATCGTCGATGACGAGGTTGTAAACGGATAAATACCGAAGTCAATATCACGCAAAGCGCCAAGCTGCGCTTCAAACAGCAGATTTTTGCCGTTGTTAATGGTTTGCTGCAAATAGGCTGTGGTATCACAGACATAGGGTAGAATTATATCGCCATATTGGCAGAGCCATTGATAGAATTTTTCTCTATCGATAGGCGCTGCGCCATAGCTGGTAATCAATAAATCTTTCCATTCCGATAATGATTCAACTTTTTTTCTCAAGGCTTGACGGTCTCTTAAGTCATTCATGCGGATGGCTTTTTTGAGATATTTATCTCCGTAAACAGGTCCGATACCGCGGCGGGTGGAGCCGAATTTGGCGTCCTTGAGCCGGTCTTCTTCCAGAACATCCAATTGTTTATGATAGGGCAGACAGATTACCGCCTTATCGCTGATTTTCAGATTAGCGGGGGTTATTTTGATGTCTTTGTCCTGCAGAGTTTTGATCTCCTGTGACAGATGTTCAATGTCAACGACCATGCCGTTGCCCATAACGTTAACGGTATCGTCACGCAGTATACCCGACGGCAGCAAATTTAAAATAAACTTGCCTTTATCGTTGACCACCGTATGACCGGCGTTGTTTCCTCCCTGATAGCGGATGATTACCTGATAATCGGCAGAGAGTAAATCAACCATTCTGCCTTTACCTTCATCGCCCCAATTGATACCTACGATAGCGGTTAGCATTAAATGCCCCCCTTTTTGGATCTCATAAAAAAATAAAAAACATCTACCAATCGCATGCTAATGCTTGAGTATGCTAAAAAAAATCCCACCCTCAAACACTTGGCGCAGCATCAGTAAATGCTTTAACCACATATAATATTTTATAACTTTTACCTAAATCTGTCAAGAAGAATTGCGATGGTTGATAAATATTAAATATTGTTATTTCACTTAAATTACTGTTATTGACATTGACATATCTTTTTCTATTATATAAAGATTAGGTATCTTTCTGATTCGTTCTGCCAGCGAATCCAAAAAAAATAGTTCTTTTTAGGCCGGCCTCTCCATATAATTTACAAAAGCTTGTCGGGGGAGGCTATGTTATGCAGGATTACATTCAAAAGCGGGTATTGGAGATCAGTAATTACATAATTGAAAGCCAAGCCACTGTGCGCCAGACCGCCGGCGTTTTCGGGGTCAGCAAGTCCACAGTGCATAAAGACGTTACTGAAAGATTGCCGCTGATTAATGAATTAATTGCCTTAAGAGTACGCGATATTCTTGATAGTAATAAGGCTGAGCGCCATCTGCGTGGCGGTGAGGCAACAAAACAAAAATACCTGAAAAAACGAGAAGAAATTATAGAGTAATCATATTTTGAAAATAAAAATCGCAATCTTATAATAAAAAGCCGTTTCTTTACCAAAATAATAGATAACGGCTTTTTTTATTTAAAGGATTTTATTTTTTGGTGAAGAAGTACATTTGATACGAAATTAGCTATAATGTTGGGTATTTTGTTGCCGGGGAGGTCACAATAGCAATGGCAATGGGCATGTTTAATTTTGGCACGGATATTGGTATCGATTTGGGTACCGCCAGTATTCTTATATATGTTAAAGGCAAGGGTATTATTCTCAATGAGCCGTCTGTGGTAGCGCTTGATAAAAGGGAAGGCCGCGTGATAGCTATTGGCGAGGAGGCGCGCAGCATGCTGGGCAGAACTCCCGACAATATTATTGCCGTACGTCCCCTGCGTGAAGGTGTAATTGCCGATTATGATATCACCGAAAAGATGCTGCGCCATTTTATCACCAAAGCCTGTGGCAATAATTGGCTGTTCCGCCCGCGGGTAATGATCTGTATACCCAGCGGCGTCACCGATGTAGAAGAAAGAGCTGTGCGTCAGGCGACTATGCAGGCCGGAGCAAAGCAGGCGTTTTTGATGGAAGAGCCCTTGGCCGCCGCGCTAGGAGCGGGGTTGGATATTTCCCTTGCCAGCGGTTCTATGGTCGTCGATATTGGCGGCGGCACTACCGATATAGCTGTATTGTCCTTAGGCGGCATTGTTTGCAGCAGGTCGGTGCGCATCGGCGGCGATAAGTTCGACGAGGCTATTGTCCGCTATATTCGCCGCACCTATAACCTTTTGATCGGCGAGCGTTTTGCCGAAAACCTTAAAATTACTGTTGGCACAGCCTATCCGCGTGGCTTAAAAGAGAATAAGATCATGGAAGTTTGCGGCCGCGATCTGGTTACCGGATTGCCCAAGAGCGTAGCGTTTTCCTCGCTGGAAAGCTATGAAGCTCTGCAGGAGCCGATCGACGCCATAGTTGCTTTAGTTAGGGAGATTCTGGAAATAACCCCTCCGGAGCTGGCCTCTGATATTATCGAAAAAGGTATTATGATGACAGGCGGCGGCGCGCTACTCAACGGTTTGGATACTTTAATCTCGTTTGAGGTGGGATTACCTGTGCATATTGCCGACGATCCGATTTCCTGCGTCGCTAGAGGCACCGGCAAGGCTCTGTCGCAGATTAATGCATTAAGCATGCCCAAAAGGTCGAAATAACAGGCAGGATAACAACTAATACTGTCGAATTTTCCACTTTGGTTATTTTATTTCTAGAGGTGAATCATGAGCGAAGATTTTTGGAATCATGACAGAACAACGCTGCATAAAATAAGTTGGTTTGCCAAACTGTCTGTTAAACAGCGGATTGGCGCGATTTCTATATTAGCTTTTGTTGTTGCTTGGTGCTTTTTTATCGGTTTTAGCGTTGCCGGCGCCATGACGCCCGATCTGATGGATAATGCGGTAACCGGGAAAACAGCGCTTCAAGACGATGTCAATCTGATTTCCCAGAAAGGTGTTATGACAATATTGATGGTTGGTTGTGACGCCCGCGAGAATCTCGGTTCCGATGTTGGCAGAACGGATACGATTATCCTGGCTTTCGTCGACGCCAACAATAAGACTCTGCGACTGCTTTCGATTCCCCGTGATACATATATAAGAATACCGGGGACAAGCACTAAAACAAAAATTAATCATGCTTATGCTTATGGCGGTATCCCTCTTACTACGGAAACGATAGAAAATTTGCTCGGTGTTGACATAGATCATTATGTCGAGATCGATTTTAATGGATTCAAAGATGTGATTGACCAACTGGGAGGCGTGACTATTAATGTTGAGTCGCGGATGAAAAAACTTTCGGAAGGTATTGACCTTTATCCCGGCGAGCAAATATTAAACGGCACGGATGCTTTAGCCTATGTCAGATACAGAGAACCAACTTATGCCGACATTGGTCGCATTGGCCGCCAGCAGCAATTTTTGTATGCCGTTGCTAATCAGGTCAAAGATTCTTCGATCTTAAAAAAAGCTAAGGTTATTAAAACTATCTATAATTATACCAATACCGATATCAGCATGCGTGATGCGACAGCACTGGCTGAAATTGTCTATAAAATGGATCTGACTAAAATGGAAACGTACACCGTCCCCGGTGATGGCCAATATATTAACGGAGTCAGTTATTGGATAGTTGATTCAGAGCAATTGAGTAATATAATTACCTATCTGATGGGCGGCGAATATGACGGCGATATTAATGCCTTAAGCGGCAGCGGCTCCACAAGCAGTTCCAGCAGCAATGATAGCAGCGATCAGGCGCAGACAGTTACAACTAATAATTCGGCTAATACTTCAACCACTAAAGATGACAATAGTGATATTAATGTGTCTGCGAACACAACCGATAAAAATAACCAAAGTGATCAGACGTCGACGGACGGCGGCGGTACCGGCTCTTCCTCAACCGCAAATAGCAGCTCCGGCGACACATCTAGTAACAGTGGTTCACCATTAGATATTAACAATATTCCCGAACCAACGGAGTAAGCGAATGCGGATATTGGGGATTAGAGTTGACAATGTAGATATGGAGACCAGTCTGGCGCGAATCGGCAGTCTGATTGACGATTATCAGAATAAAAAAACGAATCATACCGCTCAGGTAATAACTCTTAATGCGGAGGGCGTTTATATTGCTGCCGCTGATGATGAATTTGCGGCGATTATCGAGCAGGCCGATCTCGTTACCCCAGACGGGCGCGGAGTTCTTTGGGCGGCAAACAAACTTGGTCAGCCATTGAAGGAACGGGTAACCGGCATTGATTTGTTGGAGCAATCAGCAGCGCTGGCCGCGCAAAAAGGTTGGACCGTTTATTTATTGGGTTCTGTTGACGGCGTGGCTCTTGAGTCAGCCGAGCAATTAAAGAAGCGTTATCCCGAATTACAGATTGTCGGCACTCATCATGGCTATTTTCGTGGACATGATCAAGATGTGATTGCCGATATCAATGTAAAAAGACCGGATCTGTTGTTTGTGGCGCTGGGAATGCCGATGCAGGAAAAATGGCTTGCCCGCTTCCGGCAGCATCTGCATGTTGCCGTTGCGATCGGTGTCGGCGGCAGTTTTGATGTCGTGGCCGGCCACATTAAAAGAGCGCCGATTTTTTGGCAAAAAATGGGTTTGGAATGGTTGTGGCGCTTGCTTAAAGAGCCGCAAAGAATTGGTCGCGCTATGGTTTTACCACGATTTGTGATAAAAATTTTAAAAAATAAATAAGTAAAAAATACTCACTTGACTGAATGATGCGAATTTAGTATAATATGCTTTGCGACTGTATTGTGGGCCCATAGCTCAGCGGTAGAGCCATCGGCTCATAACCGATCGGTCCTTGGTTCGATCCCAAGTGGGCCCACCACATAATAATCGCAGTTGCGATGTATGAAGAGCAAAACGATATAGTTTTGCTCTTCATTTTTTTTGTTGATATTTCTCTTTTCTGAGATAATTATTTGTAGTATAATAAATTATGTAGTATAATATTTTGTCGGAGGATGGCATCATGCAAATCCATCTGGATAACAGACTATTATCGGTTGCAAAATTGGTATTGCCGGGCAAAGCTGTGGCTGATATCGGCACCGACCATAATTGTTTGCCTGTCTATTTGGTGATGAATGGCATCAGTCCCAAGGTAATTGCCAGTGACAAAGCGCGCGGACCATTTAATAATGCTTGCCAACTAGTGGAATTACTATCGTTGGATAAGCAAATTGATATGCGTTTTGGCGACGGCTTGCAGATTTTACGCCCGGGAGAGGTTACTACTATCTGTATTTCCGGCATGGGCGGGCATTTGATAGCCAATATTATTGAAGATGCCTTGGATGTGGCTGTTACCACCAAACGATTGGTGCTGCAGCCGCAGAATAATGTATCTTCGCTGCGCCGCTTTCTTATTTGTAACGGCTGGCGAATAGTTGCCGAAGATATTGCCACCGACAGAGGTTTTTACTATCAGATTATCGCCGCAGAACGAGGAGCGATGAAACTCAATGATCAACAAGCTGAGTTTGGCCCATGTTTATTGGCAGCGCCTCATCCTTTACTGGGAGAATATATGCAATTAAAACTTAGCGATCTGGAGGCGTTGATTGAGCAAATCAGCGATAAGCCGGGAGAAAATGTACTAGAGCGGCTGCGGGCATTACACTTTAAAGCTGATCAGATCAAAGATCTTTTATATAGATATGGAAGAGAAGATTACGCAAACTGACATGATGTTTTTTGTTTAAACTAAAAAGGAGAATTTATGCTGAGACTTTTATATCAATTGCAATTATTGGATGCAGAGGAAAAAGCCTTGCGGGCAGCGCAAACCGAATCCGAAGAATATCAGAATCTCAAGCGGATCAAATCGGAATTTGAACAAAAAAAAGAACAGCTACGCACATCTGCTATGGAACGTAAAACCGCCGAGGATAAACTTCATTCATTGCAAAACCGTTTTTCCGAATTTAAAGATAGGATTGCCAAAGAAAATGCGGCTGTTTATGACGGCTCTGTTACTAATGCTAAAGAATTGGCGGCCAGAGAGGCGCAGATTGCTAATATTGAAGAAAAACTGCAGCTGTTGCAGAATCAGCAGAATGCGCTTAATGTAGCAATTGAAACAGCGGTTGAAAAAATTTCTAGCCTTCGTCAGGATATGGCGGATCAATCGGAAAAATTTAATGCGACAAGAGCTATTTATCTGCAAAAATGTGATCAGTGGAATCAAAACATTAATAATATAAACGATAGTAAAAAGGAAATCACTGCACAGATAGAACAATCGTGGCTTGATTGGTTCAATGCCAATTACCAAAAATTTGACGGCTCGCCGGTGGCGATGCTTAAAGAAGATCATGTTTGCAGCGGCTGTCATATAATAGTTCCGCCGATAACTTATAAACGTACTGTATTAGGCAAAAACACCAGATGTGATAAGTGCGGCAGACTATTGTTTGTAGAATAATTTAATATACTCCGAAAATAAGCCGAGTAAGCCGGATGAACGCAAGTAAAGGGAGACCTTTGCTTGAGGAAAGTCCGGGCTCCGTAGGGCAGGGTGCCGGTTAACGGCCGGTGAGGGCGACCTTAAGGATAGTGCCACAGAAAAAAACCGCCTGCAAAGGTAAGGGTGCAACGGTGCGGTAAGAGCGCACCAGCGACCGGGAGATCGGTCGGCTAGGTAAACCCCACCCGGAGCAAGACTAAAGAGAACGATTTGGATTGCCCGTCCAGTTCCCGAATAATGTCGCTTCAGGCCGCCGGCAACGGCGGTCGCAGACAGATGTTCATCTAAGACAGAACCCGGCTTATAGGCTTGCTCGACTTATTATCGGAGAAAAATCAGGAGGCAAATTATAGATGGAAACAAATCAGCAGGTTACTATTGAATCATTGAAGCAGCAAATGGGCGAATATACCAAAATGACCGAGCAATTGCCGTTTGCCGAGTTTAGCGACTTTTATCGTCAGTTGATCGGTTTTTTGCAAAGTGATTATCATTTGCTTAGTGTTGACGATTTAGTGATTGCCGTGGCGATTTGCCGCATAGTCGGCACTAATGCGCGCGTGCGCGGCATACATAGCGATCCCAATAAAAAGAAATTTATCAAGATAGCCGAAAAAAGTGAGTTTTGGCGTGATGCAATCACCGCCCGTCTCAAAACGGAAGGTGTCTCGGAAGAAGATTTGGCAAAGAGAGAAGAAACTCTTTTTGAATAATAATTGCTGCGGGGATTAGAGAATGCGTTTGCGTAAAATACCTGAGGCGCGTACTGTTGTTGGCAATAGCCCTATTGTTATCAGCGAAACTGATGCCCGGTCACAGATCAATCGCTGGCAACAGCAATTTGCTGCAGCGCAGCCGCTGTATTTGGAAATCGGCTGTGGCCGTGGCCGGTTTATCACGGAGGCGGCGGCAGCATATCCCGATATTAACTGGATAGGTTGGGAACTGCGCGAAGAAATGCTATTATTGACGCTGCGCCGCCTGGAACAGCCTTTGGCAAATCTACGTTTGATTTGGGGCGATGCCGCTTATATCGATCAGGTATTTGCCGCGGGGGAGATAGACCGGATCTATCTGAATTTCCCTGACCCATGGCCGAAAAACCGCCATGCCAAACGCCGTTTGACATCAGGCTGTTTTTTGAAACGTTTTCGGCAAATACTGGCGACCGACGGTCAAATATTTTTTAAAACAGATGATAAAGATTTTTTTCTTATTTCACAAGAAAATTTTGCCGCTGAAAATTGGCAGGAGGTTGCGGCTGGTATTGCGCTTGAGCCGGATATGATTATCAGCGAATATGAAGCGCGGTACCGGAGACAAGGTAAAGCGATCCATTATTGTCAATATCAAAGGAGGTAAAGCATGCTTTATCAAAGTACCAGAAACAGCGTTGATAAGCTGGAGGCGTCTGCGGCTATTTCCGCCGGAATTGCTCCGGACGGAGGGCTTTATGTGCCGCAGTTTTTCCCCGACTACCAACCAGATTGGTTTGAGCTGCCTCTGATGCCCTACGGGCAGTTGGCCCAGGATATTTTTTCACTTTACCTGACGGAGTTCTTTGCCGATGAAATAGGCGATATTGTTGATAAGTCCTATTACCGGGGTAATTTCCCGTCAGCGGTGGTACCGACATATAGTTTGGATAATACGGAAGTATTGGAGCTCTGGCATGGCCCAACGGCTGCTTTTAAAGATCTGGCGCTGCAGGCGCTGCCTCATCTGATGCGTTATTCGGCAGCAAAAACAGGTAATAAAAAAGAAACGGTGATACTTGTTGCGACCTCCGGAGATACCGGCAAAGCCGCCTTGGAAGGGTTCAAAAATGTTGACGGTGTTAAAATAATTGTCTTTTACCCCTATGGCGGAGTCAGCAAAATTCAGGAAGCGCAGATGCTGACAACCGACGGCAATAACACCTATGTGGTTGGCGTTGACGGTAATTTTGACGATTGTCAGACAGCAGTTAAGCAAATATTTAACGATAAATCTTTTAACAGAAAAATGGCCTTGGCGGGTAAAGAGTTTTCTTCCGCCAATTCCATCAATTGGGGACGGCTGTTGCCGCAGATCGTTTACTATTATTACGGTTATGGCCAGATGATAAAAAAAGAAAAGATCAAACCGGGCCAATTGATCAATATTGTGGTGCCTACCGGCAATTTCGGCAATATCCTGGCGGCTTATTATGCTTTGAAAATGGGGCTGCCGATTCATAGACTGATTTGCGCCTCCAACGAAAACGATGTTCTGACGGAAGTAATTAACAGCGGTTATTATAACCGCCGCCGTCCGTTTTATAAAACAGACAGCCCTTCGATGGATATACTGGTTTCCAGTAATTTTGAGCGCTTTATTTTTGATATGTTTGACAATGATGCCGAGGCCACAGCGCAGGCGTTTGCCAAGTTAGCGACTGAAGGTAATTTCTCGGTGCTTGACGACGTCAAAGAACGGTGGCAGCCGATGATGTGGGGCGAATACGCGCGTGGTGAAGAAGCTGCTGCTACCATCGCCGATGTTTACCGTCGATACGGTTATATACTTGACCCACATACGGCAGTCGGCTATGCGGTGGAGCAAAAATATCGCGCCGCAACCGGTGATACGCGGCAGACGCTGCTTGCCGCCACCGCGAGCCCCAATAAATTCCCCGCCGCCGTACTCAGAGCTTTAGGTGAAGATATTAGCGGGGTGGATGAGTGGGATTTGCCTGAAATGCTGCATAAAAAGGATATTTATCCTATCCATGCGGCGCTTGCCGATCTCAGACAAAAACAAACGCTGCATCAAAGACAATCCGCCAAAGAAGATATTGCATCGGTTATAAAGGATATCCTGGATATTTAATCGGGAGGATAAAATAGGTGAAAAAAAAAGGCTATGATTATTTTGCAGCACTAGCCCGCCTATCCGGTTATTCCAGCCAAGCTGCGGAAAACCTCCACCGTATTTTAAAGAATTTTGATCCGGCAAAACTACAGCAAACGATGGCCGAAATGCATAAGATTGAACATACGGCGGATATCGAACATCATCGGATGCTGGAGAATTTGTCTAAGGAATTTATTACGCCGCTGGAACGCGAAGATATTATTAGTCTGGCACAGGAAATTGACGAGGTTACCGATGCGATAGAAGACGTATTGATCAAAATTTATATGTTTAATATCAGCGAAATTCGTGTTGAGGCGCTGGCGCTGGCGGAAGTGATCAAGGATTGCACTCATGCCTTAGGCGATGCTTTGGGCGAACTTCATAATTTCAAAAAATCGCTGGCTATCAAAGGAAATTTGATTGAAATAAATCGGCTAGAAGAGGTCGGCGACGAGCTGTATACTAAAGCCGTCAGTCATCTTTATCGTAATTGCCAAGACCCGATCAAAATCATGGTCTGGACGGAAACATTTTCCCGTATGGAAAAATGCTGTGATTACTGCGAACATGCCGCGGATATTATGGAAAGTATTATTATGAAAAATTCATAGTTAATACTTTGTGTATAAAACTATAAAAAGTATTATTATTATTAAAAATGCCGACATATTTAACATATGTCGGCATTTCTTATAAATGATTTTAAAAATAAGTCCGTTTGAACTGCGGTTATCCCATTTGAAAGATAATTTTGCGGAGGAAGCTAAATCTACAGCTTTACCACGTTAGCAGCCTGCGGGCCACGAGGACCTTCAACTATATCAAATTCTACGCCCTGTCCCTCGTCCAGAGTTTTGAACCCATCGCCTTGAATAGCGGAGAAATGAACAAAAACATCTTCGCCACCATCTCTTTCAATGAAACCAAAACCTTTTTCCGCGTTAAACCATTTAACTTTGCCGTTCATGTGCTACCTCCTAAATAATTATTAAGCTCCCATATTATAACATAGGTGGCAGGTCTTGACAACTAATTTTAAAAATTTAATTAATATTTTCAATAAAACAGTTGATTATAAAATATTAAGAATTTTTTATTGATTTTTTACATATATATAGGTATAATGCAAATAACCTGTTCTTTTCCCCGGTATTCCTCCCAAGTCCGCCAGGACCAGTTCGAATAGTGTGCGGGTAAACAATAGGAAACCAAAGAAGGAGGAATACCCATATGGCATTTGAAGACAAAACACTAACATGCAAAGAATGCGGCAATCAGTTTGTTTTCACTGCATCGGAACAGGAATTTTATGCGGAAAAAGGTTTTCAAAACGAACCGGCCCGCTGCCCCGGATGCAGAATGAACCGCCGTCGTCAACGTAATACACGCACCGAAAGAGAAATGTTCACTGTGATATGTGCTGAATGCGGCTGCGAAACGCAGGTTCCATTTAAACCAACTGAAGATCGCCCCGTTTATTGCAGCGACTGTTATCAGAAATTACGTGACAGATAAGAAAAGTAAAACGAACAGGGGGTGAAAAATTCACCTCCTGTTTTTTGTTAAAAAAATTTTCAGAAAAATTTTCCATAACATGCAAGAAATGCCATGATTTGCTTGTATTTATATCGTAATAGTATTTTGGCAGGGTGGATTATGCCTGTCGAGAACTAAAAAATGATTTAAAGTTTTGAAGACAAAGCAGGGCTAGCTGCAAAGGCTTCAAAATAGTAAAATATTAATAAGGAGTTGAAAGTATGAAAAAGTTTTTAGTAGTACTTATCGCGATTAGCTTAGTGCTTGCTTTCTCTGCCACTGCTTTTGCAGCTGACACCCAGATTGCATCATTCAGCGACATCTCGACCCAGAGCCAGGCCGCTCAGGTATCCATCATGAAATTGGCTGCCCTCGGCGTTCTGACTGGTGACAAAGGTCTCGGCGGCGCCTATAGGCCTGCTGATACCCTCACCCGTGCCGAATTTTGCAAAATAGCCGTTTATCTGGCTGGCAAAGACGGTAGTGTTAGTGCTTTAGCATCCAGCGCCAGCATCTTTAAAGATGTTGCCAAAGGTGCTTGGTACACCGGTTATGTTAATGTTGCTCAGCAAAACGGCATGATCAAAGGTTACGCGGACGGCACTTTTAAGCCCAACGCAACCATTACTTATGCCGAAGCTTCCACCATTTTACTCCGCAGCGTTGGTTATGATGATCATCTCTCCGGTAGTTGGCCTGCCAATTATTTAGGCAAGGGCCAGGAAATCGGTCTGTTTGACGATGCCGCCATGGTCAATGATGCGGCCGTAACCCGTGCCGATATGGCCGTTATGGGCAGCAATTGTCTCGGACTCAATGTTGTCAAATATGTTGAGAACGAAATTGCCCAGGGTTTAGGCTCCATATACGGTGATGTTGATGCCGACGGTTACTCTGAAGTTTATTATTACACCAATGAAGATAAAAATAAAAAAGAGAATGTTACATTGCTCTACAGATCCTTTGATGCTTTACAGTTTGAAGGTGACGTCTTTGAAGTTGCTCCCGAAGATGATTTGGAAGAGGCTTATGGTTGGAGTTATTCCGACTATGAGGACGGCCAATTAGTCTTTGTATTGCAGGATTTTGAAGATCTTGATTTAGAAGATGATGATGATACTTATGATATTGACGTAGCCGATAGCTATTACATTTACGGTGGTAGCCTCGGTAATCTCTCCAGCCAAGTTGTCAACCTTATAGTTAATGATGACGACGAGGTTCTCTTTGCTGAAATCACTTCCACCACCGAACTGATCAGCGAATTTGAAGGCAGCGATGATACCTGCAAAACCACCATTACTGCTGATGACAAAAAAATCAAATACACCACTGATGAAGATCTCGAATTCTTACTTCATGCTCCGGATTGTGCGATCAATATTGACGGCACTTACGGTAAAGTCTATCTTGATGAAGATGGTCGTTGGTATGCTTTAAGAGATTATGCCGATTATGAAGATTACGGCTTTGGTTATGTTGATGATGTTGATGACGAATACATTACCTTTAACGATGATACCGCTATTGAAGATATCGCCATTGACGAAGATCTCGATGATTACAATGATTACAAGCTCTTAAAAGACGGCAAATTTATTGCTGCCAGCGATGTTAAAGCCGGAGACGTAATTTATGAGAGTGAATTAGCTGACGGTACTGCTTTGTATGTTGTCAAATCCGCTGTAAGTGGTGATATAACCAATTACAAAGCGGCTGACGGATATAAGATTGCCGGCACCTATTATGGTGTTCTTGCTGATACCACTTACAGCAGCGACGGCGGCGACAATTTCGTAGATTTAGCTACTAACAAAATTGCTAGCGACGATTTCGGCACTGTCAATTATGTTCCTGCTTATGCCTTCACTCAGTTGGCCGCTGTTGTAGCCAATGCTGAAGACACCACTATTTATGGCGTAGTTACCGGCGTTACCTATACTTCTTCTTGGAGTGAAGAAGGCGAAGGCGGTACAGTTTATGACTTTACCGGCGTCACCATCTTCAACGCTGATGGCGAAAAAGTTACCTATGACTTCGAGGATGATTTTGCCGATGATTATGCACAAAACGATCTCCGCAAAGGTGACATGGTCGAATTAACAGTAAATGAAGACGGCGATGTTACCGAGGCTGATGTCGTAGTCGAATTTAATGGCGAGGATATTGACTTAACTGCCGCTGGCGCTGACGATTACGATGTTACCGCTGATAATGATACTGACCGTCTGATCTGGACCGACGGTACAAAGAAATCCTATAAGCTCACAGCCGACACGGAAATCTTCCTTGTCAGCTCTGATGATGGCGCTTACGATGACGTCGAGATCCAATCCATCTCCAGCGCTCTTGCCAATGATTTCGATTGCAGATACATCTATGTCTATGATAACACTGGCAATGTCGCTAATACAATTTACATCCTCGACAGCTCCGAAGGAGATGCCGAAATCACTCCGTGCGCATTCTTTACAGATTATGAAGCGGATGGTGACGGTTATTTCTTCACTACCATTGATGATGAGAAGGTCTATGTTGAAGATGGTGATGAATATGTCGATGGTGAACTTGATGGTTATGATTTTGAAGACTGCTTCGTAATCTATGAAACCGACAACGACGAAATCGTTAATGGTTCTATAGTACTGGTCGTCAGTGACGCAGGTTTAGCTACTCTAACAGTTGGTGAAGCAGCTGATTTGGCCGCTATCATCGAAGGAACCAATAATTCTACAGCTGCCGTAGCCACTGGTGCTGTTACTGCTGCTGGCAGTGGCTCAATCACCGTTGGTGGGGTTGCTTACAATGTTGATTCCAATACCTTTATGTATGCTTATGAAAATCAATTAGCAAGCGGTTCTAACGATGCGGGCGAAGTCACCAGACTGGCTAACTTTGCTGGTGCGCAACAAGTTGTCATAATCTATGACACTTATGCCAATGACGCTCTCTACATCTTCGCTTATTAATCAACTCCATTATTAATTAACTCCGATCTAATCGGAATAAAAGAGGCGCAGGATAAATCCTGCGCCTCTTTTTCTATCTCCATTTATGTATTTGTAACTGTATGACTTAATCCTATGAGTGTTTTTTTTGAGTAGTTAGAAATTTATGATTGGTAATAGAATAAACAAAAGGCTGCGGTATCAACCGCAGCCTTGCCATATCCTTTGTTCTTTTTCCTCTTCCTCTTATTATATTAGGTACATTACTTCTTTAAATAAGAATACCAATATACGCAGCCGACCAATATCGAGCCGCCGATGATATTGCCGATCGTCACCGGCAGTAGATTATGATAAAAGAATGTTCCCCAGCCTAAGGCATCAATATTAATACCGGCTTGTACAGCAAGCGCTGCAAAATTTTGGTTCATAGCCGCTATGATACCAGCGGGAACGTAATACATATTGGCAACGTTGTGTTCGAAACCGCTTAAAACGAAGAGCATGATCGGCAGATAGAGTCCGACAACTTTGCCGACGACAGTTTTAGCAGCGAAGCTGATCCAGATTGCCACGCAAACCAATAGGTTACAGCCGATTCCCAGGGCAATGGCGGAAGAGAAATCCAAAGAGCTTTTGGCGACGGCCACCTTGATGGTCGTAACCGCCAACGCGCCGTCGAACATGCCCCATTGATTGCCAACCGCACAGATCAAAACGATCACAATTGCGCCGATTAAGTTACCGATAAAGACAAACAGCCAGTTTTTCAGCATTGCTCCGACAGTAATCTCTTTCGATAAAAGCGGTATTACCATTAGTGTATTGCCGGTAAAAAGTTCGGAGCCGGCAATTAGAACCATAGTAAGGCCGGTGGGGAATACCATAGCGCCAATCAGTTTGGCCAGGCTGGCATTGGTTATCGTGGCAGAGGCGGTATTGGCGCCTACCGCTCCCAAGGCGATAAACATACCGGCCATAATTGCTAGTACCAGCATCTTTGATATGGGTATTTGCGTCTTTTTTTTGCCGATTTCAATATAATTCGCGGCTACTTCATGGGGTGCATTCATATCTAACACATCCTTAATAAACAGTTTTGGGGGTTATATTTCTCATCTCCATACACTTGACACTTGAAAATTAATTATCAACATCATACCATCAAAGCTTTTCTACGGCAATAATAAATGTTAGATTTTGTCTAACAATCAAAAGAAGACTACCCTTATTTATTAAGAGTAGTCTTAGACTGTTTTACTATGTTGTAGTGCTATATCTCCACGCAGGATTTTAATACCTCGCCAATTTTATTGTTGATGATCAGATCCGCTATATGGTCGCGCGAGGTCGGGCTGTTGTTGATCAGCACCAGCTTATCGCCCCGGTAATAATCGACCAGACCGGCAGCCGGATAGACGCTCAAGCCGGTACCGCCGATAATCAGCATCTGCGCGTTTTTAATAGCGCTTATAGCGGCGTTAATAACCTGCGTATCCAATTGTTCCTGATACAGTACTACGTCGGGACGGACGATACCGCCGCAGTCGGGGCAGAGGGGTACGGCTTGGCTGCTAAGTATAAAATCAAGATCGAATTGCTTGTGACAGCGCAGGCAATAATTGCGGTGGATGCTGCCATGCAGTTCCCAAACATTTTTGCTGCCGGCGGCCTGATGCAGTCCGTCAATATTTTGCGTTATAACCGCCTTTAATTTCCCCATTTGTTCCAGCTTTGCCAATGCCAGATGGGCGGCGTTGGGCTGGGCGTCGGTGAATATCATCTTTTGGCGGTGAAAATTATAAAACTGTTGCGTGTGGGCTGTGAAGTAATCATGGCTCAATATTACTTCCGGCGGTTCGGGCCATTGCTGATTATAAAGGCCGTCAGCGCTGCGAAAGTCAGGAATACCGCTTTCGGTGGATACGCCTGCGCCGCCGAAAAAAACAATATTGTCGCATTGATCGATCCAGCTTTTAAACTTTTTCAGCTTTTCTTCCATATTAATTTAAGACCCCTCAATTATCTAATAATTAAATAATTAAATAATTAAATGAACATATATGTTATACCGCCGACTATTGATACGACCAGCAATAATTCTGCTTGTTTATAGTGGTTGCGGATAAAAAAACGCAATATAAAAGCTATGATAGCCAGCAAGCCTAATGCTAAGGCAATTGCCTGTAGAATATATAAATTATCAGGTATCGTTGATTGTGATAAATATGTAATCAGTAAGGCATAAACGGTTAAAACCAAAAATATTATAGATTGTGTTTTTAATTTTCGGGCCGATATCATAATTATAATTCCGACAATTGCCGCGTCAACCAATCCGATCAGCAACATGAAAGATATAGTATGGTAAGCAAAATCCATATGTTTAGCCTCCTTTTTAATACAATATCATTCTTATGATATAAAGTCAAAAGGTACAAAATACCAATCCTTTTGTTAGAATGTACAATTTGTATAATACTTTAAGTCAGGAGTGGCATATTCGGAGTAAAAGACGCATATATACAAACAAACAAGCATTATCCGGGAGGGAATTATTGTGGAAAATTATGACTTACTTAACGATGTTAATCAGCGAACCGGTGGCGATATTTATCTCGGGGTGGTCGGGCCGGTACGTACTGGCAAATCGACGTTTATCAAACGTTTTATGGAAACATTAGTCCTCCCCAATATATCCGACCCCTATGACCGCGAACGGGCATTAGACGAACTTCCCCAAAGCGGCGCCGGACGGACGGTAATGACAGGCGAGCCTAAATTTGTACCGGCGGAAGCGGTGGAAATCACTGTCGCCGATGGTATAGATATGCGGGTAAGACTGGTGGACTGCGTTGGTTACCTGGTGGAAGGGGCTTTGGGTTTTGAGGATGAAAACGGGCCGCGGATGGTGGACACCCCCTGGTTTGAAGATCCGGTCAGTTTTGCCGAAGCGGCTGAGGTCGGCACGCGCAAAGTTATTACCGATCATAGTACCATCGGTTTGGTCGTATTGACCGACGGCAGTTTCGGTGATATCCCCCGCGAGAACTTCATGGAAGCGGAGCAGAGGGTAATCGGTGAGTTAAAAGAGCTGCATAAGCCGTTTGTTATTCTCTTAAATTCTGCCCGTCCTAGCAGCGAGGCAACTCAAGTCTTGGCGGAGCAGTTATCAGCTACACACGATGTGTCGGTAATACCGATCAATGCAACAGCCCTGTCTTATAATGATTTGCTTTCGGTGCTTTCTGCGGCGCTCTACGAGTTCCCGGTAACCGAGGTCAACATCAGCTTGCCGAATTGGATTGAGGAGCTTGACGAAAACCACTGGCTGCGCCAAAGTTTGGAGGAAGGGGTTGCGGCCGCTGTTTCCGGCTTAACCAGAGTACGTGATCTTTCTTCAACTATCGAAGCTTTAAACATGGAAGGATTGACAGATGGTGTTACGCTTGAGCAACTGGAGCTGGGAAGCGGTAATGCTTCGATCAACATTGATACAGCGCCCGGACTGTTTCATCAGGTCCTCGAAGAATATGCCGGTGAACCGATCGAGGGTGATCATACAGTATTAAAATTGATGAAGCGGTTTAGTAACAGCCACCGTCAATGGAATAAATTTGAGGAAGCTATGGAAGAGGTATATAACAACGGCTATGGTGTGGTAACGCCGCGAATCGACGAGATGTATTTAGAGGAACCGGAGCTGATCAAGCAGGGAGGACGCTTTGGCGTCAAACTAAAAGCCAGCGCACCCAGTTATCATGTCATCCGCTGCAATATTGCTACCGAAATCACACCGTTGATTGGCAGCGAAAAGCAGTGCGAGGAACTGATGCGTTATATGCTTGATGAGTTTGAGGATGATCCGCAGAAAATCTGGAACACCAATATCTTCGGTAAATCATTACATGAGCTGGTATCGGAAGGGATCAGCAGCAAAGTTTGCTCGATGCCGGAAAATGCACAGGAAAAACTACAGGAAACGGTACAGCGAATTGTTAATGATAGCGGCGGCGGTTTAATCTGTATTATTATCTGAAAATCAGAGGGCGGGTAACCCGCCCTCTACTGTTTGTCGAAATGTGGCATAATTTGATACTAAGATTAATTTGACATTTATTTATGCAGGCAATATACTATTCATGTATTCTAAATGTACGATTTAGACTCTATTTTGCAAGTCCTGTCCAATTATAGGCGTGCAAATAAGGAGTCTTTATTATACAAAGAATATAATAATAATAATAATTGTTAGGAGGGGCTTATGAATAAAGGTACTGTAAAATGGTTCAGTCCCGCAAAAGGATACGGGTTTATTGCCAATGACAATGGCGGCGAAGATGTCTTTGTACATTTTTCCTCTATTGATGCTGATGGTTATAGATCGCTCAATGAGGGTCAAAAGGTTACGTTTGATGTAGAAGCCGATCCCAAGAACACCAGTAAATATCGGGCAATTAATGTTCATTTAGATTAAGGCTCAATAATATAGTAAACGCTAGAAAATCTCCCTTTATGCAAGGGGGATTTTTGGTAATAATAGGGAACTTTTATTTAGTATTATCGTCTATTTATTAAAAGGTAATTTCGTGAAAACAAGGGAAGGAGTTTATAATATGAAAAAAAGCAATTTGCTGATGTCAGTGATATTTTTATTGGCGATAGTGCTGACAATCGCAACGGTGCAAATACCGGCTGCCGCCTCTACTGTTGAAGATAACAGTCTGATTATGCATATTAATAGCCCCTTAGTGCTGGACAATGGCAAAGTGGATCGTCTGGACAGCAATAACGCCGATGTGGTGCCGGTATTGTCAGACAATCGGACGTTGGTACCGCTGAAAACTGTCGCCGAGTATTTTAAGGCGACTGTTGATTATAATGCGCTCACCAAAACTGCCATTATAGATAAAGACGGAGTACGCTATACTTTCCCGATCGGTGAAAAATATTATTTAGTAGACGGCAAAAAAAAGGTAGAGCTTGATGTCGCGACTACGATAATCAATCAACGTACTATGTTGCCTTTGCGAGCAATTGCCGAGCAGGTGTTTGGGCAAAAAGTATCTTATTATGACCAAATTATAGTTATCGGCAGTAAGACTGTTGATTTAAAAGCCGACCAGCAGACTTATAATTCAATTAAGGATAAAATTGGGCAGGCGCTTCATCCCCAAACTTTGGCAGAGTTAAAAAATTATCTTAATTCTCATGCGAAATCTGCTAGTAATGACAGCAAAACGCTTGATTCCGCAGGATCTGCCCAGAGTGCAGAGGATAGATCTAGCAATGAAGCTGCGTCTAATGATCAAGATAGCTATTCGCAGACCAATTCTCAGGTAGAAGGCATTGATGAAGCCGATATTGTCAAAACCGACGGACAGTATATCTATGTTGTTACCGGTCAGGATGTGGTGATTGTTAAAGCTAACGGCAGCGATGTGCAGGAGGTCGGTCGCATCAAGGGGCAAGATAACGTTTATATCAGCGATATTTTCATAGACAATGACCGGCTGGTATTGATGGGCAATTATTATGATTATATAGGATCCGATGATCCCATTCTCTATCAAGAATCAAGTGAGAAGGTCAGATCTTCCTACTATAATACCGGTCGCAACTATGTTTATACGGCTGTCTATGACACAACGGATAAATCGTCCCCGCAACTGCTCAAAGAAGTGGAGGCAGAAGGCAACTTTGTCAGTAGCCGCAAAAACGGAGATTATGTTTATATAGTTGCCAGCCAATATACATATTGGTTGATGAGTAACGGCGGAGAAGATGATCAAATATTACCGATGGTTAAAGACAGTACTGTTAGTGATCAGCCGGAACCGATTGCTTTGAATGATCTGATGATTTGTCCGCGCCAGAATTTTGACTGTTATACTACGGTGGCGGCGATCAATATTAGCGATACGGATCAGGATGCCCAATTTGAGAGTTTTGCCGGTTCGGTGCAGGATATATATATGAACGACAGTTCCCTATATCTGTCTTTTTACGATTGGCAGGACGAAACAACCATGACTGACCTGATTGCTCTTGATGTCGATCAGACCAGCATTAACTACCGTGCCGGGGGAGCTGTTGAAGGTTATTTGCTTAATCAGTATGCGATGGATGAATATGATGGCTATTTCCGTATTGCCACAACTACATCCGATAACGGTTGCAACCTCTATGTGCTCGACCAGTATCTGAATCAGGTTGGTTCGGCTAACGATATTGTCACCAATGAGCGCATTTATGCTGCCCGCTTCAGCGGCGACAGGGGATATTTGGTTACTTATGAAAATATTGACCCGCTGTTTGTGCTTGATTTAAGCGATCCTGCAAATCCAACGGTTACCGGACAACTGGAGCTTCCGGGATTCAGTAACTATCTTCATGTTGTTGATGAAAATACGTTACTGGGCATCGGATATGATACGGAGGATATGTATGTGCGCGACCATGATGGCAACGAGACCTCTATCGGCACGCGTACCGGCGGCATCAAGCTTTCGCTGTTTGATGTCAGCGATCCCAATAACCCGCAGCTGCTTGACGAGTATGTGACCGGCGGTTCAGGTTCATATGCAGAAGTGCTTTATAATAACAAAGCATTGATGGTCGACAGCAATCAGGATATATTTGGATTCTGCGCCACGCTGATAGCCGACGGCAAAGATTATAATCAGTATTTTAATGGCGCTCTTCTTTTTGAGGTCAATAACGGTTCTATCAGTAAGCTGGGTGAAATTGCATACGAACAACCGTCTGATAGTGAAAATTACCAGTATTATCAAAGGTTAGCTTATATAGGCGATACGATTTATTATCTGCAGGATGGCGTAATCAGAGCTTTTGACCGCAATAGTTTGCAGGAGCTCGGCAGCATCAGTATCTAAATATTATGTAATATTTAATGCACTTAATTTATAAGAAAAAACTAAACCCCCCTTTTAAGGGGGGTTTAAGTTAAAAAGCTTGATATAAAAATATTATTTTGTTATAATAATTTGAAACACATGCAAATTTGTTGAATATAATTGTAGAGGTAAAAAAACATGGAGGATAAAGCTATACAAACGGTCAAAGTTGGTATTTGCGGGCTGGGGACAGTTGGCAGCGGAGTGCTGAAAATTCTATCCTCAAATGCTGATATTATTGCTTCACGGGCAATGAAAATAGAAGTTGCCAGAGTAGCGGAGAAGGACTTTGCGCGAGCCAAAGATCTGCTTGACCGTGCCGGGCTCTCCAGTGTGCCGATTAGTGTTGATTGGCATGAATTAGTTAATGATGAAAATATTGATATCATTGTTGAGGTAATCGGCGGAGTTAAAGTTGCCAAAGATATCATTACTGCCGCGTTGCAGGCCGGTAAAAGCGTTGTTACGGCTAATAAAGATTTAATGGCTGCTTGCGGTGGCGAGATGCTTCATCTGGCGGAAGAAAATCATACCGATCTCTTTTTTGAAGCCAGTGTTGCCGGTGGTATTCCCGTTATTCAGGCTGTTAAAGAAAGTTTGTCCGGTAACAGAATACTGCAGGTAATGGGTATAGTTAACGGTACAACCAACTATATTTTATCAAATATGGCGGAGAAGGGCAGTAGCTTTAAAGCTGCTCTCAAAGAAGCGCAGGAACTTGGTTATGCGGAAGCCGACCCGACCAATGATGTCGAAGGCTACGACGCGGCCCGTAAAATTGCTATTTTGGCCTCAATCGTTTTTAACAGCCGTGTTAACGATTCCATGGTTGCCACGGAAGGTATTACTAATATCAGCAGCTGGGATATTGCCTATGCCAAAGAATTTGGTTATGTGATTAAAATGGTAGGGATTGCCCGTTGTGACGACCAATCGATAGAGGTGCGCGTTCATCCGCTGATGATTTCCAAAGATCACCCATTGGCGTCTGTACGAGATTCATATAACGCGGTATTTGTTGAAGGCGATGCGGTGGAAAAAACCATGTTCTATGGCCGTGGCGCAGGATCTTTGCCGACCGGCAGCGCTATTGTTGGCGACATTATTAACGCCGCGCGTAATATCAATCATAATTGTAAGTCGCGTTGGGGCTGTACTTGTTATAAAAATCTGCCTATTAAACCGCTAGCGGAAACAATCAGCAAATATTTCGTCCGTTTAAATGTCTGTGACCGCCCCGGAGTATTTGCGGCGATTACTAATATTTTAAGCGAAGAGTCTGTCAGTATGGCGACGGTTATGCAAAAACGTCGTACCGGCGGCGGCGAGGCGGAAATTGTATTAATTACACATTTAACGCCGCATGCGGCAATTGAAAAGGCGATTTCCAGAATAGTTGATTTGGATTGTGTATTTGCCGCTACTTCGATTATTCGAGTTGAGGACAATGAAGAGTAATTTACACAGGCGTTATAGCTTAGGTGATATGATTAATATATAATAAATCACTTTGTTGATTTATAATTAAAGCGGGAGGAAAACAATGGCAATAGTTGTGCAGAAATTTGGTGGCAGTTCGGTCGCGGATGCCTCGCGGATGAGAAGAGTTGCCGGCAGAGTAGCTGCGGAATATGATAAAGGAAATCAGGTAACGGTGATTGTCTCGGCAATGGGCGATACTACCGATGATTTGATAGCATTGGCCAAACAGGTAACAAATTCGCCGTCGGACCGGGAAATGGATATGTTTCTGTCCACGGGCGAACAACAATCAGCGTCGTTGCTGGCAATGACTTTAGGTGAAATGGGGTATCAGGCAATATCTTTAAACGGATCGCAAGCCGGTTATCATACCGACGGCAGATATGCCAAGGCGAAAATATTAAGTATTGACAGCAGCCGTGTTAAAAAGGAATTATCCGACGGTAAGATAGTGATCATAACCGGTTTTCAAGGCATAGATCAAAATGGAGATATCAATACGCTTGGTCGCGGCGGCAGCGATACCAGCGCTGTTGCTATGGCGGTGGCGTTGGATGCTGATGTTTGTGAGATCTTCACCGATGTCGACGGCGTCTATACGGCTGATCCGCGAATAGTCAAAACAGCGCAGAAAATGGCCGAAATCTCCTATGATGAAATGTTGGAAATGGCCGCGATGGGTGCGTTGGTTTTGCAGCCGCGCAGCGTTGAAATGGCTAAACAATATAATATAAAATTATCTGTTCGTTCCAGCTTTAATCTCAGTGAAGGAACGATGGTACAGGAGGTTGCACAGATGAGCAAAAATATGGAACAGGAACGAATTGTCTGCGGCGTTGCCCATGATACTAATGTTTTAAAGGTAACGTTGTTTGCCGTACCCGATATGCCGGGAATTGCCGGCAAAATCTTTGTTGGCCTTGCTAAACTGGGCGTTAATATTGATATGATTATTCAAAGCGGCAATCGTAATGATTGTCAGGATCTATCTTTTACCTGCGGCCGTGATGATCAGCAAAAGGTTTGTGCTTTCGTTGCCGGGTTAGTGGATCAAGGGTTGGCAGAGGACAGCAAAATTGAAGATGATATCGCCAAGGTCAGTATTGTCGGCGCCGGTATGATCAGCAATACAGGAGTTGCAGCGACAATGTTTGCGGCTTTGGCTGAGATCGGCTGTAATATTGATATGATTTCTACCTCAGAGATAAAGATTTCCTGTATCATTGATGAAAAACGAGTAAAAGACGCTGTGCTGAAATTACATAGTGAATTTAAACTTGATGCATAATTTTCTATACTATATAGAGATAAAATAGAGATAAAAAAGAGAGGTTGATACCTCTCTTTTTTATTTGTACTATTCTTTCACCACATAAACAGAACATGGAGCTTGGTTTAACACCCTCTCAGTAACAGAGCCGACAAATAAGCGTTTGATTTTGGAATATCCGCGTCGGCCAATGACAATTAAATCAAAATTGCCTTTTTCAGCTTCATCGACTATTGCTTCATGATCGATGCCGGGAACTACTTTTTTACTGATCTTTACCCCTTTAGTATCTATTTTATCTTCAACCGTTGCCAGAGTTTTTCGATTATTATCCGCGTAAGCCTTTGCTAATCCGGACAACTGTTCGTAATTTGTTTTGACGTAAAAGTTGTATACTTCGTCAGGTATGTATGAAACTGTCAGGAGGGTAACTTCACTGCCGAATTTTTCAGCTATATCGACTGCAGTTTGGGCTGCTTTAATAGACGTGTCAGAACCGTCAATAGGTACTAAAATCTTTTTCATATGATAACCTCCTTGTTTATATTAGCAATATATTAACATATAGCAGTATAAATAAAAATAGCAAAATTATAAACTTGGTTTAATATGGTGAAAATATTATAATTATATAAAAATTAATTTTGAGGTAATCGTATGAAAAAAATATCTATTTTTAACGCCACATGTGTTCATGAACAAGTGGTAAAAACAATTAGAATCTTTAATGCCAGTCATAACGATATTATAGCTGTAAACAGCAGCGGCGGTTCTGTTGATTGTATTAGACGGATGCAGAATAGCGAACCTTGCGACCTATTAATACTGGCCGATGATTTAATCATTGCCAATATGATGATGCCTGATTGGACCGACGGTTATTATGTGTTTGCCGGTAACAGTATGGTGTTGATGCCAACCAATCCTGAGAAACAAATAGACAGTAGTAATTGGCTGGAAAAATTGCTTGATCCCCGTGCAACATTTGGCCATTTTGACCCACATGGCGATCCGGGAGGATATCGGGCAGTGTTGGCATGTATGCTTTGTGATTCGTTGGAACAGGGGTTAGCCGAAAAATTGCTTAACCATGCTGGCCGGAGGATAGTTGCTTCTCATGAGAATTTTCCGGTAGATTATATGTTTGGCTATCGTTCCGGGCCTTTTGGTAAAAATAAGCCTTACGCCGAATTGCCGGAGCAAATCAACCTTTCCAATCCGGCTTTGAATGGGCATTATGCAAACGCCAAGTTTGATATTGACGGCGACGGTAAAAACGTTGTTTACGGTTCAGCCATTTGTCATGCACTGACTATTCCTTTTACCGCAACGGCACCGCGAGAAGCTAAGGAATTCGCTGAATTGTTTTTGCAGACCGATTTTATTGCGTCGGGCTTTTTGCCGCGCAGCCGAGCAGTAGGTAACTGGCTTTCACAAATTTAGCTATTCTTTACAAAATAATTTATTGCTACTGATTTCGACAAATTATTTTTAAAAAATTTTATATAATGTATATGTTTGATTAACAAGTATTAATGACAGCACACAACAACAAGAAGAAATTGTAAATGGGAGGTGAATTGTCAAGTTAATAAGAGTAAATAAAAATTTAGGAGGAGAGAAATGGGAAGGGTGAAGACACTATTTATAATTTTGGTAATTTGCTGTGCAACGGTATTAATACCGTCGATTGCGCTTGCTCAGGCAGCTGATTTTACAGGGGATATCTATGTTTACAATGGGCAGTACACGATCTGGGACGGTGCATATGAAGATTTTGATGTATCTAACCTAGATCTGGTTTGGCATACCTTGGACAGTGATAATCCTTTGACCAGTGACGGCGAGGCAATTGACCATAACCTCTATATTATGGATGAATATTCACTGGAGTATGAAAGCACATATCTTTATTTTGGCGATTTGAATCTTGGCAGCGGTGGCTTGTATTGTGACAATGAACGTTATATTGATCTCCACAGCGGCACGCTCAAAGCGGCTGAGATTGTGGCTGCTTATGAGGTATGGATTGAAGCAGGCGTCAGTATTTTTGTATCGGGCAATTTTACATCCGAGTATGAAATTAACAGCTACGGCTGCACCCTTGATGTCGGCGGTAATATCCAAGCGCCGTATGTCTATTTTGACAGCGATGATGGTCAAGTGTTTGTCACGGTCGGCGGCGATATCATTGCCTACGATTATGATCAGGAAGGCGGCTCGGTTACGGTAGACGGAGATATCAAGGTAGAGTACTTTACGTCCTTGGAATATCCGACTGAGGAAAGTTGGATTTATGAATCTGAAGATTGGACAAATGGATATAACTTAACATTGGAAGACGAATATTCGGATTTCAATTTTATAGAGCTTAATGTCGGCGGCAGTATTCTTGTTACGCCGGATAGCGGTAGCATATTTATAGGATGCGATGAAGAAACGCCGTCTGGTTTAGATAATTATATACCGATAGTGCTTAATGTAGCAGGTGATATGGTAGCCGGTAATTTAATTGAGATTTATGAAGGCACTGTTACAGTGGATGGCGCTATCGAGACAACCAATGCGGAGATACCTAAAACAATTTATATATACGGAGGCAATATCAAAGCCAACGAAATATCCAGCGCTACCGATTTAATTATCGGAGATTCTGAGAATTTATATGGCCTTAATGACAATATTATCATCGATGTTGCAACTAATTTAACCGCCGCCTATGAGGTGGTGATTTTCGGCGGCAACATTAATGTCGGCGGCGAAATAAGCACTCTTATGGATTTTAGTGATACTATCTATATTCTTGGCGGCAGTATCGATGCCGAAGCGATCGATAGCGCTACCAGTGTTTTCATCGGTGACCCTGATAATTATTTGGGTACAAATGATAGTATCTATGTTGATGTAAACAGTATCACCGCCGCCTATGATTTATATATATATGGCGGTGTAGTATCTGCCGATACGGTGTCTTGTACATATTCTTTTAATATTTATGACAGCGCTACGCTTTTTGACGCAGTAGCCGGCGCGAGTTCAGCACTCCCATTTAATTACGATGGTTATGAGCTTAATAGAACTGTACTCAGCGGCTTGATTCCCAACAGTCAGGTTACCGTTACTGTAGATTATTATGATTACGACTATACTAAAACTTTTACCGCCACGGCTGACGAAAACGGCGAGGTCTATGTCTGGCTGGTCGGCAACAGCCATCTCGGTGGTACAGCCGTCTATAGCACAACAGGCGAAGTGCTTAGTGCAGAATCAATGGTTGAAAATCTCAATGACGTTGTCACCAGCCTGAGCTTTTTTGCTCCTCAGGGCTATCAAACAGCTGAAATTGGCATTGACGTGCCGGACGCGGTATATAGCGTCGATGGCGGTTTAAGCCCGTGGGGATACGATCCATTTTCTATCGACGACTGGAATTTTACCGATGCCAACGGTGAGTCTGTTACAGGATTTTCCGATGATATAAGTAATTACTCATTCACATGGTACCGCAACGGCGTAGAATATAATAATTCTGACGGGTATATTGAAGGCGATTATGTTTTATATGTTACATCCGAGCAGATTATCGGAGAGACTACTTATATAATGGCCGGATGCGATCAGTTTACGATTGCACCGCTTATTATTACCGTAAAGGCAGATAACAAAAATATTACTACCGGCGGAGTGTTACCGGAGTACACGGTAAGTATCAGTGATAACGGCGACGGCTATGCTGCATCATTTTACAGAGAATCTGCAAGCGAGATGTTCTACGCCGATTGTTATGCCTCGATAACTACAGTGGCCGGAAGATACCCGATTTATGCCAGGGCCAATTGCGAGGCTTATTGTGATGATAGTGCTGATCCTTATGTAAATGATGTCTACAATAATCCTTATTTTTATCCATTTGCATCGGATATCTCGGGTATGTATGATTGGGGATACAGTATTCAATACAATATCGAAAACGGTGTTTTGACTGTCAGTTCACCTCATCATAATAGTGGTAGCTCCACTGTTTATTATACAATTACTTCATCTGCCGGCGAAGGCGGCAGCATATCTCCGTCGGGAGCGGTAAAGGTAGCAGAAAACACCAGCAAAACCTTTACTATTACCGCAGATGAAGGTTATGTGATTGATGATGTGTTGGTAGACGGCGTTAGCGTAGGCGCGGTATCTACATACAGTTTCTCCGCTGTTACTGCTGGTCACACCATCGAGGCCAAGTTTGTTGCAGAAGATGCCGCAGAAACTACTCCCATCTCGCAATTTAGTGATCTTGACCCCAACCAATGGTACTATGAGGGCGTAGGTTATGTTTTGAATGCTCAACTGTTTAACGGAACTTCGGAAACCGCCTTTGCGCCGGATCAGTATATGACGAGAGCTATGCTGGTTACGGTGCTTTACCGTCTGGCCGGCTCTCCGGCTGTTGATACGGCCAATCCTTTTGACGACGTTGCCGCCGGACAATGGTATAGCGATGCCATAACCTGGGCTGCAGCCAACGGTATAGTTATGGGATATAGCTCCACCACTTTTGGTCCGGATGACTATATCACCCGCGAGCAGTTGGCGATCATCCTCTATAACTATGCCAAGGTTAAAGGTTACGATGTCAGTGCGTCGTCTGATCTTAGCGGCTTTGCTGATTTGAAAGCGTTAAACGATGCCGGCAGTATTTCCACTTTATCTCTTTCCGCGCTTAAATGGGCAGTAGGCGAGCAGTTGATTACAGGCGTTAATGATACGACACTTGATCCCCAAGGTTACGCTACTCGCGCTCAAGTTGCTGTAATACTGATGCGGTTTGCCGAAAATATTGCTAAATAATATATATTAATACTAAACCCCCGCAATTTATTGCGGGGGTTTAGTATTGAAGATAAGAGCATAAAATGGACAAATTTGGTTGACGCAATAATAAATAAGCAGTATAATTATTCTGATTTATACCTAATTAGTTGATTAACAGAAATCTGGGGGAGTAATCAATGGGGAGAAAATATGATATTCTTGATACAATTCAGCGATTAGAAAGGAATATCAAAAGAAAATCATCGCCAACAATGCCGGATACTTATGGTAGATCGAATGGAAAAACTTTACGTCTGATAGAGAAAAATGATGGTATAGTTGCCAATGACCTTGCGTTATTACTTGATATCCGCCCGTCCTCGTTAACTCATAAATTAAATATGCTTGAACAAGACGGAAATATCAGACGGGTTAGGGATCGCCGCGATGCTAGGATAGTACATATTTATATTACTGACAAGGGACGGGAAGCATTGGTAATACGCGATCAAGAACGGGAATTAATCAAACGCGATTTTAGCGATTGCCTTTCCGAAGAAGAAAAAGAAATGTTTTGTGAGATATGTAATCGTTTGAGCGATAGTTTGGAAAAGATCAGAGAGGAAAACAAAGCGCTTCATGCCGATATTGTTATTTTAAATAATGAAAAACAAAATCAAGAAGAAACTGAGATAGACGAGGAAGCTAACAATATAGGATAACTAAACTTTTACATTTCATCTGCCGACATATATCTCTCATAGGAAAGGCAGCGACTTAGTTATTTCGGATTTATCTGATAAAAAACTGCTCTTTTGGCAGTTTTTTTATAGTAATAGAAGGATTTATCCTCATATCAAATAAATGTTCTTTGTTTGTTAAACATGGAAACGGAGGTATTTATTTTGAAAAAATACTTGGTTTTTGTGTTATGTTTGATTATTGCTTTTTCATTGAGCGCTTGCAGCGATAATTCCGGTGATAAAGCAAATGAATCAACTCAAACCACGTCAAATGTAGAAAATAATATTAGCGGCTCCAAACAGGTAAAAGAGAGTGAGCCACAGCTTGTGCTTTCTTCTTCACTACATACAAAGGTTGTAGGGGTAACGTTTGACAATGATGACGGTACCAATAGGCAGGATATTTTAGAAAAAATCAAAACAGGGGACAAAACCATATCTTTAAAGCGGGATCCCAATAACGCCTACGATAAAAATGCCATAGAGGTCCATTCAAATTACGGCATAGTAGGGTTTATTAATGCCGACCTGGCCGCGAATTTAGCCGGACAAATGGATAGCGGCAAAATAGTAAAAGCCGCCGTGGAAGAAATCACTGGCGGTCAGGGCGGTTGCTATTATGGCTGTAATATTTTAATTGAAATATATGACGAGGTAAAGTAGATATAAAAAACAAAACACCGTTAATTAACGGTGTTTATTTGGTCGGAGCGACACGACTTGAACGTGCGACCTCTACCACCCCAAGGTAGCGCTCTANNCGCTCTAGCCAAACTGAGCTACGCCCCGATATCGCAACATCACTTATTATATGGCTAAGCGGGGTGATTGTCAAGGAAAAACCTCAATCTTAATGCATAGTTCTAAATGTTAAAAAACCCCGTCACTTATTGTGGCGGGGCAAATTTTTTATTCAACAGAAAGCAAAAAGTAATATAGCGGCTGGCCGCCGAGATAACACTCGACATCAAAACCGGGATATTTGGCCTTGACAGCCTCTACTAAAGGCGCCACATCCTCCTCAGTCTGATTGTTACCATAAAATAGACTGATCAGTCCGTAATTTTCGTTATTATCGATCATTTTCTCAATCAGTTCCAGCAGCGTTTGTTCGAGCTGCTGACCGACAACAACGATCTTATCGTTCTTCAAACCCAGTAGGTCGTCTTTTTTGATTGTAAAGCCATTGTAACTGGAATCGCGTACAGCATAAGTAAGTTCGCCGGAGACAACGGCTGTTATTGCTTCACTCATGGCGGCCGCGTTGTCAGCGCCGCTGTTATCGCGGTCAAAGCAAAGCATCGCCGATATTCCTTGAGTAATAAACTTACTTTCTACGACATGTACCGGGCGGTCGGCTAAATCAACTACCTGGCGTGCCGTAAGTATGATATTGCTGTTATTAGGCAATATTACCACTTCTTCGCCGCCGCATTGACTGATTGCTTCCAGTAATTCTTCGGCGCTCGGGTTCATGGTTTGGCCACCTTTGATGACAACCGCTCCCATACTGTCTAAAATCTGCGTTAACCCGTCTCCGGCACAAACAGCGATAACAGAGCAACGGCAGGGCTCTTCGATAATTTGAGGCGTTTCGTCATCCGGCTCATCAGCTTCACAAGCACTGATGCTTGCCGACAATTCATGGTGCTGATCCCGCATGTTTTCAATTTTGATATCGTGCAAGCTGCCGAAACCGGCTGCATAAGTTAAAACCTGCCAAGGCATGTTGTTATGGAAGTGGATCTTAACAACTTCCGGCGTACCGACAACAACTAATGAATCGCCTTCAATTTTATTCGATAGGTAAGAACGAATCTTTTCGGTATTGATATTCGAACCTTTGATCAGTAATTCCGTGCAGTAGACAAACTCAAAGTCAGCAGCTGCCTGAGCTGCGGCCGAAGTAGCTTTATCCATGGCTTGCTGAGCGGCTTGTCCGCTAACTGCCGCAAGGACCTCACCGCGAAGCGATCTGATACCGCCCTCCATGATTGTCAGTAACCCTTTGCCGCCGGCATCGACTACGCCTGCCTCTCGTAAAACAGGCAGAAAATCCGGCGTATGCTGCAGTGCATCCTCACCGGCTGACAACGCCGCGTTAATCGTTTTAGCGATATCACCGCTTTTACCGGCCTCATTGACAGCAGCAGCCGCAAATTGCCGATAAACGGTAAGAATTGTGCCCTCAACCGGTTTCATGACCGATTTATAGGAGAGATCGACGCCTTTTTGCAGGGCAGCAGCTAATTCAATGGCGCTGATAGTGTTTTTGCCGGCCACGCTTTGGGAGAAACCGCGAAAAATCTGCGAAAGAATAACGCCGGAGTTGCCGCGGGCGCCCATCAAAGCCCCCAAGGCAAAATCAGCAGCTACTTCGCCGACAGTGGCGGTGTTTTTAACATTTTTAATAGCGGAATTAATAGTTAAAAACATATTTATTCCGGTATCGCCGTCGGGAACAGGAAAGACGTTAAGAGCGTTAACCATTTCTTTGTTTGTTCCCAGAAAGGCGCAGCCGCCTTCAAAAAACTGTTTTAGGGTGGCCGCGTCCATTTCTTTCATAGACGCCGTCATTGTTTTCCTCCTTAATCGACTACGCGTACGCCTTGGATATTGACTTCAACGTTGTCGACTTTTAATCCGGTGTACTTTTCCACCGTGTATTTTACTTGCTCCATAACATTTTGGGCGATCGTCGAGATACGGGTTCCGTAGCCGACTACGATATTAACTTTAATTAGTAACCGATCACCCTTAAATATTACCTCAACGCCTTTGGAAAGCGCCTCGCGCCCCAAAAGCTCGCTAATGCCATCGCTAATAAAACGGGAAGAAACCATACCTACAATACCAAAACACTCTATGGCGGCAATACCGGCCAAAGTTGCTATAACCTCGCGACTGATCGTGATTACGCCCCAGCGGCCTTGAATTTCTTTGCCCATTAACTCGACCTCCTTCCCAATATGTATGTTTCTAATATTATAACCTATGTTGGCTTAAAAGCCAATATTTATCCGTCGCAAAAAGTGACTATATTATAAGTGAATTGCCTTATAAAGTCAATATCTGACAAGTTTATGGGTATCAAAAACAGGGGCGGCATGCAGCGCCCCTGTTAAAAGAATTTTCATGAACAAATATTAAGCACGATTGACTTTGCCTGAACGCAGGCAGCGAGTGCAGACAGTAACCTTTTTCGGAGTACCGTCAACTATGGCACGCACCGTTTGCAGATTGGGCTTCCATGTTCTTTTGGTACGGATATGGGAATGGCTGACGTTCATCCCGGATTGAACGCTCTTGCCACAGATCTCACATTTAGCCATTATAATAACCTCCTTATGCGTATACGGCGTATGCCGTTAAATTACTCAAATTGAACACTAAAATATTCTATCAAAAATATTACCGCTTGGCAAGGTTTTTTTATTTTTTGTCACCGATTACTTGTCTGCTGTATATCTTGAAGTAGACACTGATCGTGAGGAGGGAATGCCATGCGCAGCAGCCGTGAAGTAGGGCAAAAGCTCGAAGAGTATAAGCGGGAGCTGGCGTTGGCGATCGCCGAAAAAGCCGCTTTGGGCGATTTGGCTGATCCCGATTTGACACTGTTAATATTTTCGCTTGTAGATAAGATCGAAGCATTATTTTGGGTACTGGAAATTGAGTTACCGGATGGAGATTTGATTGATAGGCTGCCCAATAGTCAATTAATGTAGCATGCTATATGCTGTTTATTCTTCAGGTACCAATAGTTGAATTGCCGATTCTCTGACGCCGATTTCCACAGGCAGATCACCGAAATACTCGCCATCCAAGTCGAGTTCAATCGGTTTATCTGCTGTGGTGGTGCAGCATAAGTGTTTTGTTTGGAAATAAGTTAGAAGTCTGTTCTTTCGTAAATCAAGTTTTTCTCCTTCGTTATTAAAGATCGTATTAAAGAACATAACCGCCGTATTAATATCAGGTATACGGGCTACAAGTACGTCAAGCAGTCCGTCATTTGATTTTGCCTTTGGCATTAAGTTACGCATGCCGCCGACACTGGCTGTATTGGCAACAATACAAATTGTTACCGGCCCTTTTAAATGTTTTTCTTTACTGTCAATTTCTGTTGGAATGCTGTTTAATAATTGATTAGGCAGTTCGCGAATGCCCTGGAAGAAATAGGCCAGTTTACCCAGAGAATTTTTTTCATCACTAGGCGTATTATATGCTACGGATGTAAAAAGGCCAAAAGCGGCGACGTTAACGAAATAGTTTCCGTTAGCTTGCCCTAAGTCAATATAACTGGTATTAAACTGTTCAACCATCGCACAGAATTTTTCCATTTCGGTAGGTAATTTAAGCGAATAGGCAAAATCATTGGCGGTACCAGCCGGCAATATCGCCAAAGGTATGTTGCAACCGCTTTCAACTAAGCCGTTAACAACAGCGTTGATCGTACCGTCGCCGCCGCAGGCGATTACCAAATCATATTCGTTTGGTTTTAATGTGCGGGCTTCGCTACGGGTTTCTGAGTGGACAATGCTGCGCAATACAGAAATTTCTGAGGCGGTACCTTCAATTAATAAATGACCGATGATTTTTTCCAGCTCCGGCTGGACTGTTTTTCGTCCCGCCAAAGGGTTAACTATGACCTTAATTTTCATAGTAATTTTTCTCCAAAATTTTTATTCTCCAAGGAATAAATTTACTCTTTATTAACAATTTCCTGCTTTAATTTTAAAACAACTTCACTTATTTTAGAACTGCCAATATCGCCCTCGCCGCGTTTGCGTAATGCGATACTGTCGTTATCCTGCTCTTTATCGCCGATCACCAGCATATATGGCACTTTCTCAAATTGCGCGGCACGAATTTTATAACCGATTTTCTCATTACGGTCGTCAATTTCCGTACGGATGCCGGCTAGTGTAAGTTCGTCAAAGATTTTTTTAGCATAATCGTTTTGACGGTCGGTAATAGTTAAAATTTTTGCCTGTACCGGCGCCAGCCAGATCGGGAATGCGCCGGCATAATGTTCGATCAATATACCGATAAAACGTTCAATGCTGCCGAATATTACCCGGTGGATCATCACCGGCCGATGCGGTTGGTTATCGGCGCCGATATAGGTCAAGTCAAATTTTTCCGGCATTTGAAAATCAAGCTGGATGGTGCCGCATTGCCAGGTACGGCCAATGCTGTCTTCGAGATGAAAGTCGAGTTTAGGACCGTAAAAAGCACCGTCACCTTCGTTGATTGTATAGGGTTGACCGATTTCATCCATGGCGTCGGCCAAAGCTTTGGTGGCAATCTCCCAAACAGCCAGTTCGCCCATAGCCTTTTCCGGCCGTGTCGAAAGCTCAACGTGATAAGTGAAACCGAATAGATTATAAAAGCTCTTGATCATCTGTGTTACACCGATGATCTCATCTTTTATCTGTTGCTCGGTCATGAAAATATGCGCGTCATCCTGTGTAAAGCAGCGTACTCTCATCAGACCGTGCAGTGCACCCGACATTTCGTGGCGGTGAACAAGCCCCAGTTCGCCGCAGCGAATCGGCAGTTCGCGGTAACTGTGGGGTTTGTGTTTGTATACAAGCACGCCGCCGGGGCAGTTCATTGGTTTGACGCAATAGTCCACTTCATCAATTTTGGTAAAATACATGTTTTCTTGATAATGATCCCAATGTCCGGAACGTTCCCAAAGCTGTTGGTTGAGAATTATCGGCGTTTTTATCTCCTCGTAACCCCAGATGGCATGCTGCTGGCGCCAATAGTTTTCTAACTCATTACGTATCACCATGCCTTTGGGTAAAAAGAAAGGGAAACCAGGGCCTTCATCGAGCAGCATGAATAGCTCAAGTTCGGCGCCCAGTTTACGGTGATCACGTTTTTTAGCTTCTTCCAGCCGGAAGAGATATTTATCGAGACTTTCTTTGTCAGGGAATGATGTGGCGTAAATCCGCTGCAACATCTTATTTTTTTCATTGCCGCGCCAATAAGCTCCGGCTAAACTCATCAATTTGAAATGTTTGACGCTGCCGGTCGAGGGCAGGTGCGGCCCGGCGCAGAGATCGAGAAAATCTCCCTGGCGGTAGATGCTGATAATTGAGTCTTCGGGCAGATCATTGATTAGCTCAACTTTATATTTTTCATCTGATTCGCCGAATAATTCCAAAGCTTTTTGCCGTGGCAGTTCCTCCCTGATGAATGGAGAGTTTTCTTTTACTATTTTTGCCATTTCTTTTTCTATTTTACCCAAATCTTCGGTGGTAAAAACATGCGGGCTATCAAAATCATAATAAAATCCGTTTTCGATTGCCGGACCGATTCCGAAATGAGTACCGGGAAACAGTCTTTTAACGGCCTCAGCCATAATATGAGATGAACTGTGGCGGAGGACTTTGAGTCCTTCCTCATCGGTATACTTAACAAATTCAAGTAGGCAATCTTTATCGATTATAGTGCGTAAATCGCAAATTTTGCCGTCGATTTTTGCCGCACAATATCCTTTTAATGCCGCTTTATCCAATTCTTTGGCAATTTCTAATGCGCTGAGACCGTCTGCAAATGTCTTTTTACTGTCGTCGGCTAAAGTGATATTAACCATATAATTTTACCTCCGAAATTTTTAAATAAATAAAAAATAACTTCATCCTCTGCGGGATGAAGCTATCGCTCCACGGTTCCACCCGAATTGTATCGTTATAAACATAAACGATACCGCTCAAAGAGTTATAACGTACCCAAACCGGCGGAAGTTCGCTTCCGCGCTCACCGGTGGTAATCAGTCGTTTGGGTGCGGCGTTTTCAGCATATGCGCTGCTCTCTGTCATACATGTTACGGCGATCATGTCCGGATCATCACTTTATTATTTTATATATAATAATGGAGATATCATAGCATTTATATGAAACGATGTCAAGTAGCTGCGCTAAACCTATTACTGCATTCGCATAATCACTAGCTAAAATTCATATAATATCGCAGCGGAGGTGAATAAATGGCTAGTAAAATCATTGAATTACCGGCAGAATGTCTGCATGAATTTGGCAGCACATTACTGATTATAGATCAGAGCATGAGCGCAGTTGTCAGCTTGGCTTTAAGCGAGTGGTTTTTTAGCGCGGGAGAGAAGCTACAATTACAGCGCCTGGCAGATGAACATTATAATTGTTTCGACGAAAGCCAGCGCCAGGAATTAGTAGATATTACTATTAATCTTTTAAGCGATGTTCCATTTAATTGGAATTTATTTGCCGGTAAAAAACGTCACCTACGTTTATTTGCGGCAATAGATAATCACTTAAAAAAGTCTGATTATCTTAACTGGGAAGGTTTTGTACATTTTCGTCTTTTCGGTTATAGTCAATATTTGCTGACAATGATGACTGTTGCTGCCGATGAATTGCTGGCAATGGAAGAGGACAGGGAATTTCTGCAATTACTGAAGAATTTTTCTGCTAATTCTAACGATGAAGAGCTGCACTTATTTTTAAGCAGCGACGGCTATTATAATTTATGCGTAACTGCCAAAGAAGGCTACAAGTGCTTGGAGGGCGGTCGTGAGGAAGGTTATGAGGATATATTGGTATCGAATATTTTGATACGTTCACCGCGGCGTCTAATTGTTCATGGTCAATCGCTCTCTTCAAAGGCCATAACATTGCTGAGGGAGGTATTTAGTGATCGTATCGAGCTAAGGAGGAATGAAAATGATTGTTTGGCACGTCGGTAAGCGACCGATGTTGATTATTTTGGCTCTGGCTATTATTGTCGCCGGCTGGGTTGTCTGGCAAAAAGTTGAGAGCAGTTACATAGTGGCTACGGTTAGCGCCCAAAGAAAACTGGTTCCGATCTATGAAGTGAACTGTGAAAAAAAGATGATCGCTATCAGTTTTGACGCCAGTTGGGGTTCCGAACGAACAGAACAAATTCTGGATATTCTTGATAAATATCATGTTAAGACAACATTTTTTCTGGTTAATATCTGGATCGAAGATTATCCTGATTTAGCTGCTGAAATCGTTGAGCGCGGCCATGAAATAGGTCTTCATTCGGAAACTCATCCGCATATGACTCAGCTTTCCGACAGCCAGATTATCGCCGAGCTTCAAAATAACAGTAAAATGATTTCAGACACCTGCAATTATAATCCAAAGTTATTCCGTCCTCCTTACGGTGATTACAATAACCGCGTGATTGAATTGACCGACAGCTTAGGTTATAAGACGATCCAGTGGAGCGTCGATAGCCTGGACTGGAAGGACTTAAGTGCTGAGGAAATTGAACTGCGGGTCTTGAAAGATTTGCATTCCGGAGATATTGTACTATTTCATAATAATGGTCTGCATACAGCTGAAGCGTTGCCGACTATTATTGAGGATTGCCAAAAAAAAGGGTATAAGATTGTACCGATAAGCGAATTGTTGCTGGACGGGGATTGCTACATAGATATTAATGGCGTGCAACGACAAAAATAGCGGTTGACTTTAATACTTGGCTGTGTTAATATGGGTGCGAAAAGTTAAAGGGGAGCTGGCAAAAGTCGGCTGAGAGGAAACTATTGTTTCGACCCTGGGAAAACCTGATCCGGATAATGCCGGCGAAGGGATTGAGAAGTTTTCAAAACCGTTGCCGCTGGCAACGGTTTAGTTTTTTTTATAGTTAATATTTAAAAGGTAAGATATGCGTAATATTATCTATCCGACAATCGGTATATTAATCTTATTGCTGATTTGGCAGTTATTGGCTGCCGCGATTGGCATGGCTTGGTTGCTGCCGCCACCTTCAAGTGTAGTTGTATCGTTAATTGATAACGCCCCACTGTTAGCGCATCATAGCCTTTACACCGTTGCCGAAGCTTTGATCGGTCTGCTGGCGGCAACAGTTTTAGCCTGTCTGATTGCTGTTGTTATGTCGCTGATTCCCCTGGTGCGTAAAATCTGCTATCCGTTGTTGCTGATTTCACAGATGATACCGATCATCGTTTTAGCGCCGCTGTTTTTAATCTGGTTTGGTTACGGTATGCTGCCTAAAATACTGGTAGTTGTATTGATCTGCTTCTTCCCGATTGCTATTAATATGATCGTTGGCCTTAGTGCCGCAGACGAACAGATGCTACTCTTCTATCGCAGCCTGGGCGCCAGCCGCGGTCAGTTGTTGCGGCTGATACGATTGCCATTGGCGTTGCCGTATTTTTTCAGCGGTTTGCGTATAGCAGCTGCTTACAGCATTATGGGAGCGGTGATCGGTGAATGGCTGGGCGCACAATCGGGATTGGGACTGTTGCTGACGCGCGCTCAACGTGCCTTCGACCTACCGTTAGTTTTAGCCGCTATTATAGTTATTATTTTACTAAGCTGTTTGTTATTTGCCATCATCAAAATATTTGAGAAGAAATTTTCACCCGCTTCTTGAATGTATATTATTTTATAAATTCATATAAAAGGAGAAACCTACAATGAAAAAACTGCTGCTAGTCTTAACAATTATCATTGCTGTAATTTTGACCTCGTGCGCTTCCACTGAAAAAACTGCCGATACCAAAAGCAAAGACCTGATACCGGTAACTGTAGTTTTAGACTGGACGCCTAATATCAATCACAGCGGGCTTTACGTAGCCAAAGAGCTTGGATATTTTGAGGAAGCAGGGCTTGATGTTACTATCGAACAGCCTGCCGATAACGTCGCAACGCAATTGGTAGCTTCCGGTAAAGCCGATTTTGGCGTCAGTTATCAGGAAGAAGTTACTTTTGCCCGTACAGAAAATATACCGATTGTTTCGATTGCCGCCGTTATTCAACATAACACATCTTGCTTTGCCGGGCCTGCCGGTACACTGGGCAGCGTTAAAGATTTTGCCGGTAAAACATACGGCGGCTGGGGCGGCGAAGTTGAAAATGCCTTGCTCAACTATCTAGCGGAGCAAAACGGCTTTCCGGGAAATATAAAAAACATTAATATCGGCACTACTGATTTCTTTTCTGCCATAGAAAGCGGCGATATCGATTTTTCCTGGATATTTTACGGAGTTACCGGCGTTGAGGCCGAATTGCGCGACGTTAAGCTTGATACTATTTACTTAAAAGATATCGATCCGACCTTTGATTACTATACGCCGGTTTTGATCGCTTCCGAATCAACATTAACCGATAATCCCGAGCTGGCGCGGAAATTTTTAGCTGCCACCGGAAAAGGTTATGTTTATGCCGATAAAAATCCTGATGAGGCGGCAAAAATTCTTTGTAAAGCCGTACCTGAGCTGGATGAGACCACAGTTAAAGCCCAACAGGAATGGTTATCCGGGCAATATCAGGGTGATGCTCCTTGTTGGGGATACCAGGAACTTTCGGTGTGGCAAGGATTTAGCAACTGGTTGATTGACAGAGGATTGTTAGATAAGGATTTTGACGCATCGTCCGCTTTTAATAACGATTATTTAGGTAAGGCAAACAAATAGTATCGCATTTTTGACGGTCTCAACCGAATAATGCCAGTTTAATTAGGAGTCTAATCGGATGCAGATTTCAGTTAAGGATATAAGTAAAACGTTTTTAATGGACGGATCCACAGTTAAAGTTATTGATAATGTTTCCCTGACTTTGGAGCGCGGCGTCTTTGCCTCTGTAGTCGGTACTTCCGGCTGCGGTAAAAGCACGTTGTTGCAACTGCTGGCCGGTTACTATCCGCCCGACAGCGGCCGGATCGTTAGCGAAGGTAATATTTGCCTGCTGCCGCAGGACGATCTGCTGTTGCCCTGGCGTAATGTGATTGATAACTCCGCTATTGCTGCGGAAATCCGCGGCAGCGATGTTGCGGCTGCCCGCAAACGCGCATTTGATCTGCTGCCGCTATTTGGATTGGAGGGATTTGGCAATTCGCTGCCATCACAGCTTTCCGGCGGTATGCGTCAGCGGGCAGCTTTATTGCGTACCTATATCGCCGCCGGTGACTTTTGGCTGCTTGACGAACCCTTTGGCAAGCTCGACGCCCTAACCCGTGAAGCTATGCAGCATTGGCTAAAACAGGTCTGGCAGACTCTTGGTGTGGGTGTATTGTTTGTAACCCATGATATTGAGGAGGCGGTTCTGCTCTCCCAGCGGGTATTTGTAATGTCACCGCGTCCGGGCCGGATTATTAATGTTTTGGATGTAGCCGCCGATATTAATGATATAGAAAGACTGGAGCTTAAAAAACAAATTAAATCACTGTTATAAAAAATCGCTATATTTATAAATCATTTTACTAATCGCAAATGCATATAATATATAAAATATAAAACCTAAATTATCAGTATTTTTACAATATTGGTTCTTCCCTGCGTTTTATTGCTTATTTCGCAAAAAGCATATATTATATTGATTGGGGAGATCATCCCTGTGTTTTTATGTGCCTTTTTACTAATATCAACAACAGGAGGATAAATATGCTTACAACCAATAAGAGCGTCTTGAAGTTTGTAGATGACGCCGCGAAACTGATGGATCCCGATCAGGTGGTATGGATTGACGGTTCAGAGCAACAGCTGGAGTCATTGCGACAGGAAGCTTTGTCTACCGGTGAAATTATTAAACTTAATGAGGAAAAATTACCGAATTGTTATTATCACCGTACGGCCGTCAACGATGTGGCCCGTGTTGAAGCTCGTACGATGATTTGTGCCAAAACCAAGGAAGCAGCCGGAAATTCCAACAATTGGATGGAGCCTTCCGAGGCATATAAAATGGCTTATGATATTATGCGTAATTCGATGCGCGGACGGACAATGTATGTGATTCCCTTTTCCATGGGCACTGTCGGTTCACCGTTTTCCCGCATCGGTATTGAAGTCACAGACTCGATTTATGTTGTGTTAAACATGGCGATTATGACCCGTGCCGGCCAAAAGGTGCTGGATGCACTTGGCGATAGCGATGATTTCGTACGCGGTCTTCACGGAAAATGCGAACTGGATGAAGAAAAACGTTATATCCTCCAATTCCCGGAAGATGATACAATTATTTCCTGCAATTCCGGTTACGGCGGCAACGTGCTGCTGGGCAAAAAGTGCTTTGCATTGCGTATTGCTTCTTATCAAGGCAAAACGCAGGGTTGGATGGCAGAACATATGCTGATCCTCGGTATTGAAGATCCTCAGGGCAATGTCCGTTATGTTGCGGCTGCGTTCCCCTCCGCTTGTGGTAAAACCAATCTGGCAATGCTGATTCCTCCGGAAATTTATGGTAAAAAGGGTTACAAAGTATGGACCGTCGGCGACGATATCGCCTGGATTCGTATTGGTAAAGACGGCAGGATGTATGCTGTCAATCCCGAAGCCGGTTTCTTTGGCGTAGCTCCCGGAACCAATGAAAAATCTAATCCTAACGCTTTGGCGGCGACCAGAGAAGGTACTATTTTCACCAATGTTGTATATAATCCTGAAGAGGGAACTGTTTGGTGGGAAAAGCTGGATAAGAATCCGCCAAAAAATGCATTAGACTGGAAAGGTAACCCCTGGGATCCGGCCAGCGGCATTCCCGGCGCTCATCCAAACTCCCGCTTTACATCCCCGGCGCGCAATTGTCCCTGTATCTCACCGGAATGGGAAAATCCTAACGGCGTGCCGCTTTCGGCCATAGTTTTCGGTGGCCGTCGCGCTAAGACAGCGCCGTTGGTATATCAATCCCGCGATTGGGCCCATGGCGTATTTGTTGGTTCGATTATGGCTTCGGAAACTACAGCTGCTGCCTCCGGTAAAGTCGGCGTTGTCCGCCGTGATCCGATGGCGATGCTGCCGTTCTGCGGTTACAATATGGGAGATTATTTCCAACACTGGCTTGATATGGGCAAACGCACCGAAAAACTACCGAAGATCTTTAATGTCAACTGGTTCCGTCTTGATGAAAATGGCAGCTTTATGTGGCCTGGTTACGGTGATAATTTCCGGGTGTTGCAATGGATACTTGCCCGCTGTGAGGATAAGGCCGACGCGCAAGAAACACCTATCGGTTATGTCCCATATCCTGAGGATATCAGCCTTGAAGACCTCGATTATGAGATTGAACCGGGTGAAAAATTCACTCTCGACACCTTGAAAGAAATCCTTACCGTTGAGAATAAGTACTGGCTGGAAGATGCGGAAAATATCCGCCAATTCTATGCTAAACTTGGCGACCATGTGCCGCAAGAGCTGACCAAAGAGCTCGATGAAATGGTGAAAAGATTACAAAAGTAATAACTGAAGAAATAACAGCTTAAAGAGACACGACAATACAAAATGAGGAGGGATATAATGAAAAAGTTTCTCGTTGTTTTGTTTTGCCTAGTGCTGGTAATTGGGTTGGCGGCTTGCGGTGATAACAGCAGCTCGTCATCTTCGGATGATTCAACATCGACCACTTGGCCAACCGACGGTCCCGCTTCGATGGTCCCGGCTCCAGACTTTGGTACTATTGACAAGGTAAAGATTGATTATGATTATCCTACCATCAATATGTCGGATGTTACTCGTGATAATTATGATGACTATAATGCAGCTTTGAAAGCGGATGATAGTCTTGTTATCTATCAGGAGAAAGATGATATGATTATTTTCCACAATCAAAAAGAGAAGTTTTATTGTACGACGATGTATTATGGTGACAGTAAAACAATGCAGGTGCTATTCGGAGAAATGGATTAGCTGTTAAGTTTAAGTAAGTGGAGTTATTTAAGTAGGTTACTATTGTTGCTTATAACTGTACAAAGACAGGCGCTTTAATTAAGCGCTTGTCTTTTTTAAAATAGCCTCATTTTCCTTTATTAAATGCCGATATAAATAACGAGGAGATTTAGATGCACAATCTGGGAGGCGTCTGATATGGGATTAACAATATCCTCGCAAGCGAGCTATTTATATAATTATTACTCATTGATCAACAGCGATAAATATACGGAAAATGCAGTCGATTCATCTCAGGTTGCCAAAGATACATATAATGTTTCGGATGTATCCAGTGCACTGACCGCATTAAATGATGTCACAGATTTCGAAAATTCGTTTTCAATAGGTAATGTAGATAGCTATGTCAAAAATGCTTTTTCGGCTAGTCAAGTAGGCACTTATGATGCTACGAAGCCCGGTATTGTCCGCCTGCTCTCTGGTGATGCGGGGACTGATGACATCTATGATATTATTGAATATACCGATTCATTAAAAACTGAGGAAGTTGATAATTTGGTAGGTGCATATACCGCAACAACCTATAACGATTATTTAACTAAGAGCGGCAATATTTTAGATATTTTGGTGTAATATAGGATATAGGACGCTATTGTTCCTTTGTTTTTGATAAGGGGTTATTTACTAATCCTCTTATTTAAAATAAGAAAGCAGATATTTTGATATATCTGCTTTCTCTCATTATTAAGTTAGATCAGTTGAAATACTGTCTGAGTTAAACGTGATGATGAGAAATATAACACCAAAGATCGGTAAATAATATAATAGGTCATACCAACCGACTCTTTTTGGCAGGATTATATTAACATTCATAGAAGTCTCTATTTCAGCAAATATGGACAAGGAATGATTATGACCACACCGATTTTTGGTATTGCCGCAGCTCATGCCAACAGCGGTAAAACGACGTTGATATGCAAGCTAATTTCTGAATTACGCCGCCGCGGCTTGACCGTCGCGGTATTAAAGCATGGCCGTCATCTGCAGCTGCCCGATAAGGACGGTAGCCGATTTATCGAATCCGGCGCCGATACATCAATGCTGGTAACAGATTCGGGCTGGATTATCCAGTCAGCTCCGTCGCAAGAACCCAACCTTGTCACAGCGGCTGAGATTTTGGCTCAAACTGGCCGTTACGATTTGATTTTGGTGGAAGGTTACAAGCATGAATCGCATCCGCGACTGGAGATTTGCCTCTTGGGGGAAAGCGACGAAATGACTGAATCCCCGGGTGTAGTTGGCATTATCGGAGAAGGTGGCAATTTTGACCGTGACGATATTACCCAGATAGCCGACTTTATAATCAATTATCTAAATTTAAATTAACTGCAAGTGGAGGAAAGCTAATGGAAAATCAACTGACTCACATCGGCAAACAAGGCCGTGCCAAGATGGTCGATGTATCTGCCAAAGCCGAAACCAATCGCACCGCTATTGCCCGCGGTTGGATTGCAATGCGTCCCGAAACGCTCAAATTAATCACTGACAAGGAGATTACTAAAGGAGATGTACTGGCTGTAGCGCAAGTGGCGGGCATTATGGCGGCCAAGCGTACGCCTGATTTAATACCGATGTGTCATCCGCTGTTGTTGAGCGGCATAGATATTGATTTTCGTTTTGATTATGAAAATAGTAAGATTGAGATAGAGTCTACCGTTAATTTGTCCGGCGCTACCGGCGTAGAAATGGAAGCGTTAACCGCCGTGTCGGCTGCTGCTTTGACGATATATGATATGTGTAAGGCAGTGGACCGCGCCATGGTAATCGGCGATATTCGACTGATATTAAAGGATGGCGGCAAAAGCGGACGTTTTGTCAGGGAGGGAGAGCAATTATGGCTAAAGTAATAGCAATTTGTACCAGTCCCAACAAAGGTATGAGAAAGAAAGACGTTGGTCATGCCAATTTGCTACGCGAATACGGCATTGAAGGAGACGCCCATGCCTCAGGCGAATGGCATAGACAAGTCAGTCTGCTGGCCTGGGAGAGTATCGAAAAGATGCGTGCCAAAGGGCTGGACGTCGGTTGCGGCGATTTTGCGGAAAACCTGACTACGCAAGGTATCGAACTTTATACTTTACCGATCGGTACCAGGCTGCGGTTGGGTGAGCAAGTTATTGGCGAAGTCAGTCAGATCGGCAAAGAATGCCATACTCATTGTGCTATATATCAGCAGGCCGGGGATTGTGTGATGCCGCGAGAGGGTATCTTTATCCGCGTGCTGAGCGGTGGCGAGTTGACTAACGGTGATGAGATTAAAGTTGATAACAGCATTATCACAGTTGGCGTAATTGTGGCCAGTGATAAATGCTCAGCCGGTCAGCGGGAAGATAAGAGCGGCGTTGCTGCTGCCGAAACAATTGCCCAGATTGGCGGCATAACATTGGACACGCAAATAATTCCTGATGAAAGAGAACAGCTTGCGGCAGCAATGCGGCAGATGGCTGATCAATACCGCTACGATTTAATATTAGTAAGTGGCGGTACCGGTTTTTCACTGCGTGACGTTACTCCGGAGGCAACTCTGGATGTGATCGAACGGCAGGTTCCGGGTTTACCGGAGGCCATGCGGGCGTCGTCGCTTGCCGTCAGCCCTCATGCTATGTTATCGCGCGCGATTGCCGGTATCAGAGGACGCAGCCTGATTATCAATCTGCCTGGCAGTCCCAAGGCAGTGCGTGAGAATCTACAGGCGGTGATGACTGCGCTGCCGCATGGTATAGACATATTACGGGGAGTTGCGTCTGAATGCGGCAGTTCCAAATAGCGTCAGGCTGTCCATAAACTGCGCCATACGTCGTTGTCGGTATAATCAGCGTCGGTCACGTACCTTTTAGCACGTTCCCTAGCTGACCATCCCTGCCGCCTAGTCTGGTTTGTTTCTTAACAGCCTGATAATATAAGGGGTTTTCCTTTTTCAGACCATATTCAAAAAAAATACCTAATGTCATACTTGACACCTGCGCAACATAACCTGTTTGCGGAGGTGTTTTTTATGATTCTGGTACTGCGTAAGCGCCATATAATTATTGTTTTGCTGATTCTTATTGCCGGTATAATTACTCTGGTCGCTTACAAGACTGCTACTCCGGCTTTATCTTCAACTCTGTTTGGACGCGTCATCGTTATTGACGCCGGTCATGGCGGCAAAGATCCCGGAGTTATCGGCAAGAACGGCAGTATTGAAAAACAGCTTAATCTGGAAATTGCTAAAAAAACCGCCGAACTGTTACGTAATAGCGGCGCAACGGTGATTATGACCAGAGAAAAAGACATGTCTTTAGCCGATGATAAACGCGGCGATCTTAACGCCCGCGTCAGTTTGGCAACTAATAATAAAGCAGATTTATATATAAGTATTCATGGGAATAGTTTTCCCCGCACCCCTTCAGCCCATGGCGCGCAAGTATTTTATTCAATCAGCAATCCTCAAAGCGAGCAGTTAGCCAACGCCATCCAAAAACAGATGCAATTATTGGGGACCACCAACCGCGTGGCGCTGGCGCATAAAGACGCCTATATTCTTAAACATTTAACTTGCGCTGCTGTAATTACGGAAGTAGGATTTCTTTCCAACGTCAGCGAGGAGGAAATGTTGAATACCTCAGAGTATCAATGGGATATATCATATGCGCTGGTAAAAGGAATAATAGAATATTTAACAACTAAAGATCAATAAAAATTAGATAGAAATTAAATTTTTTTTAAATTTTTGCTTGCATTTTTATTCACAGTGTCGTATTATGTTACTATAATTTAAGATAGCGGAGGTTTTACCATGACAAAGGTGTCGATTATCGGTATCGCCAGCTATGTTGGCGGCGAACTGTTAAGGTTAATATATAATCATCATAGTGTCGATCTGGTACATTGTTCCGCTGGCAGTGCGGCAGGTCAGCAGATTGCCGATGTCTTTCCTCATTTGCGGGGTTTATACAATATACAAATTGAAAATTCTGCCGATCCGGCAGTAATTGATCAAATTATCAAAGACAGCGAATTGTTGTTTTTAATTATGGGACATGGTGAGGCCGCGCCAATTGCCGCCAAGGCTGTTGCCGCCGGTAAAAAGGTCATCGATCTTGGTGCAGACTTGCGTTTCCGCAAAGCTGATATTTTTGAGCAGTGGTATAATGTACCACATCGGCAAGCCGATTTAACCGCCTCCGCGGTATATGGTTTGCCGGAGATCTATCGTCAACAGATCAAAACAGCGTCGGCGGTAGGCAATCCCGGTTGTTATCCTACGGCGACTATTCTTGGCCTTAACCCACTGCTGAAGAACAAATTGATTGATACTGCTACTATTATCATAGATGCCAAAAGCGGTACTTCCGGTGCGGGGCGTAAGCCTGTAGTAGGCTCTCTGTTTTCTGAGGTGAACAGCAGTTTTAAGGCTTACGGCGTTGCCAATCATCGGCATACTCCTGAAATTGAGCAGGTCTTATCAGACTTGGCAGGTTGTTCGATAACGCTTAACTTTACCCCTCATTTGGTTCCGATGACACGTGGTATATATATTACTGCTTATGCAAATTTAATCAGTGAAATTTCCGGTGAGGAATTGACCGATTTGTACAAAAAAGAGTATAATCAAGAGTACTTTGTTCATGTTCAGCCCCACGGTAAATGGCCGGAGAGCAAATATACGCTGGGAAGCAACTTCTGTTGTGTTGGCGTAACCGCTGATCAGCGTACCGGCAGAGCGATCGTCTGCTCTGTTATCGACAATCTGGTTAAGGGAGCTGCGGGGCAAGCAATTCAGAATTTAAATGTTATGAGCGGATATCCGGAAAATACGGCATTACAGATGGCGCCTCTCTATCCTTGATAATTAATTTTCAAAGAATTAAGGTGATAATATGACAAAATTAAAATATATTTCCGGCGGAGTTACCGCAGCCAAGGGTTTTATGGCCGCCGGTATTCATGCCGGCATCAGAAAAAATTCTATAAAAAATGATTTAGCGCTTGTTTATACTGCACAACCAGCGAAAATCGGCGGTGTATTTACCCAAAATCTTTATGCTGCCGCGCCGGTTAATTATTGCAGGCAGGTAGTTGAACGCGGAACTGCTTCAGCCCTGGTGGCTAACAGCGGTAATGCTAACGCGGTTACCGGAGATCAAGGTGTAGAAGACACCTTATCAATGGCCGCTGCAGTTGCTGCGGAATTAAATATTGCTGCTGATCAAGTGTTGGTCTGTTCTACCGGCGTAATCGGTGTGAATTTGCCGATGGAAGTAATTAAGGCCGGAATAAAAGCCATTGCGCCCGTTCTTTCGCCGGATGGCGGCAATGACGCTGCGCAAGCGATTATGACAACTGATACGGTGTCAAAGGAAGTTGCAGTGGAAATTACGCTCTCCGACGGCCGCGTCGCCACTATTGGCGGTATGGCCAAAGGTTCGGGGATGATCCATCCTAATATGGCGACATTGCTTTGCTTTATTACGACAGATATGCCGATTAACAGCGCTGTTTTGCAAACAGCAGTTAAATATGCAGCCGACCGCAGTTTCAATATGTTAACGGTTGACGGCGATACCAGCACCAATGATTCGATGCTGGTTATGGCCAACGGCATAATCGGCGGCAAAATGATTGAGGAAAATACTGCTGATTTTGAGCTGTTTACCGAAGCTCTTACGGCAATAAGTATTGATTTGACTAAGATGATGGCTGCTGACGGCGAAGGCGCAAATCATTTGCTGGAGATAGAAGTAGTAAATGCTTTCAGCCGTGAAGACGCCGCTCGGGCCGCTAAAGCGGTAGCCGCATCTAATTTGGTAAAGTCGGCTTTTTTCGGTGAAGACGCCAATTGGGGCAGGATAATCTGCGCTGTTGGTTATGCCGGTATCACTTTACCGGAAAATAAAACCGATATGACTATCAGCAGCGATGGTGGTAGTATTACTGTAATGCAGGATGGCGTTGGCCTGGTTTTTGACGAGATATTGGCCAAGAAAATTTTATCTGCCAAAGACATCAAAGTTTATATTAACTTGAAATGTGGCGCTTTTTCGGCCACTGCCTGGGGCTGCGATCTAAGTTACGAATATGTGCGCATTAACGGCGATTATCGTACCTAAACAAATTACAGTTATTTCCACGGAGAAAGGATTATAAAAAATGAGTTCAGCTACAGATAAAGCACGCGTTCTTGTTGAGGCGCTTCCCTATATTCGCCGTTTCCATGGCAAGTATATTGTTGTCAAATACGGCGGTAACGCTATGATCGATGAGGAGCTTAAATCTGCCGTTATCAAAGATTTGATATTGATGCAACTGGTCGGCATGAAGCCGGTTATTGTCCATGGTGGCGGCCCTGAAATTAATTTAATGCTGGCAAAACTATCGATTGAAAGCAGTTTCGTCGACGGCTTGCGCATTACCGACGAAAACATTATGGAAGTAGTAGAAATGGTATTGGTCGGTAAAGTTAATCCCGAGATTATCCGCCATATCAACAGTATTGGCGGTAAGGCGGTTGGTTTAAGCGGTAAAGACGGCAAGCTGCTGCTTTGCGAAAAGAAACAAGCAGAAGTAGATTTAGGAATGGTTGGGCAAATCAAAGAAGTTAATACAGAACTGCTGTATACATTGGTAGAAAACGGATATATGCCGGTAATTGCGCCGATAGGTGTTGATGAAGCGGGACATAGTTACAATATTAACGCCGATGAGGCTGCCAGCAAAATTGCCTCGGCCTTGAATGCCGAACGTCTGATTTTATTAACAAATGTGACCGGCATTATGGGCAAAGAGGACTATATTACTTATCTTAATATTGCCGATGTGTCGCAACTGATTGAGGGCGGTATCATCACCGGCGGTATGATTCCTAAAGTCAATTGTTGTGTCGACGCCATTGCTGGCGGCGTCGGCAGTACCCATATTCTCGACGGCCGAATCGAACATAGCGTGTTGCTGGAGTTGTTTACGCGCGAAGGTATCGGTACAATGGTTGGGAGTATGCGGCACACTAGGGAAGGGAGGATCCCATCATGAATAATAAAGAAATAATTGCCGAAGGCCAGGAATATGTCATGAATACATACGGCCGGTTACCGATAGCTTTGGTTGAGGGCAAGGGTAGCTACGTTTGGGATGCCGACGGCAAACGCTATCTTGATTTCGTTGCTGGAATCGCTGTTAATGCGCTGGGCCATTGTCATCCGGCGGTTGTTGAAGCGATCAGCGAACAGGCGCATAAATTAATTCATTGTTCCAATCTCTATTGGATAGAACCGCAGGTCAAATTAGCCAAGATGCTAGTGGAACATTCCTGTTTCGATAAGGCGTTTTTTTGCAACAGCGGCGCTGAGGCTAATGAAGCCGCCTTTAAGCTGGCGCGTAAATATGCCAAAGCGCAAGGTTATACGAACCGCTATGAAGTGATTTCCACAGCTAATTCTTTTCATGGCAGGACTTTGGCGACATTAAATGCTACCGGGCAGGAAAAGGTTCACCATAATTTTGAGCCGTTGCTGGACGGTTTTAAATCTGTTCCTTATAATGATCTGGCAGCTATTGAGGATGCGATCTCCGATAAAACCTGCGCAATCATTGTCGAGCCGATCCAAGGCGAAGGCGGCGTGATTGTTGCGCATGCCGGTTATCTGGCTGGGTTGCGTCATCTCTGTGATGAGCATGACCTGCTGTTGATTTTCGATGAAGTGCAGGTGGGCTGCGGACGTACAGGCAAACTGTTTGCCTATCAGAACAGCGGCGTCAAGCCGGATGTGATGACATTGGCCAAAGCATTGGCCGGCGGCGTGGCGATTGGCGCGATGTTGGTTAACCAGCGCGCAGACGTGTTTGTACCAGGCGAGCATGCCTCAACCTTCGGCGGTAACCCCCTGGCGACGGCAGCGGCTGTTGCTGCGATCAATCAAATGCTTGTTGAAGATATACCTGAAGGTGTTACTTTAAAAAGCGAATATTTTATTTGTAAACTGCAGCAGCTTGTTGATAAATATGACTCTCTGCTTAGTGTCAGGGGCCAGGGATTGCTGCTGGGATTAGTTGCCAACAAACCTGCCGGAGCTGTTGTTGAAGCCTGTCAGGGTAAAGGTTTACTGATTAATTGTACCGCCGGCAGCGTCCTGCGTTTTGTACCGCCGTTGACTGTTAGTAATGATGAGATCGACGAAGCGGTGGCAATATTAGATCAGGCGCTCCAGGAATGCGGTTTCTAATCATCCACAATATTGAATATTGTTGTTGTTTTAAATAGTGAACCGCTGACTGTTATAAAAAAAGGAATTACCCCAAAAGGAGATTATCGTTATGATGATGAAACTGGACAAAAAATTTGCCGGCAAGGATTTTATCACGCTGCACGACTTTTCCCATGAAGACATCGTCTATATGCTTGATGTCGCCGATCATATAAAGCGAGAAAAAAAGGCCGGTCAGGCGATTAATTATTTGCAGGGCAAAACGCTGGGAATGATTTTCCTAAAAAATTCAACCCGTACCCGTGTTTCATTTGAGACCGGCATTTATTACCTGGGCGGCGTCGGTCTGTTCCTTTCCGCAGCCGATTTGCAGATTGGCCGCGGTGAACCGATCAAAGACACGGCGCGTACCCTATCGCGTTTCCTAAACGGTATTATGATCCGGACCTTTAGTCATGACGATGTTTTGGAATTGGCACAGTTTGCCGATATCCCGGTAATTAACGGCCTCACCGATTTGTTGCATCCTTGTCAGGCTTTAGCTGATGTGCAGACGATTCGTGAACACAAAGGCGAACTCAAAGGCTTGAAAATGGTCTATTTCGGCGACGGTAATAACATGGCGCATTCACTGATGTTTGCCGGCGCCAAACTTGGCATGGAGGTTGTGATTGCTTCTCCGGAAGGTTATCAGCCGGATCAGCATATTTTTGAGCTGGCGACTAAAGATGCATTAGCAAACGGCGGTTCCGTTAAAGTAATTGCCGACCCGCTGGCGGCCGCCCAAGGCGCCGATGTGTTATATACCGATGTCTGGGCCAGTATGGGGCAGGAAGCCGAAGCGGAAAAGAGGATCAAAGCGCTGCAATCTTACCAGCTTAATGATAAGTTGTTGTCCGTCGCCAAGAAGGATGCAATTGTGCTGCACTGCCTGCCTGCCAAGCGCGGCTTGGAAATTACCGACGAAGTAATAGAGGGCGCGCAGTCGGTAGTGTTCGATGAGGCGGAGAACCGCCTGTTTGCGCAAATGGCGGTAATGGCCTTGATTATGCAGGATAAATAATATATCAGCGTGTCGATAAACTTCGCGATACGTCGTTGCGGTCAGCACCGTCTCCTCGACGTATCTTTATACGCCTGCGTCGCCGGTTTCGACCGCGCCTGGTCTCACTCGTTTCTCAGCACGCTGAACACTTTTTGACAGTCTCAATATATATTTTGTTTCTCGATGTTGTTTTTTAGTTTGATATATAAACAAAATCATTAGGAGGTTACAGTAATGGTTAAAAAAGTTGCATTAGCGTATAGCGGCGGTCTTGATACCTCAATTATCATTCCGTGGCTCAAAGAAAATTACGGCTGTGAAGTTATCGCGGTCTGCGGTGACGTCGGCCAAGGCGACGAGACCGCACCGCTGGAGAAAAAAGCGTTGGCATCAGGAGCCTCGAAATTCTTCATCGGCAATCTGGTTGAGGAATTTGTTTCCGATTTCGTGTTTCCGACCTTAAAGGCCGGTGCGATATATGAAGACAAATACCTGCTCGGCACCTCTTTTGCCCGTCCATTGCTAGCCCGTTATCTGGTGGAAATCGCCAAACAGGAAGGCTGTGACGCCGTATGTCACGGCTGCACCGGCAAAGGTAACGACCAGGTTCGTTTTGAGCTGGCGATCAAAGCTTTAGCGCCGCAGATGAAGATTATTGCTCCCTGGCGTGAATGGGATATCCGTTCCCGTAACCAGGCCATCGATTATGCCGCCGCGCATAACATTCCCGTGCCGGTAACTAAAAAAGTGCCTTACAGTATGGACCGCAATATTTGGCATCTTTCTCATGAAGGCGCCGATCTTGAAGATCCCTGGAATATGCCTCAGGATTCGTTATACCTGATTTGTACGCCGCCGGAACAAGCTCCCGACAAACCCACCTTTGTTGAAATCGAATTTGAACAGGGAACTCCGGTCAAAGTTGACGGACAAGCTCTTTCCGCCGCTAAGTTACTTGGTTATCTGAATAAGATCGGTGCGGCCAATGGCGTTGGCATTGCTGATATGGTAGAAAACCGTCTCGTGGGTATGAAGTCACGCGGCGTTTATGAAACACCCGGCGGAACGATTCTTTACGACGCCCATTCGTCTCTGGAAACCATCTGCCTTGACAGAGTGACATCTCATTTCAAGGCCGAAGTTGCTTTGCGTTACGCCGATTTGGTTTATGATGGCGTTTGGTTCTCGCCCTTAAGAGAAGCGCTTGACGCTTTTGTCGCTAAAACTCAGGAGACTGTTACCGGTACTGTTAAGATGAAGCTCTATAAAGGCAGTTGCACCGTTGCCGGTATCAAAAGTCCTTATTCGCTTTACAATGCAGAGATGGCGACTTTTGATGAAGACGATGTTTATAATCAAAAGGATGCCGAAGGATTCATCAATCTCTTTGGTTTACCGCTCAAAGTAAGAGCTTTAATGCAGGGTAAGTAGTAGCAACTATTAATAAAGTGGGGCGTTAAAAACGCCCCACTCAGCGTGTCGATAAACTTCGCGATACGTCGTTGTCGGAAGCCCCGGCGTTGGTCACGTACGTTTTAGTGCGTCCCCTAGCAGGCTCTCCCTGCCGCCTGGTCTCGCTTGTTTCTCGGCTCGCTGTGCGTTTTTTGACAGTCTTAGTGAGGTGATAAAACATCCCACTTTAAATTTTGACTTGCTCTTGCTATTATAATATAATGAGTGTCTACTGAACAAACCGATTTTCGGTTTGTTCACGCGGCAGAAGCCGCGTAAAAGATTGAAAACGTACCGTTTTCAATCTGTGCAGCACTCATTGATGTCTCACTGAACCGGCGCTTTTAAAAAAACGCCCCACCAAGTGCAAAGTTTTGCACTTGGAAAAATCAAAAACGCCTAAACTTGAAAGATGCTCACGCATGCTTCGATTTGCTTTAGTTTTTGTTTTGTTCAGGGGACATTAATTAACAATAAATGAGAAAATCGGAGAAATTTAATGGATGAGCTGCGCAGACAACTGACGGCCTGTAAAGGTTGCGGTCTTTGCCAAAACCGTACGCAAGTGGTTTGCGGCGCCGGAGATATTTATTCTCCTGTTTTCTTAATCGGCGAAGCCCCTGGAGGGGAAGAGGATAAACTCGGGAGGCCCTTTGTCGGTAAGGCCGGTCAGCAGCTTGATCAGTTTTTTTCAGCAACGGGAATTAATAGGAATCAGCTTTATATCACTAATACTGTCAAATGCCGGCCGACTGCCGTCGGCAAACGCGGCCTGATCAACCGTAAACCTTTGCAGACCGAGATTGCATTATGTCGCAAATGGCTGGAACAGGAGCTGGCTTTAATAAAGCCGCGTTTAATAGTGACATTGGGAGCGGTTCCGTTAACTCACTTTGTTGGCCGAAACCCCCGTCTTGGCGATTATCATGGGCGGATATTATCGGTTGAACGGGAAAAAATAACATTGTTTCCGCTTTATCATCCGGCTGCTGTAATCTACAATCAAAAGTTGAACGATGTTTACCGGCAAGATCTTGAATTGTTGAGAGATCTTGTCAATAAACTCTTATAACAGACTATTGCAGACAACATACTGTATCATAGTGTTTTTAAAGGAGTAATAATTATGAAAACTGTCGTATACGCGGGAACTTTCGATCCGATTACCTACGGCCATTTGGACATCGCGGAACGCGCCTCTCATATTTTCAGTAATGTAATAGTCGCCGTTGCCGAGGATAACTATAAAGAACCTTTATTTACTCTTGAGGAACGCTGCAATTTAGTCAGGCAGGTCGTAAACCATCTGCCTAATGTCAGCGTAGAGCCTTTTGAAGGTCTGCTTGTGGATTTTTGTATGGAAAAGAAAGCAAGCGTTATCGTCCGTGGTCTGCGCGCTGTATCAGATTTTGAAAAAGAGTTCCAGATGGCGTTGCTCAATAAAAAAATGCAGCCGGCAATCGAAACCGTTTTCTTGATGAGCGCTGCTGAATATCTGTATATCAGCTCCAGTTTAATCAAACGCAGCGCGGCTTTAAAAGGCTGCATTGATGACATGGTGCCACCGGTTGTTATGGAAGCGCTAAATAAAAAATTCGGATTTATATAATCATGCTAAAATCGCTCATAATATTTCAAATTGTTTGATTATAATTATAATTTTTCTTTTTACAGTATATATGTTATAGTCTAAACGACGCCGGTATGCGTTAATTTCATATTAACGCCGCCGCGCTTTTTCTTGTGAAATTTCATATCGACTTAAGGAGGTAATTTGATGGTTGAAACAACCGGACATAAGGTTTTAATTTGCGATACAACATTCCGTGATGCCCACCAGTCGTTGTTTGCCACTCGTTTAACCACGGAGGATATTTTATCGGTAGCAGGCCAGATGGATAAAGTCGGCTATCATTCGCTTGAGGTATGGGGCGGAGCTACTTTTGACTCTTGCATGCGTTATCTCAATGAGGATCCATGGGAACGTTTACGGAAAATACGCAAGGCGATACCCAACACCAAGCTGCAGATGCTTTTACGCGGCCAAAACTTGGTTGGTTATCGTCACTATGCCGATGATGTTGTTGATGAATTTGTTAAACGTTCGGTAGGAAACGGTATTGATATCATTCGTATTTTTGATGCACTTAACGATATTCGCAATATCGAACGGGCGCTGCAAGCTACTAAGAAAGAGGGCGCGCATGCTCAGGCAGCTATTTCTTATACCAACAGTCCGATTCACAATATTGATGCGTATATCAAAAAATGCGTTCGGTTACGTGATATGGGCGCTGACTCAATCTGCATCAAAGATATGGCCGGAATCATCTTCCCCTATGGGGCTTACGATCTTGTTAAAGGCATTAAAGAAGCGACAGGTCTGCCAATCGAGCTGCATTGCCACTATACTACCGGTATGGCCTCAATGGCTTATTTGAAAGCTGTTGAAGCCGGTTGCGATATTATAGATTGCTCTGTTTCCAGCATGGCCTTGGCTACTTCTCAGCCGGCTTCCGAAACGATGGTCGCCGCTTTCAAAGGCACCAAATATGACACCGGTCTCGATTTGGCGAAAATTTCGCCGATTGCTTCCCAAATGAAAGCCATTCGCAGTAAGTATGCATCTTTCGACCATACCGATCCTCGTGTCGATCCACATGTTCTTACTTATCAAATCCCTGGTGGCATGATATCCAACTTCATTTCACAGTTGGAAGCTGCCAATGCAATTGATAAACTTGATGAAGTTATGGCTGAAGTACCGCGGGTACGAAAAGACTTAGGTTATCCGCCGCTGGTAACCCCCAGCAGCCAGATTGTTGGTACTCAGGCGTTGATGAATGTTTTAACGGGCGAGCGCTACCGTCAGGTAATTAACGAAGTTAAAAGCTATGTGGCCGGACATTACGGCCAGCCGCCCGGAGAGATGGATCCGGAAGTTAAAGCCAAGATTTTGGGCGATAACGAATACATCACCTGCCGTCCGGCTGATTTGATTCCGCCGCAGCTTGAAGAAGCAAAGAAAGAGATCGGCAATTGGATAGAGTCACCTGAAGATCTGCTTTTGTATATTATGTTTCCGCCGATTGGCACTAAATTCCTCAAAGATAGAATGGCTGGAAAAACAAAAGTAGAGTACGATCTTGTTAATAGCGGTGATACTGCAAGTAAAGAGAAAGTCGACTATTGCCCGGTATAAATTCAATACCAAAATGACGGAGCCTTGGCTTCGTCATTTTTTTGCCATTTTGGACATTTTTACCAATAATGGAACACCAGCAGGAATGTAACCGTCTTAATAGAATAAAACAAAACCGGAGGGATGTATGCCGAAAAAAATATTTTTATTTATTATGGGACTAATCTTACTGATGTCGGTACCGGCATCGGCGGCTGATAATGCTCATATAAATTACAACAACGAATGGGTCTATACTCTCAACCATGAAATCAAAGTCAGCAACAACGGAAAACTTACTGCTTTTGATATCACAGTTTCTGTGCCGCTGATGGACGAGACGACGCCTGACTACATTAATCTGCAAATCGAGCAATTATCTCCCTGGCCATCTAAGATTAAGGTTGATAAAAATGGTCATAGGGAAGCTGTTTATTATATTGATTCACTAGCCGCCGGACAAAGCGTCACCATTATCCAGAAACATGCTCTATCTACTTATAGCATTAGTTATAATATAGATACGTCAGCTATAAATATTTTGCAGCCAAGTGAGACGCTAAGTAAATATCTTGAACCGGAAACCGGTATTGAAAGCGATAACAAACAGATAATCAGTTTCGCCAAACAAGCAGTTGGTAGTGAAACCAATCCTTATCTGATGGCAAAAAAGCTCTTTTCTGCTGTCAATCTCCATATGACTTACGCTAATGATGAAAACGCCAATAAAGGAGCGCTTAATGCTCTGCTTAGCGGTCGTGGTGTTTGCGAAGATTACAGTGAATTATTAGTTGCCTGTCTGCGTACGCAAGGAATTCCGGCGCGTCTGCTTAGCGGATATCTTTATATACCCTCTGAGCATCTGAATAATGATTATATTGATGACCAGGGCAGAGTAATGCTCAATACTTTGCGACATACCTGGGTCGAGTTTTATATAAAGGATATTGGCTGGATTGTTTGCGACCCGACTTTTACCTATTCGTTTACAGTTGGTGACCAGACTAACCGTTATATTGATTGGGATTATTTTGCCAATGTTTCCAGTGAACGCCGTTATATTTTCTATCGGCAAGGTCAGGAATCACCCGATACGATCAGTTATTCTTCATATGGTAGTGATTTAGCGATAGATTTTACGGCCAGTTTAAGTTTTGGCAGCGACGCCGTACCATTTAACGATATTGAAGGTCATTGGGCAGAATCGTCGATAATGTATCTTTATAATTTGCCTAACCTAACAATTAATGGCGTCGGAGACGGACTATTTGGCGTTGATAATAAGTTAACCCGTGCTCAATTGGTTGCCATGTTATCACGAATTAAAGGTGTTGACAGTAGCTTTAGTTCCACTTTTACTGATGTCAGTACTAATCATTGGGCGTACGACGCGATTGGCGTCGCCCAGGCTGCAGGTTGGGTTAAGGGCTATCCTGACGGTAGTTTTCGCCCGGACAACCCGGTAACCCGTGCCGAACTGGCGCAGATATTAGTTAATTATTTCCAATTATCAAAGGGAATTAATAAATATAATTTTACTGATATTAGTGATAATTATTGGGCGACAAATGTTATAGATATTTTAGCTTCCCAAGGTATTTGTCAAGGCTACCCTGATAGAAGTTATCGCCCCAATAGTAATGTCACAAGAGGCGAATTTGCCGCTATGTTAGCACGCTTGCTCCAATAATTAAGAAAGATGTTCTTTGTTTTATACTGAGATTGCTGGGTTTAGTTTATTAATACTAATATCTGTTAATATGCGTCTATTTCGTTTCCTGTTTGCATATGCTAATGCATAACGTCATTATAGCGGGATGCGAGAATATGAAAGAACAATATTTAACCCTAAAACAGGTCGCAATCTTGGCCGGTAATTCATACGGCGCGGTTAGGCGCGAAATAGAAAATGGTCGTCTTCATGCCTACCGGGTCGGGCGCAAATATTTGGTTGATGTCAACGATGCCGCTGATTATGCTGAGCAACACCGCCAACCGACCGATGGCTATACCATAAAAGAAATTATGGAAATATTGCCGTTAAGTTATGCTTTTTTAATTAACTTGGTACGCAGCGGTAAGTTGCCCGCAGTTAAATGCGGTCGCCATTATATAATTCCTAAACAGGCGCTAAATCAGTTTATTGCTGATAGCAAACTGCAAGGCCAGAATGTTGTTATCAGTGAAGAAAGCTGATAAAAAACTAAATGAGGTGAAGCAACTTGCGTGAAGACTGGCAGCGTATAGAGCAGCAAATCCTCTCCCCCTATGCGACTAAAAGTGTTCAAAGCAAGGGGAGAGTTATTCCCGAAGACGAATGCCCAATCCGCACTGTTTTTCAGCGAGACCGTGACCGTATTATTCATTCAAATGCTTTTCGCCGGCTCAAACACAAAACACAGGTTTTTATCAATCCGGCTCGCGACCATATCCGTACTCGTTTGACTCATACGCTTGAGGTATCGCAGATCTCTCGTACTATTGCCCGCGCTTTAAGCCTTAATGAAGATTTAACTGAAGCAATCGCGCTGGGTCATGATTTGGGGCATACACCTTTTGGTCACGCCGGTGAAAGAGCGCTGGCAGCTTTAGTTCCTAGGTTTACTCATAATCAACAAAGCCTGCGGGTTGTAGATGTTTTAGAACGCAATGGCAAAGGCCTTAATCTTAGTTTCGAAGTACGCGACGGTATTTTAAATCATAGCGGCAGCGATGAGCCTTCAACTCTTGAGGGTGAAGTAGTGCGCCTCTCCGATCGCATTGCTTATATCAATCATGATATTGATGATGCGCTGCGCGCCGGAATTATTGCCAGAACCCAACTGCCGACTGTACCGACAGTACTGTTGGGGGATAATCACAGTTCACGGATTAACAGCATGGTTACCGATGTAATAATGGCCAGTTCGGGTAAACAAAAGATAACCATGACCGAACCAGTGGCTTTTGCCATGGATCAACTCAGAGAGTTTCTTTTTGATGCTGTTTATTTTCGGCCTGAGGCGCAAAAAGAAGAAAAGAAGATTTGGCAGATTATAAATGCCCTTTATGATTACTATGCAACATTACCGGTAGTACCTTCCGATGAGTATGATAACACGGTAGATTATATTGCCGGTATGACAGATTCATTTGCTATCAATGCTTACCAGAGTATCATAAGTAATTAATTAACCCAATAAACCCGATAACACCAAGCCGCAACTAGTGGCTTCAGCGTGTCGATAAACTTCGCGATACGTCGTTGTGTCCGTCCCCGTCTCCTCGACGCATCTTTTATGCGCCTGCGTCGCCGGTTTCGAACGCGCCTGGTCTCGCTCGTTTCTCGGCCCGCTGAACACTTTTTTGACAGTCTGAAGCCGCAACTAGCGGCTTTTTTTATTGGTTCTATTTGCGTGTTTTTCTGACACACCGTTTCTGGTTAATCCATATACTGTTATATAAATCTCTATTTTGAGGTGATGCTATGGCTGTCTTTGCAAAAATAGTTGAGCAGCGCCTTCATCATACGTCTCCTTTTACGGTTGCTATTTTAGGCGGCGATGCCCGTGAGCAGCAATTAATAACTGTTCTGGATCAGCGCGGCTGGCGGTTGCGTTGTTTTGCCCGACCGCCGGAATTGTTGCCCAATGGCGCTTATTTTTGTGAAACGGCAGCTGAGGCTATGACGGGCGTTGATGCTGTAATAATGCCAATACCTGGCTTACGCGAGGGAGGAAAACTCTATTGCGGAGAGCTTTTATCGCCAGGATTGACAACGGAAGATTTTTTAGTACTTCCTGCGCAGGCGCCGGTTTTAGCAGGAGTGATCTCTCATCAGCTGCGTGAATTAACTACTGCAGCAGACCTGAGACTAATTGAAACCGCCGAAATGGAAGAAATTGCCGGGCCTGCCGCAATTGCCACTGCTGAGGCAGCGTTGGCAATTGCTATAGCCGCCGACCAACGCTATCTTTGGGGCAGAAGAGCTTTGATTATCGGTTATGGTCGTATTGGCAATGCGCTGGCGCCGCGTCTGCAAGGGTTAGGCATGACGGTAACGATTATCAATCGCTCCAGCCGACGACGTGAAAAAGCGGTGGAAGATGGATGGACTGTTGCCGAATGGCAGAATTTAGCTGTTGAGGCATCCGCGGCCGATTTGATATTTAATACCGCTCCGGCGTTAGTAATTGATCAAGAGCTGCTGGCTAAACTGAAGAAAGATTGCCTGATTATAGATGTATCGGCAGCGCCAGGCGGTTGTGACTTTGAGGCTGCCCGTAGCTTAGGTATTAAAGCCACTCCTGCTTTTGGCTTACCGGGACGTTATGCGGCGCAGACGATGGGTGAAATTCTGGCAACCGTTTACCCCTGTTTATTAGAGCAGCTTTTAGCAGAAAAGGGGAGTGAATTATGAATCAGCAACCTTTTTTAGGCATAAGAATTGGTTTTGCCCTTACCGGTTCATTTTGTACATTATCCAAAGTTGTGCCGCAAATAGCACAATTGCGTGAAGGCGGAGCAATTATCACCCCGATATTATCATTTTCGGTACGTGATTATAATACCCGGTTTGGCGATAGAAACTATTGGCGTGATCAGGTTAGCAGAGCCGCGGCCACGATTGAGATTATTGATACGATTGCTGCCGCAGAGCCGATCGGTCCTCGGGCATTACTCGATATTATGGTGATTGCACCCTGTTCCGGTAATAGTTTAGCCAAATTGGCTGCCGGTATTGCCGATACGCCGGTATTGATGGCCGCTAAAGCTCATTTACGCAACAACAGGCCTTTGGTAATTGCCGTTTCGAGTAATGATGCCTTAGCTGCAAATTTCAGCAACATCGGAACGCTGCTAAACCGCAAACATTTATATTTTGTACCGTTTGTTCAGGACGACACGGAATTAAAGCCCAATTCGCTAATTGCCGATTGGCAACTGTTGGCGCCAACCATTGCCGCCGCGCTTAAAGGGCATCAAATACAGCCGATATTTTGCCAACAGACTGATTAAAACTCTTGCAAATAATGGTTTTCCAGATGTATAATATTTAAGTATAGCTTATATAGCTAACTTGATTATCTGGAGGTTGTAAAGTTGAGTAAGAGATATAATATTGCTGTGGTGGGCGCAACAGGTGCAGTCGGTCAGGAAATATTAAAAGTTTTAGCTGAGAGAGATTTTCCGATAGGAGACCTCCGCTTATTGGCCAGTGAGCGTTCCCATGGTAAAAAACTTAACTTTATGGGTAAGGAATATACGGTTAGTGAAACAACCGACAATAGTTTTACCGGTATTGATATAGTCCTTTTTGCCGGTGGTTCCGCTTCAAAGACATTTGCTCCGGCAGCAGTGGCTGTAGGAGCTATTGTCATTGATAACAGCAGCACCTTCCGCTATGATGACGATGTTCCGCTGGTAGTTCCGGAAGTTAACCCTGAAGATGTTCGCTGGCATAAAGGAATTATTGCTAATCCCAATTGTTCTACGATTCAGATGGTTACGGCGTTAAAGCCGTTGCATGATGCTGCACAGATTACCCGTATTGTTGCGTCTACATATCAGGCTGTGTCCGGCGCCGGCGCGGAAGGTATTAATGAGTTGGCCACCCAGTCCAGGCTGTTGAGCAATGACCCAAACGCCCAAGTCGAGACGAATATCTTTCCTTGTCAGATTGCTTTTAATGTTATTCCTCATATTGACATATTCAAGGAAAATGATTATACCAAAGAAGAGATGAAGATGGTTTGGGAAACGCAGAAAATGTTTCATGCGCCGGAAATCAAAATCAGCGTTACGGCAGTACGCGTGCCGGTTTATCGCAGCCACTCTGAGGCTGTCAATATTGAGTTCGTGCGGGAAATGACGCCGGGTCAGGCGCGGGAAATACTGTCGAGGGCGCCCGGTGTAATCGTCTTGGACGATGTGGCAAACAAGGTTTATCCGATGCCTATAATCAGCAGCGATACAGACGAAGTTTATGTCGGCCGTATTCGCAGGGATATTTCCGTTGATAACGGATTATGCTTATGGGTTGTTGCGGATCAGTTGAGAAAAGGCGCGGCAACCAATGCGGTGCAAATTGCTCAGTTATTAGTTGCCGAAAAACTGATATAATAAATTGATGGAGAAACTCTCTTTAACATATTGCACGGAGGAAACTGATTATGGAATTTGGGCGATTAATAACGGCGATGGTAACACCGTTCGATGCTGATTATCGTGTTAATTATAAAAAAGCATGTGAATTGGCTGATTTTTTGCTTGACAATGGTTCCGATAGCCTTGTGGTTTGCGGTACTACCGGAGAAAGTCCAACGTTAAGCAGTGAAGAAAAATTGCGTTTGTTTGCCGAGATCAAGCATCATGTCGGTGCAAGAGCAAAAATTATCGCTGGAACCTCATGTTATGAAACAGCTCTTTCAGTAGAATTGAGCAAAAAAGCTGAGTCACTAGGTGTCGATGCAGTCTTGGCGGTTACCCCATATTACAATAAACCGCCTCAGGATGGCATTTATGCTCATTTTGCAGCAATTGCCGAGTCTGTCTCTTTACCGGTTATTTTATATAATGTGCCTTCGCGCACCAATCTTAATATGGAACCAAATACAGCGCTGCAGTTGGCCGCTGATTACAGTAATATAGTAGCCTTAAAAGAGGCTTGCTCCAGTATGGATCAGGTCAGCGAGCTGATCAGAATCAGCGATGATGACTTTAAGATTTATTGCGGCGACGATTCATTAACATTGCCAATGCTGTCGTTAGGAGCCGTCGGTGTGATTAGCGTTGCTTCTCATCTGGTCGGAAATCAAATGAAGAAAATGATTGATGATTGTTTTGCAGACAATTGGCAGGCCGCGCGCCGTGCACATTTCGATCTCTTCCCGCTGATGCGTAAATTGTTTATCACCAGTAGTCCGCTACCACTTAAATATTGCTTGAATCGTATTGGTTGGGATCTAGGAAATTGCCGCCTGCCTCTGACGGAACCAACAAATGAGCAAAAACAAATCTTAGATAATATGTTAAAAGATTATCAGCTTTTATAGCTGAAAGAACAAAAAGAGCCGCTAAAATGAAGAGTGTCAAGAAAAACGGATAACTTAAAAGTAGGCTTTCAACTGACTTCGCTGATATTCAGTCGGAGTCAGTTTTTTTAACTCATGCAAAGGCCGGCTCATAATTGTAGTAATGTATGTATTACAATAAATGCCTTCATTTCTTTCACCGATTTGCCATGATGGAGCTTTAATTCCTCATTTTGATAATGATCGCCTATTTAATAACATCCCTTAAATAAAGCAGACTATAATACTGAATCGTATCATAGTTTGCTTTTAATTATATTTTATTTTTTAAGGGGTTGTTATTCAGAAACGTTTGCATAAAGTTGAACGCTCGCAAATATTATTATGTTGATGAGGGAACGGAGAATGAATGCTAGTACCGAGCGTTTGTTCCCAGTCCTTAATTATGACCGAAGAACTCGTTTTATAATTGTCCAGATCAAAAAAGAAAAAAAAGGAGGTTGTTTTTATGGTAAAAGAAAAATCAGCAAATACTTTGAATTCACGTACGGTTACTCTGATTGCGGTACTTATTGCTTTGATCTGTGTTTTGACAATTGTTGTCAGAATACCGCTGGCGCCCACAAGAGGTTATATGAATTTGTCTAATGTTGGTATTTATTGGGCTTCATTTACATTTGGTCCGTGGATCAGCATGATCGCAGGTGGTATTGGTACTGGTATTGCTGACGCTGTTATGGGTTATCCTCAGTGGATGGTCTTCTCAATGATCATTCATGGTGCCCAGGGTCTAGTTGCCGGCTTGATTGCCCGAGCAGGTAGTTATAGACTTAAATGGATGTTATTAGGTTGGTTTATTGCCAGCATCGTAGACTGTCTTGGCTACTTCGGCGCAACAGCTTGGATGTATGGTTGGGGCCCCGCAGTTGTTGACTTCCCGGGACAGGTAATTCAACAGATTGTTGCTGTGATTATTGGTATCCCGCTCGTATATGCTGTTAAAAAAGCTTACCCTCCGATTTCTCAACTCGGCAAAACCCAGAAATGGGAAGAGCAGTAAGTCAAATTTAATTATACATGCGATAAATTTGTAATTTAACGGCGTATCAAGCATATAAGATTGATAATATGTAATATTTCATATGTGCAACAGAAAAACATAAATTATTTGGCAATTATTTATTACTTTTACCGAATGCCGATAGTAGGACCTCCCATTGTTTTATTCTGCAATGGGAGGTCCTTTTCTTTCAATATCTATTTTTTCTTTGAGCGGTACATGGTTACAGCTTCTTGTTTAATTTTATTGGCAAACTACCTACTTGGGCTATAAATAAGATTCATATTACAAAATCATTATTGATTCTTAATATTTGAGGTATAACATAGCATGATTTTTGCAAAAATAACCTATAGATTTTTATTTTTATTTGCCGGCATAGAGAAAGAAGGATATATGGCAAAAGAAAATTTTGCAAGAAAATTGAATTTGCGTATGGTAATTTTGGTTGCGGTGCTTATTGCTCTGGTCTGTTTTTTGACAATCGCTCTGAGAATACCGTTGGCACCCACAAAAGGTTATATGAATTTGTCTAATGTTGGTATTTATTGGGTTTCATTTACATTTGGACCGTGGATCAGTATGATCGCAGCCGCTGCTGGTACAGGTATTGGTGACTTGGTTACGGGTTATCCTCAGTGGATAATCTTTTCAATGATTATTCATGGTTCTCAGGGGCTTGTTGCCGGCTTGATTGCCCGCGCCGGTGGTTACACACTTAAATGGATTTTTATAGGCTGGATATGGGGTAGTATTGTTGACGCCAGTGGTTACTTTCTCGCAATGTTAGTATTGTATGGCTTTGGCCCCGCGCTTGTTGACTTTCCAAGTCAGATCGTTCAGCAGGTAGTTGCTGCGATTATTGCTATCCCGCTCGTCTTTGTTGTTAAAAAAGCTTATCCTCAAATTTCCCAATTTGGTAAAAAACAAAAAGGTAGAGAGGTGAAGTCAATTTAGCTGTGCATATGATTAATTTGATATAGTATTAAAAATATAAAAAGCTTTATCTACTTCTTTGTTAATTCAATTATTTCATATCCTTGCTTTATTTATCTCACTCAAATTGTCAATAATTTAGTATCAATAAAATAACAATGCTTGTTGACCTAAAATAAAAAGGGTTGGCAAGCATTTTTTAGCTTTTTAAATATTAATTTTAAATTATTTTTTAGAAATTTTCTTTATTATGATTAATTATAATTCTAAATTATTCATAATGATAAGTGTTTAAGGTAAATATACATTAACGATTTATTTAATTCGATGCATAAATAATAATCAAACCGCTTAATATTGCAATAGAAATGCAATAATATGATTAAAGATATGAAATTTTCGTTTAAAAATAATCAATAATGCATAATATTTTTATACAGAAGTTGTCTTTATTTAAGAATATTTATTAAATACAGAAAATTGCATTATTAGCATGCGCTAATCTTGACTAAACAGGCTACTGCGTGATAACATCTATTAGTAGGAAGTTGATCAAGCTAATAAAAATTTAAATGTAACTCAGATTATATAGGACTTTCAGCATGTCATTATTTATTACTGATAAAAACATACAATATTCTTAGTAATAATCACAATTAACAGAAATTTTTATTTATATATACCGAAATATTAATATTTTTAGTGATTATTTGCTTCTTATTAAGCAAGCATTTAATTATAAGTAAAAACAAAAGGAGAGTGTAACTATGAGTAAGACTGGACAGCCTGTTCCGACAAAGGGATGGCCGATGTTCACCATGGCCGCTGGCCCGACCGAGGTTTCGCCATATGTTTTGGCGGCAACCGGTCAGCCGGTACTGCATCACTATGACCCTGCTTTCATGAAATATTTCGAGGATACTACCAAAAAGTATCAAGAAATCATGAAAACCAAAAATGATATTGTTTTAGTACAGGGTGATGCTGTACTTGCTTTAGAAGCTGCTGCATATGGTTTGATTGCCCCTGGAGACAAATGCATCAATGTTGTCTCAGGTTACTTTGGCAAAGGATACGAAGGCTGGATTGATGCTTACGGTGGTAAAACAATCGAAGTTGGCGTTGGATATAACGAGGCCGTACCTGTTGAAGCCGTAGAAAAGGCACTGAACGAAAATCCTGATGTTAAGGTTCTTTCAATGGTGCATTCCGAAACTCCTTCCGGCACTCTAAACCCCGCAAGAGATATCTGCCGATTAGCTCATGAAAGAGGAGTTATCACTATTGTTGATAGCGTTTCCGGAGTTGGCGGTTATGATGTTAATGTTGATGATTGGAAAACCGATGTTCTGGTAACCGGTTCTCAGAAATGTGTTGGCGCACCTCCCGGAATGAGCATGTTAGCCGTAAGCGATAGAGCTTGGGATAAAATGAAAAAGAAAAATCCGCCCAGATGGAGCGAAATGTGCCTGTTGGATTGGAAAGAAATGTGGATTGATACCGACTGCGCTGGCTATCCTTGCACTCCTTCCGTATCACTGGTATATGGTATCAGCGCTGCCGCCGATGAAATGTTGGCTGAAGGCCTTGATAATGTTATTGCGCGTCATGCTCAAGTCGCAAAAGCATATCGTGTCGGCCTGCGTGCGATGGGTCTGGAGACTTGGGCTGCTACTGATGATATTGCTGCCAACGCCTGCACGACCTTTAAATGTCCTGAAGGCATTGATACTCTTAAATTCCGTTATCATCTGCGTGAAAAGTATGGTTTATTTATTGCAGCTGGATTGCGCGACCATGCCAAACTGATACTTAGAATAGGTCATATGGGCTATACTGCCCGCCCGATCATGGTTCCTGCCGTATTGGGAATGATCGGGAAAACATTTGAGGACTTTGGTAAGAAATACGATACCGCAGCTGGCATAGCCGCAGCTTTAGAGCTGTTATAAGATTAGATTGAGGAGAAGAAGTCAAATGCTCTAGTAACGAGCATTTGACTTCAAACCTTTAGGTATTCTCGTTAATTATTTTATGAGCTGTTAGCATAGTCCTTGATTATAGTTGAATTTTAAGAACAACCTAAAAATGATGTTAATCGGGAAGTCGTAAATTACGACTTCTCGATTTTTATTATATGCGTCGAGCAAAGCCGACGCGTAAATACAACCACGCTCTATTCGCGTGCGAAAAAATACGAGTACCCCTGCAGGGGTTGGGAGAGTGTTTGTTTGAAGGTTTATATGCGAGAAGAACTTTTCTTTTTTTTGAGTAATGTTATGTCGGGGAATTTATTAACATATATATATTTTGTAGTTTGTTTACTCGGTTAATGATTTAATGCCAATAAATAAGGGAGATGTAAATATGAATAAGACTGGACAGCCTGTTCTAGGTAATGGATGGCCAATGTTTGAAAAAACTGCTGCTCCGAGTATAGTATCCCCGTATGTTTTAGCGGCCGGAAGCCAGCCGTTATTGCATTATCACAGCTCTGCTTTTATTGAATATTTTGCGGATACAGTGAAAAAGTATCAGCAAATCATGAAAACTAAGAATGATGTTGTTATTGTTCAAGGAGATGCTCTGTTAGCTCTGGAAGCTGCTGCATATGGACTGATTGCTCCAGGGGACAAATGCCTAAATGTTGTGTCCGGATACTATGGTAAGGGATATGAAGGCTGGATTAATACTTATGGCGGAAAGACAATAGAAATAGCCGTTGAATACAATCAAGCTGTACCAGTAGAAGCGGTAGAAAAAGCGCTTAATGAAAATCCGGATATCAAAGTTCTGTCGATAGTTCAATCCGAAACTCCTTCGGGAACAATAAATCCCGCAAAAGAAATTTGTCAATTGGCATATCAAAGAGGGGTTATCACTATTGTTGATAGCGCTTCCGGCGTTGCCAGTACTGATGTAAATATTGATGAATGGAAAGCTGATGTCGTGGTTGCCGCTTCTGAGAAATGTATCGGAGCTCCTCCGGGATTAAGCATGGTTGCTGTTAGCGATAGAGCTTGGGATAAAATGAAGAAGAAAAATCCGCCCAGATGGAGCGAAATGTGCCTGTTGGATTGGAAAGAAATGTGGATCGATGCCGACAGGGCTACTTTTCCTTGCACCCCATCTGTTTCACTGGTTTATGCCATCAGTGTTGCTGCCGATGAGATATTGGCGGAAGGAATAGATAATGTTGTCGCACGTCATGCGCAATGCGCCAAAGCTTTTCGTGCCGGATTACGGGCGATGGGTTTGGAGACTTGGGCGGCAACGGAAGATATCGCTGCCAATAGCTGCACAACCTTTAAATGCCCCGCAGGCGTTGATACAGATGAATTCTGTCACTACGTAAATGAAAAATATGGTTTGTTCATGATTACCGGAATTGGCGAACATGCGAAAATTATCATTGGATTTGAACATATGGGTAATGCAGCAAACCCGATTATGGTTCCTACGTATCTGGCGATGATTGGAAAAGCTTTTGCGCACTTCGGTATAAAGCTGGATATAGCAGTTGGCGAAGCTGCTGTCTTAAGACTAATTTAAAGTTGATTGAGGAACGGAAACAAATGCTCGGACCGAGCATTTGTTTCCCTTTATTTATATTTTAATATCATAATAGCAGGACATGATTTGTTGCGTAACAGTACTATTATTAATTAAACCAAAATACTAATGTAGTAAGTCTAATATGGAAAAAATAGTTTAATCAATATGGATTCACTGACTGGGATATTAATTGCAGTACTTATTGCTCTTATATGTGTATGATATTTTAATTTGAACGCCACTGGCATCAAAAAGACTCTATGGATTTATCTAATGTGGTGTGGGTTTTGGGACGGTAGTATTGCATGCTGAATCGGCAAAATAGAATATAAATTGCGAAAGGTAGGATTTGCAATGAGTACTAGTACAGAAAGCGCAACTCAGGATTTGAGCGATAACATAATTGAGATCAAAAATTTGACCTATTCATACCCTGCCTACAAGGAAGGAGAAGTTGCACCGAAAATATTTGACAATCTTAACCTGACTGTCAAAAAAGGTGAGTTCGTCTCCATTATGGGTCCGACAGGAGCAGGTAAAACAACACTATGTCTTGCTTTGAATGGTATTATACCTCATGTATGCGGTGGTAAATTTATTGGTGATATTTTAATTAACGGAATGAACACCAAGGAAGTTACAATTTCCGAAATAGCAAAAGTTTTGGGTATTGTCTTTCAGGATCCAGAAAGTCAGTTATTCTGCATGACAATTGCCGACGAAGTTGCTTTTGGTATGGAAAACCAAGGCGTACCGACTGATATTATGCATCAAAAAGTGCAAGAGGTGCTGAAAGAGGTCGGCATGACCGGTCGTGATGACACGAATCCATTCCATCTTTCGGGCGGCCAAAAACAGCGTGTTGCAATTGCCTCAATATTATCAATGGAACCGTCGATATTGATTCTTGATGAACCAACTTCAGGCCTAGACCCGATTGGCAAAAAAGAGGTCTTCAGTGTTGTTGACCGGTTGAAGAGGGAAAGAAACATGACGATTTTAATGATAGAGCAGGAGAGTGAACGTATTGCTGAATTCTCCGATAGAGTAATTTTACTGAACAATGGTCATATAGTTGCCGACGGTACTCCCCGTGAAATATTCGCTAATGAAGAAGGTTTGCGTGAGTGCGGCATCTCGACGCCCCAAGTTTCGGAAATTGCTCTCCGTTACAACGAAGTTAATGGCACAAACCATCGTTTCATCACCATGGATGAAGCATTGGACGTCCTAAAGAAATAAATGCTCTATTATATATTTCTTAGAGAAAGAAGGTCAGAATTATTATGAGTATTGACGCAACAAGAGAGCCGGTCATACAGGCTATTGATTTAGAACATACTTACGATAATGGTTTTCAGGCATTACGAGGTATCGATTTAACAATTTATAAGGGCGACTATGTTGGCCTGATCGGCCAAAACGGTTCCGGTAAGACGACAATGATCAAACACTTTAATGGACTATTGCGTCCAACCAAAGGTAAGATATTGATAAATGGCGCCGATGCCACCACTTTGACGGTCGGCAAAATTGCTAAGCAAGTAGGTTTTGTTTTTCAGAATCCCGACCATCAGATTTTCTGCCCTTCCGTGAGGGAAGAGTTGGCATTTGGACCTAAAAACTGTGGTATGTCTCCCGGTGAAATGAAAGACGCCGTGGAAGACGCTTTAGAGAGCTTTAGAATTACTGAGTTTGCCGAGCATCCGCCGGCGATTCTCGGTTTCGGTTTACGCCGCAAGGTTTCATTGGCAGCGGTATATTCGTGCCGTCCTACCGTATTTATTATGGATGAGCCGACTGTCGGTTTGGATCACAGAAGTGCCAGAGAGCTGCTGGATATTATCGGAGAATTGAATGGAAACGGTGATACTATTATTCTTATTACACATGATATGCGTGTTATCTGCGAAAACACCAAACGTGGCATAGTTTTACGTAACGGTAAACTAATACTTGACGGTACTACCAGAGAAGTAATGAGTAATATTGAAGTGCTTAGACAAACGCAGATCAGACCGCCGCAAGTAATTGAATTATCCAAGGAACTTAGCGCGCCTGATGTCGCGGAATTCCCGTTAAATGTTGATGAATTCATTAATGAATTTATCAAGACAAAAAAGGCGATGTAATATAGCTTAATTCAAGGAGGAAAAGTTATGACTTTAGACTTTTATGTTAAAAGAGATTCATGGATGCATCGCTTGGATCCGCGGGTTAAGCTCGTGCTTGCCGTAGTTTTGATGGTTGCAGCGATGTTAGTCAGAGATTTTTGGCTCAATTTATTTCTTTTAGTTGGCATGCTGCTAATGTTAGCTTCTGCTCAGATTCCTGCCAACCGTTTTCAGTGGGTCTTTAAACTGACTGTGCCGGTAACGATAATGATTGTTATTTTGTGGCCATTTTTTTATCATAGCGGACCGTGTTTCTTCTATGTTGGGCCGCTGCCCATCACTTTAGGTGGCCTTATTGACGGTGTCGCTATGGCGTTCAGAATCATTTCATTGTGCTTTGCATGCTGCTCTCTGCTGTTTGCTACTGACCAGGCAAAGATCGTCAGAGCTTGCGTCAAATTGGGCATGCCTTACAAATACGGTTTAACTCTTGCTATCGCCTTGCGTTATCTGCCTGTCTTTTTCGGAATCATCACCATGGTAACCGAAGCCCAATATGCTCGTGGTCTTGATATCCCCAAAAAGAACATTTTGAAAAAGCTTAAATCTTACATGCCAATTTTGACTGCAATGCTGATTGCAGGTTTGCGTAATAGTGATAATATGTCGAATGCTCTGGAAACACGTGCTTTTGGTGCATCTGTTGAGAATAGAACATATTACAGCGACTTTTCAATGCATTCAAGAGATTGGATTGCCATAGCTATTATTGCAATCGGTATGGCTGTGTTCACTTACTTCTTTGTCATTCTGGATGTTAGATTACCCAACATTTTCTGGTAAAACAAAAATATTTTGTGGTAAAACAAAAATTTTTGTGGTAAAACACAATCTTTTCTGGTAATATATAATTAATTATAAAGTTTATGAATAGGGTATATCTGCATATGATTTGTTATTAGACTGCCATTTAGTAACAATACCATTTAATAGTATTGGTTATGTGGATATATCCTATTTGTTAAACAAAAATATGCAGGGAGGGAATTTTTTAATGTTAAAAGGAGTTAAATGTAAGCTGCTACGTATCAATCTGTCGGACAAGAGCTACCGTGAAGAAGTAATACCTGATGAATATTTTGTAAAATTCATCGGTAGCGGTGGCTTGGCAATTAAGTATCTGTATGATGAATTAGAACCGGGTATTGATCCGCTTGGTCCGGAAAATAAGCTAATTTTTGCAGTCGGTCCGATTACCGGATCAAAAGCTATTTATTCATCCCGCTGCTCACTGACCAGTAAGTCTCCTGCTACCGGTACCATTGGTGTTGCAACTGCCGGCGGTTATTTCCCGACAGAACTCAAAATGCTTGGTTATGATATGATCATAATCGAAGGCAAAGCTGAAGAACCTACATATCTGTATATTAAAGATGGCAAAGTCCAGTTTAAGCCTGCTGCTGTTATTTGGGGTAGCAAAACACCGGATGCAATGCGTTTAATGAAACAAGAACTTCATGATGAAGATATTAAATCAGCTGTAATTGGCCCAGCCGGTGAAAATTTAAGTAATTTGGCGGGAGTTTTTTGTGATGATATGATGCGTGCATTTGCCCGTCGTGGTTTCGGTGCCGTAATGGGTTCCAAAAACTTGAAAGGCGTTGCGCTTCATGCAGCCAATAAACAGGAAGTAGAAGTTGCTGATCCCGAGACTTTTAATGATTTGGTCAAACAAACAGTTAAAACTTTCTCAGAAAATCCGTTCTGTCAAGGTTTTAAAGCTTCAGGTACATTGGTGGGCTCAGACGGTTATCAGGTACGCGGCGTCTATCCTTCTAAAAACTGGCAGACCAGCGGTATTCCTGATTATGTCGATTATGTCGGAGAAAAACCCCATTCCGAACTCAATGTCGGTAAAGAAGGTTGTTATCGTTGCCCGATGACTTGTGCGCAATTAAAATTAGTCAAAAACGGCAAATATGCCGGTGCGATGTCTGTTGTTGAATATGAATCGATGTTTGCTTTGGGCGGAGAAGTCGGTAACAAAGATATCGGTGCTCAGATTGCCGCCGACAGACTTTGCGATGAGCTGGGACTTGATACAGTGTCTACAGGTGTATCAATTGGCTGGGCAATGGAATGCTATGAAAAAGGCATCTTCACCAAAGAAGATACATTTGGCCTGGATTTACACTTTGGTAATGCCGATGCTTTAATACAGTTAATCCATGACATAGCCTATAAGGAAGGTCTTGGCGCTTTACTGACTGACGGTGTTAAGATTGCCTCCAAAAAGGTAGGTAAGGGCAGCGAATATTTCGCTATTCAAAGTAAGGGTCTTGAGCATGCCGCATATGATGTCAGAGGCATGAAATCTATGGCTCTGTCGATGGCTACTTGCTTTACCGGCGGCGACCATAATAAATGTTATACTCCTCCGGAAAACTTTGGTATGTGCGACCGTTTCTCTTATGAGGGTAAACCGGAAATGACTATCTATACCCAGAATTATGGTACGGCGGTTGCCGATTGCGCCGGCACTTGCAACTTCCCGGCATTCCTCGGTGTTTATGGCGAGGATATGACAACCAATATGGTCAACGCTATTACCGGTATCGGCTATACTAAAGAATCATACATGGAGTGTGGCGCACGCGTTACTATGCTGGCACGTATGTTTAACGTTCGTGAAGGCTTAAGACGTATAAATGATGATTTACCTGAACGCCATTTCAATGATCCGATTGCTGGCGGCGAAGCCGAAGGCCAATTTTTAGATAAAGATAAATTTAATGAAATGCTTGATAAATACTATGAGATGCGTGGCTGCACGCCAGATGGCGTGCCCACAAAGGAAGGCATGGATGCTATTGATCTGAGTGCTGAATATGCGAATATGATCAAGTATGTTAAATAGTATTTATTCGTAACGAGAGGTTTTTACAATGCTTACCTATGTTACAGTAAAAAATATCACTGTGGAAGATTATCCTCAAGGTTATCAGCAGGAAATATTCCATGAGGGCGAGCAGCATTATACTGTCAAGTATTTCTCGGGTATTACACTTCAGAATGTAATTGATACGCTGCAAATGGACTTGGCCGCATATACTTTGTGTAACAACCACAAAGTTGAGCGCGAGGATGTGCTTGAGGAAGGCAGTTCACTGATGATACTCGATTTTCTCAAATTTGGCGGTTAGCAATCAAAAAGGCGTAACAGTTTTTTGTTACGCCTTTTTAAATTGTAAATAAATATTTTACATTTTGATTATATGTGTGATATAATATTCTATTATTATGGGGAAAATAACAGAAGGTTTAATATATAACATATATATTATTATGAAATAAATGCTTGGAACTTTATTACATGAAAAAATTTCGTTTGATTATTAAATCATTCTAATTTAGTTTGCCTTTAAAAGATCATTTAATAGGAGAATAATATGACACAAACAAATACCAATGGGTTTGAAAAAAACGACAAGTCAGAAACAAAAAATGACAAATTGCCTGCAAACAAGCACCGTCGTCGGCGTCCGCCAAAAAATGCATCTGCGGTAAAAGTTGAAAACAAGACAGAAGCTGCGGATAGCAAGACACAAATGCCTAAACAGCCGCAGCAGAAGACTGTTGTTAACAAGTCGCAGCAAATTAAAACATTACCAATAAAACTAAAACAAAAGATTGATAAACCGCCGGTTGCAACTACAGGAGAGACTCGTCGCCGTAATTCTGGCAGCGGCAACTATAAATTAAAGATTATTCCCTTAGGTGGTTTGGGTGAAATTGGCAAAAACATGACCGCCTTTGAGTACAATAACAGTATTATTATTGTCGATGTTGGTATTATGTTTCCGGAAGACAGCCTTCCAGGGATTGACTTTATAATACCTGATTATAGTTATTTGCTGGAAAAGAAAGAAAATATCGAAGCCTGCCTACTGACGCATGGCCATGAGGACCATATCGGCGGCGTACCGTTCTTGCTTAATGATATGCAAATGCCGGTATATGGCTCAACGCTAACGCTAGGCTTGCTTAAGGCAAAGCTCCAGGAGCGAAAATTGCCCGGCGATCTTCATACGGTAAAACCACGTCAAGTGGTTAATATCGGTCCTTTTAAAGCGGAATTCATCAGGGTTTCTCACAGTATCCCGGATTCAATGGCTTTAGCTATTCACACGCCGGTAGGAACTGTCTTAATGGTAAGCGACTTTAAAATGGATATGACGCCGATCGATGGTCAGTTGATGGATTTTGGCCGCATATCTGCACTAGGTGAAAAGGGTGTGCTATTACTGATGGCTGATAGCACTAACGTAGAAAAGAAAGGTTTTACCGAATCTGAAAAAAGTGTTGGCTATACCTTTGATAAAATATTTTTTGCCGCCAAAGGCAGGATTATTGTTACCTCATTTGCTTCCAATGTCCACCGTGTACAACAGGTAATTTGGTCTGCCGCTCATTGTGGGCGTAAAGTTGCCATCGTTGGTCGCGGCATGCAAAATGTAACGACAATTGCCCGAGAATTGGGTTATTTGGATATGGATGACGATATATTGATTGATATTGAAAAGATCAACAATCTGCCTGCCAATAAAGTTTTGATTATTACTACCGGCAGTCAGGGAGAGCCTTTATCCGGCCTGACGCGGATGGCCAGCGGTGAACACAAACAAGTGCATATTATACCCGGTGATGTGGTGGTGGTTTCCGCCAGTCCTATTCCTGGAAACGAGCGAACAGTCGGTCGTACAATTGATAATCTCTTCCGTCAGGGCGCTACGGTTTATCATGAGAAGGGAGATGCCATTCATGTTTCCGGACATGCCAGCCGTGAAGAATTAAAGGTTCTGCTGAATATGGTTAAACCCAAGTATTTTATGCCAATTCATGGCGAATATCGTATGCTGGTTAAGCATGCGCAATTGGCGCAAGAGCTTGGTATTGATGCTGAGAACACTTTTGTGATGGAAAATGGACAAGTATTGGAGCTTACGAACAATAGCGCCCGCGTTAACGGTGCCGTTCATTCAGGCAGAGTTCTCGTCGACGGTCTGGGTGTCGGTGATGTTGGCAATACTATTTTGAAGGAACGCCGTATATTGTCAGAAGATGGCATATTATTGGTTAATCTGGTTTTTACAACCAGAAAGAACAGCAAAATATTAGCCGGGCCGGAAATTATCTCCAAAGGATTCATATTTGAAAAGGAATATGAGCATATTATTGATGAAGCAAAAGAAAAGGTGTTGAGCCTATGTACGCCGGAAAGCCTTGCAGAAGTTAATATTAATGAATTACGTGGTGCGATGCGTACGACATTAGGTAAACTGTTTATCGAGAGAATCGGCCGTCGTCCAGTAATAATCCCAATTATTACTAAAGTATAAATAGTTCTGCATTGCTAAAGTTGCGTTTGGGACACACCTCCAAGGAGGTCTAACATTTGCCCATCGATAAATATAATTTTTCATTATTGAATGCAACAGCATTTATACGCAATGAGATCAATCCCGAGTTATTTCCACCTGAAGATGGTAGCGAACCAACTAAAGATCAGGAAGCTGCGCTTAATGATTTTGGCCAACTCAGCCTTCCTCAATTTAAAAGTAATGTCCATGTTATTACTATTATAGGACAGGTTGAGGGTCATTTGGTAATGCCGCCGCAGAATAAGGCGACTAAATACGAGCATATCATTCCCCAATTGGTGGCTGTTGAGCAATGTCACGATATTGAGGGCCTGATCGTGATATTAAATACCGTCGGCGGCGATGTTGAGGCCGGTTTAGCGATAGCTGAAATTATCGCCTCTATTTCCAAACCGACAGTGTCATTGGTTTTAGGTGGCGGCCATAGCATCGGTGTGCCGATTGCGGTAGCGGCCGACACGTCGTTTATTGCACCTACAGCCACTATGACAATTCATCCGATCAGACTAACCGGCATGGTGGTGGGAGTGCAGCAGAGCTTTGATTATCTCGAACGGATGCAAGAGCGAGTGGTCAGTTTTGTTACCAGTCACTCTAATATCAGCGCTGATAAATTCAGAGAGTTAATGATGACAACCGGTGAGTTGGCGCGTGATGTCGGTACAATTGTAGTTGGCCAGAATGCCGTTAATTGTGGTCTGATTGATAGGGTCGGCGGTTTAAGCGAAGCTATCGGCTATCTTAATCAGCAGATTGAAGCCAATCATAATCAGCCGGTGGAAGCTAGTCATGTAAATATTAATCAAGCTCGCTGTGAACAGAGTCCGGGGGAGGTGGTTCAGTGATCTGGAGTATCATCCCAGAAGATGTGATTTTTGCTTCCCAGCAGCAACCGGATTACCGGCAGATAACTTATTTGGGAAGGCAAGTGACGGTCATAGCTGATGATCAAGGCGGTGGCGAAATAGTAGCCTTGGTCAGCAGCAATCCGGCTGACTATCTTGATCAACGATTTGCTTTAGGAAGTAAAATAAAAATAAATTAAAGGTCGAGCAAGATATTTAGTGTACAGCTTGGCCTTTTTACATATATATAGCAATTGCCTCTTGTATGCAGTGATTAAATGTTCTATAATTATACTAGATTAGTCTGGAATTATTTGACAAATAGTCATTTTAGGAGGATACATGATTTCTTTTTGGCAAGCGGTAATTCTTGGCCTAATTCAAGGCTTGACCGAATTTCTCCCCGTTTCCAGTTCCGGTCATTTAACAATTGTTCAGTCATTTATGCAGATCAGTGGTAATATGATCACTTTTGACATATTTGTCCATTTAGGGACACTGGTAGCTGTTTTCGTGGCTTTTTGGTCGGATATTGCCGCTTTATTACGTAGACCATTTTGCCGGTTCACAGTTATGATAATTGCCGGTACTATACCGGCGGCAATTATGGGTTTTTTGCTTAATGATTTTTTCGAAATGCTGTTTTCGTCTATTACTGCTGTTTGCTGTGCGCTGATAGTAACCGGGGTATTATTATGGATCTCCGACCATTTTTCCGGCACAAAAAGTGTCAATGATATGACTTTAAAGGATGCCTTGCTTGTCGGTATATTCCAAGGTATTGCCATTACGCCCGGTCTCTCTCGCAGCGGTTCAACGATTTTTGGAGCCTTGCTTTGTGGCCTCAAGCGGTCGGAAGCGGCCAAACTTTCGTTCATATTATCGATACCGGTTATCCTCGGAGCCGCAGTAAAACAACTGCATGATGTTGCTGGCGACAGTGCTTTTGTTTTTCAACCGAGCTACATAGTAGGTGCTATTGTAGCAGCTGTCAGCGGTTATCTGGCCATACGTATTTTTCTGCGCTTATTGGCCAGAAAAAGCTTACGCGTTTTTTCCTATTATGTTTGGGCGTTGGCAATTGTTGTTTTAATATTACAAATTGTTTAAGATCAGGCTGATTTGATATTCGGTTTCTTGGATAAGAAAGGATAGAAGTTTGATGGCTGCGGCTAAAACCAAGCGCAAAAAAAGAAAAACTGCAACTAACAGCTCCTCACGTAGTAAGGGCGATAGAATTACTGCTGCCCAGACGGCGCGTGAAAAGGAAATACTCGGTATTGTCATTATCGCTGTCGCACTGTTATTGTTAGTAAGCTATATTTTGACCCCGACTGATGCCCAGACAGCCGGTATAGGCGCAATAAGTCTGTTATTGGTTAATCTGATGCGTTTCTTTGCCGGCAGTGCGGCTATCGCCCTGCCGTTTTTACTGTTGGTTTTTGGGATTCTGGTACTGCTTAACAGAAACCAAACAGAAAGCAACAGTAAAAGGATGGTCGGTTTACTGATGTTATTTGCCGCTTTGTTAGGGTTGATTAATCTCGGGATGCCTTTGCAGAGTTTTGGGGCATATCTGCTGGACGCCATGTCTGAAGGCGGCGGTATTATTGGCGGCTTGTTTGCCTTTGCTTTAGTTTCCGGATTTGGCATGGCGGGTGCAGTGATTATTTTGCTGGCGGTTATGCTGATTGGGATTTTAATATCTAGCAGAACTTCAATCGTTTCTTTTTTTGCGATGATTGTACAGGCTTTTCGTTCGTTGCTAGGCATAATCAATTCGGGCGAAGAAGATCATCCGGCGGATGATACTGTGACCAAAGCGGCATTACAAAATAATACCGCGGCCTTGATGTTGGAAGCTGTTGAAGATCAGCGCAGACATTCGCTGATTCGTAATACTTATGACCCCGCGCCGTTAATCAGCAACAAGGATGCCCTTATCTCGCCACCACCGACAGAAAATAATTTTTCCCGCGAGTTCTTACAGGATGTTGATCAATCGCAAGCAAAAGCTGGCAATGATCCTGTTGCTAAACCTGGTGTTGCCAAAGCAGCAAAAACAGCCGCGGCTACGGTTGCAGTTTCTAGAACAGAGGCAGTAGTTGATAATGTGCCTGTTGCTCAACCGTTACCGGCAGCAGAATCATATGTATTGCCTGAACCGTCCTTAATCAGCCACGGAGAACATCGCAGTGACGTTAATATGAAAAAAGCCATTGCCGAATCAATTGAGATTTTAGAGACGACATTAGCCGATTTTGGTGTTAAAGCTGAGGTAGTTCAGGTAGTGCCCGGTCCGGCAGTAACTCGTTATGAGCTGCAACCGGCCCCAGGCGTTAAAGTTGCGCGTATAACCAGTTTGGCGGATGATATAGCCTTAACACTGGCAGCTCCGGCAGTGCGAATTGAAGCGCCTATTCCCGGCAAGTCGGCGATAGGTATTGAAGTTGCGCGCCGTGTTACCGATACGGTATATTTTCGCGAGGTTCTTGAAAGTAAAGAGTTTATAGACAGTTCGGCCAAGCTTTCGTTTGCGCTCGGCAAAAATATCGGCGGAGAATCAATTGTTGGCGATTTGGCAAAGATGCCACATCTGCTGATTTCCGGCGCTACCGGCAGCGGTAAAAGCATCTGTCTTAATTCGATCATCTGCAGCCTTCTTTTTAAAGCCAAACCTGATGAAGTTAAGTTGATGCTGGTAGATCCTAAAAAAGTTGAGATGACCGCCTACCGCCAACTGCCGCATTTGTTAATACCGATTGTTACGGATTGTAAAAAAGCCGCAAATTCTCTCAAATGGATAGTTACGGAGATGGAAGACCGTTATACGCTGTTTGCTGCTTCCGCAACCAAGGATTTCGCAGGTTATAACGCTGCGAATCCGGATAATCCGCTGCCTTATATAGTGGTTATTATTGATGAGCTTGCTGATTTGATGCTGGTTGCAAAAAGAGATGTTGAAGAATCGATCTGTCGTATCGCCCAGTTGGCGCGTGCCGCAGGTATTCACCTGGTAGTGGCTACACAACGTCCTTCTGTTGACGTTATTACCGGTTTGATTAAAGCAAATATCCCTTCAAGAATAGCTTTTGCCGTTTCTTCAAATACTGATTCACGTACGATACTTGATATGGCCGGAGCCGAAAAACTTCTGGGCCGTGGAGATATGCTATATTACCCGATTGGCGCTAATAAGCCAATGCGTATTCAAGGCACTTTTATTAGCGAAAAAGATATTGCCAAATTAGTTGATTACTGCTCCGAACAAGCTTCGCAAAACTTTTCCGAGCAGGCGACTGCCGCTGCTGTCAGCAACCGCATGGATGAACTTGACGAGGATTTGGACGATCTGTTTTACAAGGCGGGCGCGCTGATTATTGCCAGCAAACAGGCCTCAACATCGTATCTGCAGCGGCGTTTGGCGATTGGCAATCCGCGTGCGGCGCGGCTGATGGATATACTTGAGAGCAAAGGTGTTGTTGGAGGACCAAACGGTTCCAAGCCGCGCGAAGTATTGATGAGCGAAGATCAATTTGAAAGTTTATTTGGATCCGGTGCGTGATTATTGGGCATCATAGATTTGCTTGTAAATGGGATTACCTAAATTAAGGTAATTTTTATCAGGAGGTAATAGCATGCAGGATATCGGAGAATATTTGCGTAAAATGCGCGAATATCGCGGTTATAGCATCGAGGACACAGCCAAAGCAACCCATATTTCCACTCGTTACCTTAAATCAATGGAGGCAGGAGATTTTAAGGCATTACCGGGTCGTGCATATGCCTTTGGTTTTCTGCGTAGTTATATCCGTTTTCTTGACGGTGATGAAAAGGCTTTAATAGACGCTTTAAGTGAGGATTATCCCGATGAGGAAATGCTTTTAAACAAACCGCACAAGAAAGGCGCCCGCCGACCGGTAGTATTCGATAATCATAAAGATGTCGGCGAAGTTGAAGCGGAAATGGATTTGAGCGAAGATTATCTGGAGCCGGTTGAAGATTATAGCGAACTGCCGGCTGACGAACAAGTCAAAAATCGGCGTCAAGGGATATATTTGTTATTGATTTTGATTGTGGTCGCCGGTCTTATCGTAGGCGCGATCATTTATCTAAAATAATATTAATAATAAAAGGATTACTATGACAGCTACTGTAGCAAATATCTATTTGTTAAGTTTAGGTTGCGCCAAAAATTTGGTTGATAGTGAACTGATGAGCGGTATTATCCGCTTACAAGGTTGGCAATTAACCGATGATCCGCGTCAGGCGCAGGTCATCATTATTAATACATGCGGTTTTATAAAACCGGCTAAAGAGGAAAGTATCGCTGCAATTCTCGATGCTGCTTCATATAAAGAGCAAGGTAGTTGCCAACTGCTAATCGTGGTCGGTTGTCTTGTGGAAAAGTACCGTGATGAACTAACACAAGAGATTCCGGAAATTGATTTATTTTTAGGTACTCACGAATATCATAGTATCGGACAACTAATAGCTGACTATCTGAAGCAGGCTGCCAAGTCTTTGCCTGCTAACAATTATTTATTAAGGGAATTGGCTCCCACAAGCGCCACAGCTTATTTAAAGATTGCCGAGGGGTGTAATAACCGTTGCAGTTATTGTCTTATCCCTCAACTGCGCGGACAGTTGGTCAGCCGTCCCGAGACGGAAATCATTGAAGAAGCTCGGCAATTACTTGAACGTGGTATTAAAGAGCTGGTAATTATTGCTCAGGATACAACCGCTTACGGTAAAGATATCGATGGTAAACCGCATTTACCGGAATTGCTTGAGCAGTTGGCATCATTGCCATTTGCCTGGCTGCGCCTGCTCTATGTTTACCCGGATGAGATCAATCAACGGTTACTGGAGGTAATGTCGGCTCATGATAACATATGCCATTACCTCGATATACCGCTGCAGCACGCCGACGACCAGATACTTAAATCGATGAACAGACGTTCCAATCAACAGCAAATTCGCGAAAAGATTACTATGATTCGCCGCTACTTGCCCGATGTGGCGCTACGGACAACGATGATGGTTGGTTTCCCCGGCGAGCAGGAACAACACTTTCGGCATTTGCTGTGTTTTGTTAAAGATACTCGCTTTGATTGGTTGGGTGCTTTCAGCTATAGCCGCGAAGAAGATACAGTTGCGGCACAATTACCGCATCAGGTGCGTGAAGCTACCAAACAGCGGCGTCTTAAACAACTGATGGAGCTGTCAGCCGACATCAGCACCGGGATACAAAGTAGTTATATCGGCCGTCAGTTGCAGGTTCTTTGTGAAGAAACTGCTGAGGAAGAATTTGGCGATGGTTGGTACAAAGGACGCAGCAGCTTTCAGGCGCCGGAAGTAGACGGGCAGGTCTATTTCCAATCTAAAACCCCAATATCAGCCGGAGATTTTGTATCCGTAAAAATTACCGCTGCCGATACTTATGATCTGATAGGAGAGTTACTATGAATTTGCCCAATAAAATAAGCTTTGCTCGTATTTGTATGGTGCCGCTGTTTGTGATTTTAGCTCTTTGCCCCATCCCCCACGGCGATATTTGGGCTGCCGTGGTCTTTATTATCGCCTCACTCAGCGATATGGTTGATGGTAAAATCGCCCGCAAATATAATCTTGTGACCACTTTGGGTAAGTTTATTGATCCGTTGGCCGATAAAATATTAGTAAGCAGCGCCTTTATTGTGTTAGTAAATATGAATAGACTGGCGGCTTGGATAGTAATTATCATTATTTGCCGCGAATTTGCTGTCAACGGCCTGCGTATATTAGCCGCTGAGCAAGGCGAGGTTATTGCCGCATCTTTCTGGGGCAAGCTTAAGACCACCAGCCAGATGGTAGCTATTTTATTGCTGCTTGTCCAACAAATGTCGATTTGGCCGCAGCCGTTCTTTGTGATTTTTGCACAGGTGATCGCATATATTGCGTTGATTATGACGGTGTTTTCCGGTGCTGATTACATTATCAAAGGTTGGCCTTTTCTGATAGGTAGTAGAAAATAATAACATATGTTTTACCCGGTCAACAGAGGAGTGTATTATATGGATGCAAAGACCGTTGTAGAACGCTTAATTGAGCGTAATCAGACAATAGCTTGTGCAGAATCCTGTACCGGCGGAGGTCTGGCTGCCGCCATAACTGATATAACAGGTGCTTCCCGTTGCTTTGGCTATGGTTTAGTGACGTATAGCAATGAGGCAAAGCAAAAACTGCTCAACGTGCCGGCTTCAACAATAAATCAGCATGGCGCTGTCAGCGCTGAAACGGCCGCTGCTATGGCAGAAGGCCTGTTGCTTCTCTCAGGAGCAGATATAGCAGTCAGTATTACAGGTATTGCCGGACCGGGCGGCAGTAGTGCGAGTAAACCTGTCGGCCTAGTTTTCATTGCAGTTATTTCTGCTGATTACCGGGTGGTTAAACAATTCTTTTTTCATGGTATGCGTATAAAGGTCCGGCGCAGCAGTGTGGAAGCGGCTTTAAATATGGTCGGAGACTATTTGGAGGAAGAAAACATTTGATGAAAAAAGCAAATAAATTACTGATATTATTGCTCATTTGCTTGCTATTGTGTTCATGTTCGGCCAATTACGGCGGGGAAGGTCTTGTCGGCCAGTCAGCCAAGGATTTTGCGCTGAAAGAACAGGGGTATTCTTTGACATTACCGGAAAACTGGCAGCAGCAGCAAACCAAAGACGAAAAAACCACCTCTTTCCTCTCAGATGATGGTTCGATTAAACTTGATATTGTCTGTGAGCTTGGCGGTGTAGAGTATTATTCGCTGGCGGAAGTCGCCCAGTTGTTAGAAGATCAGCTGGCAAAAGGCATGAAAAACTCCGAAGTTGTCTCGACCAAGGACGATGATCAAAAACAATACCGAGAAGTGTTTGCTTGCGTCGATGATCAGGGCAGGGGTGTGACCTATGATATTTCGATTATCCACCCATACAATTCTTTGCGCTACTTTTTGATTTTTACCAGCGGTACTAACAATTATCAGGAAAACAGTCTGCTGATCGATGATATCATTAACAGCTTCAAAGTTACAGCCGGTGAAGAAGATATGTATGCTCAAATAAAACAATAGACAAAAAAATCCGTGGCAAAGCCACGGATTTTTTTGTCTTCATTAGTTAATAATGCATTTTCTCTGCCGTCCAAGTAGCCAATACATCGGCCATATCGGCGGCTATTTTTTTTGCTCCGTCCAAGTCATGCTCCAAATAGTTGCCGCACTCCTGATGTGAGACACCGGGAATTGCACCATCATAACCGGCGATCTGATGCAAAGTGTCACGAAACAGATTAAGCGCTGCCTCTGCCGTCATATTGCGGGTGAGGAAATAAAAGCCGGTCCGACAGCCCATTGGTCCGACATAGATGATCTGATCACGCCGTCTGGAATTACGGACGATAGTGGCAAATAGATGTTCAAAGCTATGGCAGGCGGCCATATCAAGATAATTACCGCTGTTAGGCAAACACATCCTGATATCCCAGGTAGAGATATCGCCGTCGACGCGGGAGAGGTACATGCCCTTTTGGAGCGTATCATGATTTACACAGAAACTCGCTATTTTTTCCATGAAGATATAATAGCATGAATATGCTTTTTAAGCAAGCACCGACGTTATCTTTGATCAATAAACTGTATATTATTGGCATGCGCTGACCCTTTGCAGAAATAATATTGTATGCTATAATAATCAAGAGTTATGCTTAAATTGTCACAAATTAGGAAGCAATGAACCAAATATTTTTAGCAAAAGTCGGTTGCAGCTTAATTAATACAAAAGATAATTGCTAACTTAGATAAATTTAAATGAGGTACTGATATGATAGAAAAAAGTAACGAAAACAGCACTCTGCCTATCAGCAAAGATTTTACTCCCGACTATCGGGACGAAAAAGAGCCAATGGTGTTGCCGATGATGCCGCTTCGAGGGATGCTGGTTTATCCCTATATGATTATTCATATTGATGTCGGTCGCGAACGTTCCATAAAAGCTATTGATGAAGCAATGCTCGATGACAGCCGCTTGCTTTTTTTAGCAATGCAAAAAAATCCACAAACAGACGACCCGATCGAAGATGAAATCTATAATATAGGCACCGTTGTGCAAATTCGCCAGTTATTAAAATTACCGGGCGGTACTGTACGCTTACTGGTTGAAGGTTTATACCGCGCTCACATTCTTGCCTACACCCGCCACAACCCCTATTATGCCGTTGAAATAGAATCGCTTGACGAAACTCTTGGCGCCGATGAATTGGAAATGGAAGCGATAATCCGCATTACCCGTAAATGCTTCGAAGATTATGCTAGCAGCAGCAAGAAGATCACACCTGAGGCGCTGATTTCGATCAACGGTATCGAAGAGCCGGAGCGGTTCGCCGATATCGTAGCGGCGCAGCTTAACCTCAAATACGAGGACCGCCAGCGTTTGCTTGAAGAAACTGATATCTACAAGCGTATGGAAATGATCATAAGTATGCTTGATAAAGAAACACAAATCATTGATATTGAGAAGAAGATCGTTGATCGTGTGCGCCAGCAGATGGAGAAACATCAAAAAGAATACTACTTGCGCGAACAGATGAAAGCAATTCAGCAGGAGCTGGGAGAAAAAGATGAACGCACTGCCGAGGTAGAGGAGTTGCGGGCGCGGGCGCTGGAGCAAAAGGTTCCCGATCATGTCATGGAACAAATTGAAAAAGAGCTTGACCGTTTGTTGAAAATGCCGTCGCAAATGGCCGAAGGGTCAGTGATAAGCACATATATTAATTGGTTGTTAGACGTGCCGTGGAATCAGCAAACTAAAGATAATCTTGATATCCACCGCGCGGAAAAGATACTTAATCAGGATCATTATGGCTTAGAAAAGCCCAAAGAACGCATTTTAGAGTATTTGGCCAGCCGCCAATTGACTAACAACCTCAAAGGTCCGATTCTTTGTTTGGTGGGGCCCCCCGGCGTCGGTAAAACTTCACTGGCGCGTTCCGTTGCCCGCGCTATGGATCGTAATTTTGTGCGCATGTCGTTAGGCGGCGTCCATGATGAGGCGGAAATCCGTGGCCACAGGCGTACATATATTGGCGCCATGCCGGGCAGGATAATGCAAAATATTAAGCAAGCTAAAAGCTGCAACCCGTTATTCCTTTTGGATGAAATCGATAAATTAAGCAATGATTTTCGCGGCGACCCTTCCAGCGCGCTGTTGGAAGTGCTCGATCCGGAACAGAATAATACTTTTGTGGATCATTATCTCGAAGTTCCTTATGATCTCTCCAATGTATTGTTTATTACCACCGCCAATGTCAGATATGATATTCCCAAACCTCTGCAAGACCGCATGGAGATCATTGAAATCTCCAGCTATACCGAAGAGGAAAAAGTAAAAATTGCTGCCCGCCATCTGGTTGCCAAACAATTGGCGGAGCATGGGCTTGATAAGAAACAACTGTCTGTTTCAGAAAACGCTTTGAGAGCTATTATTCGCTATTATACCCGCGAGGCCGGCGTCCGTGAATTAGAACGCCTAATCGCCCGTATTTGCCGCCATGTCAGCCGTGATATCGTAGGCGGCGTCGAACCGCCTTTTAAAGTTACCGAAGCTAACATTGAGGATTATTTGGGTATGCATCGCTTCCATTACGGCAGCAAAAGACAACGCCCGCAGGTCGGCGTGGCCATCGGTATGGCTTGGACTCAGGTTGGCGGCGAACTCTTGGAGATTGAAGTACAGACTCTTACAGGTAAAGGTAAAATTACCATTACCGGTCAGTTAGGCGACGTAATGAAAGAAAGCGTGCAAGCAGGTTATACCTATATTCGTTCCATAGGTAAGAAGCTGGGTATTGCCGATAATATCGAAGATACAACCGACTTTCATATCCATGTGCCGGAAGGTGCGATACCCAAAGACGGTCCTTCGGCTGGCATTACCATGGCGACGGCCATTGCCTCTCAGTTGAGCGGGCGCAGAGTACGTTCCGATTTAGCTATGACGGGCGAGGTAACGCTGCGTGGTCGCGTGTTGCCGGTAGGCGGTATCAAAGAAAAACTGCTGGCCGCCTATCGCAGCGGTATTAAAGAAATAATATTGCCGCTTGATAACGAGAAGGATTTGGAAGACCTGCCGTCAAAAATCCGTTCTAAAATGAAATTTAATCTCGTCGAAACTATGGACGATGTTTTAGACATTGCTTTGCTTCCCTAAACCAAATATAGCGTCGGGTAATGAGAGTAAACTATGAAAATTAAACAAGCTTCACTGTTGGCTTCCGCTGTAAAAAAACAACAATATCCCGAACGAAAATTGCCGGAGATAGTGTTGTTAGGACGCTCCAATGTCGGAAAATCATCGTTGATTAACAGTTTGGTTAACCGTAAAAATTTAGCACGCACCTCTGGCAGCCCCGGTAAAACGCGCTTGCTTAATTTTTATTTGGTTGAGTCAGAAATTGCCAGTAATCAGCGCGAATTCTATTTTGTTGATTTGCCCGGTTACGGTTACGCCAAAGTATCGCAGAGTGAACGCAGCCGCTGGCTGGAGATGATAGAGGAATTCTTGTCATCCCGTACAGATGATAAATATTGCTGGCAGGTGGTAGATATCCGCCATAAGCCTTCGGAACAGGATTTAATTATGCACCGGATATTGGTCGATGCCGGCTACCGGATTTTGGTGATAGCTAATAAAGCTGATAAAGTCAGCCGCGGCGCCAGACCGAGCCAACTTAAAGTGATTGGCGAAGCCCTGCAGATCAATCCTGCTGAGATCATCGCCTTTTCTTCTGAAAACAATGATGGGAAACAACAGCTATTAAGAGCTGTCGAAAACTACTTAACTTGATTGTTCTATATTTATCCTTTTTTTATTTAACATGTTGGGCACAACCAAAATAGCGATCATACAACAAATCAGTATCGTCCCGCCGAGAAATTGGCGGGACGTAAACATTTCATTTAAAATCAGCCAGCCAAAGAAAGCGCTGAACAATGATTCAGCCGTGAATAAAACTGACGTTTGCTGGGGTGAGAGATGTTTTTGCGCCGCTGTTTGCAGAAAAAAGGCTACGGCTGTGGATAAAATAGCCGTATAGGCCAAAGAGGTGAATACCGACGGAGTGAAGTTCACCAACGAGGGTAAAGGTTCAAAGATTAACGCGGTAGGTATATAACAGACAAAGCAGATTATTATTTGCATAAAGGAAAGCAGCAGAGAGTCAATACCACGGGTGTATTTGCCAAGTAATACGAAATGCAGTGCATAAACAAAAGAACTTGCTAAGGCAAAATATTCGCCGTTAGTGAATCCTTGCCCCGGATTATAGGAGAAGATAGCTAATCCGACAAAAGTCAGCAGCGTAATGGCCATCTGAGAGCGATAGAGTTTGTTGCCGAAAAAACAAGCGACCAAAGGGACAAAGACGACGTATGTACAGGTGATAAAAGCGGTATTTCCAACATCACCGCGGTATAGTGAAGAGGTTTGTAGAGCATTAGCTACAAATAAAGCTAAACCTACAGGAATAGCCTGCATAAATATTTTACGGTTAAGTAAGTTAATTTTTTTATGGGCGACAATTAGCAGTACAAATGCCGCTAAACCGTAACGGCAGATCAGGAACCAGAACGGGGATAAATCATTAAACGCCGTTTTGCTAAAGACGAATGAAAGTCCCCAAATAGCCGTGGCTAGCAATATCGCCAGTGAAGCTATCAATTGTTCAAAGAATGCTGGTTTCTCAGCCATTTTTATAACCTCATAATTATATTATCAAAAAGATTATATAATAAGAAGATATTAATATCAATTGTCGCACAAGTTATTTTTTTACCCCTTGACTAGTAAAGTATATTAAGGAGGGGAGACAAATGACAAGATTTTTATTTAACTCTTTGGTTGCCATGATAATTTGGTTGGCGGTAGGGATAGCGGTAATCTATGGGGTTGCGAATATTGTACAGACGTTTAATGCCGCGACATTTGTGTTTATTTGGTTAATCGCTTTACCGCCGGTTGCCGCAATTGTTGGCAGTTGGCGGACTACCGCGTCAATGCCTCCGCTCAAGGCAGGTTGCTATTTATCGTTTATGCTGATCTTACTGATGTTATTCTTGCTGATATGGTTTGCTCCACCCTTACTTAATCTGCCTTTACTGCTGATTGCATCTGCGGCTATCGTTGTTTTAAGTGTAGGTGGCAGTTTGTTCGGCGCATCATTATATCGAACTTACATAACATTATACCCGCCACCCGATGATCCTGGATAATTTTTTAAAAAAGGTGGAAATCGGTTGCTATATTATATATAATTAATTGATATAAGTAGAAAATAAGTCATATTTTGTTTAAACTTTTAACGTGAAACGAGGGGTAGTTAGTGGAACAACAAAAACCTGCACTGGCGACTGCCTATGATCCGGCGGCAGTTGAGGACAAGTGGTATAAATATTGGGAGGACAACGGTTATTTTAGTTGTGATGTAAACCCTGATGGGGAACATTTTTGTATTGTCATGCCTCCTCCTAATGTAACAGGCCAGTTGCATATGGGACATGCTCTTGATAACGCTATCCAGGATATATTGACGCGCTGGCGGCGGATGCAGGGTCGTCGCGCCTTTTGGCTACCCGGCACCGATCATGCTGGTATTGCCACGCAAGCCCGTGTTGAAGAGGAACTGGCCAAGCAAGGTATCAATAAATACGATATTGGCAGAGAGGCCTTTTTAGATAAAGTATGGCAGTGGAAGGACACCTATCACGACAGGATAACCAAACAATTGCGCAAAATCGGTTCTTCCTGTGACTGGAGCAAGGAACGCTTTACCTTTGACGAGGGCTGTTCTCGTGCTGTCAGAGAAGTGTTTGTGGAGTTATATAATAAAGGTTTGATTTATCGCGGCAGTTTTATCGTAAACTGGTGCAGTCATTGCCAGACGACTATTTCCGATATCGAAGTTGAGCATAACACTCATGCGGGGCATCTTTGGCATTTGCGCTATCCTTACGCCGACGGCAGCGGCTATATAGTAATTGCCACAACCCGTCCCGAGACAATCCTTGGAGATACAGCCGTGGCTGTTCATCCTGATGACGAACGTTATCGTGATAAAGTTGGTAAAAAACTGATATTGCCGGTCGTCGGTCGCGAAATACCGTTGATTGCCGATGAATATTGTGATATGGAATTTGGTACCGGCGCGGTCAAAATTACTCCGGCTCATGACCCCAATGACTTTGAAATAGGCCTGCGCCATAATCTCGAACAGATTACCGTTATCGGTAAGGATAATAAGATGAATGAGTCTGCTGGCAAATATGCTGGTATGGATTGTCTGGAATGCCGCGAAAAGCTCATAGAAGAATTCCGCTCCTTAGGGCTGTTGGAAGATATTACAGATCTTGAGCACTCTGTTGGTGAATGCTACCGTTGCGGTACTGTCATTGAGCCTTTGATTTCACCTCAGTGGTTTGTTAAGATGGGTCCTTTGGCTGCTCCTGCGATAGATGCGGTTAAAGGTGGCGATATCAGATTTGTACCTGAACGCTTTTCTAAAACTTATATTAGTTGGATGGAAAATATTCGCGACTGGTGTATTTCCCGCCAATTATGGTGGGGCCATCGGATTCCGGTTTGGTATTGCAACGAGTGCGGTGAAGTTATTTGCGCCAAAGAAGATCCCACCGCTTGCCCCAAATGTGGCAGCCATAAGCTGAGACAAGATCCGGATGTGCTTGATACCTGGTTTTCATCGGCATTGTGGCCGTTTTCCACACTCGGTTGGCCCGATAAAACCGAACTGCTGAATACGTTCTATCCGACCGATGTCCTGGTTACGGCATATGATATTATTTTCTTCTGGGTGGCGCGAATGATTTTCTCCGGTCTGGAGCATATGGGGCAAAAGCCATTTGACGATGTGTTTATTCATGGTATCGTTCGTGATGCGCAAGGACGGAAAATGTCCAAATCATTAAATAATGGTATCGATCCGATCGAAGTGATCGATAAAGTCGGTGCCGACAGTCTGCGGTTTATGTTGTTGACCGGCAATTCACCAGGAAATGACTTGCGCTTTAATTATGATCGGTTGGAGGCTTGCCGCAATTTCATCAATAAAATCTGGAATGCCTGCCGCTTTGTACTGATGAATCTTGAAGATTATCAGCCAAATGATAATCAAACTTTACAATTAACATTGGCCGATAAATGGATTTTAGAGCAATTGCGTATGACTGCCATTACCATGAATGCCAATTTAGACAAATATGAGCTGGGAGAGGCGGCTCGCGTCGCTTATGATTTTACCTGGGATGAGTTCTGCGATTGGTATGTTGAAATAGCCAAAACGCGTCTTTATCGCGGTACTCCTATCGAAAAGTACACGGCTCAGACGGTCTTGGTGACGGTTGCCAAACAGATATTGGAATTACTGCATCCGTTCATCCCTTTTATTACCGAAGAACTATGGCAGTATTTACCTCATCAGGGGGAAACGATCATGCTGGCGCATTATCCCGATGGCGTGGGCATGGAGAACTATAGTACGGAAGCCGAACAAATGCGTCTGATCATGGATTGCGTGCGGGCTATCCGCAATATCCGTGCCGAGATGAAGGTGCCGCTGGGCAAAAAGGCGGCAATCATTCTTGCCGCTGATGGTGCTGATGCCGATGTTTTGCATGAGGGTATCAGCTATATTAATTCTCTTGCCTCCGGCGAGAGCGTCGATATTACTTCTCCAGATAATGTACCTTCACAGGCGGCCAAAGCTCACGTCAGAGGAGTTGACATCTATTTACCGTTGGCCGGTTTAATTGATATCACCAAAGAGATAGAAAGAATTACTAAAGAAATCGCCAATTGTGATAATGAACTGGCGAGGCTGGAAGCAAAACTAAACAATCAGAACTTTATTGCCAAAGCGCCGCCGGAAGTCGTTACCAAGGAAAAAGAGAAGGCGGAGCAGTATCAGCAAAAGAAAGAGTCACTGCAGGAACACTTGAATATATTTAAAGCATAATTGAGATTAATAGATATGAATTACCAACAAAGTATTAACGAATTAAAGAATTTAAGTAAATTTGGTATCAATCTTGGATTACAGAGAATAGCTGAGTTACTCAAACGTTTAGGAAATCCGCAACAGCGTATAAATCACTACATTCATATTGCAGGTACTAACGGCAAAGGATCAGTTGCGGCGATTAGTGAGTCGATTTTGCGATCTCAAGGATATCGGACAGGCTTTTTCTCTTCACCACATCTTTATAGTTATAGAGAAAGGTTCTGTCTTTGTGGTCAGCCGATCAGTGAAGAGACATTGGCGTATCACATGAGTGATATTTTCCCTGTGGTACGAAAAATGACCGACGATGGTTTTGAACAGCCTACCGAATTCGAAGTCAGCACAGCTTTGGCGCTTTGTTATTTTGCGGCATCAGGCGTTGATTGGGCGATTATGGAGACCGGCTTAGGCGGGGCTATTGATTCGACTAATATAATTGACGGGGAAATTGCCGTGATCACCAATGTCGATTGGGATCATATGCAGTATCTTGGTAATACTATCGAGGAAATTGCTACTGTTAAAGCTGGCATTATCAAACAGGGCGCAGCTGTAATCAGTGGAGCTGATGGCGTAGCTTTGGATGTAATCAAGAAAAAGGTAGCAGAGCAGCAAGCTTCATTAAGAATTTTAGGACAGGATATCCGTTTTTATATTAAGAATTATAATGATGTTTCACAGGTAATAGATATTACTGCCAGCAATCATCACTATAGTGATTTAAAGCTGCCGCTATTAGGCGATCACCAGGCTGCCAATGCTGCTTTAGCCGTTGCAGCCTGCCAATTAGCAGGCTGCAGTGAGCAATCGATCCGTAATGGTATGGCAACCGTAAAATGGCCGGCACGGTTAGAGATCATCAGTCGGCAACCTTTGATAGTACTTGACGGCGCTCATAATTGTCAGGGTATGCAATCTTTAGCGGTAGCATTGTCAAAATTGTGGCCAAACAAAAAAGTAGTTGCTTTGATAGGAATGCTTGCCGATAAGGAGAGGGAGCGAGCTCTTGATATATTGCTGCCGCATTTGGAAAAAATAATTGTATGTCCTCCGCCTTCAGCGCGCGCCGGCGACTGGCAGCGTATTGCCGCTTATTGCAGAGACCGAGGTAAACTAGCTGTTTGGCAAGAGCAAGATGTTTTAAAATCATGTCAGATGGCGTTAAAACTGGTAAATGAAACTGACAATTCAATGCTCTTGGCGACCGGTTCGTTGTATTTGATTGCCGAAGTACGCAAATGTTTAAGCAACGAAGGGATATAATAATGTTTGATATGTTTGATAGTAGACAAGTTGTGTTAGCCAGCGCCAGTCCAAGAAGATTGCAATTATTAGAGCAAATAGGAATTAATCCGCTGGTACATCCTGTTGCAGTTGAAGAGATTGACGATCCGCAAATGTCACCGGCTGTTTTAGTCAGAGAAAACGCTATGCTCAAGGCCTGGGCAGCGGCAAACGAATGTGGCGACGCTGTTATTATTGCTGCCGATACGGTAGTAGCAATTGACAATCGACTGATGGGTAAGCCCGCCGATGCGGTTGAAGCTGCCTCAATGTTGCGCCAGCTTTCCGGTATAACTCACTCGGTATATACGGCGGTATGTTTGATTGATACTGCTACTGGTGCCATGACTTGCGGTCAAAGAACCAGTTTGGTTACTTTCGGTGAGATTGATAATGAGGATATTAACGCTTATATAGAAACTGGTGAGCCGCTGGATAAGGCCGGTGCTTACGGCATTCAAGGACTTGGCGGTATGTTTGTAGAGAAAATTGACGGCGATTACGGAACTGTGGTTGGCTTGTCATTGCCGCTGTTAAGAGAATTGGCAGCCAATCTCAGGAAAACAAATAAATAGTAAAATTAAGCTGGTTGTAGATTGGTTTTATATATTTTAAACGGAGGGAAAGCAAGGATGATTTCTACAGAGATCGGCATCGATTTAGGAACTGCTAATATATTGGTTTATCTTAAAGGCAAAGGAATTGTTTTAGACGAACCGTCAGTTATAGCGGTTGATAGTAAAAACGGCAACGTATTGGCTGTTGGTTTAGAGGCAAAACACATGATTGGCCGAACTCCTGGCAACATTAGTGCCATTCGTCCGGTAAAAGAAGGTGTTATCGCCAACTATGATTATACTCAAAGCATGATCAAGTATGTAATCAGCAAGACAGCCAGTGGCGGCAACCGCTTTTTCAAACGCGTGCGCGCCGTGGTATGTGTCCCTTCTGGCGTTACTGCTGTTGAAGAGCGAGCAGTCAGAGAATCGACACTTTCCGCCGGCGCCCATGAAGCTTATTTGATCGAAGAACCGATGGCGGCCGCTCTGGGAGCCAATATTGATGTTATGGAGCCTCATGGCAATATGGTCATTGATATCGGCGGCGGTACTACAGAGGTAGCTATTATTTCTTTGGGTGGCGTTGTTGCCTTACGGTCAATCCGTGTTGCCGGCGATGCCATGGATACGGCAATTATCAACCATGTTCGCCGGACTTATAATTTGCATATTGGCGAAAGGACGGCTGAGGATATCAAAATAAACATTGGCGGCGCCAAGCTGGACAGCCACTATCTCGATAAGCATATTGAGATCGGTGGACGCGATACTACCAATGGCTTGCCGCGTACCGCTGTGATCAGCGCCCGGGAAATTTGTTTAGCCTTATCGGAAACAACTGAACAGATAATCGATGCGGTCAAGTCATGTTTGGAAAAAGTACCGCCGGAGTTGATGTCGGATATCATGGACAGAGGTATCATATTAACCGGCGGCGGCTCGTTGATCTATGGACTAGACAAAGTAATAGCAGATGAAACGGATTTGTGCGTTCATTATGCCGAGAAACCTTTAAATAGCGTAGTATTGGGCACCGGAAAAGTTTTAGAAAATTTTGAGGCGACCAAAAGAGTATTGCGTCTAGGTAGACCTCGTTATTAGTGGGGATAGGTGAAGCAGTTGCGAAGATTCAGATTTCAAGGCCGAATATTAATAATCATCTTGTTAATCTCAGCCGCATTAATTTTAGCTGCTACTACGTCAATGAGTAGAGGCGGTCTTTCTCTGGTTGAGAAAATATTGCGTGAGAGCGCATCGCCGCTGCAAAGCTCTACTTTAACTCTTTCCGAGAAAATTGCCCTGTTACCAAAATATTTTTCAGCCGTGAATGGTTTGGTTGATGAAAACGAAAAGCTAAAAGAAGAAGTTGGCGACCTTCAATCAAAAAATACATATATGACCGAGGTTGCTCAGGAAAACAAACGTCTTAGAGGTCTTTTGAATATGGCCGAAACTGTTCAAGATTGGCAACCGAAAGGTGCTACGGTAATTGGCCGCTCCTCTCAAGGGTGGTATGAAACTATTACCATTGACGGCGGCAGTAAAGATGGTTTTGCTGTGGGAATGCCAGTGATCAGCGGCGACGGTTTGATTGGCAGGATTTGGCAAGTTACGGATAATACTGCGGAAGTGTTATTGATTACCGATGCGGAAAGCGCCGTAGCCGCCATTGCGGAAATTACCCGTGATGCCGGTATTGTTGAAGGCGGACGCAGTAACAAATTATTAATGGTTCATATCCCTGCCGAATCAAAAGTCGTCAAGGGCCAGATTATTATCAGCTCAGGGTTGGGAAGTTATTATCCTCCTGGTCTACGAATTGGTACTATCGGTAAGATTAAGAAAAGCAACGGCAGTCTGACGCTGCAAGCGGAAATAATACCTTTTGTCGACTTTAATAAAGTCGAGAGTGTACTGGTATTACTTAATTCCGGAGCTAACATTGACACAAAAGATAGCGGCAAAGAGTCAACTAATGATGCAAACGATTAAACCGCAGCCGGCGTGGAATAAAACAAGGATGAAACTATGAATTATCAAATGTTATCTGTCAAGCAACGCGTCTTACTGGTCTTTTTATTCATCGTTGCAGTAATTTGGCAGAACACCTTAATCCATAAAATTGCCATCAACGGTATTGTGCCCGATTTATTAGCCTATTTTGTGGTATTTACCGCATTATATATGCGGCCAATCCCGGCTATGGCCGTGGGTGCCGGGATTGGTTTAATCGAAGGCTTGTTTATCGGTAAATATATCGGGTTATTTTTGCTTGCCAAGGCAGCTATGGCTTTAATGGCCAGTTATATTGGAAGTAAATTTTATAAAGAGAATTATCTCTTACCGATGATTGCAGTATTCTTAGCTTCATTAGGATCCGGTTTTGTTTATATATTATTTTCGTATCTGGTTGGATTAAATTTACCCTTTTTATATAGCTTCTTTTGTATTGTTTTACCGCGGTCTATTTATATTGCAATTCCAGCACCATTGATCTTTCTATTTGTATATTTGGTATTTGTTCAACCTACTCACAACCAGTTTTAGAAATTAATAAGGGATCTATATGAATAAGTTGTTTCAGCATCGTAAAAAAATATTAACTATTTTCATTATAATATTATTTATTATTTTAGTTTGCCGTCTATTTTATCTGCAGATTGTTGAAGGCAAAGCTATGGCCGATGTCTCTGAGCAAAATAGCGTTAGGATTTTATCAGTAGCTGCCCCCCGCGGACTGATTTATGATTCTAAGGGTGTGTTATTAGCCAACAATGAAGTGGTGTTTGCTATTTCTATTTCAGCCGGTGATGTTGATGACAGTAAAGCTTTGGCGAAAAAACTTGCCGGTATTATTAATGATCCGGAATTAACGGCGGATGTTATTAAAAAAACAATTGATAGCCATTATCCAAGCTATGAACCGATAGTACTTAAACGTTATAGCTATGATGAGGGCTTGGAGATTATCAATACAATTGAGGAAAAGCGTGACGAGCTTCCTGGCGTTACAATTACCGAAGAACCAATGCGTAATTATCCTTTAGGTACTTTGGCCGGACATATTTTAGGTACAGTTGGTAAAATCAGTGAAAGCGAACTTAAGAAAAATTCCGACAGCGGTTATCTAGTAAATGACTGGATCGGCAAATCCGGATTGGAAAAAACCATGGAAACAACCGATTTTGATGGGAAAACCGTTTCATTACGTGGAGAAGCTGGCGTTGAAGAGGTAGAGGTGACGGCAAATTTCCGTAAGGTTGATACTATATATAGCGCGGAGCCGGTTGCGGGCGATACATTGGTGTTAACGATTGATTCCAGTATTCAAAAAGTATTGGAGGATTCAATGTCAGATGTCGTGAAACAGATTGCGAAAGATCAACCCAAATGTGATGCAGCGGCTGCTGTTGTAATAAATGTTAAAACCGGCGCGGTAATTGCTATGGCCAGTTATCCTTTTATTGATTCCAATGATTTTGCTAATGGCTTAACAACTGAAAAAGCAAAATACTATTGGGATGAAGATTTGACGCCGACCGTTAATCGTGCGATTGCTTCATCGTATCCAACCGGTTCTACATTTAAGCCAATAACAGCTGTGGCGCTGTTGGCGTCAGGGATAAGTACTTCGGAGACGGTGGATTGTAATCCAAAGAACTGGGGAAAAAATGGGCGCGCTGCTTGTACTGGCGTGCATGGTTATGTAAACTTCTATCAGGCAATGGCAGTGTCCTGTAATAGTTACTTTCAAGAGATGGGCTATAGGGTTGGCATTGATAAACTACATGAAATCGGTACAGTGTTCGGACTTGGCAGTAAGACTGGTATTGAATTGCCAGGCGAGGTAGCAGGACTGATGCCTTCCGCTGAATGGAAAGCGTCAAAATTTACTGGTTGGGAAAAAGATTGGCATGATTATGACAGTTACTATACCGGCATGGGTCAAGGATATACTTCAGCAACGCCCATACAATTGGCAGCATACATTGCAGCACTGGCCAATAACGGCGCGCGAATGAAACCCTATCTGGTTCAAGAGGCCTATGACAGCTCTGGTAAATTGCTTTATGAAGCGACACCGACAGTGGCCCAAAAAATAGATCTTGATCCGCAAATTTTTGCAACTGTTCGTAAAGGTATGTATATGGTGACGCAAAAGGGCGGTACTGCCTACAGTCTTGCCCGGCAGCTTGACATCAGTTTTGGCGCCAAAACAGGTACTGCTCAGACCGGTTTGTCTTCAGATGAGAACGATAACCATGGCGTTTTTGTTGCTTTTGCACCTTATGATAATCCGGAAATTGCTTTTGCCTGCGTTGTCGAATATGGCGGCCACGGCAGTACCAGCGCCGGTAAAGTATTTGTCAATGTGGCTAAGGCATACTTTGGCGCAGAACAGCAACAGCAGCAACAACAGTAACATCCACGTACGCGGAGTCTAAGGCTGGGATCGAGGCTGGGGCTAAGGCGGAGGCTGGAACTGAGATAGAGGCTGGGGCTAAGGCGGAGGCTGGAACTGAGGTAGAGGCTGGGGCTAAGACTGAGACTGAGACTGAGACGGAGGCGGAAGCGGAAGCGGAAGCGGAAGCGGAAGCGGAAGCTGTAATAAGTTATATCTTATGAAGAATAGCTGCTATAAGATTTTAAATATCATTAAAGCCTGATAATCGGCAGGAAAAAGATATTGGATATAGAAAACTAACTGTTATGATATAAATATGAGGAGTGAATTTTTTAATGGAATGGCCGGATAGATTAACCAATCTGCCGACAACAATGGTTAACCATACACTGCGTTCCGGTCAGAGTATTAATTCTGATGGTAATGTAGTAGTATTAGGTGATGTTAACCCTGGGGCAGAGGTTGCGGCAGTAGGTCATATAGTTGTTATGGGTACATTGCGTGGAGTTGTACATGCCGGTTCTACCGGTAATGAGGATGCTACCATAACGGCGTTGGAATTGATACCGACACAATTGAGGATCGCTACCCACATAACCCGTCCTCCCGACGGCTGTAGTAAAGACAGATCTTATCGACCGGAGACGGCAAGGATTAAAGATGACGAAGTAATTATCGAAGAATATAACACACCCAAATAATTGGCGGAATTAGCTCATTTGCAAGGAGGACACGAGATGGGAAAAGTAATAGTTATTACTTCCGGTAAAGGCGGCGTTGGTAAAACTACCACGACTGCTAATTTAGGTACGGCACTAGCCATGTTTGATAAAAAAGTTGTAATGGTTGATACTGATATCGGCCTGCGTAATCTTGATGTTGTTTTGGGGTTGGAGAACCGTATCGTTTATGATATAGTCGATGCGGTGCGCGGAAATTGCCGTCTTAACCAAGCGCTAATTAAGGATAAGCGTTTTGAGAATATGTTTCTGTTACCAGCGGCGCAAACCAAGGATAAAACGGCTGTTACTGAAGATCAGATGGTTGAGCTTTGCGATAAGCTTAAAGATGAATTTGACTTTGTGATTATCGATTGCCCTGCCGGTATTGAACATGGTTTCAGAAATGCTATAGCCGGCGCTGAAGAAGCAATCGTTGTTACAACGCCTGAAGTATCTGCTGTGCGTGACGCCGACAGAATCATTGGTTTACTGGAAGCAGCCGAAGTTCGTTCGCCGCGCTTGATCATTAACCGTATTCGTACCAATATGGTCCAAACCGGTGATATGATGAGTGTTGACGATATACTTAGTATTCTGGCAGTGGAGCTGCTCGGCATCGTTCCTGATGATGATGCGATTATTATCTCAACCAATCGCGGTGAACCGACAGTCATGGATGACGCGTCGTTACCCGGACAGGCGTATCGCAATATTGCCCATCGCCTCTGTGGTGAAGAGGTGCCGTTAATGACTTTGACGCCTAAGAAAAACAGTTTCTTTAGTCGTCTCAAGAGCTTATTCAGTGGAGAATAAAGGGGGAAAAGATATGAGTATTGTCAGCTTTCTCGCTCACTTTTTTGGCAAGGATGACGAGTTAAGCAGCAAAAACATAGCAAAAGAACGGTTACGTCTGGTGCTGGTTCATGACCGCCTTGATATATCTGAAAGTATTATGGAAAACCTCCGCGAGGATTTGATCGCAACGATTGGTAAGTATATGGAAATAGACACGAGCGCACTTGAGGTGTCATTAAGCAGGGAAGTTGACGGAGTGGCACTACTGGCTAATATTCCTATTGTCAACGTGCGACGTACTTCATAAATTGCAAATAAACTTAAAGGTAATATTCAATAATAAAAAAAGATGATATAGTAAAAAACTATATCATCTTTTTTTTAGGATAATATTTATACTATTTATTGTTCGATCATACGGTAGCCGATGCCGACTTCTGTTACGATATATTTGGGCTCGCCGGGATTTATTTCCAGTTTTCTGCGGATATTTGCCATATTGAACCGCAAAGCTTATATCCCGCTTTTATAAGCATCGTTTCCGTAAAGTCCCCAAATCGTACTTGATTGGCGTTAAATGGCCGTTTATAAATGCCTGTTTCGATGGGCATAATAATTCAGAAAGCATTACTTTTTGGTCTGTTATAACTAATATATCCCCAGGGGTATGTAGATCACTACCAGCAACAGTAAAAAAAATAAGATGATCTGGATAATAAATTCTCACCCCTGAATAAGACGTAAAACAGATATTTTACTATGCCAGAGCAATAATTGCTGAAACCGCCAGCATGACTCCCATTATAGATCACTCCATCCTTTTTCCGGTAAGCCCTTGATCCTAGTATGTCAATGATTATATGGGCTCATCCGTTTACTTTATTATAATTGCTTTCCGATAAAGATGACGTTAAGGATTGGAAAACAAGCATAAATGCGACATAAAGAATCTGTCGGATATAGTATTGTTACTGGGGTATTTGTTGGTATTTGTGTAAAGGTATTGGCTGTTTTGGCAGAGAAAAACCTCAGCAAACGATTGTTGCGGAGGTTAAAAATAATGCTGAAAAGACGTGTATTATTAAGAATTGTCGGCGGAGTAGTGGTTGTAATTTTTGTTTTTTCGGCGGTCTGGTTCTTTGCCGGCGGCTCCGAATATTGCTGCAGCCAGCTTTACCTACGTCGTCAAAACCAAATACAAACATTATCAGATCAACAACAACAATTATCAATAGCGTTAAGTAATTATTATACCGGAAAGGGTGATTATGCAACTGCCGCAGATTTAATAAAACAAGTACAACAAACCCAGCATGATATTAATCATATAAACTGGCAAATCAATATTGTGGAAAAAATTTAGCAGAAGGCTATTTTTTAAAAAAAATTATAATTTAATACAATATACTTGAAATAGTGATATGTATGTGATATCATATATATATCAGACATGAAGCTATTCTTGAAACAAATTAGGAGGATTTTAATGGACAAGGAAAATAAACAAATCGCGGAAAAACCTGTTTGGAAAATCAACGGCTTTATTGGATTACTTTTGATTATTATTTTTCTGGGGTTAAGTATCTATTGCTTTTATTTGCTTGGAAGCGGGGTCATGCTGCATACTAACCTTTATATTACTGTTGCGGTTATTAGTATAATTATATTTGTAATTTTAGCGACCGGAATGGTGATTGTTCAACCTAATACCGCTGCGGTAGTGATTTTTTTTGGACGGTATATCGGTTGTATCCGCCAAAACGGTATCTGGTTAACGGTACCTTTTTCAACATCTAAAAAAGTATCGCTGCGGATACGCAACTTTAACAGTGAAAAGCTAAAAGTAAATGATATAAACGGTAATCCCATAGAAATAGCCGCTGTTATTGTATTCAGGGTAGTTGATGCCGCCAAAGCTTTACTTGACGTTAACAACTATGAAGAATTTGTAGAGATCCAAAGCGAAACATCGTTGCGTCATGTTGCTGCCCAATATCCGTATGATAATTTTGATGAGCAGGGATTTTCGCTGCGCGCCAATGCCGATGAAGTATCGGCGCAATTAATGCAGGAAACCTCTGCACGCCTGGGACAGGCGGGAGTTGAGGTTTTGGAAGCACGGTTGACCCATCTGGCGTATGCGACCGAGATTGCCAGTGCAATGCTTCAGCGGCAGCAAGCCTCGGCAATATTGGCGGCAAGGCGGATTATTGTTGACGGTGCGGTTGGTATGGCGACAATGGCTATTGATGATTTACAAAAGATTAGTTCTATTGAGTTGGACGATGAGCGCAAGTTCAACATGATTAATAACATTATGGTTGCCATCATCGCTGATCGTTCGTCACAGCCCGTAATCAATGTTGGGAGCATGTATTAAACGATGAGCGAACGTAAGAGCTTTCCGCTGCGTATAGACGGCGATATTTATAAAGCTCTCGAAGGTTGGGCCGCTGATGAGCTGCGCAGTGTTAATGGGCATATTGAGTATTTATTACGGGAAGCTTTAAAAAAGTCAGGTAGACTGCCGAAGCATAAGGAACGGTCATAAATGACCGTTCCAGACCGTAGATAAAAGGCCAATTCCGTTGTTGGCAGCCTAAAGTCCAGGCTGGTCACGTATTACCGTATACGCTCCCGGCCTGGCCTTGGCTGCCGCCTAGGACTTGGCCTTTTATCTCAGTCTAGGAGCCTTATACTTTGTCTACAGGCTCGAACGGTCGTAAATGACCGTTCTCTTATATATCTGATGCGGATTTTTGCATCAAATGTAGAAATGTGATATTATATGTTAAAATAAATCATTCAGGAGGCTATTAATGATAATTACTACTGCTGCAGAAATGGACGCAATGAGAGAAATTGGCCGGATCGCGGCAATTACGCTGCGTAAAATGGGCGAAGCAGTAAAACCTGGCATTACTACAAAAGAATTGGATGAATATGGACGCCAGATAATGGAGAGTTACGGCGCAAAATCGGCGCCGATTTTCTGCTACGATTTTCCCGGCCATACCTGCATCAGCGTAAATGAGGTGGTAGCTCATGGTATTCCATCCGAAAGGGTTATTCAGGCCGGAGATACAGTAAATATTGATGTCTCAGCGGTTAAAGATGGTTTCTTTAGCGATACCGCGTCAACTTTCGCCGTGCCGCCTGTTAAGCACAATACCGAGAAATTATTTGCATGTTGCCTGACGGCTCTTGATAAAGCTATCGCGGCAGCCCGTGATGGTTTCCCCTTAAATGAACTGGGTTTAATTGTTGAAAAAGAAGCTCATAAGCAAGGTTATAAAACTATCCGCAATTTATGCGGACACGGCGTTGGTCATTCGCTTCACGATGATCCTGAGAGTATATACAATTATCATGAAAAGCGGGATAAACGCTTGCTCAAATCAGGTATGGTATTGGCGATAGAGCCGTTTGTTTCCGAAGGGGACGATTATGTGTTAGAGGAAAATGACGGCTGGACGCTTAAAACACCTCACAATAACAGAGTTGCACAATTTGAGCATACTGTTGTAGTAACTGATGGAGAGCCGATCATTCTGACTATTGAATAATAAAGAAAGAGGTTGTTGGTATGCTCAAAATTGATTTCGAATTACCGCAAATCCCTCGCAGCAAAATGGAAATTATCTGCGAAGTATTGGCTGCTGTTGGATTAATTCTTACTTTAGTATTAATTTTTAGTAAATATGCCGCATTACCTGATGTGATTCCCAGCCATTTTGGCGCGAACGGTATGCCGGATAGTTGGAGCAATAAAAACAGTATCTTATTTTTTGCCGGCATAATGATTTTAGTTTACATAGTTATATCGTTAGTGCGTTTTTTCCCCAAAATGGTTAATCTCAACGTGACGATTACCAAAGAGAATGCCGTCCCTGTCTTGGCGGTTATATTTGCCGGACTGTCTTTGGTCAAACTAATCTGCGTAGGTATGTTTTACTATATCGGCTATGGTATGATTACAACAGCACAGGGGAATGCCAACGGTATTGGTTTGGGTATCTGGGGTATTGCAGCGGCATTGCTGATAACTGTGTTTGGTTTGCAGTATGCCTGTCGTAAGGCAGCTAAAAAAACAAGCCGCTTTTAGCGGCTTGTCAGCGTGCCGATACACTTCGCGATACGACGCGAAGCAGCGAAGCAGCGCAGCTAGTGCATTAGCTGCGGTTTTACCGCAAGTTAAAAGCCAGCTAGGTCGTCGTTCAGATCATCACCGTCTCCTCGGCGTATCTTTTACACGATGCGAAGACATTAGCTGCTGTTTTTCCGCAAGGTAAAAGTCAGCTAGGTCGCCGGTTTCGACGACGCCTGGTCTCGCTTGTTTCTCAGCTCGCTGATACTTTTTGACAGTTTCACAAGCCGCTTTTAGCGGCTTGTTTTTTTATTACATAAGAGGGGATATTAAACGGGCTATTTCCTGAATCAGACGCGTAAATGCATTGTGAATACAATCCTCTCTTTGTACCAGATACGAATTACTGATCGTTTCTAATATATCTTTCTTTATTTCCGGTATTACTCTGCTGTTATAAAGGTGAACGCCGCATTCGAAATGCAAATAAAAACTGCGATAATCAAGATTAATTGTGCCAACAACCGCTGTTTTGTCATCGGCAATAATTGATTTACCGTGAACAAAACCTTTTTTATATTCGTACACCTTAATACCGCCTCTGATCAATTCCCTGTAATAGGCGCGGTTGGCAATGTGGACTAAATATTTATCCCAGTGTCCTGGCGTGATAATACGAACATCTACATTGCTTTTCGCCGCCAATTTTAATGCGGTTAACATATTGTCGTCGGGTAATAAATATGGCGTAGTCAAATATACGTACTGTTTGGCGTTATTGATTATTTGAAGGTAGACTTGCTCTCCGATATTATCCTCGTTAATCGGGTTGTCACAAAATGGCTGAATAAAACCGTCATCCGGACATTCTTTAAAATCGTTATTAGACGGGAGGTAAGTGTTTAGCTGCTCGGAACTGTTTTGGCTGAAATTCCACATTTGCAGGAACATCAGCACAAAACTGCGTACAGCCAGTCCTTTAACCATTATGCCAATATCCTTCCAATATCCCAGTGACGATTTAAGATTTATATATTCGTCAGCTAAATTGATACCGCCGGTAAAGGCTACTTTCCCGTCAATAACGGTTATTTTTCGGTGATCTCGGTTGTTTTGTACAACGCTTAGAAAAGGACGAAAGGGATTAAAAACATGGCATTTTATACCCATGGCATTTAATTGCTGCGGATAGTCGGCAGGCAGACGCTTAAAACAGCCAAAATCATCGTAGAGGACGCGTACCTCAATGCCACTGGCGGCTTTTTGACGCAGAATATCGAGTATGGAGTTCCACATCACGCCTTCTTCGATTATATAGTATTCCATAAATATATATTTTTCAGCTTTATACAGCTCGTCTATCAAGCTTTTGAACATGGTTTTGCCCTGGGTATAATACTCATATTCAGTGTGGTTGTAAATGGGAAAACCGGCGTAGCTCTGTAAAAAATTTATCTGAGTGGCTAATTCCGGTGTTTCCTTTACAGCCATCTCCAGGGCATAGTCGCTATCGTTTAACAGAGATTTGCTTTCTTCCAGCATGGTTTTAAAGCGCCGACCAAAGTGATGGAAGGATGATTGTATTCGGTACAGCAAATATAATAGACCGCCAAATACAGGGAAGATCAGTATTAAAAAAATCCAGGTTAGTTTATAGGGATTCTTTTCTCTGGGACTGCCGACAATATATAGCGCCGCAAAAAAACTGAAAATGGTCAGTGCCAAGTTAATCCAGGAAGAAGCTGCACTGGTGCTTATTATGATATAAACTAAAATAGCTATTTGAATAATCAGCAGTAATACTACCACAAAACGATGGCGGAAGATACTGCCTAACCATTTTTGCCGCATACCGAATACCCCTTATAATTTATTTATGTTTCGAATCGGTAGTGCGGTTATTCAAACTAGCTATTGATTGTTTTTATATTTAATTTATCTGTTTGGCTTCTTTTTATATAACAAAATACTAAGTGTTTTGCCGGATGAAAAACCAAAAACGGCTGCCAACAATATAATCAGTAATTTGAGCAGGGCGCTGGTGATGTTGATATTGACTCCTAAATAATTGGTTATGATCATGTTGGTAATAAAAGCAATAACTGCTAACGCCAATACGGGAAAGACTTTGCCGCCACGAATCATTAAGGTAATCAGCGCCGAGGAAAGCAGGACGGCAATGAAAAAGATTAACAATGGTTGTCCGACTGACAGAGCAACATCTGTTTGAGTGAAGTAAGCGATGATACTCCAAATAAAACAACCAATGACAATAAACAGCGCACAACAAATAAGTCCAAATAAAACAAGAGGTACGATACGGTACCGTTTTCGGGATTTTCGTTGCCTATATGAGGCAGCTTGTTTTCTTTGTTGATTTTGCTGTTTTGGTGAATCAGTTAAAATGACGCGATCGCTATCATCAGCCAACAAATCATTAATGTTGGAATAGCTCTTCATTATCATATCCTCAAGTTTCATTATTATTCCTGAGTATTTTTCTGCATTGTTCGCGATTTTTCCTTCAATTGACTGTCATAACAAAAGATAATATGTTATACTAATACGAATATAAAAAATAGTGATTCGCCAATAATGCTTGGGAGTAATATAGAATATGAATAATAATATTGCCAACCTTATTATATATCGCAACATAACCGATGACCAATTAATGCGTGTATATCAGGCAGCCATTGATGATCAAAATAATTGGAATGATTTTTGTCAAATGTTATTGGCGCGAGCTGTAAATAAACAGATATCAGGTAATGTTTTCGATATTTGGTTGCTTGACGCCATTATTTGTGATGATAATATTTTTAGCCGCGCTGCTGCAGCAGTACCGTTTGCCGAGTTGCCTGATACATTATTGGCTATTGTTGCTGATGAATTAAATACTTTGGCAGCTAAGACAGATATGGTGCCGCATGCTCCCAATCAAAGCTGGCAAAATTTGTTAACGGAATTGCCGCCTACTCAATTATCGGTTAACAACAATAACTACTATAACAACTTTCACAGTGAATTTGCTGGTATTTTCCGTAAAGGCGATGGCTCTGCCGCAGTAAGAATGCTGGCTGATTTTTATTACCATTGCGGTTTTGGAAATATCTGTCGTCATAATTTCTTTATTTGGCAGGACGGACTCCGAGGCGTCGATAATAATGATACGGTTTCTTTTGAGCAATTGTTTGTTTATGACCGTCAAAAACAGCTAATCAAAGAGCATACAAATACGTTTGTTAACGGCGGCATTATTAATAACCTCTTGCTTTACGGTGAAAAGGGCACAGGAAAATCTTCGCTGATTAAAGCTGCTGTCAACAGTTTTGCCGCACAGGGATTAAAGCTGGTTGCCGTGGATTGCCGCTATTGGAGTAGCTTAGGGGAGATAATGCGTGTTTTAGCTGGTTATCGTCAAAGATTTATCATTTTTCTTGATGATTTCTCGTTCGATGCCGACGATAACGTTTACCGGGAAATAAAAACATTGATAGAGGGCGGAGTTACGGCAGCTCCAGTGAATACCGTTATTTACGCCACATCAAACCGCCGCCATCTGATAAGCGAAAGCTGGGCTGACCGGCTGCAGCGCAGCGAGGATATGTATATCGGCGATACTGTTGCCGAAAAACTGTCATTGGCCGAACGTTTTGGCATCACCATTACTTTCCCGCCGCCGACACAGGAAGAATATTTACAGATTGTTGACGGTCTGGCAGCTGCCGCCGGTTTGCAGATTGAACCGGATGTTCTGCGTGCGGAGGCAATTAAATGGGAACGTCGCTATAATTCACGTAGCGGCAGAACTGCCAAACAATTTATTACCGATATGCTCAACCGTTAAACTGATTATCTGCCCAAGTTTTGTTTATAGTAATAGCCATTTTATACTCATACAGTTAAATCATACTTTTGATTGAGGTCTTATTAATGCATTCGCCGCTTGCAGTCAAACACTTGTATCAACCAAATGAAAATAAAGATGCCGGTTCTGCCGCTATACTGACAGAACAGCTTTGGACACGTTCTTTCTGCTATATATGTTTATTGGAATTCTTGATCTATATATCGTCGCATATGCTGATGCCGACTTTCCCATTTTATATTAAAAGCCTGGGCGGTAATGAACTTATCGTCGGCTTTGTCGCAGGCGCTTATGCTTTTGCCGCTTTAGCGATGCGGCCTTTGGCCGGTTGGATTCTTGATACTAAAAGCCGCAGTAAGCTGTTAATATGCGGTCTGCCGATAGTCGGTTCTATTATTGTCGCTTATAATTTTATTCCCGTATTGGCTATTGCAATTATGTTGAGGGTAATGCATGGCTTTATCTGGTCGGGAGCTACCACGGCTTCCAATACCGCTGCTTGTGATATCATACCGCGCACTCGTTTTGCGGAAGGGATGGGATTTTTTGGTATGACCAACTCGATCTCTATGGCGATTGCACCGGCTTTGGGACTGGTGGTCATGAAAGCGCTCGGTTTTCATATCCTTTTTGTTGCTTCAGCAGGCATGACCATTGTCAGTTTTTTGGTGGCGCGGCGTCTAAACTACCAGCCGATTAACAAAGATATGGTTACCGAAAGAGGCGGTAACTTATTTCATCGTTTGTTTAATGTTGATGCGCTTCCGGCCTCGGTTGTAGAATTTTTCTCTATTATCAGTTATGGCAGCATTAATTCGTTTATAGCGCTTTATGCCACCGCAACCGGACTGGGTTCCGGGGGCCTTTTTTTTACGATTATGGCAGTTTTTTCGGCATCCACCAGACTATTCAGCGGCAAATTGACCGACAGGCATGGTGAAGCGCTGATGGTGTATTTTGCCAACCTTGCTTATCTCGCCGCATTATTACTGATTGCACTTGGTCATAACCTTATTACATATTATTCCGCGGCAGTTTGTTTTGGTTTGGGGTTTGGTACCAGTATTCCTGCCCTGCAGGCTATGGCGGTACGGATAGTGCCGGTGCATAGACGCGGTGCGGCCATGAGTACCTTTCTCTGCTCGTTCGATATTGCCATCGGTTTGGGAGGTATTATCGCCGGTATACTGATTACCGCTTTTGGTTACCGTACGATGTATGCTTTAATGGGTATCAGCACCATAATCTCCATATTCACATACATGTTATGGGCGCGCAAAACGCCATCGGCTTATAAAAATGCCCAAAATCTGCAAGTATAGTTTAAACAGCTTTAATGCCAATAACCGCGGAGGCTGGATATGTCCGACAAATTTGAGACAAAGAAGCAATCGATTTGGAATAAACCGTTTATAATGGTTTGTATGCTGAATATGCTGCTTTTTTTTGGCTTTTATATGTTGGTACCGACGTTTTCTTTCTTTGTCAAAAGTTTGGGTGGCGACGAAGCCGTAGTTGGGTTTGTAGTGGGAATTTTTTCAGTATCTTCGGTGATTGTCAGACCGTTCATCGGTTGGTTTCTTGATCACAAGAGCCGGCGTTTGCTGTTATATGTCGGCGCAGCAGCGATTATCGCAATTGTTGCCGTCTACCCGTGGGTAAAACTAATTGCGATAGTGATATTGCTGCGACTGCTTCACGGTGTTGCCTGGTCCTGCACCACAACCTCGGTCAATACGGCCGCTTGTGATATCATCCCCCGTGCGCGGCTTGGTGAAGGCCTCTCATACTTCGGGCTAACCAATACTCTCTCAATGGCGATTTCCCCGGCCATTGGTTTTGCTTTAATGAATAATCTTGGTTTTATCCCTTTATTTTATACTTCTTGCTCGCTGGCGGTGGTTGCTTTTGTTTTATCTTTACAGATGCGTTTCCCCAACATTGAAATTACCGCAAACAGTGCCAGTCTGCGTCCAAATATCAGAACTTTGCTTAACAAAGACTCGTTACCTGCGGCGGCAATTACTTTAGCGGCCCTTTTGACATACGGCGCGGTACAGGCATTTGTTGCGCTTTATGCGGTGGAGACAAAAGTTGGCAGCGGCGGTATATTTTTTGCAGCTATGGCGATTAGCGTTGCGTTTGCGCGGCTGATAAGTGGACGTGTTGCAGACAGGCGTGGTGAAAGCGTACTGATTTTTGTCTGTAATGGGGCAATTGCTGCCTCTCTGCTGTTGATCGCTTATGGTCATAGCTTATCGTTATTTATTTGCGCGGCATTGCTTTACGGTATCGGATTTGGTACATTGGTTCCCACCATGCAGACAATGGCGCTGCGGGTGGCGGAACCGGAGCAGCGCGGCGCCGCTAGCAGTACTATACTCTGCGCTTTTGATATCGGTATCGGCATGGGCGGTATTATCAGTGGCATATTGGTTAAAACTTATGGTTACAGCAATATGTTTACGCTAATGGTCGGTGCTGCTGCTATATCGTTGCTGCTCTATTTGTTTTGGGGCCGGCGCAGCCGCTCTGCATTTAAGAACGCTATGAAACAAGAGCAATAAAAAAACGCCTACAGCGTGTCGATAAACTTCGTGATACTTCGCCCAGGCCATCACCGTCTCCTCGACGTATCTTTAATACGACGCGTAGCGGTGAAGCAGCGTAGCAAGTGTATTAGCTGTGGTTTTACCGCAAGGTAAAAGCCAGATAGGTCGCCTGCGTCGCCGGTTTAGGCCGCTGAGGTAAAACCAAGATATTTTATCTTGAGTTTTACCTGCGTGCCTCAGCTGCTGGTTTTGTTGTTAAACAAAAGCCAGCTGGGCCGCCTGGTCTCGCTCGTTTCTCGGCCCGCTGGCCGCTTCTTTGACAGTCTGAAACGCCTATACGGCGTTTTTTTTATGTGTATTCGTTGATGCGGCAGCGCATAGGCGGAAAACACTGATTGAGCAGTGACAGTGTCTGCGGGGCAGATGTAAAATGTTCCGAGTCTGCAGTTTTAGCTCCGAAAACAAGTTGGGTTAAGCTACCGATATCTGTTGTAACCGGCAAAACTGTTCCGCTGTTGCCAATGTTTAGGAGATATGGCGGATCTGGATCAATCGCAAATGTGAAATTAGCCGTTATATCAGCGGGATAGGGAAGTACAGGAAGCAACTGCCGGTAATCAACGAGCCGCGCCATGACAAACGGATGCAGGTTTGCTGTCGGCTTGCGTGGATAGTCAGCAGGGGCATTCCAAATAACGGTAGCCAAACCTTGGGTGGCGGCAATATTTGCAGCCTCCTTTTTAGCGCTGGTAAGAGCAGTTTGATTGATATATCCTAATTCCCGTAGCCGCAGAGATGAACCTTCACGATAACAAATCAGGTAGGAGCCGTCGCCGATTTTGATCGACGCCGCATCGCAGGCGGCTTCTTCAAGAAGTTTGTGCCAATCGTTAATGTCCCTTAATAATTGGCCGTGACAGCCGACATGCATTTGCCGGTAGATTTTGTCCATGGTATAAATGTCTTCGGCGCAGATTGTGCCTGTGCGCCAATTGGAGGTTCTGCCTACCTTTGCCGGCCAGTGCCTGTGTTGTTGCCAATAACAATGGCGGAAGCCCATCGGCAGATAAAATTCGGGGATATCGCTATATAGCAAAGCTACAAGGATGTTCATTTGTTTGAGTTGATCAAGTGTGTGTTTAACGATAGCGCGGCCAAAGCCTTCGCCGCGCCGCGCCGGTGAGCTGATTACACCAACCAAATAAGCGGCGGAAACTTCTATGCTGCGGAGATTGAGCAAGTATGGTGCAATTTGCGTAGAGGCGACTATCTCACCGCCATCGCAGCAGATAAGAGTCAACTGGGGGCGGTAGACTCGCGAGAAATACCAGCTAAAATATGGTTCCCAGCTCTCAAATTCTGACCGCCAGAGTTCTTTGATCACCGAAGTGTCGTTATCGGTGGCATAACGGAATATCATAGGACAACTCCCTGATTATTATTAATCTGATCTCTGCGGCGTAATAAATATTTATGTTCGAGACAGCAGGGATGATAGCTAAGTTTGGCTTTGCATTGACCCTCGCTGCTCATATCCTCGGCGCGGTTGATATAGCGGAAGCCGCTGCAGTATTGACTGGCAAATAGCTGATTGATCGCTTGGAACGAACCGGCTAGCTGCTTATTGGCCTTCTCAATATGTATTAAGAATGTATCGTCGTTGAGCGGTTCGCCAATAGTGAAAGCTTCTATTGAATTCCCAACCATTAAGCAGGCACTGAGACAACCTTTGAGTTCGCTGATATGATCAAGCGCCAACAATACGCCTCTTTGCTCCATTTGTAGATCATAATTGCTCATATCGTAAGCGGTTGACCATTGCAATTGTCGGTCTTTACATTTATTTGCCAGCTTAGGTGTTAGCGGCAGCAGTTGGTAATCGGGGTTTTCTCTGATAAATCGGTTGACGTGATTGCGTTTGGCGGCGTATTTTTTACCTTTCAGATAGGCCAAATCTTTCTGATGGTAAATATAATTGGTGCCACCGCAGAATTCCTCCGGTACAAATATGCCCGGCATATAACGTTGATAAAACTCGATGGTTGACTCAGAGGCCTCGTTGAACAAAAACGGTAGATTCCTTTGTTCATACCATTTGATCAATGTTTCCGTCGCCCGCAACCGGGCGTTGTCATCAGCCGTAATGGGAGGGAAAACCGCGTCATAGCCGCGAAAGTCACTTTTGATACAGAGCGCGTCGTCAATTACCGTCCAGCCGTAAGGATCCCAATCACGCCAGATAAAAAAAGCATTAAATGTATAAGCCGCCAGTTCATAGCGACGGCCATGCAGATAATGATTAAATAGATCCCTTTGGGCAAGCATTATGCTTTTAAATTCCATACTACCTCACTTATTAGTAACTAATGTTTAATACGGACTATTTATTCTTGCCAAAATGGTATATAATAACTGTATATTTTGGAGGTTGTGCTATGTCATCAACGGCTATCGCATTTAGTATCGGCAATCTGTATATTCGCTGGTATGGTATTCTTATTAGTTTAGCGTTGGCACTTGGTATTTATCTGGCCTATCGTGAGAGCAAACGCGAAGCGCTTGACGATGATCAAATGATTAATATTTTGCTGGCGGTGATACCGTCGGCGATTATCGGCGCGCGCCTTTATTATGTAATATTTAATTGGAGTTCCTATGCGGCCGATTGGACACGAGTCTTCCGCACCTGGGAGGGTGGTTTGGCAATTCACGGCGGTATTATTGCCGGTATACTTGCTTGTTGGCTGATGACGCATCGTAAAGAACCGGGCTTCCTGCGCTGGGCTGATCTTTTTAGTCCTTCGCTGGCCATCGGTCAGGCTATTGGACGCTGGGGCAACTTTTTTAACCAGGAGGCCTACGGTTATCCAACCAATTTACCATGGGCTATGTATATTGACGGCGCTTACCGTCATCCGACCTTTCTTTATGAATCGCTGTGGGATATCTTGACATTTATCATATCAATTAAGCTGTTACGGCGTCCCCATCGCCGCGGTAGCGTGTTTGCCGTATATCTGATTGTTTATTCAATCGGTCGTTTCTTCATTGAAACATTCCGCACCGATAGTCTGATGGTCGGTTTTTTACGGACCGCTATGATCGTATCAATAATTTGCATTGCGGCCGGTATAATAATTATATACTATAATCGTAAATCTCCGCTGTTGGATTTTAGAACTCCGCAAATAAATCGGAGGGGCAATAATAAATCATGAAAAAACTCTTGTTAATCGCTACCGGCGGTACGATAGCCGCCAGCCAAACTGAAAACGGACTGACGCCAACTTTGGACGCTAAGCAATTGTTAAGCTGTCTTCCTATGCAGTTACAGCAGCAATATCAGATTGATTGCCAGCAGTTAATGAATATTGACAGTGCGGAAATGACGCCGGCTGATTGGGTTGAAATTGCAAAAGCTATTTATCAACAAATCAGTGATTATGATGGATTTGTTATCAGTCACGGAACTGATACAATGGCTTATACCGCCGCCGCGCTAAAGTTTATGTTGCCGGGGCTAAATAAGCCATTGGTGTTAACCGGAAGCCAGCGCCCGCTTATCGTTGCCAACAGTGATGCACCCGGTAATCTCGAGGCGGCTTTTACTGTTGCGGCAAGCAATCTGCCGGGAGTGATGGTGGTATTTGCCAACCGAATTATTGACGGTTGTCATGCTTATAAGTTTCATGTTTCTGCCGATGATGCGTTTATCAGCATTGGCGCCCAAGAAATCGGCCGAGTTAAAGACGGTAAGCTTATTATTAATAATCCGCCGCAGCTTACTGCGGAAAAACTGCAGCTCAATATTGATTACGATCAACGGATTGCTTTGATTCGACTGTTTCCCGGCATTAGCGAACAAGCGATTATTGCAGCCGCGGCCGGGGCACGTGCTGTAGTTATTACCGCTTATGGTGCAGGCAATATCCCGCCGGTAGCTGCTGCCACAATTAAAAGGCTACAGGAGCAGGGAATAAAAATAGTATTGCATAGTTACTGCCTGGAAGGTGATATGAACGCCGGATTGTATGCCAGCGGCGCAGCCAATCTGGGCGTGGAAGTTTCGGATTTGCCGGGGCCGGCAATTGTCGCTAAAATGATCTGCCAGCCGTAGCCGCATGATTAATGCGGCCTTGCGGCTCATTGCATATCGATATAACCGGGGTCGTTGGGTATAATAAATATCGCGATGATATAAATAATAATTCCAACTCCGTAAAATAAAGATAATACTGCCCAGATAATACGGATGATTGTGACATCAATGCCAAAAAAGTCGCTCAGTCCGCCGCAAATACCGGCGAGCATCCGTTTATCCGTAGAGCGGTATAATTTTTTTTTCATAAAATACTCCTTTACTTTTGTTTTCCCCAACTGTCTTTGAGAGAGGCGATTCTGTTAAATATTAAATGTTGCGGTGTTGAATCATAATCTGCGATAAAATAGCCTTGGCGCATAAACTGGTAGGGAACGCCTTGGTCGGAGTCGGCCAATGACGATTCGAGTAAAGCATGGTCTACAGTGGTCAAAGAATGCGGATTAAGATAATCAATAAAATCTTTATCTTCTTCAACATCGTCGGGATTTTCTTTGGCAAAGAGGTAATCATACAGGCGCAGTGTCGCCGGAATGGCTGTTACCGCATCTACCCAGTGGATAGTCCCTTTGACTTTTTTGCCGGAGTTATCACTGCCGCTTTTGGTTGTTGGATCGTAGCTGCAATGGAGTTCAATTATATTGCCGTTTTCGTCCTCGACGATGCTCTCGCATTTGATAATATAGGCGAATTTTAATCGCACTTCGCCGCCCGGCGTCAGTCGATGGAAGCCTTTGACCGGCTCTTCCATAAAGTCGCTGCGTTCAATAAATATTTCTTTGCTGAAGCTGATTTCTCTTTTGCCGCGCTCGGGCAGCTCCGGGTTGTTTTCCGCCGGTAACAGTTCACTGCCCTGGTAGTTATCAATTACTACTTTTAAAGGATCGATAACGGCCATGGCGCGGTTGGCATTGGTATTGAGAATATCGCGCACACAATGCTCAAGCAGACTGAACTCAACAGTGCTGTTGGCTTTGGCTACGCCGATTTTATCACAAAAATCGCGTATGGCAGCGGCCGGATAGCCGCGGCGGCGCATTCCTGAAAGCGTTGGCATGCGCGGGTCATCCCAGTCGTTGACATAGCCTTCTTCTACCAAACGGCGCAGTTTACGTTTGGACATCACGGTGTAGGTAATGTTGAGCCGGGCAAATTCGATCTGACGGCTTTTGCAGGGTACGTCAACATTATTGATGAACCATTCGTAAAGCGGCCGGTGATTTTCGAATTCAAGCGTACAAATGGAATGGGTGATACCTTCCAGCGCGTCGGAAATCGGATGGGCATAATCGTACATCGGGTAGATGCACCATTTATCGCCGGTGCGTTGATGGTACGACCTCTGGATGCGGTACATTACCGGGTCGCGCATATTAAAGTTGGATGAAGCCATGTCGATGCGGGCGCGCAGTACGCGGCTGCCGTCCTCAAAATGTCCTTCCCGCATCTGGGCAAAAAGCTCCAGATTTTCATCAACGCTGCGCGAGGCGTAAGGGCTGAGTGTGCCGGGTACTGTAGGCGTGCCGCGGTAAGCGCGCATTTCGTCCTGAGAAAGGTCACAGACATAGGCTTTACCGTCTTTGATTAACTGTACGGCAAAATCGTAAAGCTTTTCGAAATAATCAGAAGCATAATAGAGACGATCCTGCCAATCAAAGCCCAGCCAATGGACATCTTCCTGAATAGCGTCAATGAATTGTTGTTCCTCTTTGGAGGGATTGGTATCGTCAAAACGAAGGTTGCAGAGACCATTATATTCCTGCGCCGTGCCAAAATCTATGCAGATGGCCTTGGCATGACCAATATGCAGACGGCCGTTTGGTTCCGGCGGGAAACGCGTATGCACCTTATCGCCGCATTTGCCTTCCTTGAGGTCATTGTTGATAATAGTATTGATGAAGTGATTGTTAGGAAGTGACGCAAAATCCCTTGCACTCATAGTATGCCTCCTGTTGTTACTTTATCCTAATATTTTACATCTTTTTGACCTATTTAGTCAATTAATATGATACTCAAGATGATTTTGTCAAATTTTTATTCTAAAGTATGTTATATACTATTATGCCTATAACATAAACCAGCGCGTAAGGCGGAATGCTCATTAACAATACTTTGCGCAGATCGGCATGAAAATATTGGCTGACAATATTGGTACAGATATGCATCGGCGTTACCATATTGCCGACATATCCGGCAAGTATTAACATCATCATCAATTGGATACCGCCGCCCGGAATAGCCAAAAAGGCTAACGGCAGTCCAATCGCCACCATTGCCGGCATCATGCCGGTCATAAAGGTGATAAAAGTACAAAGTATACAAAACACCAGATATGGGGGTATCGGCCATGATGAAACCAAGGCAGGCAACCTGTCGACAGCACCTGAATAGCTGAGTATATCTTTGAAAACCAATATAACCAGCACCATTAGAAGTATGTCGACTTTGGTACCGTTTTTGAATATCTTCAGCAGTTGTCTAGGCTTAATACGGCTGGCCAATATAACCGCCAGCAGCGTGATACCGGAGGCAACCGAAGTACGGATGCCGCAGGCGATTATCAGAATCACTATCAATAAAAACGGCCAAAAATTGATCAGCAGTTGTTTCAGTGCTGTTTTTAACGATACAGATATTGCTTCTTCGTCCTTCTTTACTTTACGGAGGTAATATGTACCGATGATTGCCATTAGCAGTGACCAGGGGAGCATTATCAGCACTACCTGAGGCAGAGGGAAACCAGTAATTTGCGCCGTCAGCAGTACGCAGGGATATGTGGGGAAGAATAACTCCATGATATGGCGGTAATAAACGTTAAGAAATGTTTTTTCTTCCGCACCAAGAGCGGTGCCAGCCGCAGATTTTTCTACCAATGGCGCCGAAAAAAGCGCCCCGCCGGCTGATGGCAAGAGTCCGATTACAGCAGGTAAAACCGCGATATTGATCTTCTTGCTATGAAAGATAGCGTTCATAGCGCCAAGCATTCCTTCCATATAACCAACCTGGCTCATCAAATGTTCAAGTAACATGATGAAGAATAATACCAATATGAATTCGATGGTATCAACGCTGGTTACGGAGGCTATGTATGCTTTTATAAAATTCAGCGGAGGTATCAAAAACAGTATGCCCAATAATATTGTGGCAATAAAAATAACCGGCCCCAGCGGTTTTTTAAATCCCAGCAGTACCACAATAAAAACGAATACTATTAATAATTTAATAAGTTCCATATTTGCACTGTCCTAGTTAATGATTTTCTGTCATATTAGATGCTCAAGCAATATTTTCGTCCCGACGATTATTAAAACAATACCGCCGAATATGACCGCTTTTTGTTTTAAAAACAGCCCGAATTTGTGACCGGCTGCAGCGGCTATGATACAACAAAGAAACGTTGTCGTTCCGATGAAGATGGAGGCGGCGACAATATTAATGTTGATAAATGCAAAACTGACGCCGACTGCCAGCGCGTCAATGCTGGTGGCGATAGCCTGGATTATTAATTGTTTGTTACTGATCAGCATTGATGACTTTATTTTTGAGTGAGGCTGTTTTAGCTCTTTTGCCCCTTCATAAATCATTTTACCGCCTATCAATAACAGCAAGCCGAAGGCTATCCAGTGGTCGAAGGCGTTGATCGCCGCTTCAAAGCTACTGCCGGCGACATAACCGATAATCGGCATTACCATCTGGGCGATACCGAAGGCCAGCGCCATGCGTAGTCCCTGCTCGCGAACGTCGGCGCCTTTATAATTCATGGCGTTGGCTACTGTAACTGTAAATGCGTCCATTGACAGCCCCAAGGCAATCATAAATAAAGATAGTAAATTCATATTGACCCTTCGTATTAGGAGATAACGTTACATTTATAACTTCGAATAATTTATATCTATTAGTACTATATCGTATTATGATTTGAAGAGTATGTTTTTGTCAAGTATTTAGATGTATATACGTTTCCCCTCCGAACTTTAATATATAACCAAATTTATCAATTTTAGGGGAGCAGTAGTTGTCTCTTGTGTTATATTTATTTTAGGCTGATATTGTGCTTACCATATTTTCTCTTGTAAACCAATCTTTGCATATGATATAATTTTAAGAAATCGTTTTACCTGTTAAAGAAAGAGGGTGTTGACAATGCGTTTTACCAAAATGCATGGTTTAGGTAACGATTTTGTGCTGGTAAATGGTTTTACGGAACAGTTGCCGACAGATTTGGCAGCTTTGGCTAAAACTATATGCCATCGCCAGTTGGGTATCGGCGCTGACGGTTTGTTAGTACTTAAGCCTATTGCCGGTTATGACAGTGAATTTTTGATTTTTAACTTTGACGGATCGCAGGCGGAAATGTGCGGTAATGGTGTTCGTTGTGCCGCTTTATTTGCCAAAAACCAAGGTATCATCCAGAAAGATCAATTTGTCTTTCTGACGCTTGCCGGTCCAATCAGTCCGACGATTATCGATCAAGAACAGGGGATAGTGCGCGTTAATATGGGTGAACCGCGCCTCAGACCAGCTGAGATTCCGGCTGACTTTGAGGGTTCCCGGGTGGTTTCCGAGCCGTTGGTTGTCGGTGATAAGTCCTATAATGTTACTTTGGTTTCTATGGGCAATCCTCATTGCGTGATATTTGTCAATGATTTTGATCTTGCTTCTTTCCCGGTGGAAAAAATCGGGCCGCTGATCGAACATCATCCGTCATTCCCGGCCAGAATTAATGTCGAGTTCGTTAAATTAATTTCTGATGAGGTTATAAAAATGCGCGTATGGGAACGTGGCTGCGGCGAGACTTATGCCTGTGGTACCGGCGCTTGCGCCGCCGTTGTAGCCTCGGTCTTAAACGGTTTTACCAAAAGTAATTGTCAAGTGCAACTGACCTACGGTTCGCTAAATATCAAATGGGTCGATCAACAGAAGGTCTTTATGACCGGTCCGGCGACTTTTGTTGCCGAGGGCGAGTTTTTTATCTAATTTAGTTATTAATACATATAACTTCGGAGGTATTTTATGATTGAACAATCTGATCGCGTAAAAACTATACCGCCATATTTGTTTGCCGGCATTGAAAAGAAAATAGAAGAAGCCAAAGCCAAAGGCGAAGATATTATCAGCCTCGGTATCGGCGATCCTGATATACCAACGCCAGACTTTATCATTGATGAAATTAAGCGCCAATTAACGGTTACCGAAAATCATCAATACCCGTCTTCGGTTGGCATGTTAGCCTACCGGGCAGCTGTAGCTGGTTATTACCAAAATCGTTTTGGGGTTGAAATAGATGCCAAAACTGAAGTATGTTCATTGATTGGCTCAAAAGAGGGTATTGCCAATATTAATTATTGTTTTGTCAATCCTGGCGATATCAACCTCGTTCCTAACCCATTTTATCCTGTTTACGATACGGCGACAATGCTGGCCGGTGGCAAGTCTTACTATCTGCCACTGCTGGCCGAAAATGGTTTTTTGCCTGATTTTGATATTATCCCTGCGGAGATCGCCGCCAAAGCTAAGATATTATGGCTAAATTATCCCAACAATCCTACCGGTGCTGTTGCCAACCTTGACTTTTTTGCTAAGGCGGTAGCTTTTGCTAAAAGATATAATCTGCTGATCTGCCATGACACCGCTTATGCCGATATGACTTACGACGGATATGTCGCCCCGAGTATTTTTCAGATTCCCGGCGCTAAGGATGTGGCCATTGAATTTGGCTCTTGTTCCAAACCGTTTAATATGACCGGCTGGCGGATTGGTTTTGTCGTCGGCAACGCCGAAGCCGTGGAAACGCTGGCCCGTTATAAATCAAATGTCGACAGCGGTGCGTTTCAGGCAGTGCAATATGCGGGTATCGCCGGTTTGTTAAACTATAAGCCTGTTGTTGAGGCATCGCAGCAGGTTTATGCTGCTCGGCGCGATATTTTGGTTGGCGGTCTCAATGATATGGGCTGGTCGCTGAAATTCCCGTTAGGCACTTTCTATGTCTGGGCGCCGGTGCCCAAAGGTTTTACTTCCGCTTCCTTTGCCGAATATGTTTTGGAAAAGGCCGGCGTAATTATTACTCCCGGGAGCGGTTATGGCGAGTATGGCGAAGGATATTTCCGGGCAACATTGACTGTGGAAGAAGCCAGGATGAAAGAGGCAATGGTACGCCTCAAGAAGACGTTGGGTACTGTAGAATTTTAAATAATAATTATTAACGGGTCGTGATATTAAGCATATTGTCAACGGCTCGTTTGATCTTGAGAATATTTCTAAACGGAGTGATTTGCCATGAGCATAGCTATCGCCCAGCCGGAAATTTACGCAGGTGATCTGCGGCGTAATCTGCAAACAATCATCACTATGATTGATGCCGCCCGTGATTTCGGCGCCGAATTAATTGTATTTCCCGAGCTTGTTGTCAGTGGCATGCTGCCCAGCGACAATTTCCGCCGCAATGATTTTAACAAAGATTGCGAGGCGGCTAATCAACAGATTGCTGCTGCGGCAGTCGGGATTACTGTTGTTTTCGGTAATATTAAACGTGTTGATGATAAGCTTGAAAACGCCTGTTTTATGGCTATTGATGGCGAGTTGGGGCGTTTGGAAACTCTTAACCGGGAAAGCGCTATCGATGAGGTGTATACGCCGTTTAACCATGACAGTGATCTAAAAATTTATAATCTGATGTTAAACGATAAGGCTTTTCGCGTCGGTTTTATCACTGGAGACTGGCGTAATCAACCAATTCCTTTGGACAACAATGATATAGATTTGTTGATCAATCTTTCGCCGTTGCCTTTTACTCTTGATAGTGATGATGCTCCGCCGACCGGCCTTAATCGGCCTTATATTCAATGCGGCTGTTGCCAGTTGGTCGCTGAGGGCAAGACTTATCATTTATTGGGCGGTGGCGCTTATTTGCTTGATATGCAGGGAAAGCCTATTGCCACGGCGCCCCGATTTAGAGAAAAATTGTTATTATGCAATCTCACTGATCCGCCTTGTGATTCTTTACCGGCGCGGGTAGAACAGTTATCTGAGGCAATGGTCTGGGCAATCCGCAACTTTTGTATTTCAATTGGGGCCAATCATGCTACTATCGGCATTTCCGGTGGAATTGATTCGGCTTTAGCCGCTTGTTTATATACGCAGGCTTTGGGTAACGAGAATGTGCTGCTGATTTCCATGCCCAGTAAATTTACAAGTGAAATCACCCGAGATTTGGCTGAGAAAATGGCGCGCAAACTACAGACCAACTATATGGAAATGCCCATGCAGCAGGCTTTCGAATATTTGGTTGGCCAGTTTATGCGTACGCAGGTGAAACGCGCCGGCGGCGGCACTGATTGGACGATTACGCTCAATCAGGCGGCGCAGGAAAATGTTCAGGCGCGAGAGCGCGCCCGTATTCTGGCGGCGGCGACAGCCGGTTACGGCGGTATCTTTGCCTGTAACGGTAATAAGGCTGAATCAACTGTTGGTTACGCTACCTTCTATGGAGATCTTTCCGGAGCCTTTGCTGTGGCCGGTGATTTATGGAAACATCAGGTTTATACGGCGGCCAAACAGATGGAGAAAGTATATACCGATGCACCGCTGGCAGAGATAGCGTCTATTCGTCCTTCTGCCGAACTATCTGTTGCGCAGGCGGTTGAAAAGGGTTTGGGAGACCCGATTATTTACGAATATCATGATTATCTTTTTGCTTCATGGGTGGAACAAAAAACCACTCCTTCGGACATCCTGTGCTGGTACTCTGATGGTACTTTGGCTGAGCGGATTGGCTGTCGGCCGGAAGCGGTAACCGGAAATTTTACCAATGCTGCGGCGTTATGTACTGATATTGAACAATGGTGGAAAGCTTATCGGGGTATTGGTGTTGCCAAGAGGCAGCAAGCGCCACCGACTTTGGCATTGAGCTGTTTTCCCTTTAAAGATGAGAATCAGTCGTCGATCTATTTGGGCGAAGAGTATCTAAAACTAAAGAACTACCTGATTAATCGTTAATTTTAAAGCGAGTAGATATGGATCAACTTACTCTCAATGCTCCGGCTAAAATAAATTGGTCGCTTGATATTTGCGGACGCCGTGCCGATGGTTATCATCTGCTGAGTAGTCTGATGCAAAATATTGAGTTGGCGGATACGGTTGTTATTGCTAAAAGTGATTTGGATAGCTGCTTTTGCAATCAGCTGATTCTGGGCAATAATATTGCCGTGACCGCTTGGCGTTTGCTTAAACAACAGTATCATCTTAGCGGTGGATTGAGTATCACTATTACTAAAAAAATTCCCGTTGCCGCCGGACTTGGCGGCGGTTCAGCAGATGCTGCTGCTGTTTTGATGGGAGTCAATAAACTTTATGATTTGGGGCTCAGCACCGAACAGCTCCAGCAGATTGGCTTGAACCTTGGCGCTGACCTGCCTTTTTTTGTAACCGGCGGCTTGGCGCTGGCCGAAGGAATAGGGGAGAGAATTCAAGTTCTTGAACCGGTCCCTTGTTGTCAACTGCTTTTGATTAATATCAGCCGACCTTTATCTACAGCAGCGGTATATAGCCGCTTTAATATAGCCAATGCGGGATTGCATACCGACTTGCCTGCTTTGCTGCAAGCGTTGAGTAAAGGAGATATTGATGCTGTTGCTGCCGTCCGCCATAACGCTTTGGAAAATCCAGCATGCATGATCGAACCAGCAATATATACGTTAATGCAGCGTATTCGGGCATGGGGATTGTATCCGATGATGAGTGGTAGCGGCCCGACAGTTTTTGTACCAGCAAATGATTGTGAGCAGCTGATCACAGTATCCAAACGGCTTGCTAAAGAGTATCCGTTTGTTACACTTACTACAACCAGACTACAGGGAATGACATTTGCAGTGATTTCTGACTGAAATGTTTATGTATTTTTGCTATGAACAAAATTAAGATGCTGTCTACAAAGGAAAAAACGTCACAAGACGGGGGCAAGTTTGCATTGCCTCTGTATCTTGTGATTTATTTTTTGGCGACCATTGTTTATCTGGAAATTATTTTTAAAGTATTTGTTTATGGACAGCTAGAAATCACCAGTTTGATTGCTATTGCACTTATTGCTGCAATAATTGCTAATTTAATTGTACTTATTGTTTCTCTTCCACCTAATAAGAATGTCAGCCATTTGCTGGCGATGTTTTTTGTAGTATTCATCTGCTGCTTTTTTATTGCCCAGTTTATCTATATTCAATTTTTCCGTACGCCGATGCTTTTTTATTCTATATTTCACGGTGAGAGTGCAGTTGCCCAGTTTTCCTCAGAAATATGGGAGTGCATGGTTGAAAACTTCCCCCAAATACTACTGATGTTAGCGCCGATTCTCTTGTTTTATTTGACAAAACAAATCTTTATCCAAAAAGCAGATAAATTTGGCAGGGTAACTTTGGTATCCTCGGCAGTTATTGTTTTTTTGATATTTCTTGGTTTCATCAATAGCGGCGAAAAATCTCCGGGTGGCGCTTATGCGTTATTCTATGACGTCAATGTGCCGGCATTAAATCAACAGTATTTTGGCGTATTGGGGAATATTTCTATCGACGCGACGCGAACCATATTTGGTTTTGAGCCGCATGATTCTTTTGTTGATAAAGATGACAAGTCTATAGGTGCAATGGCTGATATTTACGAAACCGCCCAGGCCAATGCTTTTAATATTAATTTTGCTGCTTTGGCTGCCAAAGAAACCAACGCGGATATAGCTGCGATAGACGGCTATTTTGCATCTGTGCAGCCTACATATCAAAACGATCATACCGGAGTTTTTTCCGGTTGCAATCTGATATTTATTACCGCCGAATCTTTCTCGCAGTATCTGCTGGATGACAAATATGCCAACCTTTTTCCCACACTGAGACGGCTGCAACAGCAGGGTTATACTTTCAGTGATTTTTATAATCCGCTTTGGAATGTCTCGACCACGGATGGCGAATATCTGACCTGTACCGGCCTTTTGCCCCATTTCGGTACCTGGAGTTTTTCCCAATCGTCAAACAATTATTTGCCGTTTTGTTTAGCAAAACAGTTTACTGCCGCCGGTTACAGCCAGCCAATGGCTTTTCACAATAGTTCTTACACCTATTATGAGCGGAATTTATCCCATGCCAATATAGGTTATAAATTTATTGGGGAGGGAAATGGACTTAAGTTTAATGAAGGTTGGCCGCCCTCGGATTTGCAGATGATGGAACAAACCGTTGGCGATTATATTAACAATGCTCCGTTTCATGCTTACTATATGACCGTTAGCGGACATCTGCCCTATAATTTCCCCGGTAATGTTCAAGCGGCCAAACACCGTGATGAGGTTGCAAATCTCAATGTATCGGATGAGCTGAAAGCTTATATAGCTTGTAATATTGAGCTGGAACAAGCCGTTTCTTATCTGATAGGTCAACTTGAAGCCGCCGGTCAATTGTCAAACACCGTAATAGTGATTACCGCCGACCATTATCCTTATGGTTTAAGCGATCAGGCCTGGCAGGAATTGGCGGGGAATCAAGGCAGCGATACGTTTGAGCGTTATCACAGCACATTACTGGTTTGGCGTAACGGCATGAAGACGGAAACGATTGATAAACCCTGTTCAACACTGGATATTTTGCCGACAATTTCTAATCTGTTTGGATTGCCTTATGATTCGCGCCTGCTGATGGGACAAGATATATTTTCTGACAGCACACCGTTGGTGTTGTTTAACGATCATAGCTGGATAACAGATCAGGCCAGTTATAACTCTATGACCGGAGAAGTCAAGGGAGATGTGTCCGAAGATTATGTAAATCGGATTCATCAAAAGGTTAATGATAAAATTACCTATTCGGCGCGGATACTTGATACCGATTATTATCAGCATTTATCAAAGCAGATCAAAAAGGGGATAGCAGCTGCTAATTCTTCGCAATCGCCATAATTAAAAAAACGTCCTGCTAGAAGCAGGGCGTTTTTTTGTTATTGATTTTATTCGTTGGTATATGGCAAGAGAGCAATAATACGTGCTCTTTTGATTGCCTCGGTGAGGCAGCGCTGATGCTTGGCACAATTACCGGAGATGCGCCGCGGAAGTATTTTACCTCTTTCGGTAATATATTTGCGGAGCTTAACGGTATCCTTGTAATCTATCTCTGTGACTTTATCAACGCAAAAGCTGCATACGCGTTTGCGTCCGCGGCCGCGGCGATTGCCACCGCGCTCGCTACGATCACCGCGATCGCCATGATCGCCGCGGTTGTTTCTATCATCAGCCATGAGTTAAACCTCCTTATAATACTCGATATTTAGCAAGATCAGAATGGCAGATCATCATCGCTGATCATTGCATCTTCGCGCGAAGTATTGCCTGATTTCTGTTCGCCGAAGTTATTGTTGTTGGTGCCGCCATCTTTAGGAGAAAGGAAGCGAACATTTTCTGCTACAACCTCTGCTATAGTACGTTTGTTACCATCCTTATCCTCATAATTGCGGATTTGCAAACGACCGTCAACAGCGGCCAATTTGCCCTTGGATAGATAAGTGTTACAGTTTTCCGCTTGTTGCTGCCAAACGACGATTGGTACAAAATCCGTTTCGCGCTCTCCGGCCGCATTTTTACGACTCCGGTCAACAGCCAGCGTGAAAGAGGCAACAGCGACTCCGTTTGGTGTATAACGCAATTCCGGATCGCGTGTTAAACGGCCAATTAACACTATTCTGTTAAGCATGAAATCACTTCCTTTGAAAATAACTGATTAATTTTCTTCCATTCTAACTACGAGGTAGCGTAAGATTTCATCAGCAATTTGCAGATTACGTTCCAATTCACGCGGTAATTGATTATCGCCGCTGATTTGCAGCAGTACATAATAACCTTCCCGTATTTTATCGATCTCGTAAGCTAAACGGCGTTTTCCCCAAGGCTCTACCTTAAGAATTTCTCCACCGTTGCTCAGGATCAATGCGTTGAATTTTTCGATGATTTGCTTATATTGTTCTTCTTCAAAATTGGGTTTAATAATATAAACCACTTCGTATTTACGCATATCCTTCACCTCCTCCCTTTGGACTAACGGCTTTGAGCCGGGCTCAAAGCAGGGAACTATGCATATTTATAATGCATCTTTGCTATTATAGCATAGACTCTTATTTGATACAAGTGTAATATTTCCAATATTTATATTTTAATGATTAGTTTGTATAAAAACAATACAGGGGATGATCATTTGATCATCCCCTGTATTGTTGAGTATATTATATGTAATTTTGGAGCTTAACCTCTTCTTCCTTGGCCAGAACTTCTTCCAGGCCTTCTTCGGCCAAAGCTTGATAATAAGCCTCCATAACTTTGGTCTGAATAATATCCCGTGCTTCCTGCGATATTGGATGAGCAATATCGCGGAATTCGCCCGCTGCAGTTTTACGGCTGGGCATGGCTACAAATAATCCGCTTTGACCATCCACAACTTTTACGTCGTGAATCACAAATGCGTTGTCAAGAGTTACGGATACGATAGCCTTCATTTTCCCCTCTGTTAACAGTTTACGCAGTCTAACATCAGTTACGTTCATAATAAAGCCCTCCCCCATGCTATAGTTTTAGTCTCCCACATACCTATTCATGTTATTATGCATAAATAAATAAAATCCTGCTATATGTAAAATGTTTTGAAAAATATTTGCAAAAAATATAAAAAACAATTATTTTCTCTTTTCAAATGGAAATTATAAGTATATAATTATAAAGACATGGATGTTTAGGAGGTGAGTTTATGGACGGCAGCCCAAGTCCTGATGGTAGTTACCACTTATCATTTTTAAATAAAAATTATATAGAGATTTTGGGAGGCCACCGGCACTCACGCTGACGACCTCTGCGAAAGGAGGTATACGTCATGCTTTTCATTTATAAAACTATAGATGATAAGTTACACTGCCGTGATACTATCGAAAAGGGTTGTTGGATTAACATGATTAATCCTACCGAATCCGAATTAAAACAAGTTGCGACAGCCACCCAATTAGAATATGACTTTCTCAAATATCCCCTTGACGATGAGGAGATTCCGCGTGTGGAAGTTGAGGAAGAACAGGCATTAATTATTATTCATGCTCCGATCGCCGGAAATGAAATTTTATACGATACGATTCCGTTAGGTATCATTTTAAATGAGGATTTTATTGTAACGGTTTGTTTAAACGATTTGAATTTACTAGAAGAATTTTCCTCTAGCCGTATTAAAGGTATGGCCACTTTTAAAAAGACGCGATTTATTTTTCAATTGCTTCATCGAAAAACAACTTTGTTTCTGCGTTATTTGCGCGATATCAATCGTTTAACCGAAAAAATGGAGCATGAATTGAATAAGTCTATGCGTAACGAGGAGTTGTTATACCTGCTCAATATGCAAAAGAGCTTAGTCTACTTCAGTACCTCGCTGCGTTATAACGCCAAAGTGATGAACCGGCTAATGCGGGGTAAAACCGTGAAAATGTATGAAGAAGACGAGGATTTGCTTGAAGATGTGATTATCGAAAACACACAGGCTATCGAGATGGCCGATATTTACAATAATATTTCTAGCAGTACCATGAATGCTTTTGCTTCGCTGATTTCCAATAACCTGAGCCGTGTGATGAAACTGTTGACGGCTATCACAATTATTCTTGCAATACCAACTATGATCTTTAGTTTTTGGGGTATGAACGTGACGCTGCCGTTAGGTGTGACAACCGACGGTAGTCCGTTAGGATATGTAGTGATATTTGTTTTTGCCCTGATTGTCTGTATTTTCTCGATCTTTTTACTGCGCCGCAAAAACATGCTGTAAATTAATAAATGGGCCGCGATAGCGGCCCGTTTCAGCGTGTCGATAAACTTCGCGATACGTCGTTGTGGTCATCACCGTCTCCTCGACGTATCTCTTATACGCCTGCGTCGCCGGTTTCGACCGCGCCTGGTCTCGCTTGTTTCTCAGCCCGCTGACCACTTCTTGACAATATGAAACGGGCCGCTATTGCGGCCCGTTTTGATGTTTATACGTTGAATCGGAAATTAATGATATCGCCGTCGGCTACCGGGTATTCTTTGCCCTCCAGGCGGAAATAACCCTTTTCGCGGGCGGTGGCCATACTGCCGGCCTCCGCTAACTGGTCGAAAGCAACTGTTTCGGCGCGAATAAAGCCGCGTTCTATGTCGGAGTGGATTTTGCCGGCGGCTGCCTTGGCCGGTAATCCGGCCGGAATCGTCCAAGCCCGTACCTCATCTTCGCCGGCGGTTAGGAATGAGATTAAACCTAACTGACGGTAGATGGCTTTGGTCATGCGGGAGAGGCCGCTTTCGGAAATCCCCAATTCTTCGAGAAATAGCGTCTGTTCTTCGGTGCCGAGTTCAGCGATTTCTTCTTCTGCCTTGGCGGAGACGGTCAATAGTTCATATCCTTCGGCAACACAGAAAGCTTCGACTTCTTGCCGTCTGGGGTAATCGCCTGTTGCTAACTGATTTTCATCAAGGTTAATTACTATCATCATTTGTTTGTCGGTTAGAAAAGGTATATGCTTGACCGATTCGCTTTCTTCTTCATCAAGCGTAAGCAACTTTAAAGGTTTTTCTTCTTCCAGCAGCGCCTGACATTTGAGTAGTGTCGCTTCTTCCAGCGGATGCTCCATATTTTTTTTGCGGCCATTGTTGATTCGCTGCAGGCGCGTTTCGATCAGTTGTAAATCGGCAAACAGCAGTTCAGAGTTAATAATATCAATATCGCGGAGGATATTGATATCGCCGCTGGCATGCAATACCTCGGGATTGTCGAAAGCGCGGACTATTTGCGCCAACGCATCGGTTTGGCGGATGGCGGCTAGGAATTCATTACCTGTGCCCTGACCTTTTCCGGAACCGCTGACCAGTCCGGGCACATCGACCACCTCTAATTGAGCATAGGTGGTTTTTTTCGGATGGAACATTTTTGCCAGGTAATCTACTCTATAATCTGGAACGTAGGCATGGCCGGAATTTGTCGTCACTTTGCCGCTGAAAAAAGCGCTTGTTTCGGCTCCGGCGCCAGTCAGTAAATTAAAAAATGTCGTCTTGCCTACCATTGGCAAACCAATTAAACCGCAGGAAAGAGCCATAGCGTACCTCCGTCAAGTAAATTTCTGTTATTATTATAATGGAAAAAGGACAAACGCACAAGGGTAGCGTATATATATATTTTAAGGAGATTGCTTATGGATAAAGACGAAATTTTGCAGCTTTTGACGCAAATAGAAACGGGTAAAATAACGGCCGCCGAAGGCGCTGAACGGCTTAGCGATCTTTGTTATATTGATATCGGCTGTGCTAAAATCGACACTAGTCGTGAAGGCCGCCGGGGTTTTCCGGAAGTTATATATGGCGCGGGTAAAACGCCGGAGCAAATTTGTCAGATATTAGAGAAGTTGGCCACTGCTTCCACAAAAAATATTATTGTCAGCCGCTGCAGCGCCGAGACTTATGCTTGTATAGTGAAAAAGCTGCCGGAGGCGCAATACAACGAGACGGCGCGAATGATCTATCTATGCCGCCAGCAGGAACATATTGGTAATATTGCCGTTGTTTGCGCGGGCACTTCCGATTTGCCTGTGGCTGAAGAGGCGCGGTTGACCGCGGAGCTGATGGGAGCTAATGTGACAGCGATTTATGATGTAGGCGTTGCCGGTATTCACCGGCTGCTTGCTGCCGCGCCGAAGCTTAAAGCGGCCAAGACGATAATTGCTGTGGCCGGTATGGAAGGGGCGCTCCCATCTGTTGTCGGTGGGCTGGTGGCTTGTCCGGTGATCGCGGTGCCGACTAGCGTTGGTTATGGCGCCAGTTTTGGCGGTATTGCGGCACTGCTGGCAATGCTCAACAGTTGTAGTAGCGGTGTCACGGTAGTTAATATTGACAATGGCTTCGGTGCAGGTTATGCTGCTGCTGTAATTAATAAACAATCGGTTTTGGGATCAGTAATTTAATAATGCTGTTGTTTAGTTTGTTTCGGTAATTTGCGAAAGGACAAAAGCTATGTTAACAATTGATTGGGTATTATTAGTTGTATTGGTTTTAGCTATTATAGCCGGCTATCGTTTGGGTACGATCCGGGTAGTTGCTGGAGTCGGATCATTGGTATTGGGTTATCAAGTTGCCCGTATGTTTTCATCTCCGGTTGCCGAATACTTAACAGCTAAATTGCCGGTATTTACGCCATCATCCGGCGCAGGTGAAGCATTAGGCTTTATATCAATGTTTATTGATACTTCATCGGCTGCTAACAGAATTTTGCAGATCGTAGCGTTTGTGGCGATTTTTATCATTGTCTCATGGATTTTGCGAAAAATTGCCGCTTTATTGACTGGGGTATTTGGCCATAGTTTGTTGGGAGTTATTAACAGCGGCGTTGGCGCGGTTTTGATGCTTGTTTTGATGGGATTATTATTATTGATTTTTGCTGATAATATATTACCGGCTTTGGTGAAAATGGGTCTGTCCGGTCAATTGCTAAAGCAGTTTGATTCTTCTCAAGCGGTTATGCCGCTGATTCGCTATGTTGCTTCTGTTTTCTGAGGAAACTTATGAAATATTATAATCAGGAAATAACTGACCTGTTGAGAAATTTTGGCGCTGATGCTGTCGGTTTTGCGGATTTAATGTCTCATCAGCAATGGATACATTATCAATACGGAAACAGTTGGGACGGTTACCCCTATGCGATAGCGGTGGCGGTCAATTTTCCGCGAGCGGTTGTGAATCAACTGCTTGTGGCGCCTTCGCACAGCTATTTGCGGTTTTATGATATTATAAACAACCGGCTTGATGAGATGACTTTGGCTGTTGCCAATTATCTCGAAAACCTTGGTTTTATGGCTTTCCCTGTGCCGGCATCGCAACGCTCGGGGGAGGAGCGTCTCGACGCAATTTTCAGCCACCGCGCGGCTGCCCATTGGGCGGGACTGGGTTGGATCGGCAAAAGTTGTTCTTTGATCACAGAACAGCGCGGGCCACGGCTGCGCCTGGCAACGGTGCTGACAGACGCACCGTTTGTCTGCGGAACGCCGATGGATTCGCGATGCGGTACTTGTCATGCTTGTGTTGACGCATGTCCCGCGGGAGCGTTGGAAGATGTATTGTTTGCTAATGATCAGCCATTAGGCGACCGTTTTGACGGTATTGCCTGCGATAGGTATTTACAGCAAATGCGTCACAGTTTTGGCAAACGTATTTGCGGTCGCTGTATTGCCGCTTGTCCTCGCGGCAAATAGCTGTTATAATATTGTTTTATAAAATGTGCCGAAGGGAGGGTGGCCGGCATGGATGATGATAAGATTAAAAACCTCACCGCCATGACTGAAAGCGGCGGTTGAGCAGCCAAATGGGGTCCGGAGGATCTCTCGCAAATCATGAGCTGCCTGCCTCGCTTTACTGATCCCAACCTTTTGGTCAATAGTGATGATTATGATGATGCTGGGGTATACAAACTCAGTGATGAAATAGCGATAATACAAACGCTGGATTTCTTTACGCCGATTGTCGACGACCCGTTTTTATTCGGTCAGATTGCTGCCGCTAATTCTTTGAGCGATGTCTATGCCATGGGTGGAAAGCCTTTGACTGCTATGAATATTACAGCTTTTCCCGCTTGCGGTGACCGTCAGATGCTCAGTCAGATTCTTTTGGGCGGAGCTGATAAAATAAAAGAAGCAGGGGCGTTATTGATCGGCGGACATACCATCGATGATCATGAACCTAAATATGGGCTGTCTGTCTGCGGCATTGCCCACCCGGACAGCATCGTTACCAATCGCGCCGGTTGTGCCGGGGATCTGCTCTTTTTAACCAAACCGGTTGGTACCGGTATAATTTCCGCTGCTATTAAGGCTGATTTTTTAGACACTGCAGCAGCGCAGCCTGTTTGGCAGAGCATGATTCAGCTTAATGATAAAGCTGCTGCCGCGATGTGCGCATGCGGAGTGCGCTGCGCAACGGATGTCACCGGCTTCGGATTGCTGGGGCATTGTTATGAGTTAACCGCTGCCAGCGGATTGGGTGCGGAAATATGGTTTGACGCTATCCCGGTGTTTGATCATGTTAAAGAACTGGCCAAGGAAGATGTAATTCCCGGCGGTGCTTATCGGAATTTAAATTATCTGCAAGAGCATATCCAATATGATTCGTCGTTAGCCGAGTATTTACGGTTGGTGCTTTGCGATCCGCAAACCAGTGGCGGTTTGTTGATTGCTATTGCTAAAGAAAAAGCTGCACAACTTGAAAGTTTGCTGGAGGCATCCGCTGTAAATTATGGTATAATCGGTATATTAACGGAAAAGCGCGGAATTAAAGTAATTGATCGCAAATAGTAATTTAATTTTTAAATAATAACGATATATTATATTGATGGTTGAGGCGTAGTTACATGTCAAATGTTATTCTTGGTTTTCTCAATAATAAATATCTGCTGTTAGCCGCATTATTTGTGGTGGTTTTGTTGTTGTTTCTTTTGCGTATGCGGCGTAATGCGGTGGTTCGTACTCAGAAATTTGAAAAAAAAGAATATGAGCCGCGTGTCATGGTACCAATATCGCTGGAAGAAAACGCCATGAGCAAGAAGATTCTCTCTTTGAGGGAAAGATTGCTCAATTGCGGGGACCGCATGAGTAATGATATAAAAAGTCTGATTGACGAGCGGGCGCCATTTTCGTTAAATGATATTATTACGGTTTATAACCGCCTGCCGCAATCGCTGCAATATTCGTTACGTAACTATATAGCCGACAAGCAAATGCTGCAAGGCTATTTTGACCGGCGCGATCAAGAGGAGTTTTCTGCTGAGACTTTGATAGCCGTCTACCATATCAGCCCGGATGAAAATTTGCTTTCCCAATTTGTCGAGCTGTTGGCATCGCGTGACGAAGCAGAGCAAATGTTGGCGACAAGGCTATTGAGCGGGGTTCACGATAATAAATCAATGACCTATTTGGCCTTGGCTTTAGCCCAACCACATCGTTTTGTACCAGCAAGAATAGCTGAAATATTAGCTTCCATCGGCGAACCGGCCGCGAAGCTATTGACACGGTTGTTGCCGGAGATATACGGTGACAGCCGCCGCCGTGTATTGGAAGCGTTAGCAATTATTAAAGTTCCTTATGAGATCGATAATATAGTGCTTTGTCTCCTGGACAGCGACGCTACCGTTAGAGCCGCGGCTGTTACGACTTTAGGAGAACGCGGCTGCGACAACGCCGCTCAATTGCTAAGAGCTGCTGTGACGGATGAAGTATGGCAGGTACGCGCCGCCACTGCCAAAGCGCTAGGGAAGATAGGTGACAAATCCGCGTTGCCGTTGGTACGTCAATTGACTCAGGACGATCAATGGTGGGTTAGCGCTAACGCTAAAGAGGCGCTTAATCTTTTGCAATCCGCTGGGGCTGATACCAATGTTAACCGATGAACAGGCGCGTAGTTTAAAAATAGGCGACATTGTAAGTCTTAAAAAGCCACACCCGTGTGGCAGCTATCAATGGCGTATTGAGCGGCTGGGAGCCGATATTGCTCTTATATGTTGCCAATGCGGCAGGTTTGTGATCTTATCCCGCGCAGATTTTTTGCGCAGAGTAAAAAGGATAAACGATTAAACTATTTGACTATTTAACATCCTAATTGTTAAAGTATATACAATTAGGGTGTTTTTGTCTAAAGTTTGTTCCCTTAGCGGGGGTAGCTTTTTTATTAACCGCAAAAGTTACTGGTAAGGGATTGTGTCTCAATATACGTTATTATTGTTGTTGAGCATGCTTGATTGTGATATAATATATAAAAAATAATTCTCTATTAGCGGGGTATATTATATGACGTTTTCTGCGATAATTCTTGCCGCCGGCAAAGGTACCCGCATGAAAAGTGCTTTACCTAAAGTTTTGCATCAGCTGCTTGGCCAACCGATGATTGGTTATGTTACAGACGCAGTGGCTGCGGTCGGGGTTGATCAAACTATCGTCGTTTTGGGCCATGAGGCGGAACAGATCATACCTGTACTTGATGAACGCTGCGAAATAGTCTACCAACGCCCTCGGCAACTTGGCACTGGTCATGCGCTGCAACTGGCTTTGCCCGCTGTAGCTGATGATTGCCAAAAGCTATTGGTGCTCTGCGGCGATACTCCTCTTTTAACTGCCGAAACATTGCAGGGGATGGCGGAATTTTTCACTGCAAGTAAAGCGGCTTGTACGGTGCTGTCGACGACTGTAGACAACAGTTTTGGTTATGGCCGTATTATCCGCGATGCCAGAGGTAATCTCATGCAAATTGTCGAGGAGAAGGACGCAACAGACGATCAAAAGCAGATAAAAGAGATCAACAGCGGCTGTTATTGCTTTGACGTCGCTGCATTGCGGCAGGTAATTGGCGAATTGGTTCCGCAAAACGCGCAGGGAGAGTATTATTTAACGGATGCGATTACCGCTTTACGCAGACAGGATAAAACGGTTAATGTTTTTGTTTGCCAAGATAATCAAGAAATTATGGGCATCAACGACAGGGTTCAGTTGGCCGCTGCCGCCGCTGTGCTGCGCCTACGTAAGAATCGGCAGTTAATGCGGGATGGCGTGACAATGATTGATCCTAATACAACTTATATTGATGCGGCGGTAAAGATTGCCCCGGATACAATTATCGAGCCCAATACTTATCTGCGCGGCAATTGCAGCATCGGCATCGGTTGTCATATCGGTCCCAATGCTGATATTGCGGATTGTATTATCGGCGATAATTGTATTGTGCACCGTTCGATGTTGTGTGATTGTCGGATTGGCAATAGCTGTGATATCGGGCCTTTTGCTTATTTACGTCCCGGTACGGTTTTGGCGGACCGTGTCAAGGCGGGACACTTTGTGGAAATAAAAAAGAGCGAAATCGGAGAGGGCAGCAAGGTGCCGCATTTAACTTATATAGGTGATTGCACTATTGGCACCGGTGTCAACGTTGGCTGCGGAACTATTACTTGCAATTATGATGGTGTTAATAAACATCCTACCGTTATCGGCGACGGCGCGTTTATCGGCAGTAATACTAACCTGGTAGCCCCAGTAAAAGTTGGTAAGAATTCTGTAATCGGCGCCGGATCGACAATTACCAATGATGTGCCGGACGATGCTTTGGCGGTAGCGAGAAGCCGCCAGACAAATATTGAGAATTGGAGCGTCAGAAAGGGAAAAAAATAAAACGTATTTGGCGCTTTAATACAGGATAAAGAGGGAACTTGGCGAATTTAAGCAAGGGATATGTTTGATGATGTGCGTCCAATAATTGAAAAGGGAGTCGTAGGGCATGAGTAACCAGAAGATGAAATTGTTTGCAGCGAATGCTAATTATGCTTTGGGTGAGGAAATTGCCGAATATTTGGGATTGCCAATGGGTTTGGCTAAGGTCAAAACTTTTTGCGACGGCGAGATTGCTATTGAAATCGGTGAAAGCGTTAGAGGTTGTGACATCTTTATAGTTCAGCCGACCTGCGCTCCTGTTAATAATAACTTGATGGAATTGTTGATAATGATAGACGCTATGCGCCGAGCTTCCGCGCAGCGGATTACCGCGGTGGTGCCTTATTACGGCTATGCGCGGCAGGAAAGAAAAAGTAAACCGCGCGATCCGATTTCCGCTAAGCTTGTGGCTAACCTTTTGACCGCCGCCGGAGCCGACCGCCTTATCACTATGGATCTGCACGCTAATGCTATTCAGGGATTTTTTGATATCCCTGTTGACCCTTTGCCGGGCGTGCCGCTGCTTGCAGAATATTACAAGGGATTACCTAAAGAAGAGTTGATTGTTGTCGCTCCCGATGTTGGCGGCGTAGTACGGGCGCGCGCCTTGGCCGATCGTCTGGGAGTTGATATTGCGATTATTGATAAACGCCGTCCGGAGGCAAATAAATCGGAAATTATGCATGTTATCGGAGATATCAAAGGTAAAAATGCGATTATGATTGACGATATAATCGATACAGCCGGTACTATTACCAAAGGCGCCGCCGTGTTGCGCAAGATGGGCGCCAAGGAGATTTATGCCTGCTGTACTCATCCGGTGCTTTCGCCGCCGGCTATGGAACGGTTGGAGGAATCAGTAATATCAGAAGTTTTGACTACCAATACCATTCCAATTGATTTCGCGCGGCAGGGCCACTGCAGCAAAATTAAAACGCTTTCTGTAGCGGCGTTATTAGGCGAAACAATTATCAGAATTCATGAGAATTTATCGGTAAGTAAACTCTTTGATTAATTAAATAAATATATATATATTTGATTTGGCAGTCGGCGTTTTCGCCGGCTGCCTTTAGTATTTCCAGCGATAAATTTCCTTTTTGAAAATGTCACTTGTTTTGTTGTATATTTGTTGTCAGTCTTATCTGCTAATGTTCGTATATTTCTTTTTTTGCTGCATACATTTGTAGCGGAGGGGATATATATGGCCGAAAACAATCAAACACTGCATCTGCAAGATAGGCAAAAGCTCAACGCTACCGGTATCAAAGCGGTCGATAGCTTTGATAACGACAATGTTGTTTTGTCTACGCTTCAGGGTTGCCTTACTGTTAGCGGCAATGATTTGAAAATCACTAATCTTAATCTGGAGCAGCAGCAGATCGAAATCAGCGGTATAATTGAAGCGATGAGTTATTCTCAGGACAAAGCGGAAAAAACGATGCGCGCCAAGGGCAAAAATTTTGTTGGCCGCTTACTTAAATAATAGCAATGTCATTATTATCGCAACAATTACAACTGACCGGAGCATCATTTTTGATCGGCGCGGTATTGGCCTTCTATTATGATGGCTATTGTTTGCTGCTGCGCCGCCGCCTGAGCCGCCTGATTACAAAAGCTCTTGCTGATATTTGCTGGTGGCTGACATCGTTTGCGGCCGCTGTCAGCTTTTGGCTGTTGATAATATCTCAGGGGCTGCGTGCTTCGGTATTTATATATATATTGGTTGGGGCTGTTATCTATAGGGTAACGGTTCGGCAACATATATTGCATTGGTATGTCGTTCATCATCGCGAGAAAAGACCAGTCGGGAGCCAGAAACATGAAAAAAATAAGCAAAAGAAAACCTCAGAAGGAAATAACTGGGAAGTTATATTTGACCGCCCGGCTTTTGCCATTTGGCGGTCAAAAGAACGTGCAGATTTTATTTCTAAATCATTTGTTTATAAAATAAGATTGAATTTTCTTAAGGCGGTAATCGTACCGCTGGAAAAAAGAATAAAAAAATAATTGCAATTATAAATTTGTAGTTGATTTGTCCACAATATGTTGATATAATGTAGATAACTTATTTTTTGTGGGTGGAATCGGTATGCATATTGAGATTCGCGGCGCTCAAAAACTCAGCTTTCGCGAAAAGCAAGTGGTTACACTAAAAGAGACGGGCGTTGGTGCAAAGCAAATTGCCTTGCGATTAAAAATGTCTGAAAGCTCGGTTGCCACCCTTTACCAAAGGGCTCGCGCCAAAGGTTATGAAACAGTAATTGTTATTGAAGGTGACGCTTTGGGTTTGATAGAGACCGATGAGACGGAGGATAATGATGGCGAGCAGTAAGCAAAAAAGAAATACTGGCACTAAAAAACCGGTCACAAAAATGGTGGCAAATAATGGTATGCGCTGGTTTAAATTGCTGATTTGTTTTGTCGCAGTCTTTGCCATCGTGCAAATCTGCCAGCAATTATATAGATATAATTCAATACTAAAAGAAGTAGATAGTTATAAAGATCAGCTTGCCGAAGCGCAAGCCGATTACGATCAATTGCAGGAGCAAAAGAAGTTGCTTTCTAACGACTCTTATATCGAAAAAATTGCACGAGAGGAACTTGGTATGGTCAAGAAGGGTGAAGTTCTGGTGGCAATAGCTAAAAACAGCGATGTTCCGACTGTGAATAAGAGCGGCGATGATAGCCAAATAGTACATTAATATTTATAAGAGCCAATTCAGTCAATGATAGGCTCTTTTTTTTAATATTAATAATTGACAATAAGCGTTTGAAAATTTATAATTGTTTTATATTATTCGGGAAAGGTATACATAATATGGCAATAACTGTCGGCAGCATTGTTGACGGCAAAGTCACGGGTATAACCAAATTCGGCGCTTTTGTAGAGATTGAGAATGCAAAAGTTGGATTGGTTCATATTTCTGAAGTCGCTGACGCTTATGTAAAGGATGTTAACGATTATCTTAAAGTCGGAGATAATATAAAGGTCAAAGTACTAAGTATTGAAGAAAACGGTAAGATAGGTCTTTCGATTAAACAAGCAATATTACCAAAACCAAAGGAAAAACAACCGCCGATGGTAGTATTTGATAGCGAATCGCCGCGTTCCGGTGCTTTTGAGGATAAACTGGCACGTTTTATGAAGGACAGCGATGAGAAATTGGTTGCGCTCAAAAAACATCAGGAGGGCAAAAAAGGCAGATAATAAAAAGCACCCTATGGGGTGCTTTTTTTTCAACGGTTGTTATGTTATGATATAGAAAATATCGACAGACTGTTGTTGAATATATTTCGCGTTGTTTTGCGAGGAAATATAATAATGAAAAAAGCGGCTATTGATATCGGTTCGAATACTGTGCAAATGTTAATCGCTGAAGTAAGTAATGGCAGCCTTAAACGCGATAACTCATATTTGTGTACTACCCGTTTAGGCGGCAACAGTGACGGAATACTAGCAGCAGCAGCGATTGCCGATACTGTTGCAGTATTAAAAGAGTACCTTGCTATAGCTAAAAGGGCCGGTGTTAAAGATATTGATATTGTTGCAACGGCAGCTGTTCGCGAAGCTGTTAACCGGCAGGAATTTCTTGACATTGTCAGCAATGTTTGCTGTTACAAAGTAGAAGTTATTGACGGGGTACGCGAAGCTGAATTGTCAGCCTGCGGAGCCTTGGCCGGTAATTTAGCCGGTATTAATGATGACGTAATGGTGATAGATATTGGCGGCGGTAGCACCGAACTGATTTACAAAAATGATAATCATATTGCTGCGGTCAGCATAAAAATGGGGGCGGGGCGGGCGGCTGTCAATAACTGGAACGAAGAGGAAATTTTTGCGCGTATTGGCGATAGCGTTTGTATTGATAACAGAGATTGGCAGGCGGTAGGCGTGGGCGGTACTATTACTACCGCGGCAGCGCTTATCAAAGGTTTAAAAGAGTACAGTCGCGCGAGCATCGAGGGTAGTCAGCTGCATTATTATGATGTCGAAATGCTACTGGACAGGTTAATGCTGCTGAACATTGAACAACGCTGTAGTTTTTCGCCTTTATTATCTGAGCGTGGCGAGATCATAGTTGAAGGATTGTTGATATTGATTTCCCTGATGAAATTGCTATCGCTTGCGACGATAAAAGTAGGCGCCGGCGGATTACTCGAAGGCGTTATTTGGCAATCAGAGTAGGATATCACAGATTACTTGGAGGGCTATTTTTTATGATAATAGAACAAGGTCGAATACTAGCTAACCATCAAATATTGCCGCACTATTGGTGCCTTGATATAATTGTACCGCAGATTGCGGCGGCGGCGCAGCCTGGTCAGTTTGTGATGGTGACGCCGTCAAAAGGATTGGAAATTTTTCTTAAACGTCCAATGAGCCTCAACCGGATTGACCGCCAAGGCGGATCGATTCGCATCATCTACAAAATTCATGCCAACGGCACCAAAGCGATCAGTCAAATTGGCGAAGGTGAAAAAATAGATATTTTGGGTCCGCTTGGTTATGGTTGGCAGATTGAACAAAATTGCCGCAGGGCGCTGTTGATTGGCGGCGGCAGCGGTGTCGCCTCTCTCTTGCCATTGGCGATTGATTTATCTGCTGAAAATACTAAAATTGATATATTAATCGGTGCGGCGTCAAAAGACGAGCTGTTTTGTCTGGACGAGTTTTCTGCTTTTGCTGAGGTATCAGTTGCAACCGATGACGGAAGTTTTGGCACTTGCGGTTTGGTTAGCGGTATCTTTCCGGTTCAGCCAAATTACGATACGGTTTATGCTTGCGGTCCTCGCGCTATGCTTAAAGCGGTTCAACAATGGACGGAACAAAACAATTTACCGTGTCAACTTTCACTGGAGGAAAAAATGGGTTGCGGACTCGGTACTTGTATGGGCTGTGTTTGCAGCGCTAAAGACGCGGATGGAAATATTAACTACCGGCGGGTTTGTCATGACGGTCCGGTATTCAACAGTAAGGAGGTTGAGCTATAATGGCCGATTTACGTGTTAATCTCGGTAAAATAGCTTTAAAAAATCCGTTGCTGACAGCTTCCGGCACTTTTGGTTATGGCCGTGAATTTGCCGATATTTATGATTTATCGCTTCTTGGCGGCATTTGCGTTAAAGGAACAACTCTAGAACCCCGTCTTGGCAACTCCCCGCCGCGGATTGCGGAAACAACCGCCGGTATGCTCAACAGTGTCGGATTACAAAACCCTGGTGTGGGAAAGGTGATAGACGAGGAAATTCCATTCTTGAGTCAATTTGATACAGCTATTATCATCAATATTGCGGGGCATAGCTGTGACGATTATCAGGCTGTTGCCGCCAAACTTGATGGAGTAGCAGGTATTGCCGCATTGGAACTAAATATTTCCTGTCCTAATGTAAAGCAGGGAGGTATGGCGTTTGGTGTTGACTGCGCGGCGGCTGCTACGATTGTCAAGGCGGTGCGACGGCAGACGAGTCTGCCGCTGATTGTTAAGCTTTCGCCCAATGTTACCGATATCTGCGCTATTGCCGCTGCTGTTGAGGAAGCAGGGGCTGACGCGGTATCGCTTGTCAATACTTTTCTGGGCATGGCGATCGATATTGAAAGCCATCGGCCGTTACTGGCCAATGTTCTGGGCGGCCTTTCCGGTCCGGCGATCAAACCAATTGCCTTAAGGATGGTTTATCAGGTTGCTCAGACAGTATCTATCCCTGTTATTGGTATCGGCGGCATTTGCACCGCCGCGGACGCTTTGGAATTTATGATTGCCGGCGCGACCGCTTTCGAAATAGGATCGGTCAATTTCCATAATCCTTTGGCCGCCCCGCAAATTATAACTGAGCTAAACAGTTGGTTAGATCAACGTGGCATAAATAGCATCAGAGATATTATCGGTTCAATTAAAATTTAATCGACGAAGTACAATGGGTTAGCTTTAGAAGGGGTTTTAAATGGTTTTTAGCAATAAGCCGATGATGAAAAGATATATTCTTTTTTGATAATAAAAAATGACGGTTAGCTGTTTGGCTTACCGTCATTTTTGTTTATATATTTGAATAATCCTATTTCTTTTCTTGCAGCCAGCTCATCATCGAACGCAATTCTTTGCCGACGACTTCTATCTGATGTTCACGGCCTGCTTTTGTGCGGGCATTATATTCCGGACGTCCCGCTTGATTTTCCAACAGCCAATTTTTGGCAAATTGACCGTTTTGGATCTCTTTTAAGACTTTGACCATTTCCGCTTTAGTATCATCATTGATGATGCGCGGACCGATGTTGATATCGCCCCATTCGGCGGTATCGCTGACCGAGTAGCGCATCATGCTGATGCCGTTTTCATGGATTAAGTCGACGATCAGTTTCATCTCATGTAAGCATTCAAAATAGGCTATTTCCGGCTGATAACCAGCATTGACCAATGTTTCAAATCCGGCCATGATCAGATGGGAAACGCCGCCGCATAATACGGCTTGTTCACCGAAGAGGTCGGTTTCGGTTTCTTCTTTGAAGGTGGTTTCAAGAACACCGGCACGGGTAGCGCCGATACCTTTGGTATAGGCGAGAGCCAAATCAAAAGCGTTGCCGGAAGCATTTTGGAAAACTGCAATCAGCGCCGGTACGCCACCGCCTTGCGTATAGACGCGGCGGACAAGATGACCCGGTCCTTTGGGGGCAGCCATGATTACATCAATATCTGCCGGAGGCACAATCTGACCGAAATGAATATTGAAACCATGAGAAAAACCGAGGATATTGCCGGGTTTGAGATGGGGAAGAATATCGCTTTTATAAATTTTGGCCTGCAATTCATCAGGTAGCAAAATCTGAATAAAATCAGCCCATTCGGCGGCATCGGCTGTTTCCATTACATCCCAGCCGTCTTCCTTTGCTTTATAATAATTAGGTGATCCGAACTTTTCTGCAACCCGCACGTTTAGTCCGCTGTCACGCAAGTTTTGTGATTGGGCATGTCCTTGAGAGCCGTAACCGATGATGGCTATTTTTTTGCCTTCAAGAAATGCGAGATTTGCATCGTTATCATAATACATCTTTGCCATAATACTATACCTCCAAAACATATATAATTGGTAAAAAATAAACAATAATAATAAGCTAAAAAAATGTTTACCGCTCTATTGTATCAGCATCATAACGGGAGTGCAAGCTTTTTATCAAATAGTTTGCCTCTTTTGTTCTATTATAAAAGCTTAATTTTCCGACCTGGCTAATTGCAATTTAGAAGGTTGGATTTTAGTTTTGAAACTAAAAAAGCTGCTTTCCAGATCTGGAAAGCAGCTTTGATAACAAATACTAATCGAGTAGACCAAAATCATTGAAAGGATAGATGCGAAATACTGCTTTACCTATAATATGCTCTTTGGCAATGACTCCTACGCTGGCGGAGCGGCTATCACGGCTTTCTTCACGGTTATCACCCATCACGAAATAATAACCATCGGGAATTACCATATTGATATCGCCCTCTGTTACCTCATTGCCGATATAGGAAGACTCGTTAAGCAGTTTGCCGTTAATAAAGACCTGATTATCCTTGATAATCAGATGGTCGTTAGGCATGCCGATTACACGTTTAATATAATATTTATTGGCAACATCGGGAGCGTCCAGAACCACTATATCACTATACTTAGGTGTTCCTACCAAGTAGGAAATCTTAAGAGTAATCAGGTCATCTTTGTTATTAAGCGTATTATACATTGAAAGGCCGTCAACGCGGGTTACTTCAAACACGAAAGTCCTCAGGACAACGGCAATCAGCAATGCCAGCAGTATGATTTTACAATAGTCCCAAAAAGTTGATTTTGTTGATTTTTTATTTTTATAATATTTTTCTTTTTCTTTAACTTTATCATCATCAAAAATGGAGCGGATATTGGGTTCCTGTTTTTTAGTCATGCTTTCCGGGGGTACGGATACTGTCGGTTCAGTAAGACGTTCTTGATCGCTTTCCAGCATGGGGACGCCCGTTATATTGCTAATATTAATAATGGTTTGTTCCGCTAAAGAAAGCATGATTTGATATTCATTATGAGTTTCTAATGCTCTTTGGCGAACGAAGTCCAAATTCAGTTGGGCTTGTTCAACAGCATCAGCTATTTCAAAGCGATTATCACGCAGTGCTTCGGCACGGTCTGTATAATCGCTTGCCTTAAATTGTTCGTTATCGGCATCGGTCTTGACCTCAATTAACTTCTGATGAAGTTCGAGGGCGTTTTGACTTGCTTGTTCCGCGGCGCTGACCAGTTCGTTGATTTCGCCATCCATTTGTTTGAGCGCGTTCTGGGCACGATCCAACTGTACCTGCGACTGTTCCGTTGCCACAGTCGTAGCGTCAATGGCACTTTGTTGAGCTTTGATTGCCGCTTGTATTGCCTCCAGCGCGTTTTGCGATGTAGCGATAGTAGCATTGCGAATTCGCTCGGCAGCCTCCTGATCGGCCGGTAGTTTGGAAGCATTAATCGAGTTTGCCGCCATAGTGGCATTTTGTGCCGCAATAGCAGCATTATGTGCTTTAACGCGTGCTTCGTCGGCCCATCTGAGCAAAGAATCAGGCGATTGCTCATTAAATAGAGATATTTCCTGTTTTTCTTCCTGCTGCGGTTGAATATTGTTTTCAGGTTGTTGGCTTTGATCTACCGTATTACCCATGTCGGCTTCGGCAGCCGGTTGCTGAACTTGTTGTTCTTGTTTGGTTGTACTGGTATTGAGCGTACGGTTAACGATATCCAGCAAAGATTCTGAAGCTTTAGTATTATTGTTTGAGTTATTTCCGTTATCCAAGGATATCACCTTGCTTTCAGGTTAAAATAAGCGAATATAAATCTATTTTTGTATTATATCACTATACATTCATAGAATAAAGCAAAATTTTTACCATTATGCAGGGAAATCGTTTGAGATGGTAAAATATTACTAATCAATCCATATAAATGAGGAGATAATATTGAAACAGGTGATTATTTATACCGACGGCGCTTGTTCCGGAAATCCCGGGCCCGGAGGCTGGGGCACGGTGCTAATTTATGGCAATACCATGAAGGAGCTTAGCGGCGGTGAACGTGATACTACCAATCAGCGCATGGAGATGACAGCGGCGGTAAATGCTTTGTCGGCCTTAAAAGAGCGGTGCGAGGTGGTATGTTACAGCGACAGTGCTTATCTGGTCAATGCTTTTAATCAACATTGGTTGGATAATTGGCAACGCAACGGTTGGTTAACCAGTAAAAAGACGGCGGTGGAAAACCAGGATCTTTGGCAGCGGTTATTGGAACTATGCCGAATGCATCGCGTTGAATGGCGAAAACTTAAAGGTCATGCCGGTGACGAGCTCAACGAAAGATGTGATGCTTTAGCTCGATCGGCTATTGAACAATCAAAATAAATTGACAGGGAGAAATTATCATGTATGACAAAATCATTGCGGCTGTATTGAGCGGCGATACGGAAATGGCGGCTGCGGAAGCAAAATTACTGACTGATAATGGCGTAGATCCATTGCAGGTTATCGACCAGGGGTTGATCGTGGCCATGGGCGAGGTGGGCCGCCTCTTTAAAGAAAACGAAATATTTGTACCGGAAGTTATGATGTCGGCGCATACGGTGACAATGGTAATAGAACAGCTTAAACCTTTACTTAAAGAAGAACGCGCCAGTCTCGGTACTATAATTATCGGTACTGTAAAAGGTGATTTGCATGATATTGGCAAAAACCTGGTAGCCTTATTATTAGCCAATAACGGCTTTAAAGTAATTGATCTCGGCAACGATGTGTCACCTGAGAGATTTGTCAGCGAAGCCAAAGCTAATAATTGCGATATTATTGCCCTGTCGGCATTGCTAACAACGACTATGATTAACATGGACGCAACGATCAAGGCCTTTAATGATGCCGATTACCGCCAACAGGTGAAAATTATCATCGGTGGTGCGCCGGTTACCGCCGATTACGCAGTAGAGATTAATGCTGATGGTTATTCTGAGGATGCTGCTTCTGCGGTTGATCTCTGTAAACACCTGATGCAAAACCAGTAATTCTAAAGGAGAGTAAAAAACATGATTATCGGTGAACTGATCAATTCCAGCCGCAAAGCGATGCGGACTTTAATAGAAACCTGGGATGACGCCGCTGTTGCCGAGGTGGCTAAACTGCAGGCTGATTCCGGAGCTGACTATATCGACATCAATTGCGGTAGCTTTACAACTGATGAACCAAAACGATTGGCTTGGCTGGCTGAAACTGTGCGCCAAAGCGTGGAATTGCCTCTTTGTATTGATACACCTAATGTCGAGGCGCTTAAGGCGGCCTTGCCGCTGGTCGGCGAAAAGCAGGCGATGATCAACTCGATTACTGCGGAAAAAGAACGTTTCGCCTCAATATTACCGCTTGTTTGCGAATATAAAACCAAAGTGATTGCCTTATGCATGAGTGACGAGGGAATCCCTGTCGGTGTCGAGGGCAGGATAAAAGTGGCCGACAAGCTGATTGCTGATTTGACCGCTGCCGGCGTAAAAATTGATGATATATATATCGACCCGTTGGTGCAGCCGCTGGCCACTACTAACGAGGGAGCGTTGCCGCTACTTAATGCAGTAATTGCCATCAATGACAAATATCCACAGGTACATTGTGTTTGTGGGCTTTCCAATATTTCCTTCGGTTTGCCAAAGCGTAAACTGATAAACAGAACATTTTTAGTACAGGCTGCTTTTGCCGGTATTGATTCGTTTATACTTGATCCGACCGACAAACAGCTGATGGGTGCATTGTTTGCTGGAGAAGCGTTGCTTGGGCATGATCCTTTCTGCGGGCGTTATCTGATGCAATACCGTAAGGGTCTTTTTAACGAATAACCGGAGGAAGAATATGGATTGTTCTTGGCTGCCTGCTGTTGACCGCATTACAGGCCAATTTACCAAAGCAGATAATGTTTATTATCAGCCGCGCCTGCTGACAGACTGCGCCCGTAAGGTCATAGATGGTCTGCGTCAGCAAATTACCTCAGGTGATATATCTTTCAATTCCAAAGATGAGGTTTTATCCGTGGCGGTTGAGCAAACCGCCGCTTTGTATAACGGGTTCTGCAATCCTTCTTTGCGGCGTGTAATTAACGCAACCGGCGTGGCGCTGCATACAAATCTTGGCCGCGCGGTATTGGCGCCCGAGGCGTTGGCAGCCATCGATGATGTGGCCGCCGGTTACTGCAATCTTGAGTTCGATTTGGCAACAGGTAACCGCGGTAGCCGCTATGATCATGTATCGAAGTTACTTTGCCAACTGACCGGCGCCGAAGATGCGGTGGTTGTCAACAATAATGCCGCCGCCATAATTTTGGCGCTGAATACTTTAGGTGAAGGCGGCGAGGCGATTGCCTCACGTGGTCAATTGGTAGAGATCGGCAGCTCTTTCCGTATATCCGATATTATCGGTAAGGGTGGCGTAACTTTGAGAGAAGTAGGCGCTACCAATAAAACGCGTTTGTCTGATTATGAGAACGCTATTTGTGAAAAAACGCGGCTGTTGCTGACTGTTCATCCGAGTAATTTCCACATCAGCGGCTATACCGAGAGTGTGCCGCTTAACGAATTGGTTGAACTGGGGCGCAAACATAACCTGCCGGTGCTTAATGACTTGGGCAGCGGTTGTATCTATCCACTTTCAGCGGCTATTAGCGGCAGAGAACCGCTTGTTTCAGAAGTCGTTGCCACTGGCGTTGATCTGGTGACTTTGTCTGGAGACAAGCTTTTAGGTGGGCCGCAGGCGGGAATTATTTTAGGTAAAAAGAGCTATATCGGGCAGATCAAAAAAAACCAGTTTCTGAGAGCTTTACGAATTGATAAATTTACCTTAGCCGCACTGGAAGCAACATTGCGAATTTATCTGACCGGTAGACCGGGACAACAATTGCCGGTAATTACCATGCTTACCGCATCCACAGAGCTGCTGCGGCAAGAAGCTGAGCATTTGACAGCATTGTTGCAGGCAGGCGAAGGCAAGTATTATCATTGTAAAATAATTGAAGGCATAACCGAAGCCGGAGGAGGCAGTTTGCCGGATGTTAAGTTTGACGGCAGCATGGTTGCCGTTTTGCCCTTGTCGTTGTCTGCCGACCAATTAGCGGCTAAATTGCGAGAAAATGTACCTGCGATTGTTGGCTATATCCGCGATGACCGGGTGATTTTTGATCCCAGAACATTGATCGCTGGCGAAGCGAAAATTGTTGCGGTAGCGGTAGAGAGAATCTGCACTGAAGCAAGGGAAAGATGAAAAATATTATTGTAGGCACCGCCGGACATGTTGATCACGGCAAAACAGAGCTAATCAAATACCTGACCGGTGTTAATACCGATCGCCTGCCCGAGGAAAAACGGCGGGGCATGACCATCGAACCGGGGTATACTTGCCTGAACTTACCGGATGGGCGACGCCTGGGGTTGATTGACGTGCCCGGGCATGAACGGTTTGTCCACAATATGCTCTCAGGGGTTGCCGGTATCGATCTGGTAATGTTGTTGGTTGCCGCCGATGAGGGCGTGATGCCGCAAACGCGCGAACACTTGCATATTATCGATTTGCTGGGGATCAGTAAGGGCGTAATTGTCATCAGTAAGACTGATCTTGTCGATCAAGAATGGTTGGTAATGATCAGAGAACAGATAATAGAAACTGTGGCCGGTACAACGCTGGAAAACGCGCCGATAGTGGAGATATCCGCGCTGACAGGCAAAGGTATTGATCAATTGGTGGCTGTTTTGACGCAATTGACAGACGAGGTCGAAACACGTTCGGCTAGCGGAGCTTGCCGTATGCCGATTGATCGCGTTTTCAGTAAGGCAGGTTTCGGTACTATCGTTACAGGTACTTTGTTTTCCGGTATTGTTAAGGTTGGCGATATGCTTGAGCTTTGGCCTAAGGGCGAGACGGTAAGAGTTCGCGGCCTGCAAGTGCATGATTGCGAACAACAGCAAGTATCTGAAGGGCAGAGGACAGCTTTGAATATTGCAGGTGTCGATATTGATAAAACGCAGCGCGGTGGTTGGATAGCCTCTCCGGGTTTGTTACGGGAAAGTTACCGAATTGATGTAGCTCTGAGGTTATTGGCTGATGCTAAGGATTTATCGCAACGCGCGCGGGTGCGGATTCATCACGGTACAGCCGAGGTGATGGGCCGCATTAACCTGCTCGACAGAGAAGAGCTTGAACACGGTACAGATTGTATTGCACAATTGGAATTGGAGAAGCCGCTGCCTCCTTTAAAAGGCGACAAACTAATTATCCGCAGTTTTTCCCCTGTTGCTGTAATCGCTGGTGCGGAAGTAATTGATCCTATGCCTTCGCGTCATCGCCGTTATCAGCAGGACCTGATTGAGCAGCTGCGTCAGCATCAACAAGGTGACGTCGGTGATAATATACGTGCTGCTTTAAATAAGCAAAAGCAGCCGCTGGCATTGGAAGATTTAGCACGAGAAGCGCAGATTTTGCCGGATGAAATCACTTCGGTCATAAGCCAGATGGTGGACGAAGGGCGCATTGTTGCATTAGTGCTTGATAAAGACGTGTTTTATGTATTGCCTGAGCTGCTTTATTTATGGCAACAAAAGCTGATTGAAGCTCTTGGAGAGTATCATCAAAGTTTTCCGCTGCGCGGTGGCATGCTGCGTGAGGAGGTACGGTCGCGCCATTTTGCCGCTTTTAACCAACGGCAGTTTTTGGCGCTGATCAGCTATTTTTGCCAGCATAATATATTGCGCTTTGAGGGCGCAACTATAGCTTTGGGCAATTTTATGGTAAAATTAGACTTATATCAGCAGGAATTAGTAGAACAAATTAAGAATTCTTGGAACAGCGCCGGAGCAAATCCGCCCGATTGGCAAGAGACTTGTGACGCTTTGGCTATTGATTCCAAACTGCGGTCCGAATTATTGATATATCTTTGTCAACAGGAAATACTAATCAAGGTTGCGGAAGATATATATTTCAGTGACCAGGCGCTGCGGGAGATGATTGGCAAACTACACCAGCGCTATGGTGAGAGTGGTTTTACACTATCAGAGGCTCGCGATTTGCTGGCTACCAGTCGCAAATATATATTGCCATTTGGTGAATATTTAGACCGCAAAAAACTAACCAAACGCGCGGGGGACAAACGCTTTTGGCTGATGAGGAAATAAAGATGATATGGGGGCGAATCTGGCCTGGTGGCTGGCACGGACTTCAAATCCGTCTGTGAGGCGGCGATCCCGTCTCAGGTGTGTTCGATTCGCACGCGCTCCCGCCATTTATCTTGGTTGAACAAACGGTACTCCGAAGAAATCGGCTATAGCATGCGCCAGTGCGGCGGCAATGGCATCGAGATTATTGACTATCCAGTTGGCGTCTTCAATGTTATCATGGTAGCCAAGTTCAATAAGTATAGCAGGCGCTCTGGTAGCTCTCAATTCAAAGAGATTTGTTACGCCGCGTGTTTGGACATTTTGTGGCAGTGGGTATATTTGGCGCAAATAAGAAGCGAAAAGTTCGGCAATTTGCGCTCCTGCGGTGCTGTATGCATAATAGTAGACGTCAATACCGCGCAATTGTCCGGCCAGGCTTTCCGGTGAGGCATTGGAGTGCAGCGCTAGATGGAGCGCGTAATTGCCGCTGTTTGATAAAGCTACCGAGTCGATAACCGTACCGTTGGGATCATTACGGCCATAGGATATACCGACGGCTTGAAGATAGGGAATTAGTTTGTCGGTCAGCTCATTCATCACTGATTCTTCATTGCCTGCGCCATTTACATAAGGGTTAAATTCTTGAGTAGAGGGGCTCAAAAAAACTCTGGCGATGTTCATGTTATTCCTCCTCATCGGGGAATCGGCATTATTAAATATTATATGTTAAAGTATAAAGAAGGGTTTATTATGGACAACAATCAAAAAAAACTATGGTTAGTGATTAGTTTTATTAATGTGACGGAGGCTATGCGTTCGGAAAAACTGTTTCTCCATGCCGGTAGTAACGGTACATTAATACCGACGCCGCGCCAAATCAGCGCTTCCTGCGGTATTTGCTGGCGAGCCGATTTGACGGAGCGTTCAATGCTTGAGGCGGTAATTGAAAAAGAAAAAATCATGACCGACCAGATAAACACTATCGAGATGTAATAATACGCATATTATTACTTAAGACAAAAGAACGACATAACGCCGTTCTTTTTCGTGTGGCTAAGTGCAGGTAAACCATAATTCGATGACGAATATTAATTAGCTAAAATGATATTGGGAAGAGAGATAAATGGACAACTTAGACTTGCTTAACCCACAGCAAAAAGAAGCTGTGACCGCAACTGAAAAGCAAATATTGGTGATTGCCGGGGCAGGATCCGGAAAAACCAAGGTATTGGTCAGCCGCACGGCCTGGCTGATTGAACAGCAGCATCAGGATCCTCGGCAGTTGATGGCAGTTACATTTACCAATAAGGCTGCTAACGAGATGAAAGAACGGTTGGAGCGGTCAACCGGTATCGACAGCCGCTGGCTCTGGATTGGCACTTTTCACTCTCTTTGCGTGAGGATACTTCGGCGGGAAAATCTGTCGGAAGGTTATGACCATAACTTTACTATTTACGATACCGCCGATCAAAAGGCTTTGATTAAAAAATGCTTAGCAGATATGGGGCTGGCAAGCGAAGAGCGGCTCTATTCGCCGCAGTTGGTATTGGGTCGGATCAGTGATGCTAAAAACCGTTTGCTTTCGGTAGCCGAATTTGCCACTGATGCTACCGACCAACACCAGCGGAACATTGCCGAGCTCTACCGCCGTTATCAGCGGCGGCTTAGGGAAAATAACGCCTTTGATTTCGATGATCTGCTCACTGAAACCGTTTGGCTACTGCAAAGACAGCCGGAGGCATTGGCAAAATACCAGCAGATGTTTAAACATATATTGGTCGATGAATATCAGGATATCAACCATTGCCAGTACCGGTTGATCAGTCTGTTGGCGGGTGATGAGGGCAATTTGTTCGTGGTCGGCGATCCCGATCAATCGATATATGGTTGGCGTGGCGCTGATATCAGCAATATTCTCGACTTTGTTAAAGACTATCCCGATTGCCGGGAGATCCAACTCAACCGCAATTACCGTTCAACCTCCACCATACTGACGGCGGCCAACAGCTTGATTGCCAATAATAATAATCGTAAGCCCAAAGATCTGTTTACCGAAGGGAACCAAGGCGAGCCTATCTGTTTTGTTTTAACGGAGGACGACCGCGAGGAGGCTTTTGCTGTAATTCGTACTGTTGCCGCACTACTTGACGAAGGATATCAGTATAGTGATTGCGCGGTGCTTTATAGAACGCATGGTCAGAGTGCCGCCATAGAAAGGGCCTGTATGCGTTTCGGCATACCCTATCGGGTTTTTGGTGGCATCAAGTTTTACGAGCGTAAGGAAGTTAAAGATACAATTGCTTACCTGCGTTTGCTGGTTAATCCTGATGATGGCGAAAGCCTTCAGCGTATTTATAACGAACCGAAGCGCGGTATTGGCAAAACTACCTGGGACAAACTACAGCAGATTGCGTTGCAGCGTGGCGAGAATGTCGGACGTCTGCTGGCAGTGGCTGATCAGTTCCCGGAATTAAGTGGAGCCGCGGCTCGCAAATTAAAAACGTTAGCTGCGTTATTGGATCAATTACGTGGTTTTGTGGCAGATACCGATTCGGTTGCGGCGATTATTAACGAATTATGGCAGCGTACCGATTATAAAGCTTTGCTGGATGAAAAGGATAGTGAAAAACTGGTTGAGCGGTTGGATATATTGGAACAGTTGTATAATACCGCCACAACTTTCGATGAAGATTATCAGCAGATGTTTGTTTTATCCGAGGAAGATTGGCAGCCGCCGTTAAATGTGTTTCTTAATCAGACTGCGTTGGCGATGGACAGCGACGGTATTGGCGAGGGCAGCGATTATCTGACGCTGATGACGTTACATGCCGCCAAAGGTCTTGAATATCCGGTGATATTTATTGTCGGTATGGAAGATGGTGTCTTTCCTCATCGGCGGGCGATTTTCAGTCTTGGCGATAATGAGATGGAGGAGGAACGGCGGCTTTGCTATGTTGGTATTACCCGCGCCCGTGAGCGCTTGTTTCTCTCAGCGGCTAAACGACGGCTGACTTGGGGAACATATGAAAATAACCGTCTGTCGCGGTTTATTTCCGAAATACCCCAGGAGCTGCTGGAAATCAGTGGCGTTGACAAAAAGAGGATTGAGCGGCCGGTACCGGTCGACAGTGGCGGCAGCGTATTTGTCGCCGGTACAGTACCGCGGCCGACTGTGACAACTACTCCGACCGCAGCGCAGTTGTTTATGATCGGCGATAAAGTGCGGCATGGCAGTTGGGGCGACGGTGTGGTAGTGCAGGTAAGCGGCAACGGTGAAGATGCGATGATTTCTGTGGCTTTCCCCGGCGTTGGTATCAAAAAGCTGCTGGTAAAATATGCGCCGATCAAAAAAATCTGATTTTGAGGTATGATTGTGGATAGAACACAAGCGCAACAAAGAATAAATGAATTGACTGAACAGCTAAAGCTGCATAACCTCGCCTATTACGAAAACGACGCTCCCCTGATCGAAGACTACGAATATGATATGCTGGTCAAGGAATTACAGGCGTTGGAGGCGGAGTACCCAGAGTTTGCGGCCGCTGATTCGCCGAGCAATCATGTCGGCGGGCAGGCTTTAGCCAAGTTTGCTCCTATCCGGCATCCTAAACCGCTACTATCGCTTGATAATACTTTTTCTGATGAGGAAGTAGCCGCTTTTATCAGCCGTATTGCCAAAGCGAGCGGCAATCCGCAACCTGCCTTTGTATTGGAGCAGAAAATTGATGGTTTGAGTGTGGCGATTACTTACCGTAACGGACGCCTGCAAATGGCGGCGACGCGCGGCGACGGTTTGGTCGGCGAAAATGTAACGGATAATGTTAAAACAATTAAATCGCTACCCAAACGGCTTCCGGACAATTTGCCGCTGCTGGTATTGCGCGGCGAAGTATATATGCCTAAACTTAGTTTTGCGGCCCTTAATGAGGAGCGCGAGGAAGCAGGGGAGAGTTTGTTTGCCAACCCGCGTAACGCCGCCGCAGGTTCGTTACGCCAGCTTGACGCTTCGGTAACAGCCTCGCGAAACCTGGATATTTTTGTTTATGATATTATTGCGTCCGTTGGCGTTGAGATAGAAACACAGGAACAAATGTTGTGTTATTTGCAAAGTTTGGGTTTTCCTATTAACAATGAACGGCGCCGGCTCAGTGAAATTCAGCAGATTACCGAGTATATTGAATACTGCCGCGAGCTGCGCCATAGCCTGCCTTACGATACCGACGGCATGGTTTTAAAACTTGACAATATTGGCATCAGAGATGAAATCGGATATACGACCAAATCACCGCGCTGGGCCTTTGCTTATAAATTCCCGCCTGAGGAAGCGGAAACAAAAGTCAATGATATCATAGTCAGCGTTGGCCGCACCGGTGTTTTGACGCCGACGGCGGTATTGGAGCCGGTATTATTAGCCGGCAGCACCATCAGCCGCGCGACTTTGCATAACGAGGATCTGATCAAAGATAAAGATATCCGCATTGGGGATAGAGTTATCATTCATAAAGCCGGAGATGTAATTCCCGAGGTAGTAAAGTCATTACCGGACCAACGCGACGGCAGTGAAAGAAAATTTGTCATGCCGCAAGTTTGCCCGGAATGCGGCAGTGCTGTAATTCGTGAAGAAAATTATGCCGCCTGCCGCTGTACCAACATGGATTGCCCGGCGCGCTTACGTGAGTTGTTGCTGCATTTCGTCAGCAAAAAGGCTATGGATATCGACGGCATGGGACCGGTGGTAATCAGCCAGCTATTGGCTAAGGGACGCCTCAAAGATACGGCCGATATATATACGCTCCAAGAAAGCGATATTGCGCCGTTGGAAAGGCTTGGCGAAAAGTCGGCGGCCAATATGGTCGCAGCAATTGCAGAGAGTAAAAAACTGCCGCCCAACAGATTGTTGTTTGCGCTGGGTATCCGCTATGTCGGCGAAAGGGTAGCAAAAATTTTGATCGCTCATTATCATTCTTTTGCGGCGTTGATGGCAGCATCACCGGAAGAATTAACGCAAATAGAGGATATCGGCGGAAAAATTGCTGAAAGCGTAACGGAATACTTTGCTCGTCAGATTAACTGTCAGAGAATTGACAGACTGGAACAGTATGGTTTAACCTTGTCAGAGAAGGAACAAAAATTGCTTGGCAACAGCCTTGCCGGACTTACTTTTGTGCTCAGCGGAACGCTGCCGACGCTGACGCGTGAGCAAGCCAAAGAAATGATTGAATCTTATGGGGGTACGACTTCCAGTGCGGTAAGCAAAAAGACCAGTTATTTGTTATTGGGAGAAAACGGCGGCAGCAAAGTTGACAAGGCCGAGTCTCTAAATATTCCGATTATTGATGAGCAGGCATTGCAGCAAATGATTACCGAAAGTTAAAATAGTATCTGTTGTTATGGAGGAAGACTAATGCATGAAGCATCTTTAATGGAAAACCTCTTGACTATCGCAGAAGAAAGTTTAAGCGGGTACAATGTAACTAAAATTAATTGTCTTACTATAAAGGCTGGTAGGCTTGCCAATATATTGCCGGATGCGCTTGTTTTCGCTTTTCAATCGCTGGCTGAGGCACCTTTTGCAGGAGCCCGCCTGGAGATAGAAGTATTACCGATTACGGCGAGATGCCTTGATTGTGGCGCTGAGTACCAGAGCATGGATATACCACTGGTTTGTCCTGATTGCGGCAGTAATATGGCGGCGATAATCAGCGGTAGTGAAGTATACTTAGATAGTATTGATTTTGAGCAAGAAGAATAAAGATATTTTGAGGTGGGATTATGAAAATCGATGTCAAACAGGATGTATTTTCATTAAATAATGTGATAGCGGCGGATAACCGAGCCCTTTTTAATGCCAAGGATATTTTTACCATTAACATTATGGGTTCTCCAGGGGCTGGTAAAACAACATTGTTGGAGCGGCTGATTGTCCAGATTTGCCGCCAAGTGTCCGTGGCGGTGATCGAAGGCGACTTGGCTACCGCCCGTGACGCTCAGCGTATAGCGGCCCATGATGTACCGGTGATCCAGATCAATACCGATGGTGGCTGTCATCTGGACGCCGAAATGATTGCCAAAGTAGTCAGAGGTTTTGATCTTGATAAAACCGATTTGTTATTGATTGAGAATGTCGGCAATTTGGTTTGTCCGGCTACTTATGATCTGGGTGAGGATCTGCGGATGGTGGTATTAAGTATTACCGAAGGTGAAGATAAGCCCGGTAAATATCCGATTGCTTTTATGGAGGCCGATATTGTGGCCTTGAATAAGATGGATCTAAATGATTATCTCGATATCGATACGAATAATCTGATTGCCGATATTGTTAATATCAAGCCTCAGATTAAGATTTTCCCGACTTCCTGCCGGAACGGTAAGATCGTGGGGATGGATGAATTAGCGGCTTATATTATTGAAGCTGTTAAGACTAAAAAGCAGGACAAAATCCTCAGAGGTCAAGCGTGAGAACTCGCTACGCACTCAACGTTAGCGGTATCGTCCAGGGCGTCGGCTTCAGGCCGTTTGTTTATGCGTTGGCAAAATCGTTACGCCTTGACGGCTGGGTATTCAACAACGATCAGGGTGTATCAATCGAAATTGAAGGTGAGCAAGCAGAATGTAATCAATTTTGTCGGCGGTTGGTTGCCGAAGCACCGATGCTGGCTAAAGTTTCCAATATCAGCCGCAGTCTTTTGACGCCTATCGGTGAACAGGGATTTTCGATTCGCGCCAGCGAGAGCGGCAAACTTAAGTTTAAAGTGTTGACCGCTAGCGTAGTGCCTGCGCAGACGACGCTGGTTTCTCCCGATATGGGGATTTGTGAAGATTGCCTGCGGGAACTGCGCGACCCCCATGACCGTCGTTATCGCTATGCTTTTATTAATTGCACTAATTGCGGCCCGCGGTTTACTATTATCGAAGCGTTGCCCTATGACCGGGCGATGACGACTATGAAAAGTTTTCCCATGTGCGGCGAATGCAACAAAGAATATCACGCGCCCGACAACCGTCGTTTTCATGCTCAACCTAACGCCTGCCGGGTTTGTGGCCCGTCTTTGAGTTATTACGATAATCATTATCATCTGCAAGAAGGCGAGGCGATTATGTTGGCGCAAAAGGCTTTGCTCGATGGCCAGGTGATTGCCGTCAAGGGGTTGGGCGGCTACCATTTGGTTTGCAATGCCTCCGATGATGCCGCAGTTCGCTTGCTGCGCCGCCGTAAGTATAGGTATGACAAGCCGTTTGCGCTGATGATGCCCGATTTGCAGCGTGTCTCCCAGTATTGCGATTATAACGATCAAGAATCCCAATTGCTGAGCAGCCAGCGGCGGCCGATTGTGTTATTGCGCAAAAAGCAAGCTGCCGATCAGCTTTCGCCGCAGATTGCGCCGGGGAATTCCCGACTCGGCGTGATGCTGCCCTATACGCCGCTGCATTATCTGCTGATGGAAATCTTTGACGCTTTGGTTATGACCAGCGGCAATTATTCCGATGAGCCGATTGTTTATAAGGATAACGATGCTTTTGCGATATTAGGTAAAATTGCCAACGGTTTTCTGATTCATAACCGTGAGATATTCCGACGCTGCGACGATTCGGTAGCATATTTTGCCGCCGGCAAAAACAGACTACAACGGCGTTCCCGTGGCTGGGCGCCGGAGCCGTTAGAGATATCGGCTGTGCCGAAACATATATTGGCTGTGGGCGGCGAGCAGAAGAACACGTTTTGTTTAGTTCGCGACAGTCAGGCTTTTCTCAGTCAGCATATCGGCGATCTGGATAATATAGTCACATTGGAAAGCTTCGAACATGAAATAGAATATTTTAAGCAAATGTTTGGCATCAATCCGCAGTTGATTGTTCATGACCTGCATCCCGAATATTTGAGCACAAAATATGTGCAGAAGCAACTGCTGCAACAGCCGTTACTGGGCGTTCAACATCATCACGCCCATTTGGCGGCGGTAATTGAAGAACATAAGATCAGCGGTGAAACAATCGGATTGATTTTCGACGGTACGGGCTATGGTGAGGACGGATGTCTCTGGGGCGGCGAAGTGCTGGTCGGCGATTGTCGCAGTTACCGTCGCTTTGCTCATTTGGCTTATGCGCCGCTGCCGGGTGGCGAGGCCGCGATTAAGCAGCCCTGGCGCATGGCTCTGAGTTATATTGCCGCCGCTTGCGGTGAAAATAAACTTGATCGTTATCAGCATTTATTTGGCGAAGATTACCGGCTGCTTTGGCGCAGCGCAATTAAAGGCATTAATGCGCCTTTTAGTTCCGGAATGGGAAGGCTTTTTGACGGTGTCGCCGCGCTTTGTGCAGATAAATTAACAGTAAATTACGAAGGACAGGCAGCGGTTGAACTGGAACTGGCGATTGATGATAATATTGAGGGCGCCTACAGCTTTGAGGTTGAGCAAAAAGGCGAGACGTATCTGATCGGTTGGAAGCAACTGATCCGCGAGGCCTTGAAAGATGCCAAAACCGCTGGCAAGACAACGGTTGCTACCCGCTTTCATCGAGCTGTTATTGATCTTTGTTTGGAGGTTTGCCGCCTGATACGGCAACAAAGCGGTATAAATCAGGTCGCTCTCTCCGGCGGCGTCTGGCAGAATATTTACTTACTGGAGCAGGCGACAGCGAAGCTGGAGGCAGACGGCTTCAAAGTTTACTCGGGAGAGCAGCTGCCTGCCAACGATGGCTGTATCAGCTATGGACAAGCCGCCGTGGCAATAGCTAAAATGAAAAACAGTATCTGAGACTGTCAAAAAAGTGGTCAGCGAGCCGAGAAACAAGCGAGACTAGGCACGGTCGAACCTGGTGACGCAGGCGACCTAGCTGGCTTTTACCTTACGGTAAAACCACAGCTAATGCACTTGCTGCACTGCTCCGCAGCTTTGCGGCGTATAAAAGATACGTCGAGGAGACGGGGATGGCCGCAACGACGACCTAGCTGGCTTTTACCTTGCGGTAAAACCGCAGCTAATGCACTAGCTGCGCTGCTTCGCTGCTTCGCGTCGTATCGCGAAGTTTATCGCCACGCTGATAATGAAGGAGAATTAATATGTGTTTGGCAATCCCCGGACAAGTTATTGTAATTGAAAACGACGATGCGCTGATCGAATACGGCGGGTTGAGAAAACGGGCCTCGCTAAGGCTATTTCCCGATGTCAAAATCGGCGATTATGTACTGGTACACGCCGGGTTTATAATCCAGCAGCTTGACGAGGAGCAGGGCAAAGAGCTGATAGAATTGGCGGAGGAGATGGCTTTTGATGACTGCTGAAAATTCATTGCGCGATCCGCAACAGATGGCCGTATTGGCCGCCGCCATTAAAGAAATTGAATTACAGCCGCATCAATTTACTATTATGGAAGTATGCGGTACGCATACCATGAGCATTTTTCGCTATGGCATCAAACAGTTGTTACCTGAAAATATGCGTTTGATTTCCGGTCCCGGGTGTCCTGTCTGTGTGACGCCGGCAGAAACGATTGCGCAGGCGCTTGCTGTTGCACGCCTGCCGCGGCTAATTTTTACCAGTTTTGGTGATATGTTGCGGGTTCCGGCGGCAGAAGACAGCCTGATGCTTTGCCGTGACGAGGGGGCTGATGTCAGAGTCGTACTTTCCCCGCTGGACGCGCTGAAGATCGCTGCCGACAATCCTGACCGCGATGTGGTATTTTTTGCGGTTGGCTTTGAAACGACGGCGCCGACCACGGCGATGACACTGAAGATTGCCCGCGAACGGAAGATCGGCAATTTTCGGATTATCTGTGCTCACAAGACAATGCCTCAGGCGCTAAGAGCCTTGCTGGGAGCTGGGCATCATAGCGACGCTTTGATCTGCCCCGGCCATGTCGCCGCGATTACCGGGGCTAATGCTTTTGATTTTATTGCTTCCGAACTGCATTTACCGGCTGCTATTTCTGGCTTTGAACCGGTAGAAATCATGACGGCGTTATTGTTTTTAGCCAAACAATTATCTGCCGGAGAAGCAAAACTGGTTAACGCCTACCCACGCGCGGTAAGGGAAAACGGTAATGCTACGGCATTGGTAGCGATGGCAGAGGCATTTATGCCTTGCGATGCTAACTGGAGGGGTTTGGGCATGATTGCAGAAAGTGGGTTAGAACTAACAGCGGAATACGCTGATTTTGATGCGATAAAATTTTATCAACCATCGGAAGCAGTTGTTGCAGATAATCCTGGCTGTTGTTGCGGCCAGGTATTGCGCGGTGAAATCACTCCGTCCGAATGTCCGCTGATGGGTAAAATATGCACGCCGGATAGCCCTCAAGGAGCTTGCATGGTTTCTTCCGAGGGCAGTTGTGCGGCTTATTATAAATACGCCAACCGCTAAAGTTTCTTAAAAGGAAGGATAATATGATCAGTATTGAACAACAAAAAATTTTACTTGCCCACGGCAGCGGCGGCCTGCTTTATCACCAACTGATTGAGGAAGTGTTCTTACCAGTTTACGGTAGCCATGAGCTGAGTAAATTAAATGATGCGGCGGTATTGCAAAGCCACGGTAAAAATCTGGCGTTTACTACCGACAGTTTTGTAGTACGTCCGCGCTTTTTCCCCGGCGGTGATATTGGTCGCCTGTCTGTTTGCGGTACGGTTAACGATTTGGCAATGAGCGGAGCTAAACCTTGCTGGCTGAGTGTGGGAATGATTATCGAAGCCGGTTTTGCTATCTCCGAATTACGTCAGATTGCCGCTTCAATCGCCGCAGCGGCGGCGGAAGCAAATGTTACAGTTGTGACCGGCGATACGAAAGTTGTGGAAAAAGGCGCTTGCGACGGCATTTATATCAATACAGCCGGAGTCGGTGTATTTGAACAGGGGACAGAAACTCCGGCCGGTAATCTCATTGAAGGAGATAAAATTATCATCAGCGGTAACATTGGCAATCACGGTATGGCGGTGATGGCGGCGCGTGAACAGTTAGGTTTTGAACCGCCGATTAGTAGCGACGTGGCTCCGTTAGCCAAGCTTGCCCGGGCGTTGATAGACGCTGCGCCGCATCTGAAATGGATGCGCGACCCAACCCGCGGAGGCGTGGCCGGAGTACTCAATGAATGGGCTGTGACAGCCGGTGTCAATATTCGCATTGATGAGGCGGCCTTACCGGTTGCCGATAACGTGACTCATGCCTGTGAGCTATTAGGTCTTGATCCGCTTTATGTAGCTAACGAAGGGAAACTGGTAGCTGCCGTCCCCGCTGACGAAGTGTTGGCAGCACTCGAGTCCATACATGCACAACCGTTGGGCACGAACGCAGTGGTAATTGGCGAGGTAACATCGGGGAAGGACGGACGTGTTTACCTGCAAACATCGTTCGGCGGAACACGTATCGTTGACCAGCTAAAGGGTGAACAATTACCCCGAATCTGTTGATTTTTCACAAAATATAATATATATATTCCAATTAGCAGATTTTTCTTGATTTATAGCGAGCTATATATTAACATATCAATGATAAGTTAATATTTTTATCTTGTACTCGATTCGCAAAATAACTGATTAAGGAGAGAAAAGGATGGAGGGTCAAGGAATAATATTTGTTTGTATCTTTGTGCCTCTGATCGGGGCATTTTTACTGCCGATAGTTGGCAGAGTTATGCCTCGTCTGAGAAATATCCTGGCATTGTTGTTTGTCATAACAGCTTTTGTGACAGCAGTCATCGCTTTACCGCAGGCTCTCAGTGGTACACCCATACTTTGGCAAATGAAATTGCCGCTTGGCTTTACGATGGGATTCTTTGCTGATGGATTAGCCGTATTTATGGCAATGACATCGTCATTGGTAGCCTCTATTATTGTGTTTTATTCGTTTGGTTATATCGAACATTATCCCAATCAAAACGAGTACTACATGATGGTTGTACTGTTTATCGGCTCGATGATGGGTTTGGTCTATTCTACAAACCTGCTGCTGATATATCTGTTCTGGGAAATTTCGGCAATTTGCTGTTGGCGTTTGATTGGATTCTATCGAGGCAAAGACATAGTGCTTCGCGCCGACAAAGCGTTTTTGATGACAGTCGGCGGCGCCTTATTAATGCTGATCGGATTTATCTCTGTTTATATGCAGACCGGTACTTTCAATCTACTGGAAATGCAGGGAAATACCATAACCACAGCAGCAATGGTATTGATTTTATTCGGTATCCTGTCCAAGTCGGCAACTTTGCCGTTGCATACCTGGTTACCGGATGCCGGCGTAGCGCCTTCTCCCGTCACTTCGCTGCTCCACGCCGCGGTGTTAGTCAAGATAGGCGTTTATGTTTTTGCGCGGCTTTTCCTGGTCAATTTTCAACTCGACCCGGTTTGGGACACAGTAGTACCCGTTATTGCCGGTGTTAGCGCTTTAGTCAGCGCCGGTGCAGCAATGGTTGAAACCGATATTAAGCGGATCATCGCTTATTCAACCATCAGCCAGTTAGGTTTTATCTTTTTGGGGTTGTCCTGCGGCACCATGGTTGGTGCGGCCGGCGGCTTGCTTTATATCCTAATGCATAGTTTAGCTAAAGGCGGCCTCTTCCTCTGTGCCGGTATAGTTGAACATAGCACTCATACTAAGGACATTAACAAAATGGGCGGTTTAGCAAAGCGCTTGCCGATTACTGCCGTTGCCTTTGCCCTTTGTGCTTTTTCAGTAATGGGTATTCCGCCGTTCGGTGGTTTCTTCGCCAAATACATGGTTATCTACGGTGCGGCTACCAGTGCTTCACCTTGGCTGGCGGTTATGTTTATTATCGGCGCAGTGATGACCATAATCTATTTGTTAAGAGTATTCATCAAAGTATTCTTTGGTGAGCTTACGCATCCCGATATCAAAGAAGGTTCGTGGGAAATGGTCAGCAGCGTTGCCATTCTAGGCGTGCTGTCGCTCCTGGGAGGTATATTTATCAACCTGCCATCTTATGTTACGACCTTCATTATTGAATCTTTATTGAATCTTTAGGGAGGTGGTAGGATATGATTAGCGGTTTGAGTTCACTTATAACAAGCGGCAACGGCGCCGGATTAATTTGGATCATGATTGTTATTCCGGTGATTTTAGCATTTTTAGCATTAATTATCCCTAAAACTGCTTATTCCGGCCGTGCTACGGTGTTGGTTTTGGCAACAGTCATTAACTTCATTGCAGCAATCGCTATCTTTTGTACTAAGGAAACAACAATGCTAATGCCCTGGGCCGGTTTTGAGATGAATCTGGCTTTCAGGATATATAGCTTTTCCGGGTTTACAGTTTTGTTGATCGCTGTTTTTGCCTTGTTGGTCGCCATATACAGCATCGCTTTTATGAGGAACAGAAACGGATCCGGCCAATTTTTCTTTTACTTCCTATTGACAGTGGCCTTGGCTAATGGCGCGGTATTGGCTAATAATTTCGTGGTTATGCTGTTTTTCTGGGAAGGTTTATTAGTCACTTTGTTTGGCTTCCTTTTGATAAACCAGCATAGTAAGCCTAAAACTGCTGTTAAGGCACTGATCATCTCCGGTATAGCTGACTTGCTGTTAATGCTGGGAATTGCCTTCACCGTATTCCAAACCGGAAGCTTAAGTATGGATGCTATTTCCGGGCTGTCTGTTTCCGGTATGGGACTATTCGGTTATCTTTGTTTGATGCTGGGCGCACTTGGTAAAGCCGGAGCTATGCCGTTCCATAGTTGGATCCCTGATGCCGCCCAGGATGCTCCGTTGCCGTTCATGCCGTTCCTACCCGGATCATTGGAAAAATTCCTCGGTATTTATCTGATGGTTCGCGTTTCATATGAATTTTATCAACTTGTTCCGGCCAGCGGTATGAGTATTGCCGTAATGATCATCGGAGCCGTGACGATTTTACTAGCCGGCGCGATGGCTTTGATCCAAAAAGATATGAAACGTCTACTGGCATATCAAGAGATCAGCCAGGTTGGGTTTATTGTCTTGGGTGTTGGCACGGCCTTGCCGGTAGGATTGATCGGCGCAGTGTTTCATATGTTAAACCATGCAACTTATAAAAGCTGCCTGTTTATGACTGCCGGTTCTGTAGAGTACCGTACCGGTACCACCGACATGAGTAAGCTGGGCGGACTAATGAAAGTTATGCCGGTGACAGGCATTTGTTTCGTCATTGCCTCCTTGGCAATTTGCGGCGTTCCGGGATTTAGCGGTTTTTTCTCCAAAGAGCTGATCTTTGACGCTGCCCTGGAAACTAACTGGATCTTTTATGCCATAGCTGTGTTTGGTGTTTTCCTGATTGCAGCTTCCTTCTTGAAAATGGGGCAAGCAGTGTTCTTCGGTAAGGTTAAAGCTCCTAATGTCAGCATGTTGAAAGAGGCTCCGCCGGCCATGCAACTACCCGTGGTTATTTTAGCGATCGGCTGCATTGTTTTCGGCGTATGCAACTTTATTCCTCTGCATCTGATTCAGCCGATTTTTGGCAGCATCATCGGCAACCATGATTTTTCTGGTTGGCCGCATTCGGCTACGCTGGTTATTATCTCCTGCGTTATACTGCTAATTGCCGTGCTCAATCATATTTACGGCTATAAAAAGACCGGTGCAGCGCTTAGTGCCGTTGACCACATTCATTATGCGCCGGTACTGCACAGTATCTATAACGGCGCCGAAAAACGCTACACTGATCCTTATTCCTGGTTGATGGTAGTGGTTAAAATCTATTCTTATATCTGCTTTGGTATCGATAGAGCTATCAACTGGTTCTATGACGTGTTGCTGGTTAAGATCGTATCTTTTGTGTCATCCAGATTGAGGATGGCAAATAACGGCAGCCCGTCCAGATATATGGTTTGGTCTTTCTCCGGTATTGCTTTTATTATCATGCTATTCATTGCATTAATGTAGAAAGGAGGGAACTGGTATGATAACATTTGCTACGATTTCGTTTTTAGGATTACCGTTACTGGCGATATTACTGTTAAATGTAGTCAGTAAGAAAACCGGCGGCGCCATCAGCATTTCAGTTGGTTATGTAGTAGCCATTATTCAAATGATCGCCGCTGTTGTTTGCATGGCGCTGTTATGGATGCATGGCAAGGACTTCATTGAGTTCTCTCTATTTTGGGATATGAACGCTACTTTGGGAGCGGCCAAGCTTTCCGTTGACTTGTTCTCGTTGGTAGTTTTATTCTGCATCGGTATGGTCTCATTGGCGTCGCTACTGACTGCCAAAAAGACGATCGGTGAAAAAACGCTTAATTATACCAATCTGCTAATGGTGATCATGCTCGGCATGAACGGTATTGCCGTTGTAACCGATCTGTTTTCCCTTTATGTTTTCTTGGAAATCACAGGTATTGCCTCGTTCGTGCTGATAGCTTTGCTGAATGACAAAAGAGGCTTGGAAGGTGCTTTCAAATATCTGGTGATGTCTGCTATCGCATCGGCTTTGATCTTAGGTTCGTTTGCGCTGATATTTACCCAAACCGGCAGTTTGGTTTACGGTGATGTCGCCAAAGCGCTGGCCGATTGGCGTAATGCCCAATATGCTCCGCTGCTGATAGTCGGATTTGTGATGTTTATTGCCGGTTTCAGCATCAAGGCCGGTATCGCGCCGTTCCATGGTTGGCTGCCCGATGCATATCAGAGCGCACCTGCTTCAGTTTCGGTGCTGCTGGGCGGTATCGTAACTAAGATGGCCGGTGTTTACGCGTTGATCAGAGTCTTAAACAGCGTGTTTGTTGCGATGCCGATGATCAATAATACGCTGCTGATTTTGGGGCTGATTTCTATCGTATTCGGTGCGGTGGCAGCTTGCGGACAGAAAGACTTCAAACGTATTCTCGCTTATTCGAGTATCAGCCAGATCGGCTATATAATTTTAGGCGTTGCCTCAGGCAGCCTGCTCGGATTTGTCGGCGCAATGTTGCACTTCTTCAACCATGCGACGTTCAAAACCACCTTATTTGTTAATTCCGCGGCAGTGGAAATGCAGACTGGCACAACCGATATTGATCAACTTGGTGGTTTGCAGGCGCGGATGCCGGTGACGGCGGTTTCTTCGATCCTTGCCTTCCTTTCTATGGCTGGTATTCCGCCGCTGGCAGGATTCTGGAGCAAATTACTGATTATTATCGCTGTTTGGCAGAGCGTCTCTGCCGTAGGCGGCGGTATTGCTTTGGCGGCCAGCATATTCACAGCCGCATATTTCTTGATCCTTCAACGCAAAGTATTCTTTGGACCGTTGGAAGATCATTTGACAGAAGTAACCGAGGCGAAAGGTACAATTTCTTTAGCGGCAGTTTTACTGTCGATAGTCACAGTTGCCTTTGGTGTCTTGTTCCCCGTCATTCTCAATTTCTTGCATTTGCAAGGTATACTCTAAGGAGGGGGGAGAAAAATGCAACAGTTTTTCATTGTCTTATGCTTAGTTTTGATGGTTGTCGCCGGCGGCGCTGCGGTAATGTTGCGCAGTATGCTTAAGTCAACTATATCGCTGGGAGTTGCCAGCGCGCTTTTGGCCGCCGTATTATTCTTGCTGGGCGCTTTCTGGGCCGCCATATTCGAACTTTCGGTATGCTCCGGATTGATTACGGTGGTATTCGTCAGTGCTGTCAGCCTTACAAACTCCGACCGTAAAGACGAAGAGCACGTAAAAGAGCATAGAGCAAGAGTAGCCGCATTACCCGCGATATTGATCTTTGCCGGGGCATCGTTACTGTTTATCCTCTTTAGCCATGACTTCAATATCGTTATTTCGTCAACGCCTGCATCATTTGCAGCGTTCAAAGAAGCGCTTTGGAGCTTGCGCCAGTCCGATATCTTAGGACAGATTATTGCTATCTTAGCTGGTACCTTTGCGGTAATAGTCTTGTTTAAGGAGCGTGATAATATATGAATATAGTCAGTGCCATAATTCTCACGGCAGCTTTGCTGATGATTATTGCCGGTATGTTCTGTCTTGTCAGAACATACAACCTGATCCGCATTATTATTGCTATTGAGATAGCAATGAAGGCTATTACCTTGTTATTGGTTTTTGCAGGCGCGGTAAACGGAAACATGGCTTTATCGCAGACGTTTGTTATTACCATGATCGTTATCGAAGTTATTGTTGCTGTCGTCGCGGCCGGAATTGCCATCAGTCTTTATCATAAAAACGGTAATGTTGATATCCGCGAATTGACTAATTTGAAAGGTTAGGAGGGAGAAAATTGTTATATAATATTTTGCTTTCCCCGCCTATAGTATTTTTAATTATTATAATCTTGGGAGCTGCTTTGACCAAAGTGGCGGGACTTTATGCTCCGAAATCTGAAGTTACGGATAGTGGCAAATTCGAGTCTTACGCCTGCGGTCAAAAAGACGTTGTTCATAATGCCTCTCCTGATTATAAGCAGTTTTTTCCTTATGCGTTTTTCTTCACCATCATGCATGTACTGGTGTTGGTGATTGCCACTGCACCCCGGGGAGTATTGACATTACCGCTGCTTTATGTGGTTGTCGGCATCCTGGCGTTGGTACTTATTTTCCGGAGGTGATGATATGACTAAAACATTTATAGAAAAAGCAATAGATTGGGGCAGACGGAAATCACCGTGGATTATCCACTTTAACGCCGGTGCCTGTAACGGTTGCGATATTGAGGTTGTCGACTCTCTTACTCCTCGTTTTGATGTGGAGAGGTTCGGATTGCTGCAAAAGGGTACCCCTCGTCATGCCGATGTATTAGTATGTACCGGCGCTGTAACTTTGCAGACCCGTGATCGGCTTAAAAGAATCTACGAGCAGATGCCGGATCCCAAGTTCGTTATTGCGGTTGGTACCTGCGCTTGCAGCGGTGGTATTTTCGACGGTTGTTATTGTGTTGCCGGCGGCATTGACGCTGTAATTCCGGTTGACGTCTATGTGCCGGGTTGCGCCGCTCGCCCGGAAGCAATTATTGATGCGGTTGTCAAGCTATTAACTGCTTTAGAGAACATGCAAAAAGGGACGCCTGCTACTCCTGAACAAGACGATACTGCAGATGTGCCGGCGTTAGAGGAGATTGAAAATGCCGTTACCGAGGCATCGGCAGCTACAGCGGCTGTAAGTTCTGACAATCAGTCTGCTGATTCCGCAACCACTGCTAATCAAGGAGGGGAGGAATAATTATGAGCGAACTTATTGCAGAAAAGCAAGCCCTGGCTACTATATTGGAGAAATTTCCATTTCTTGAAGGTAAACTTGAGATTCAACGCCGCCAGCGTATAATTTCCTCAGCGCTGGAGAGACCCTTATTCGAAGAAGTATTCGGCTTTGTTACTACTGATGGCGGTTTTGATAATTTCCATTTGGTAATAGGCGTTGATGATGGAGACAATTTAGGATTTATATATGTTTTATCCAATGATGATAAGGTTATGCTGTCATTGAAACAAAGCGCACCTAAAAGCAACCCGGCAATTAAATCGGTTTGTTCCGTTTTCCCCAATGCGCTTTGGCATGAACGGGAGTTGGTTGACTTGTTTGGCGCTATTGTTGAAGAGTTACCGGAAGGACCGACTTATCCGTTGCCCGATGGCTGGCCGGCCGGCAATTATCCGTTGCGTAAAGAATGGAAGGTAGAATACTTCGATAAGGTTAATATGACTTATAATCCTCCGGTAACGGCAGGAAAGGAGGAGGAATAATATGGCCAAAAATTTAGTAATCCCAATTGGGCCACAGCATCCCTCGCTAAAAGAGCCCGCCTGCTTTACCATCACACTGGAGGGCGAAAAGGTTGTCAACGCCGTAGTTGGTACCGGCTATAACCACCGTGGTTTGGAGAAAGCCTGTGAAGCACGAACTTTTATCCAAGACCTATATATTATTGAGCGTGTCTGTGGTATCTGTTCCCATATTCACAGTACAACCTTTTGTCAGGCTGTGGAGGAACTGGCCGGAGTGGAAATTACCCGGCGCGCCGCTTATATCCGTACAATTATGGCAGAGTTGGAACGTCTGCATAGTCATTTGCTTTGGCTGGGTATTGCCGGTCACGAGGTTGGTTTTGATACTTTGCTAATGTACTCCTGGCGCGACCGTGAACTGGTACTTGATGTTTTGGCTGCGCTGGGAGGCAACCGCGTTAATTACGGTATCAATACCATCGGCGGCGTGCGTCGCGATGTTACACCCGAGCTAATAGAACAGATTCGCAAGGTTGCTGATATTGTTGAAGAGCGTAACAAATACTATATTCAGTTAGCATTAAGTGAAACAACTTTAGCCGCCCGCTTAGGTGGTATCGGCAAGCTTAGCCATGATGACGCGATTAAATTTGGCGCTGTCGGGCCGGTTTCCCGTGCTGCCGAGGTGCCTGATGACATTCGTGTTACAGATCCTTACGCGGCTTATGACGAAGTGCCGGTTACTGCGATAACCGATAATCACGCCGATGTTTTTGGCCGCACTGTGGTGCGGGTACTGGAAATAATGGAAAGCGTCAAGATGATTCGTTTCTGCCTTGATAACCTTCCTGAAGGTGATATCGTTACCAAAGTTCCCCGCAAGATTCCTGAAGGTGAAGTACTGATTCGTACCGAAGCTCCGCGCGGCGAAGATGCCCACTATGTCCGTTCTAACGGCACGGACAAACCGGACCGTGTGCGTGTGCGCGCGGCGTCTGAAGCGAACTGGCACGGTATGAAACACATGCTGGAAGGCGATTATCTGGCCGATGTACCGATCATTATTGCCGCCATCGACCCATGCTATTCCTGCACGGACAGAGCGATTATCCTAGACAATCACGATACCGGCGAACAATCCGTAACCGATTGGCGCTCATTGCGCGAATACAGTATCAACTGGTATAAAGTCAGGGGCATTGATACCAGCAAAATCAAAATTGCGTATTCCCCTCTTATTTTCTAAAACCGCACGGAAGGAAGGTATGACATGGTTGCGTTATTTAATATTTTAGTATTCCCGGGATTTATCTTTTTGGGAGTATACGCTTTGTTATTTGAATTTCTCGATAGAAGAATCTATGCCAGACTGCAAAACAGAATGGGTCCGCCCTGGTTTCAGCCGCTGGCAGACTTCCTGAAGCTGATCGGTAAGGAAGCGGTGATTCCTGCCGAGGCTGACAAAAAAGTCTTTCCGGCTTTGCCGATATTCGCTTTAGCGGCAGTTACTACGGCATTTCTCTATGTGCCGATTTGGAGCGGAAATTCGCTGTTACCGTTTTCCGGCGATTTGATTGTCGTACTCTACTTGCTGACCATTCCGACACTGACATTCTTCCTTGCAGGTTGGTATTCGACCAGCGTTTATGCTACAGTCGGTTCGATGCGTGCATTAACACAGCTCTTCTCTTATGAAGTGCCGCTGTTTATGGCCTTACTGGCTCCGGCGCTGTTGGCAGATAGCTGGTCAATCTCCGGCATATCGCAATTTTACGCGGCTCATCCTCTCTATATACTGATCAATATCCCGGCGTTTGTGGTGGCGATTGTTTCCTGCCAAGGCAAGCTGGAGCGCGTGCCGTTTGACATGCCGGAAGCAGAAACAGAGATCGTCTCCGGCACCTTTGTTGAGTATAGCGGCAGATTTTACGCTGTCTTCAGAATGGCAATTGACGCTGAATTGGTGGTAGTGGCTGCAATTATTGCTGCGATTTTTTTACCGTTCTTTACGGCTAATCCTGTTGTTGGTTTTATCCTCTTTGTTGTCAAGACAATCATCATTCTCTTCATATTGGCCGTGTTCCGTTCGGTTATGGCCCGTATCAGAATTGAACAGATGGTAAAATTCTGTTGGAAGTACTTAGTTCCGTTGGCTATTATTCAAATTATTGTTAACATTCTGCTGAAGGGAGTGCTGCCGTTATGAGGAAAGGACCGGGGAAAATAACCGGCGAAGCGCTGCGTCATGTTTTTGCCAAACCGGCGACTATTTCTTACCCTGCCGGTGAATTGGTCATCGATAAAAATTATCGCGGCAGAATCAATTTTGATGCTTCCAAATGCATCGGTTGTAAACTCTGTGTACGTGATTGCCCGGCTAATGCAATCACTATAGATAACCTTGGCACCAAAGAAGAAAAGAAAATGCAACTGACATTGAATTATGCTCACTGCATTTTTTGCTGCCAATGCGTTGACTCCTGCAATAAAGACGCCATTTCGTTTGAGCCTAATATCGAATTAGCCGGTACCAGCCGCAAAGATATGATAGTGAAACTGTAAATGGATATTAAAAAATATTTACAAGAGATATTAGAACCGGCCCCCAAATTGGCAATCATGGGGGTCGGGTCTGTATTAAAGGCCGATGACGCTGCAGGCATGGTCTTAATTGAAATGCTGGAGCAGCAATTGCCAGCATCAGATCAGCTTTTGCTGATTGCCGCATCCACCGCGCCGGAGAACTTTACCGGCGTGATTAAGGATTTTGCGCCGGAGCGGATGTTGGTTGTCGATGCGGCGCATATTGGCGGCAAGTCGGGAGAGATACGGCTGCTTGAGCCGGAAGAGATTGGCGGCATGACTTTTTCGACGCATATGCTGCCGTTGCCGGTAATGATCAACTATTTGCGGCAGGAGCGGTACTATCCGGTTGATTTTATAGGCATACAGCCGCGTTCTACCGAGACAGGATTTTCGCTCAGCCAAGAGGTATATCAAACAGTTAAACAATTAGCCAAATCATTAATAGAGATAATTAAAGAAAAATATTAAAGACGCGCTAATCAGCGCGTCTTCAGCGTGTCGATAAACTTCGCGATACTTCGTTGCGGCCGTCTCCGTCTCCTCGACGTATCATTTATACGTCTACGTCATCGGCTCCGGCCGTGCCTGGTCTCGCTCGTTTCTCAGCCCGCTGACCAATTTTCGAAAGTCTCAAAAGACGCGCTAATCAGCGCGTCTTTTGATATAGGTAATAACTATTTAAAGTAATTGATGCCGGAAGCGAAGATCGGCTGGATTTTTTCTCCGGGTATATTGATGGCAATATTGCTGCCCATACGCTCTGAGTGACCCATTTTACCGTAAACGCGTCCGTCGGGGCTGCAAATGCCCTCAATTGAGGCGTATGAGCCATTAGGATTGTCTTCAATCATTGCTGAAGGTTGACCGGTAAAATCACAGTATTGGGTTGTTATCTGACCGTTCTCAAATAAATTCTTTATCACATCTGCCGGAGCTACAAAACGGCCTTCACCGTGCGATATGGCAATATGATATATTTCATTGTTGTCGCAGAGGCTGACCCAGGGGGAAAGTTTGGATACAACTCGTGTTGATGCAATTCGTGAAATATGGCGGCCAATACTGTTGTATGTTAGGGTCGGATCTGCGGCATCAAGGTCGCAAATTTTGCCATAGGTCAATAATCCCAGCTTAATTAGCGCCTGGAAGCCGTTGCAGATGCCAAGTATCAAGCCGTCATTTTGCTCTAAATGAGCGGTTAAAGCTTCGCGGACACGTGGGTTTTTGCAGACTGCCACGATGAATTTCGCCGAGCCGTCCGGTTCGTCGCCGGCCGAAAAACCGCCAGGGAAAGCAATGATCTGGCTTTGGGCGATAGCCTTTGCGAAAGCTGATAGTGATTCATCTATATCGTGTCCGTTCAAGTTTTTTAGCACCAGCGTCTGTGTCGTGCCACCGGCGCGTTCAAAAGCCCGCGCCATATCGTATTCGCAGTTGGTACCGGGGAATACCGGTATTAATACTCTGGGTTTGGCGATAGCGTTTCCCTGATATTTTGAAGAACCGGTAATAGGTTTAACACTGGGAATATCTTCGTCATTGGCCTTGCACTTAGTGGGGAATACATCTTCCAAGGACGCTTGCCAGACAGCCAATGCTTCTTCAATAGTGATCTTTTCATTATTGATTTCGATAATAGGTTCTTCGTTAGTCTCGCCGAGATATTGCCATTCGATACCGGCGAATAGTTCATCCATCTCTTCAAAGTCGGGACGTCCGGCCAATTCAACAATCAAAGAGCCGATCTCCGGCGCAAACAATACTTCCTGTTCCCATTCGCCGTCGAATTGCAGGCCTATATTATTGCCGAAGCACATTTTGGCAGACGCTGCAGCAATTCCGCAACTGTTGACAGTTTGTGCGGAGAGGATTCTACCTTCGCGGTTGAGATTGAAAACGCGGTCATAGGTATTAAGCAGTTCATCAAATTTAGGAACTTCATATATATCGCAGGTTAAAGGCAGCAATACAATACGGCTACCAACTTTTTTGAATTCTGGTGATAATACTTTACCGGCATCGTTGGTCATTCTTACCGCAAATGAGATCAGTGTCGGCGGTACATGGAGGTCAAGGAAGCTTCCGCTCATCGAATCCTTGCCGCCGATAGCCGGAGCGGACAAAGCCGTCTGCGCTTCGTAAGCACCCAGTAAAGCTGCCAGAGGCTTGCCCCATTTAGAAGGGTCTTTGCCGAGTTTTTCAAAGTATTCCTGAAAAGAAAGGCGGATACCGTGGGGGTTGCCGCCCATAGCGACGATTTTGGCAACCGATTCTACGACTGCATATAAAGCGCCGTGATAGGGGCTCCAATTAGCTAACGCTGGAGTATAACCCCAGCTCATCAATGATACGTCATTTGTTTCACCGCTGAGCACCGGCAATTTGGCCGCCATGCCGACGGCTGGCGTTAGCTGACGTTTTCCTCCGAATGGCATCAATACCGTTGCTGCGCCTACTGTAGAGTCAAATTGTTCTACCAAGCCTTTCTGCGAAGCGCAATTTAGAGATGAGAGGCAAGTGAGCAATGCCTGCCTCATAGATGGCGCTGGAATAAAAGCAGGCGGATTAAGAAAATAGTTTTCATTTTCAGAGGCAGCGGCGACGGTTGCTTCATTTTTTTGTTTGATGCCGTTGGTGTCAAGGAAATCGCGGGCAATATCAATTATTACTTCGCCACGCCATTTCATAGTCATGCGACCGCTGTCATTAACCTCGGCCACTATTGTCGCCTCTAAATTTTCTGCAGCCGCCAAGTCAATAAACTTCTTGGCGTCAGCAGCGGCAACTACTACGGCCATACGTTCCTGTGATTCGGAAATAGCCAGTTCTGTACCGTCAAGGCCCTGATATTTTTTGGGTACGGCGTCAAGATCAATCAGCAGCCCTTCGGCCAATTCACCGATGGCAACCGACACGCCGCCGGCTCCAAAATCATTGCAGCGCTTTATTAGCGTACTGGCGCTGCTATCGCGGAACAGGCGTTGTAATTTGCGTTCGGTGGGCGGATTACCTTTTTGTACTTCAGCGCCGCAATTAGTCAACGATTGTTCGTCATGTTCTTTGGATGAACCTGTTGCTCCGCCGCAGCCGTCGCGGCCTGTACGTCCGCCTAATAGAATAACCAGGTCGCCGCTTTGCGGCCGCTCGCGCCGTACATTGGCTTCCGGGGCTGCGCCGATTACCGCACCTACTTCCATACGTTTGGCAACAAATCCCGGATCGTATACTTCGCTGATCTGGCCTGAAGCCAATCCGATTTGATTACCGTAGGAGCTATAACCACGTGCCGCTTCGCGGGTGATTTTGCGCTGCGGTAATTTGCCTGGCAGCGTTTGCTCAATGGACGTCGTCGGATCTCCGCAACCGGTTAACCGCATGGCCTGGTAGACATAGGAACGGCCAGACAGCGGGTCGCGGATGGCTCCGCCCAAACAGGTAGCGGCGCCGCCAAATGGTTCAATTTCCGTCGGGTGATTATGAGTTTCGTTTTTGAACATTAGCAACCAAGGCTCTTTTTTACCATCGATAGTAATGTTAACTTTAATACTGCAGGCGTTGATTTCTTCGCTGGCGTCTAGATCATCCAGCAGTCCTTTGGTTTTAAGTTGCCTACCGGCGATGGTTGCTAAATCCATCAGGCAGATATCTTTATAACTATTAATTTTTTTGCGTGCTGCCAAATACTTTTCGTATGAACGCTTTACAGGAGTATTAAACAAGCCTTCTTCGAAGCTGACATTTTGTAAAACTGTATGAAAAGTTGTATGGCGGCAGTGATCAGACCAATAGGTATCTATGACTTTGATCTCACTGACAGTGGGGTCGCGGTGTTCACTGTCGCGGAAATAATCGCGGCAAAATTGCAGATCTTCAATACTCATTGCTAATCCCATATTCTGGTGTAATTGATTAAGAAAAGCATCATCGTTGATGATAAAGTCCTTGATGACGACGACCGGCGTCGGAGCTGGATAATCTCGCTGCAGGGAAGCTGGTTTCGTCATTTGCGCTTCGCGGGAATCAACGGGATTGATACAGTAATTCTTTATTTTAACCAGTTCTGCATCAGAGATATTACCTTTGATGACGATGATTTTGGCGTAAAGAACCAAGGGGTTTGATTGTTGGTTGAGGATATTTAAGGCTTGGGCGGCGCTGTCGGCACGCTGGTCAAACTGTCCGGGTAAATATTCAATACCAAAAGCTGTTTCGTCAGCGTCGGTCGGAAATTGCTCAAGATATAGGTTATCGATAGCCGGTTCGGCAAATACTCCGTAACAGGCGTCATCAAAAGTTGCTTGATCAATGCCGCCAACATCATAACGGTTGATTAATCGGAGGTTATCTATACCCTTTACTTTTAATGACGATACTAAATCTGCTTCAAGTTTACAGGCCTCAATATTATAAGGCGGCCGTTTTTCCACGAAAACGCGATATATCATTTATGGACCTCCTGCTGGTAAAAAAGTTAATAATAATCATATTATTTTAACATATTAAATGGATATAATATATATTTTTATTAAAAAGAAAATATTTTGACAAATTTGCCAAAACTATATTGCATCTTGGGTAGTTTTGTTATATTATACAGGATAAAGTATTAAAACTGTAAGTAGTGTTAATGATATAAATACAGCAAGTTGTTTTTTTATAGATTACTGAGACTTGGGTCTGAAAACGGAGGTTTCTATGGCAAAAAGAAAATACAATGTAAAATTAGATTCCAATATGTGTAAAGCCTGCGGCATATGTATTGAGTTTTGTCCTGCAGGCGTACTAGGCCCGGATATAGAAGGCAAAGCAGTTGTTGTAAATATGGATGAATGCACGGGTTGTATGTTTTGCGAAAAGCATTGTCCTGATTTTTGTTTGGAAGTGGAGGCGAGAGAAGATGAATAAAGTCCGATTAGTGCAAGGAAACGAAGCCTGCGCCATGGGCGCTATTGCTGCAGGTTCAACGTTTTATGCAGGGTATCCGATTACGCCGTCCACAGAGATTGCAGAGTATATGGCACGTGAGTTGCCCAAGATCGGCGGCATATTTCTTCAGATGGAAGATGAGATTGCCAGTATGGGAGCTATCATTGGCGCTTCCTGTACCGGAGTTAAAGCCTTTACCGCTACCAGCGGACCCGGATTTTCTTTGATGCAGGAGCTGATCGGTTATGCGGCGATGACAGAAATTCCCTGCGTAATCGTTGACGTTCAGCGTCCCGGACCGTCTACTGCATTGCCGACTTTGTCATCCCAAGGCGATGTACAGCAAGCTCGTTGGGGTTGTCATGGTTTTCATTCGATCATTGCCATTGCTCCTTCTTCGATTATGGAGATTTATTACCAAATCATCAACGCCTTTAATTTGGCGGAAAAATACCGCACCCCGGTGATTTTCCTGATGGACGAGGAGATAGGACATTTGCGGGAACGTTTTGAATTACCTGAGGATTATCAACCGGAAATTATCAACCGCAAAAAACCGGAAAGCGATCTGGAGGTCTATTTACCATATATTAATGATGAGTCGAATGGCGTACCGCCAATGGCCAATTTCGGCGACGGTTACCGTTATCATATCAGCGGTCTTACGCATAATGAAAAAGGTTTTTATTCCAGTGTGCCTTCGGTAGTCGATACTGAAATCCGCCGCATGGTCGGTAAAATTGAAGACAACGTCGATGATATTGCTCAATTTGAAGAGGCGTATGCCGATGATTGTGATATATTAGTGATTGCTTATGGTAGCGTTGCCCGTTCCGCACAGCAAGCGGTAGAAGAGATGCGTGCCGAAGGAATTAGCGTGGGCTTGCTGCGGCCAATCGTATTGTGGCCATTTGCTACTGATTATTTTACAAAAGCATGTATGGGTAAAAAGGCTGTGGTAGTAGCCGAAATGAATTTGGGACAATATGCGCGGGAAATACGCCGTATAGTCCATACCGACACCCCCCTTAAAAGCTTAACCAGAGTTGACGGGGAGTTTATCTACCCAATTGACGTCATCAATGCGGTTAAGGAGGTATTGTAATGAAAGCGTGTTATGAGAAATATTTTCGTGACAATTTGCCTCACATCTTTTGCCCGGGCTGCGGCAACGGGATTGTTATGGGTGCCTGGGCCAGAGCTATGGATGAAATGGGTCTGGAAAACAATGATTGCGTTGCTATTTCCGGTATAGGTTGTTCTTCCCGAATAACAACCTATATAGATTTATATACTTTACACACCGCTCATGGCAGAGCGCTGCCTTTTGCTATCGGCGTTAAAATGTGTAAGCCGGACATGCATGTATTTGTCTTTTCCGGCGACGGCGACTGTGCGGCGATTGGCGGCAACCACTTTATTCATGCCTGTCGGCGTAATATTGATATGACTTTAATTGTGATTAATAACAGCATTTATGGCATGACCGGAGGACAATATTCACCCTTGACGCCTACCGGACATTTTGCTACGACAGCGCCCTATGGTAATATTGACCCTGCTTTTGATATATGTAAGATAGCTGAAGCTTCCGGTGCAACCTTTGTGGCACGCGGTGATATTTATAATATCCGGCAAATGATTGATCTGATTAAAGAAGGTCATAACCATAAAGGATTTTCAGTAATTGAGGTTGTCTCCAGCTGTCCGATTTCTTACGGAAGGCGCAATAAAATTAACGGTGCTCCGGCATTGTTGAGGTATATCAAAGATCACTCTGTTCCGGTTGCCAATGCCGCTAAAATGAGTGCTGAAGAAATGAAAGGTAAATGGCCGGTTGGTGTTTTGTACAAGACGGAAGCAAAGGAATATGTTGAAGCTTATCAGGAATTAGTGGCAAGATTACAAGGGGGCAGTTAATTATGACAGATAAATGGGATATTCTTTTAAGCGGAACCGGTGGTCAGGGCGTAATCAAGGCCTCCGTGATATTAGCAGAAGCAGCCCTGATTGATGGTCATAATGCCGTACAATCACAAGTATACGGACCTGAGTCTCGTGGCAGTGCTACGCGTGCCGAGGTAAAAATTTCGGATAGTAAAATTTTGATGCCCAAAGTAATAACGCCTAATTTATTATTATGCATGTCAAAACAAGCATTTAAAAAGTATGCTTCTAACATAATCGAAGGCGGGATATTGATACTGGATGGTGATATTGGAGTTAATGAGGAGCCGTCGGGAGTCGAGGTTTATCGGAAGCCGATTACAACCATAGCCCGGGAAAACATGGGTAATGATTTGTATGCAAATACGGTTGCTTTGGGAGTTATCAATAAAATCGCTTCGTTAGTATCGGATGATGCGATGATAGAATCGTTGGAACGTAATTTTTCTGCACGCTTACTGGTTGCCAATACTTTGGCTTATCGTTTGGGCTTAGAAGCTGTATAAAAATAATAAACCGGAAGACAGGACAACATTTACTTGTTGCCCTGTCTTTTTTATTTGCTGCGATGTGATTTTTGTGAGATTTTGTATAAGAATTAGCTGACAGGGGAAAATATGACAAATTAACTATCCTAGGAGCCGCTATGACAGTTAAAAAAATAGCCAAAGGTAGCCTTTCTCCTAAAATAGATGTTATTATTAGCCAACTTCAAGACAGTGTTCCCAAGAGTCTGGATGTTGTTATCAGACCTATTAGGATGGGCAACGGTCAAATGGCGGCGTCTTTTTATATTGACGGACTAATTAATAAAGAAGTATTAGGTTTGGACTTCTATGCGCCGTTACAGGCTGCAACGCGTGAGGGGCGCTGGAGTGTAGAAGAGATCAGGCAAAGCGTTTTGCAGGTAGGCGATATTAAAATCATCGATGATCTGGATATGATCATTGATTTGGTATTGCAGGGCATGACAGCATTGTTTGTCGAAGGGGAAACCTATGCGCTGGTGATCGAGATGATCCAATGGCAGCAACGCAGCATTGATGAACCTAATACCGATAATGTTATTAGAGGGCCGCGCGAAGGATTTGTTGAGACGTTAAGAATTAATGTATCAATGATTAGAAGAAAAATCCATCATAAAGATTTTATCGCCGAAACAGTGCGCGTCGGGCGCTATAGCAATACTGATGTTGCTCTTGTTTATGTCTCCAGCATTGTTAATAAAGATGTTTTAGCCGAATTAAAGCGGAGATTAAAAAATATAGATATTGACGCCATTCTTGATTCCGGCGGTGTCGAGCAATTGATTGAAGATAAACCCTATTCATTTTTCCCGACAATCGGCATAACAGAAAAGCCGGATATAACTGCCGCTAAGATACTTGAAGGGCGGGTTGCGTTAATAGTTGACGGATCCCCGATTGTTTTAACAGTACCGATGCTTTTTGTCGAAGGCTTACAGAGTCCAGAAGATTATTACTCGCGATTTTATTTTGCATGTTTTATGAGAATTATTAGAGTGTTTGCATTGTTAATTAGTTTATTTTTGCCGGCGATTTATATAGCAGTGGTAGGTTATGATCAGCAGATGATACCGATATCATTATTGCAGACGATGTTAGAGGCTGAGGCTACAACGCCGTTTTCTACCGGTTTATCAGTTTTGCTGATATCTATTATTTATGAGTTGCTGCGCGAGTCCAGCGTTCGTTTGCCTAAAGCAGTCGGACAGGCAGTCAGCATTGTCGGAGCTATCGTTTTGGGTCAGGCTGCGGTCACTGCTAATTTAATATCAGCGCCGGTATTGATTGTGCTGGCGGTAACAGTAACTGCATCTTTTTGTACAGTTGCTTTTACCGATGCTACAACAATATTGCGGTTTATTTTTATTTTTTTTGGTTGGACACTGGGGTTATTTGGAGTATTAATTACAATGTTTGTATTACTTGCCTATCTTTGTTCGATAAAAACTTTCGGCGTTGCTTATTTAAGCCCGCTTTCACCATTTAACAGACAGGGCATGAAAGATACAGCGCTGCGTTTTCCTTTGTGGAAACTATCCAGGCGGCCATCTGATCTAAGCCTTAACCGTAGGCGTATGGGCAATATGCAGCCACCGTTTGGACAAGAGGAGGCCACAGATGAGAAAAGTTAAAATATTAACGTTAATTATTCTTTTATTAATTTTACCTTTTATTTTCGGCGGCTGCTGGGATAAAGTAGAACTATCTAACATGGTAATAGTAGCCGGTCTTGGTGTTGATCTAGAAGCCAATCAGCAAGTTAAAGTTACACTAGAATGTTCTAATATCACACAACTGGGACCCAGTGGTGAAAATGTGATATTTACAGCTACCGGCGACACCATTTATGATGCGGTACGTAATGTATCATCAAAAGTTAATAAAAGACTATTTTGGGGTCATTTACAGTCTTGGGTTATTGGCCGTAAGGCAGCAGAACAGGGAGTAAAACAGTTTTTGACTTTACCTTATTATACTCAAGAGACAAGCCCGCTGATTAATGTATTTATTGCCGAAGGCAATGCCGAAGAGGTGTTTCGTGCAAAAGCGGGTGTAGGTATTTATGTAGGTAAAAGTTTAGCGGAAATTGTCAATAACGAAAAATCCTATGGCAGCGGCAAGGTGTATCCTATGACTTTAGAGGAAATAATGACTGAAAATGTAACGCCAGGCGTTGCAATAACGATACCTACACTTGCTGTTGAACAGGCGTCCGGTGGAGGTGGCGGCGGAAGTAGTAGCGGTGGTGGAGGTGGCAGTAGTGGCGGCAGTAGTAGCGGCGGCGGAAGTAATGGCGGCGGTGGAGGCAGCGGCGGAGCTATGTCATCTACTCAGACACAGCAGCAAGGCCAAGTTAAGGTTTCGGGAATGGCGGTATTAAAAAAAGACACAAGCCTGGACTTTTTGATTAAAGATAAAGAATGCCTTGCTGTCTTATGTTGGAAAAATTTAGCTAAATACTTTTCTGTAGTTATTGAAAAAGATAATAATATCACAATTAACCTTGAGAATGCCAAATGGAAATTAACCAAGAAATGGGATTTTAAAAATAAGATTCTTAATGTATCAGTATCTGCGCAAATGTATGTTATCGAAATGGAAAAATATATTGATTTTAGCCAACAAAAAAATCTTGATGATATAAGAAAGAAAGCAGAAGTTGAATTAGGAAAAATGCTTAAAGAATCTTGGGAAAAATCAGTTAAGGAAAAATCGGATTATTTATTTATTGCTGATGAATTGCATAATTATCATAATTTAGATTGGAAAAAATTAGAAAAAAAATGGCCGGAAAATATGCAAGATTTTAAACTCAATATTAATGTGAAATGTGATATAAAAGTTACCCGCGAGGCTGTTTAGGGAAGGGATGTTAAATGGCTAAAAACAAATATGTGATTGAATCATATCAAGGTTCATCTATGGTGGCATCAGTTTGTTTTGCTGCATTGATCAGCTTGTTCCTGGTGGGACATGATATAAAACATGATATCTGGTTGTCATTAACACCGATGATTTTGGCCGGTACTGTATTGGCACTTATATTTTCCTGGGTGCTGAAAAACTTTAAGGGTGAGGATTTACTTCAGCTAAATGCAAAAGCTTTTGGTAAGATTGGCGGTAAAATTGTTAACTGGATCTTATTATTGCTTTTTTTAGGTCTAACTGTTTATCACATTCTTACACCTATTTATATGTTTAGTTCACTTGATATGTGGGGCACTCCAATTCTTGTTTATATCATAATTTTAATGATCATTGTCTATTATTGTACCAGTTTAGGGTTGGAAGTAATCGCTCGCATGTCAACAATATTTGTATTTATAATGATATTTGTTGTGATTTTTGATACCTTAGTATTAATACCCTCGATGCATTTGGATAGAATAATGCCCATAGCTGAGTATGGCTGGAAAGGTGTAGGCATAACTGGAGGAAAATTCTTTATATTACAATATGCATTGCTGCCGGCCGCATTGTTATTTTTACCTAATCTACGAAACAGTGCCGAGGCGCCGCGTACTTTAAGAATAGGTTTAATGATAGCCGGAGTTTATTTTACTGTAGCAGTTTTACGTGGTTCTCTGATATTTGGCGATCTGGTACAAAACGAAGTATTTCCAACATTACAGGCGCTGCGGCGGGTTCAATTAGGTACGGATATTTCCAGAGTAGAGTTAGGCGGTCTGCTGGCTTTAGTTGCTAATAAATTTATATTTATTTGTCTAGCTCTATATAGTGTTTCGATGCTTTCCGGCTGTTATCAAGATCCTAAAAAACAAAAAAAATGCTTAGCATTATTTGCCGGTATAATAGGCGTTGGCGTCTATACGCTCTCGCATTTTGTATCCGGTGCAAATGATCAATTGGCAATGAGATATTTTCTTATTGCAGGAATGTTAATACTGGCAATATTTTTGCTGATGGTAATATTATTGGCGCTGCGCCGCAGTATCCAAAAAAAACAACTAAAATAATATATTTTAGTATGGTAATATGCTGCAAAATTTAGTATAATAGAGACCGAAAGTAATCCAAGGGAGGAATACGGATGGCCTATGCAAGCAAATTCCAATGTAGCAGTATTGACGAACTGTTTACTGCTGTTTTAAGTCTGGAAACACTTGAGGATTGTTACCGGTTCTTTGAGGATATTGCAACGGTGCCGGAAATTAAGTCACTGGCGCAGCGGCTGCAGGTAGCTAAAATGTTGTTGCAAAATGAAACATATAGCGTTATTTCCGAAAATACCGGCGCCAGTACGGCTACAATCAGCCGCGTAAAAAATGCGCTTTATTATGGCGCTGACGGTTACAAATCCGTATTGGCTAATATATCTGAATAAATATCTGGAAGGAATGGTCCATTTGCAAATAATACCTGCGATAGATTTACGCGAGGGCGTTTGCGCGCGCGTTTGGGGTGCTGAGGAAATCGAGACTGATTTGTTTGCATCAGATCCAATCGAACAAATGCGGAAATTTTCCGAGGCCGGTGTAAGCGCTGTTCATATCACAGATTTGGACGGGGCGTTTTCCGGTCATCTTTGTGATCAGGAGCTTTTGCGTCAATTGGCGGAATTTACTGACATAGATATTGAGTTGGGCGGTGGTATCCGCTCAATGAATGAGATTGATACGGTATTAAATTGGGGAATCAAAAGTGTAATCTTAGTAACGGCTTTGTTGCGTTCGCCGCAAATGGTAACTGAGGCTACTGCTAAATATGGTAAACGTGTTATCGCCGGGATCGATGTGCGCGATGGTATGATCGTACTGGAAGGTTTTGAAACAACGCTGTCAAAAGCGGCGGAGGGGTTTTTGGCTGCCGTACGCCAGATGGGAATCAAGCGCATAATATATACAGACATCCATCGCTACGGTTCGCTCAAGGGCGTTGATTTTGATCAGATTGAAAATATAGTTGCCTGCGCCGGCATGGAAGTAGTGGTTGCGGGAGGCATTTCGACGATAGAGCAGCTACATAAACTTGAGGAGCTGGGAGTCAACGGTGTTATTATCGGTAAAGCGATCTATACCGGTAAGATTGACCTCTCTCAAGCTCTAAAATTTGAAAAGAACATATAACGGGGGAAGAATAAGTGATTTGCAACAATATACTTGAAGCGATTGGTCACACGCCAATGATCAGGCTCAATAGAATTTGTGAGAAGGGCGCTGCGGAAATATTAGTTAAATATGAAGGCGTGAATATTGGTGGCTCTATTAAAACGCGGACTGCTTATAATATGATACTGCAGGCGGAAAAGAGGGGCTTAATCAATAAAGATACAATTATCGTTGAACCGACCAGTGGTAATCAGGGCATCGGTCTGGCATTGGTTGGCGCGGTGCGCGGATATGAGGTTATAATCATTATGCCTGATTCTGTCAGTGAGGAACGTTGTAAGCTGATGAGACTGTACGGCGCTAATGTTGTGCAGGTACATGATGACGGGAATATCGGCAAGTGTATTCGAGCCTGTTTGGCATTGGCGGAGGATATGGCGGCCAAAAATCCGCGGGTATTTGTGCCGCAGCAATTCACTAACCCGGACAATCCACTGGTGCACAAATATCATACCGCAGCAGAAATATTAGAACAGGTAGAAGGGCCGATCGATGGATTTTGTTCCGGTGTTGGTACCGGCGGCACTATTTCCGGTATTGGCGAAGTGTTGAGGGCCCAATTTCCTAATGTTTTAATCTGGGCTGTTGAACCGGAAAATGCGGCGATACTATCCGGCGGCAGCATAACAACACATCTGCAAATGGGCATCGGCGACGGGCTTATCCCGGAAAATCTTAATACCAATATTTATAACGATATTTGCATTATCAGCGATGAAGAGGCATTGCAAACAGCGCGTTTGTTGGCTAAGAAGGAAGGTATCATCTGCGGTATTTCCAGCGGTACCAATGTAGCGGCGGCAATTAAGATGGCACGGATACTTGGAGAGGGCAAAACAGTCATAACAATGCTGCCGGATACCGGCGAACGCTACTTCAGCACACCGTTGTTTACCGGATAATATGAAGGGAGAGCAATGTTTAACATCAATAACATAATCGGGAATTTATTATTTACATTGCCGGCAATTGTGATTGCCTTGACATTTCATGAATATGCTCATGCCCTTGTTGCTTACGCTTGTGGTGATATGACAGCCAAAAACGCGGGTAGACTGACGCTTAACCCTTTTAAGCATCTTGATTTATTAGGCACGCTGTTGCTGATTATTGCTAGCTTTGGCTGGGCCAAGCCTGTTCCTATCAATCCTTTAAACTTCCGCGGCAACCGTCAAAGAAAGATAATGCTTGTTTCTGTAGCCGGGCCGCTGATGAATTTGCTTGAGGCATTGGTCGGGGCGGTTATTTTTGCTTTGATTTATAGGTTTGCTCCTTATAATTCTGTAACGGAGTATTTCTATTATTTCTTTAATTATTTTATCCAAATTAATATCATACTGGCCGTATTTAATATTTTACCGATTTCGCCGTTGGACGGCTCAAAGATATTGGCAGGATTTTTGCCTTATGATAAAATGGAAGTTGTTTTCCGATACGAACGCTATGGCATGTTGGTATTGATAATATTGATGTTTACCGGTGTTTTAGGCAAAATCATTACACCGGTTTCCTCAGCAATTTTTTCGTTTCTGATGAGGCTTTGCGGTGTTTATTAAATAGATAAAGCGAGGGAGTACTATTATGACCGAAACTGTATTGAGTGGTATGAGGCCGACCGGTCCGCTTCATCTTGGGCATTACAGCGTTATTGAAAACTGGATCAAACTCAGTGAAACGTATGATTGCTATTATTTTACAGCGGATTGGCATGCTATTACTACTCAATTTGACGCTACCGACAATCTGGCACAAAACAAGCGCAATATAGTTATTGACTGGCTGGCGGCGGGACTTGATCCGCAAAAGTGTCATATCTTCCACCAATCAGATATCAAAGAGCACGCCGAATTGCATCTGCTGTTGTCAATGATTACGCCGCTGTCGTGGCTGGAACGGGTGCCGACATATAAGGATCAAATTCGTCAGTTCCGTGACCAGGGAAAAGATATAGCGACTTATGGATTTTTGGGTTATCCGTTATTGATGGCTGCCGATATACTGATGTATCGGCCGTTTGGTGTGCCTGTGGGTGAAGACCAACTGCCGCATTTGGAATTCTGCCGCGAGTTGTCACGCCGTTTTTATGCTCTTTACGGGGCAGAGGTGTTTACCGAGCCTAAAGCATTGTTGGCTCAAATCAGCATGCTACCCGGTATTGATAAACGAAAAATGAGCAAGAGTTATAATAACTTTATTAATCTTTCCGCAGATGAAAAAGAGGTTAAAGATAAGATTAAACAAATGATAACCGATCCGGAGCGGATCAGAAAGACCGACCCGGGGCATCCTGATATATGCTGCGTACACACATATCATGGTTTTTACAATAAGCAGCAGCAAGCGGAAATTACCGAAAATTGTCGCTGCGGTGCTATCGGTTGTGGCGAATGCAAGAACTGTTTGAGTGCCAAAATCAATGAGTTTTTGGAACCGGTACGCGAACGCCGCGCCGCGCTTGAAGAACAACCCCATCTAGTCGATGAAGTTATTGAGGCCGGTAATACGGCGGCGCGCAAAGTAGCGGTAGAGACGATGGTCATGGTGCGCGAGGCCATGAAAATATGAATTATGAGATTCATATCGAAGCGTTCGAGGGACCGTTTGATCTGCTGCTGCACTTAATTCGTGTCAATGAGGTTGATATCTACGACATTCCGATTGCCGAGATTACGGCGCAGTATCTTAATTATCTGCGAGCGATGGAAGCGATGGATCTGGACATCGCTAGCAGCTTTGTGGCGATGGCTGCGACACTGTTGGCGATCAAGGCGCGAATGCTTCTGCCCAAGCCTGTTCAGGAGGAAGATAGCGAGGAACCCGGTGACGCCCGTGATGAATTGGTCAAAGATTTACTCGAATATATGCGTTTTAAAGAGGCTGCCCAGACATTGGACGCTATACATAAGCAGCAAACGCGATTTTATAGCCGCCCCAACGAAGAGGAATTGTATCTTAACCTCTTTGCTGATGACAACCCTCTTGACGGCAAAACGCTTGATGACTTGATGCAGGCCTTCACTGTTGTTCTGCAGAAAGTCAAAGGTAGGGAAGAAGTACTCGACATCCCTTATGAGCAAATTACCATCAAAGATAAAATCGATCAAATATATCAGTTGCTTTGCCAAGAGAAAAACGGATTTGCTTTTTCATCGATTTTCGATGATTGTAACAGTAAAATGGAAATAATCATTACTTTCTTAGCGTTATTGGAGCTAGCGCGGCTATGCGTGCTTAAAATCAAGCAAAATAAATCTTACGCGCAAATATATATTTATGCCGCTGCTTTGGACAAATACCAGCAATAGTCGGGGGTAGAAGATTTGGATTCGGCGCAACTCAAAAAGATATTGGAATGTTTACTGTTTGTGGCTTGCGAACCGCTGACCATCAAACAATTGCGGGAAATCTGCGATGTTGATAGCGAACAATTGCGGACAAGTCTCGCGGAATTAGCCGAAGACTATCGGCAGCGGGGAATTCAGTTACGGCAAGTTGCCGGCGGTTGGCAGTTTTTTAGCGATAGCGAATATGCCGCATATATAGAAAAGCTCTATAAACCAAAAGTACAGCAACTTTCTAATGCCGCGATGGAAACGCTGGCGATCATTGCCTATAAACAGCCGATAACCCGTGCTGAAGTATCGGCGATTCGTCATGTAGAATCAGATGGCGTAATAACAACTTTACTGGAAAAACATTTGATCAAAGAAACAGGTCGTCGTTCCGGTATCGGCAGAGCAATTCTATATGGCACTACAGCGCAGTTTTTAACATTTTTCGGTATCAATTCGCTGGCAGATTTGCCGAAAATTGATCCGCAGGAACTTGAACAACAACAGTTATCGATTAATTTGTAAAATTATCAAAGAGGATAGCGGAAATAGATAGCGAACATTAAATTTCGGGGTTATACAGAGGGCTTAACAGAGAGGTAAAGGAGCGGTATGGCATGGATGAAGTGAAGGATAAATGCGGCGTCATCGGTATTTACGACGGCAAGGATAATTTTGATATAGCTCGTTTACTTTATATGGGGTTGTTTTCTTTGCAGCACCGCGGGCAGGAGAGCTGTGGTATCGCGGTTAATGCCAACAACGAAATATTATCGCATCGCGATATGGGTTTGGTCTCCAAGGTTTTTGACGATAATATTTTAAGTATGCTTAAAGGAAGGCATGGCATCGGTCATGTGCGTTATTCGACTTGCGGCGCTTCCTGCAAGGATAATGCGCAGCCGATTATCGTCAACTACAAAGATGGCATGATGGCGATCGCTCACAACGGCAATCTGGTTAATGCCAATGAGCTGCGTGCAAAAATGGCCGATAATGGCGAAGTGTTTTTGGCCGACAGCGATACGGAATTGATATTGAAGCGTTTTGTTTATTATATAGCTGCCGATCATAGTATTGAGAAGGCAGTCGAGCATACCATGAAAGAAATCACAGGTTCATATTCCATCGTTATTTCCATGCCCGGCAAGCTGGTCGGTTTCCGTGATCCTCATGGTATCCGTCCGATGATTATCGGCAAATATAAAAACACTTATATACTGGCCTCCGAAAGCTGCGCCTTGGATACTATCGGTGCGGAGATTATCCGCGATGTTGTCCCCGGAGAAATTATTATTATTGATGATGATGGTCTGCATTCTTATCAAACCAAGACTAACGGTTGCTCGGCGCTTTGCGTTTTTGAATTTGTTTATTTTGCCCGTCCTGACAGCTATATCGACGGCGCCAATGTTTATGCCGCGCGCCACCGCGCCGGTCGACAACTGGCTATTGAGCATCCCGTGCAGGCCGATTTAGTAACGGCAGTGCCTGATTCGGCGCTGGCGGCGGCGCTTGGTTTTTCGTATCAATCAGGCATTCCTTTTGGGCATGGATTAATGCGTAGTCGTTACGTGGGCAGAACCTTTATTCAACCAACACAGGAAATGCGCGATAGCGCGGTCAAGTTGAAGTTTGCCGCTATTCGCCATGAGATTGAAGGGAAAAGGATAGTCTTGGTTGACGATTCGATCGTACGTGGTACGACCACGAGGCTGATCGTGCAAGCGCTGAAAAATGCCGGCGCTAAAGAAGTGCATATGCGCATATCCTCACCCCCAGTCAAATACCCATGCGTTTACGGTATTGATATCGCCACTTCAAAGCAACTGATCGCCTCCAAGCTTTCGGTGGAAGAAATCCAACGCATGATCGGCGCCGATTCGCTGGGATATTTAAGCATTGAAGGCTTAAACCAAATACCGGAAAATGTTAATTTAGGGTTATGTACAGCTTGTTTTAATGGCAAATATTGTACCGACGAAGATTAGAAATAAAAGATCAAATAGTTTGGCAGAAGATTTGATATGTTGTTTTAAATAATTAAATGGCAACAGAAAAAGCCCGCTATCAGCGGGCTTTCAGCGTGTAGATAAACTTCGCGATGGACGTTTCGTTGAGACTTTGCTAATAATATATTTATATGATTAAACTAGATTGGCAAATCCTTGTTGGCGCAGTGCTTCATAAAGGATAATTGACACTGAATTTGACAGATTCAGCGATCTGATATCTTTGCCCATCGGTATGCGGATACAGTGGTCGCGGTTGGCGTCGCGGATTGATTGCGGCAGACCTGCTGTTTCTTTACCGAAGACCAAAAAATCATCCGGCTGGTAGCTGATTTCAGTGTAAAACTTGTGCGCTTTAGTTGTAGCGAAAAAAAACCGTCCATTAGGAAAGCTTTCGCGAACTTCATCGAAGCTATCGTAATAATGAAGATCAAGATATTGCCAATAATCAAGTCCTGCCCGTTTCAGATGCTTGTCATCGGTGGAAAAGCCAAGCGGCCGCACCAAATGCAGGCTGGAACCGGTAACGGCGCAGGTACGGGAAATATTGCCGGTATTATTGGGAATTTCCGGCTCTACGAGTACTATATGCATAATAAACCTCTGTAAATTAAAAAATATCTTTTCCAGCATAGCACTTGTGAGAAAAAAATTCAATATAAAAGCGATAATTTGTTGACATAACGCCTTGCTTAAGTTAAAATGAGAATGCTGTCGGGGTGTGGCTCAGCTTGGTAGAGCGCTGCGTTCGGGACGCAGAGGCCGGAGGTTCAAATCCTCTCACCCCGACCACAGTTAATCCATGGCAAGGTACCCAGCCCTAGCGCATGGATTTTTTATTGCTTGTTTTTAAGGGGTAACTCCTAGGATGGTTTTTAGCAGTATCTTTTTCTTATATTATTTCCTACCCATTGTCATGCTGATTTATTGGGCTGTGCCGTATCGGGCAAAGAACTATGTTTGCCTGATTGCCAGCCTGTTTTTCTATGCCTGGGGCGAGCCGGTATTGGTGTTGCTAATGATCGGTTCGATTGTAGTCAATTACTTTTTTGGTTTGTTGCTAGGACATTTTTCCGAAAAAGGACAGCGCAAAGGAATATTGGCCGTTTCGGTTATATTTAATTTGGCGCTATTAGGCGTGTTTAAATATTCAGCTTTTGTTGTTGGCAGTACTAATTCATTGTTCAACACAACTTTCACTGTGCCGGAAATTGCGTTGCCGTTGGGCATTTCCTTTTTTACTTTTCAGGCTATGAGTTACGTGTTTGACGTCTATCGCGGCAATGCAGATGTGCAAAGAAATTTCTTTAAAGTCGCCTTATATATAGCGGCATTTCCTAAAGTAATACAGGGGCCGATCGTTCAATATCATACGATTGCCGATCAGATCGACCATCGTACCATCAGTTTAAATAAAGTTGCTTCAGGCATAATAAAGTTTGCCATCGGTTTGGGCAAAAAAGTTTTGTTTGCCAACGTGATCGGTCAAATAGCCGACAGTATTATTGTCTCCGGTTCGACGCCGTCAACAACAGCAACGGCCTGGCTGGGCATTATTTGTTATGCGCTGCAGATATATTTTGATTTCAGTGGTTATTCGGATATGGCGATCGGACTGGCACGGATGATGGGATTTGAATTTGAAGAAAACTTCCGTTATCCATACATATCCAAATCCGCCTCCGAATTTTGGCGGCGCTGGCATATCTCTATGGGTGCTTGGTTCAGAGACTATTTGTATATACCACTGGGCGGCAGCCGCTGCAACAGGCTCAAACAAATACGCAACATTTTTATTGTCTGGCTGGCGACAGGCATTTGGCACGGTGCGGGTTGGACGTTCATTATTTGGGGGCTGTACTTTTTTGTTTTGCTGACAATCGAACGTTTATTAGGCGAGCGGCTGGAAAAGATACCTTCGCTGCTTCGTCATGCTGTCACTTTAATTCTGGTGCTGTTTAGCTGGGTTCTTTTTCGTTCAGAGACTATTATTGACGCGGTCAATTACATTCTTTGTATGATTGGTATCAAGGTTGGCGAGTTGACGGTCAACAGCAGCCTATTGCTGCATGATAATTGGCTGATTCTGGTTTTGGGCATTATCGGCTCGACGCCGCTGATTGCTAAGCTCGCGCGCCGTCTTTGCGATCAGCCGCTGATGCAGGAAGATGGTAACATCTATTGGATTATGCGTATGCTGTTCGTCTGCGGTATGCTTTGCCTTTGCACTATCTATATGGCAAACTCCACTTATAATCCGTTTATTTATTTTAGATTTTAGGAGGGACGGTAAATGAAAAATAAAAAAGCATTACTGGTAATTGTACCGTTCTTTGCTATTTTACTAATTTTCTTTGCATTAAGTTTTATGGATAGCGACAAAGATTACAGTGCGGAGGAGGTTCGCACTCTCGCGCAGTTCCCGATGATGGATTTAAATCAACCTCAGTATATTACCAGTTCAATTAATGATTATGTAACTGATCAATTTCCTTACCGGAGTTTTTTTGTCAAAATGTATACGATATTTGAGCTGCAGCAAGGTAAAAAGGACATTCGCGATATTTATGTAGCGGATGATCAATGGCTGTTTCCCAAAACTTATCTTGCCGATTTTACCCAATTAACGGGACATGTGATCAAGGCATCTTTGACATATCCGGACGTCACTTTTTGTTATGCGATCTTGCCTGTGAAAAACTATTGTCTGCCTGACTTGGATAATTATCAATATGATACGGCCAGCGCTGAGAATTTAGCTATATTACAAAATATATTCAAAGGACACAGGGTTCAGGTAATTGATGTGGCCGATTATATGAGAAATAGTTTTTCGACGGCGGAAAAAGAGCAGCAATGGTATAAAACGGATTATCACTGGAACGCTTCAGGCGCGGCATCTGCTGCGGAATATATTATAGATCAAATGTTTCAGGCAAAAATTATTTCTGCTCCGTTAGATCAATCAAGATTGCAGTTTAATAATATCGACGCCCTGTATCAGGGCGATCTTAACCGTCGCTTTTCCAACCAGTTCAGTATGCATGAAAATATCGTAACGGTATCGGCGATTGACTGCGAAAATTACCGCTACTACTTATCGGCGGACGATTCGCAGCCGGTGGCCCGCAATACCATTATCGGCTCCGCAAATGACGGCGATGTTGTAGACTATAACGGTATTTATACATACAATATTGCCTATTACCGCGTAGTCAACAGCGATGCTCCGGAGAAAAAGACGCTGGTAATATTTAAGGATTCCCTGCAAAATCCTACAACCGATGTTTTCAGCAGCGTATTTGAGCAGGTTGTGGTTATAGACGCGCGCAACAAAGAGGCGGTTACTTTTGCGAACGTGATGAAAAACGCGGATATAGTATTGTTTATGCTGCATCAGAATAATCCGGCGTCAGAAACGGAAGCTTTTATAAAATGATAAGTTCGATGTTTTAGCAAATCAAAAAACCGCCTGTTCGGCGGTTTTTTTAATTAACATTTACATTGATTGTTTGGGTCATGTTGACCGCAGTTGTCGTTATGGTACTGGTGATGATTGCATTCAATGTCAGGATTATATTCAAGATTGCCCGAAATGAAATCTTTAACAGCTTGATCCGCATTGCCTGTGGCCCCACAATATAAATTGATACCTGCATCTGTCAATGCCTGTTTAGCTCCGCTGCCAATACCGCCGCAAATAAGTGTAGATACATTAATTTTTTTTAAGAGATCGGCCAAGGCGCCATGACTGTGTTCGCCGGTATCGATTGTGTTGGTAAGTGTTACTTTACCATCGTCGATATCATAAATTTTAAATTTTTCTGTTTGACCAAAATGCTGAAAAATGTTTCCATTATCATAAGTTACTGCTATTCTCATGTTAAAATTCCTCCTTAATATTATAAATACCAACTGTTAATTAATGACATATGCCATTTATATTTTTATTATAACCCTATTATGACATATGTCAATAACTATTTTCTTAATAGACTTGTTTTATATAATGGTATATAATTTAAAAATAATACGAAGGCAGGTGAGATGATGTGTCAGGCATATAAAACTATCGCCCGCGAAGTCGAGGTTGAGTATATTGAAAAAAAATCTCGTTTTATCGCGTCCGCAAGATGTGTTGAGACTATCGAAGCAGCGGAGGAGTTTATAGCGTCTATAAAAGCTCACTATCATGACGCTTCGCATCATGTCTACGCTTTTAAGATCGGCGAGCAGGATCAGATTCAGCGTTCCACCGACGATGGAGAACCGTCCGGAACAGGCGGGCGTCCGACGATGAATGCTATTCAACAAGCTGATTTGCATGATACCATCATCGTAGTGACACGGTATTTCGGCGGTACTCTTTTGGGTGCGGGCGGTTTGACACGGGCATATGCCAAAGCGGCCAAGATGGCGATTACCGCTGCCGGACGTAAAGAGAAGATTGCCGCTGATAAGTTAACGATTTCTTTTCCATATGCGGTATTGGATAAAATAATTTCTTATATGGAAGCAAAGGGTTATCAGATTTTAGAAAAATATTTCAGTGAGCAGGTAGGTTTAAATTGTCTGATACCTCAACATGAAAAAGAGCAGGCGCAGGCGGCTTTAAACGAAGTATCGGGAGGACGGATTCATATCGTGGACCTCGGCGAGCAACAATATATAGAGAGGCTTTTAGACGAATAATTATCACTTCAGTAAACCACAATAGCGCTGAGGTGATTTTTTATGTCGGAAGAAAAAAAGGTAAAGCGTTCTCGCAAAAGCCGGATGAAAAAGCGCTCGGATGACTGGGATGATATGAAAATAGAGGTAGCTAAGGAATTGGGACTTTGGGACCAGGTTACTTCCGGTGGCTGGTCATCATTATCCGCAGTTGATTCCGGCCGGCTGGGCGGTGTTTTTTCCGCTCGCAAAAAAGCAATTGAGGAAAGCATAGCGGAACAAGATTATCAGGATGAGATGTCAAATAGCGAATCATTTGAAGACGAATATTTTGATAGATAAGATATTGCTTTTTTTAATTATCGCCGATAATGTATTGCGCAATTTTCGATGTCGCGGAAGAAGTTTTTTCGGGACATTTAATCTATAGACAGTGTAATTTGTTTGTCAATCGCGGTTGTTTGCGACTTAATTCGCAGCAACCGTCTTTTATAATGAAGCTGACAGAATACAATTGCCTTTGGTAACATATGGTAATATATACAATTGCAATGGAGAAGCGCTATGACAAATTACGTCGTCTATGCCGATGTTTTATGGGCCTTAAATTTCTTTTTAGACTTTTTCCTTTTGTGGGCAACCGGACGGTTTTTGCGCCTGCATTATAAGATGTGGCGGTTATTGTTGTCGGCGGTAGTCGGAGCAGTTTACGGCACTTTATTACTGGTACCGGCGTTATCATGGTGCTATACGTTGCCGGGTGCGATTATTTCTTCGTTGCTGTTATTGATTATTGCTTTTTCTTTTGGTGGCTGGATCAGCTTACTGAAAAAGGCCGCTTCGTTTTATCTGATTGCCTTTGCCATGGCCGGAGCCGTCTTAGGGGGTTCGCAGTTGCTGTCGCAGCAAGGTATTGTTCTTGGCGCTACCGGTAGCATTAGGGCCGGGACTTTATTGTTTGGTGTCTTTATGGCGCTGATATTGGCTAGGCGCGGTGTAGTGTATTTAAAACAATTGGGACATAAAGAAAGTTTTATTGTTGAGCTGAAAATCAGCATTCTAGGGCGTAGTTGCCTGATCAAAGGGTTGATCGATACTGGAAATAATCTTAATGAGCCGGTCAGCGGCTTGCCGGTAATAGTTTGTGAATATCGTTCTTTAATGGGGCTATTGCCCCAGGGTTTGCGTAATGCTTATCAGCAGTATGCTGATCCGGCACTTGTTTTACAGCAGCCGTTACCGGATGGTTGGGGAAGGCGGCTGCGTCTGGTTCCGTTTGATTCTATTGGTTATCGTCATGGACTGTTACTGGGGTTTAGGCCGGATAAAGTAGTACTAAACGGTGAAAAAACGCTGGCGACTGACGCAGTTATTATCGGTCTGGCACAGCAAAGCTTTGCCGGTGGCGAATACCAGGCTATTGTTAATCCCGAAATACTCTTGGCGGCGGAAATTATCAAGGAGGTCAGTGCATGAATAAAATTTGGAATTTAATCTATACCTACTGGTGTCTGCTACTGGCGAGGATTACACCGTTAAAAAGAGCGTTTTATATTGGCGGCAGCGATGTATTACCGCCGCCTTTGAGTACCGAAGAAGAAAGCGAGCTGATAGCGCAATTATCAGACAATGACGCCGGAGTGCGCAAAATATTAATTGAGCACAATCTGCGTCTGGTGGTATATATTGCCCGCAAATTTGAGAATACCGGCATCGGTATTGAGGATTTGATTTCCATTGGTGCCATTGGCTTGATCAAAGCCGTCAATACCTTTGATCCGGACAAAAAGATTAAGCTGGCCACCTATGCCTCGCGTTGTATTGAGAATGAGATATTAATGTATTTGCGGCGCAACAGCAGGGTTAAAAGTGAGATTTCATTAGATGAACCGCTGAATATCGACTGGGATGGTAACGAGCTGCTGTTATCCGATATTTTGGGAACAGACAGCGACGTAATCTATAAATCGATAGAGGAAGATATTGAACGCAAACTGCTTTTTACGGCTTTGGCAAAGTTGAGCATCAGGGAAAAAGTAATTATGCAAACACGCTTTGGTCTGGGAGGCCAGCAAGAAAGAACGCAAAAAGAAGTGGCTGATATGCTAGGGATTTCTCAATCATATATCTCTCGCCTGGAAAAGCGGATTATCCGCAAACTGCAGAAGGATGTCGGAAAAGCCGAATAATTATTGTTTTTTAAAAAATATTGTGTTATAAGAGAATATATGATTTAATTATAATACAGAGGTAATTGATGGATCTGGCGATACTCAATTGGATACAGGACAATCTCCGCTGCGGTTTTTTCGATCAGATAATAGTGTTAATAACTTCGCTGGGTAACGGCGGTGCGCTTTGGCTGGCAACGGGATTGCTGATGATGTTTTTTAAAAGCAGTCGCCGTTATGGAATGGTTTTGCTGCTTTCATTATTATTGGCATATACTGTTAGTGTGGAAATACTGCAGCCGTTGGTTGGCAGAGTGCGTCCTTTTGTCGCGCAAAATATCGGTGATTTACTGATTACCGCGCCTAAACATTACTCTTTCCCCTCGGGTCATACCGCCTCGTCATTCGCGGCGGCCACAGCTATTGCGCTTTGGAATAAACGAGTGGGCATTGTAGCGTTAGTATGCGCGTCTTTAATTGCTTTTTCACGTCTGTATTTGTATGTGCATTACCCGTCCGATGTATTGGTTGGCGTGCTTATAGGTATTGGCAGCGCTTTTTTGGTTAGACATCTCTATATGAGCGCGTTAAAGAGAATCCATCACCATCAATAATGACGTCGTAGGAGGCCGGTTACATGACTAAATATTTGCCGCGTATGGCTGCGGTTCACGATCTTTCTGGTTATGGCAAGTGTGCTTTGACCGTTGTATTACCGGTACTTTCGGCAGCCGGAGTGGAAGTGTGTCCGCTGCCAACGGCAGTGTTTTCTACAAATACGCTGTTTAAAAATTATACTTTTCTTGATTTTTCTTCGCATATGTCGGAATATATAGATCATTGGCTGAGGCTGGGTTTAAAATTCGACAGCGTTTATAGCGGTTTTTTAGGTTCCCCCAATCAGGTACAGATGGTAAAAAGGCTGATTAATGAATTCGATCATGGCATCAGCATTGTTGACCCGGTCATGGGTGATAACGGCAAAATCATCTCCATTTATAATCAACAGATGATTAGCGAAATGCGCAATTTGGTAGCTGTAGCCGATCTGGTGACGCCCAATCTTACCGAGGCCAGTTTATTGCTGGATCAGGAATATAAATCTGCGGAACTTGATTGTTCTGGCAGCCGTAAAATGTGCGATCAAATATTATCTTTAGGTGCTAAAAGTATCATATTAACAGGTATCCGCAGAGGGGACAGGCTCTACAACTGTGCTGTCGACGTCAAAGGCAACTACTTTGAAGTGCCAATAGATATGCTGCCTTGTTATATGCATGGAACTGGCGATTTGTTTACCAGTGTGGTAGCCGGCGGATTGCTGCGCGGCTATGATTTGCAAACAAGTGTTACCAGCGCGACAGATTTTGTTTATGATGTAATGGTCTATAGCCTTGATGTAGACGATATCTTTGACCGGGGCGTAGCTTTTGAGCCGTTTGCGCATAAGCTCGGTTCGGGAATTTACCAAAGAGAACAGGAGTAATTATGGATATTGCGGTTTGGGAAAAACTTTGGGACAAACTTTCTGCTAAAGTTGCAGCCGAAGGCCTGGATGCTTTAACGTCCGACCAACGTCACTGGTATTTGTTGCGTAAGTTGATCAACGATACCGAAGATGACGGCTTATTGGGGTTTTATAGCAACTGTGAATTCGATGCTATGGTAGAAATCGAGTTGCTTTTACAGGCGGTTGGCGCTAAAGAATTGCGGGAAATACTAAGTAAAGTAAACGGATTGCTGGCAATTCAAATCGAGGAGTGTGAATCAATCAACCCCGATTTGAGCGAGCTTTGGCAAGACGATGATTTCCGGGAGCATATCTGTGAGCTTGAAGATGAACTTTTTGGGTTGCTGCCCTCATTGGAAAAAAACCTCGATGAAATTGCGGCGAAAATATTATAAAAAACAGCTCCTATAAAGGAGCTGTTTCAGCGTGTTGATAAACTCCGCGATACGTCGCTCGGGCCATCACCGTCTCCCTCAACGTATCTTTTAGCTCCTATATAGGAGCTGTTTTTTGTAGTATTTTACTGCATATCGAATTTGGGCGGTTGTGTTTTGGCCGGGTCGAAGTTTTGACCGCCGGGTGTGGAGAGATTGAAATAGATCCGCGAGTCTTCGGTAACGCCCCAGTCCTGCAGTGATGAGCTGCCGGCAATCTTGTTAAATGCTTCACGGAACATGGTGTTGTGTGCTTCTTCGCGATTAAGCAGAAAGTCGATGCCTTCGCGCACGCCGCTGTCATTGATTTGACGGTACAGCAACTGATATACTACTTTAGCGCGTTGTTCGGCGGCAATATTTGATAATAGATCCGCCGGTAAGTCACCGGTATCTTCCAGATATGCCGCTGTCCAGGGGAAGCCGGATGCGTTGGTCATCATCGGCGTTAAACCTGACTGGACATGAGCTTGAACGTTACCGATAGTAGCATTGTTGGCATCTGGGTCGTGACCGTTGAGCATATTAACCATTGTCGCGACCATTTCCAGATGACTCAATTCTTCGCTGGCGATATCAAGAAACAAATCTTTTATTTCCTGGTTTTTGATCCTTTGGCTTTGGGAAAAATATTGCATTGCTGCTTTCATTTCGCCGTGTGCTCCACCGAGCTGTTCCTGAAGCAAGGTGCCGTAATTGGGGTTAATGCGATCGACTCTTACTGGGTGGAGTAATTGTTTTTCATGTTTGAACATAATAGATATATCTCCCTTGGATATTTTTTTTAGTATGTGGTTTTCGATATATTAATATTCTGCTATAATCAAATTAAAAAGGTGGTTTGTTTATGAACAGAGCGTTGTTGATACTTGACTACTCTAATGACTTTATTCACGATCAGGGAAGTTTGACCAACAAAGAAATCGGACAAGCAATAGACGGCGAGATTTGCAGAACAATCAACAAATTTGTGGCCGCGGATGATTTTATATTTATCTGCAATGACGAACATCATGCTGAAGATATTTATGACAGCGAAGTTGTGATGTTTCCGCCGCATAATATTGGTGGTAGCTGGGGTGCCGAGATCTATGGTAAAAGCGGCGAATTATTACGCCTGCTTTTGGAAAAACAGCCCGAGAAAACCTATTATCTGCCCAAAAGGCGCTTTTCCGGTTTTTTCGGTACGCCGCTTGACGTGATGCTGCGTCAACGTAATGTTACCGAACTAACAGTTGTTGGTTATTGCACCGATATCAGCGTGCTGCACACAGCTATTGACGCCGTTTATCTGGAATACCAGGTCAAAGTACAGGCATCAGCCTGTGCTACATTTATTGAGGGCGGTCAGCAGTGGGCGATCAATCATATGCAGTATTTTTTAGGAGTTGAGATTGAATAATGGCTGGTCAATTTAGCAAAGAAGATATTATTTTTATGCGCGAAGCGCTGTCTTTAGCCGAAAAAGCGCAGCAATTCGATGAGGTGCCGGTAGGTGCGATAGTTGTATCTGAAGGAAGGGTAATAGGGCGCGGTTTTAACCAGCGGGAAATGGCGCAAAACGCCCTGCTGCATGCAGAAATGATCGCCTTAGATGAGGCCTGCAAAAATGCGGGTAGTTGGCGGTTGTCTGACGCTACAATTTATGTGACTTTGGAACCTTGTCCGATGTGCGCAGGAGCCATGGTATTGGCCAGAGTTGGCCGATTGGTTTACGCTGCCGATGATCCCCGAAGCGGCGCAGCCGGTAGTGTTATGGATATTTGCCGCCATCAGAAATTAAATCACCGCCTTGATGTGATCAGCGGTCTATTGGCGGATCAATCAGCGGTTTTATTAAAAAATTTTTTTTCTAATAAACGAAATAAAAATAATCTATTGACGAATAAGAAATCAGGTATATAATAAATTAGGATAAATTAATACTGCTGTCTTCGGGGCAAGGTGAAATCCCTGACCGGCGGTAATGCGGCGTAAGCCGACGAGCCCGCTAGCAAACGCAGATTCGGTGTGATTCCGAAGCCGACGGTAAAGTCCGGATGGAAGAAGAAAAGCTGTTCTCGATCATATTTGTGCTTGATTGAGTATGAGCTGCCCCTTGTAAAAAGGGGCATTTTTTATTAGCGTTAATAATAATTAAGGAGTGGTATGACAAAAATGGATAGCAAAAACAAGACATTACGTATGACACAAATGGGCATGCTGGCGGCAATTTCGATTGTATTGATATTATTGCTGAGGATTCCGCTATTCCCATCAGCTCCTTTCCTCGAATATGATATGGCCGATGTACCTGTATTATTAGCTGCATTTGTTTTGGGCCCGCTTCCCGGTCTGATTGTATTGTTTGTTGTTTCGTTGATTCAGGCGTTTTTGCTGGGCGGCAACGGCATTATCGGTCTGATCATGCATTTTTTTGCCTCCGGAGCGCTGGTGGTTGTGGCGTCACTTATTTACAGGCGTTGCGGACAGACTACTGTTAGTTTAATTATCGGACTGGTTGTCGGCAGTCTCTGCATGACGGCGTTAATGATTCCGTTTAATATGTTATTTATTCCCTTATTGTTTGGTGTTGGCCAGGAAGTTGTAAAAGCTCTGATAATACCGATTCTTATCCCTTTTAATCTGATCAAAGCCGGGCTTAATTCGGTAATATTCTTCCTGATCTTCAAAAGCATTCGCTATTTATGGCAAAAAAAGAGTATTGCGGAGAAATAATCAAGATTTACATATTTTTGCAATAATGATATAATGACTTATCTTGCACTAAATCAATGCCTGATAAGTCATTTTTATATAACTGTTGGAGGAAACATTTTGCCCAATCAAGATTTAACAACGCCAGATAACGACCACGAAAATCAAACTGTTGTTTGCTTAACGCAAAGTGCCAAGATGGTGGCCATAGCGGTTGTAATTGGCATAATTGCCGCTTATGTGCCGGTTCTGACAATAATTGCTCCATTTTTTTTTCCGGTGCCAATTGCCATATGTTATTTCCGTCAGGGCGGCAGAGTTGCAATAATAGCTACGGTTTGTATATATTTTATTCTATTGGCGCTGACCGGTTGGGTTGAGTCTGCTTATCTGATGCTGCAATTCGGTTTTCTGGGACTGTTAATAGGGTATAGCTACCTCCATGGAACCAAACAGCTTTTTACATTGACTTGGGCGACTATTATTGCCTTTGCCGGTATGCTATTGAGTATCTGGTTGGCGCTGTATGTCTCTGGACAGCATTTTGATTATTTGTTTAATACCGTAAAAGATTTTGCCAAAGCTTTCACATCTGCGATTGTCGGGCAGGGACAAAGTGCTGAGTCGGCGTTTTTCGGGACCATGACAGCCGATCAATATACGGTATATATACAGGATATGCTTATTAGACATCTGCCTTCGATACTGTTTATCGCGTCAATGATAACAGCGATGTTTTGTTATTTGCTTAGCGGCGCTATTATGAAGCGTTTGCGTTACAAAATTAGACCCTTGCCGTCGTTTAGCAATTGGCGGATAGACTGGCGGTTAATGTGGGGAATTGTCGCTGCATTAATTATTGCCGGGTGTGGCGGTTTTTTTGATAATCAGCTTTTAAAAGATATTGGGGATAATATCTTAATAGTATTTTGTCCTGTTTTGTTTGTTTGCGGATTATCATTTTTAGTTTGGGTATTAAAAAATATCCATGTACAGTCATGGATGATATTTGTAATATTAATTATTATATTTTTTCAGTTTTACCCAACAATTTTTTTAATTCTTTTTATAGGTGCTTTTGACGCCGTATTTAATTTCCGTATGCGTATTACCAATTTTCGGGATAAGATGGATAAGGGGGATTTTTAATGAAAGTAATTTTGCTAGCCGATATCAAAAGCCTTGGTAAGAGGGGTGACATTAAAGAAGTGGCGGACGGTTATGCCCGTAATTACCTTATTCCTAAGAGATTAGCACAATCGGCTGATAAGGGTAATTTAAATATTGTTGAACATGAGAAATTTCTTAAAACCAAAGCCGAGGAGAAACAACTGGCTGATGCTACGGCTGTTGCTGAAAAGCTTGATAACCGTACGCTAATAGTCAAAGCCAATGTTGGTGAAGGCGGTAAATTATTTGGTTCCGTTACCACCGGCGATATTTCTTCTGCTTTAGCCGAGCAGGGAATTAACATTGATAAACGTAAAATAGAGATCAGCGAGCCAATCAAAAGCGTAGGTAGCCATCAGATTGCCATCAAGTTGCATCCGCAGGTGCAAATTTCGATTACTATTGAGGTAAAACCGCAAGACTAAGGTGTTATTATGACAGATGAAATACAAAGAACTCCACCGCAAAGCGTTGACGCCGAGCAGGCATTGTTAGGTGCTTGTTTACTTGATAAAGAAGCGGCTGAAGGCGTATTGGAATATGTTTCGGTAGATGATTTCTACGGTGAGAAACATCGCCAGATTTTTGAGTGTATTGGCAAACTTGTTGCGGAAGGCACTCCCTGTGACATGGTAACGGTTGTCGATATACTCAAAGCCGGAGGCGATCTGGAACGTGCAGGTGGCGTGGCTTATATCGCATCGTTGACCAATGCTGTCCCTTCGGCGTCTTCCGCTGTCTATTACGCCAAAATTGTGGCGGAAAAGGCGCGAATCCGTTCGTTGATAGCGGTGGCGTCAAGGATTGTGTCCAGCGGTTATCAAGGCGAATGTTCCGCAGAAGAATTACTTAATCAAGCAGAAAAAGAAATCTATGATATAGCTTCCGGGCGTGTTCATCAGGGGTTTTATCAGATAGGCGAATTATTGCCCGATGTGTTTGAAATGATGGGCAAAATCAAGGCCACAGACGGTATTACCGGTGTTCCGACTTTCAGGGATTTGGATAAACTTTTATCTGGCTTGCAAAAGAGCGATTTGATATTGCTGGCTGCCCGACCGGCGGTTGGTAAAAGCTCCATGGCTTTAAATATTGCCCAGCACGCGGCGGTTAAGCATGGCAAGACGGTAGCGGTATTTTCCCTGGAAATGCCCAAGGAGCAGTTAGTGCAAAGGATGCTTTGCACGGAGGCCAAAGTAAATCAGAGTAAGGTTCGTGCGGGTATAGCTTCGGAAGAGGATTTTCGGAAAATGTCCAAAGTGATTACAGCTTTGGCTCAGGCCAATATCTATCTTGATGATACGGCCGGCATTACCGTTACTGAAATGCGCACCAAGTGCCGCAAATTAAAAATGGAAAAGAAAGCGCTTGACCTGGTAGTTGTTGATTACATACAGTTGATGCAATCCGCTAACCGCCGTGTTGAAAACAGACAGCAGGAAGTTGCACAGATTTCCAGTGCGCTTAAAGTAATGGCCAAGGAGCTAGATACGCCGGTTTTAGCTTTGTCCCAGCTTTCCCGTGCGGTTGAACGTACCAACGAGCCGCCTAACCTCAGCCATTTAAGAGAATCCGGCGCCCTCGAACAGGACGCTGACGTGGTGGTTTTTCTCCACCGTCCTAAAGAAAAGGAAGATGGAGTAGACGGACTGGTGCAAGTGTTTGTTTCCAAACATCGTAACGGTCCGACCGGAATGGTAAATTTGGCGTTTATCCCCGAATACACAATGTTTGAAAACGCAGCGTTTGAATGGGTGGGCGATATGCCTACTCAACAATAAAGTTTAGACCAATTTAGAAGAGGAGGTTAGTCGTATGCCAATCGTTCATATTGATTTGTTACCCAGGGATGCGGAGGTTAAGAGAAAAGTAGCTAAGGAAGTAACTGAGGCTATTTGTCGGGCTGCATCGTGCCCACCTGAAGCTGTCAGCATTATCTTTTATGATATGCCGGCCGAATCATACGCCGTCGCCGGAAAATTGCATTGCGATAAATAAACTTAATATTACCATCTATTGAGAAAATGCAATAAAAAGCAGACATGTTTTTACATGTCTGCTTTTCAGCGTGTCGATAAACTTCGCGATACGACGCGAAGCAGCGAAGCAGCGCAGCTAGTGCATTAGCTGCGGTTTTACCGCAAGGTAAAAGCCAGCTAGGTCGTCGTTGCGGCCATCTCCGTCTTCTCGACGTATCTTTAATACGACGCGAAGCTGCGTAGCAGCGCAGCAAGTGCATTAGCTATGGTTTTACCGCAAGGTAAAAGCCAGCTAGGTCGCCTGCGCCCGATACCCCACGAAGCTGTTTCGCTTCGCTTTGCTTCGCGGGGACCCCTTGGTGTGTCGCCGGTTTCGACCGCCGAGGTAAAACCAAGATATTTCATCTTGAGTTTTACCTACGTGCCTCAGCTGTTGGTTTTGGCGTTAAGCAAAAGCCAACAGCTGGGCCGTCTGGTCTCGCTCGTTTCTCAGCCCGCTGACCACTTTTTTAGCAGACATGTTTTTACATGTCTGCTTTTATGTTCTTAAAAATTAAGTTAAACTACTTTGATTGCTTTTACATACAGATCGTCGCCGGTGGTATCGTTGATGACAATCAGCGGCATGTTTTCAACTCTCAGACGTCGTACGGCTTCGGCGCCCAACTCCGGCCAAGCAATGACTTCAGCTTCTTTAACGCACTGAGCCATCAGCGCTGCTGCTCCGCCTAAAGCAGCAAAATAAACCGCCTTGTTGGCAACGCAACTGTCAATGACGGCTTGATTGCGTTTACCTTTACCAATGGTAGCCGCCAAACCGGCTTCCTGTAAAACGGGAGTGTAATCATCCATACGTCCGGAGGTGGTGGGGCCGACCGAACCGATTACTTTCCCCGGCGGCGTCGGCGAAGGGCCTGCATAATAAATTACCGAGCCAGACAGAGCAAACGGCAACTCTTCTCCTTTTTCCAGTAACGCTACCAGCCTTTTATGGGCGGCGTCGCGTGCCGTGTAAATGATGCCGCTCAGCATTACCTTATCGCCGATTTTGAGCGATTGCAGTTGTTTTTTATCCAGGGGTGTGTTTAAGATTATATCACTCATAATAGCAGCTCCTTTTATAAAATAACGCTTTGATGGCGAGCGACGTGACAATTAATATTTACGGCAACCGGCAGGGTTGCAAAATGGCAGGGAGCGGTTGCGATATGTACCGCCAGCGCGGTACTTTTACCACCGAAACCTTGAGCGCCGATATTAAGTTTGTTGATTGCCGTCAGTAATTCCGCCTCTAGTACCGCGATATCCGGGTCATTGGCCTTGCTGCCGATCTGGCGCAGCAGTGCCTGTTTGGCTAAAAGCGGAGCATATTCGAAATTGCCGCCGATACCGACGCCTACGACTACCGGCGGGCAGGGATTAGGGCCTGCCTCACGTACGGTTTCAATAATGAATTTTTTTACACCCTCGATACCGGCAGACGGTTTAAGCATCGCCAGACGCGACATGTTTTCCGCACCGCCACCTTTGGGTACAAATGTAATTTTTAACTTGTCGCCGGGAACAATAGTGGTATGGATAACGGCTGGAGTATTATCATTGGTGTTTTCTCTTTTAAGCGGGCTGACGATCGATTTGCGCAGATAACCATCGATATAGCCTTGGGCAACGCCTTTGTTGACTGCTGTGGTTAGATCGCCGCCGCTGATTTGCACTTCTTGGCCTATTTCCAAAAAAACTACTGCCAAACCGGTATCCTGACAAAGTGGCAGTTGCTGTTCGGCAGCTATATGTTGATTTTTAATTAAATCGTCGATTGTTGCTTGTGCCAGCGGTAAGTTCTCGTTATTTCTTGCCGCGGCAAGAGCGACTGCCACATCGTTCGGCAATGTGCGGTTTGATGAAACTGCCAAATCGGCAATCGCAGTAGTGATATCCTCAGCATTGATTTCTCTGCTCATAATTTCGCCTCCTGATTTAAATCTCTAATCTATTTTATAGTAAATGCTTAAGAAATAAAAGATTTTATTATATAAATTACAAAAAATATATAATAATGCTTGTGGTTTTGAAAATCTTGTATTATTATATTTAATTATAATTAAATACCATATGACAATATAGTATGCGACAAGAATAAGGAGTGATTAATGATGACGCTGGTTGACATGAGCAAGCACGAACTCGAACAATTACTGCATGAGCTTAAATCTAAATATAACGGGTATAAAAGTAAAAACTTAAAACTCGATATGTCCCGTGGTAAACCGGCGCCCGAACAGCTCGAATATTGCGAGGAAATGTTATACTGTTTAAATGGCAATTTTAAATCGGAAAACGGTATAGACGTCCGTAATTACGGTATACCGGATGGTATACCCGAAGCTAAACGCTTATTTGCACAGATTCTCGATGTCGATCCCGCAAATGTTATTGTTGGCGGTAACAGTAGCCTTTCATTAATGTTTGATATTACCAGCAATGCTTATCTAAAGGGTGTGTTGCCGGGTATGAAGCCGTGGTCAACGGTTGAGCATCCAAAATTTCTCTGCCCGGTACCCGGTTATGACCGTCATTTTTCAGTAACCCAATTTTTTGGTATAGAGATGATCAATATACCGATGGACGAGCAAGGTCCCAATATGGATCTGGTGGAAAAACTGGTGGCTGATGACGACAGTATTAAAGGTATCTGGTGCGTGCCCAAATATTCCAATCCCAGCGGCGTAACTTATTCTGAATCGGTGGTCAAAAGGCTCGGAGCATTAAAGCCTGCCGCTAAAGACTTTCGTATTTTCTGTGATAACGCTTATGTAGTGCATCATCTGGATATAAATAATCAGGATAAATTATATAATATCTATCAGGCCTGTGTCGAGGGTGGAAACGAGGATATGGTCTATTTATTCACCTCAACGTCCAAAATTACATTCCCTGGCAGCGGCGTATGCGCTATGGCAGCATCTCCAGCCAATATTGAATATACCCGTAAATTATTATCCATAAAAACTATCGGTTATAATAAAGTTAACCAGTTGTTACATGTGCGTTATTTGCAAGATATCAACGGCGTGTCAGCATTAATGGAACGTCAGGCATCCAGTGTCCGGCCTAAATTTACCATGGTACAGCAGGTGCTTAACAAAGAATTAGCAGATTTAGGTTGCGCTAATTGGTCAAACCCCAATGGAGGTTACTTTGTTTCCTTTGATACGATGCCCGGTTGCGCCAAGAGAGTACATCGGCTTTGCGCCGAAGCTGGTGTAACGCTGACTACGGCGGGAGCGACTTATCCCTATGGCATTGATCCAGCCGACGGCAATATCAGAATTGCGCCGACATATCCTCCTGTTTCTGATCTTGAGATAGCCATGGAATTACTGGCTTTAGTAGTAAAAATTGTATCTATTGAAAAGCTGTTAGCTTAATGATATAAATTAATAAAACACCCTTATTTTAAAGGGTGTTTTTTTTGAAGCTAGCATTAAATGATATATATCAGGTAACTAAGAAAAATTTATATCTTTTAATTAATAATGGTTTATGTTTTGCATATAATTTAGTATTTGACTATGTTGATAAATCTAAATAGTTCAGATAGTTGTTAATATTGAAAAAACATGTAAATATGATATAATAGCTGCATAGGCCGAAATCTTTGATTTCGTGACTAAGCGCCTATTTTATAGCAGCGGTTTTCCCGTTTAGGGAAAAGCCAGCTAGAGTAGCTGCATAGGCCGAAATCTTTGATTTCGTGACTAAGCGCCTATTTAAGCTAGAGCTTTTCTCGTTTAGGGAAAAGCCAGCAATATCCGCGTCAGCGGATATGATATAATACATAGATCAAGCTTATGTAAAATATGAAAGAAGGCTGGATATTGTTGTTAAGCAATTGTAAGCGAATTGTATTTAAAGTTGGCACATCAACATTAACATATAAAACAGGTAAATTAAACCTTCATCACCTGGCCGATTTGGTAAGGGTTCTGGCTGATTTACGCAATGCCGGTTTGGAGGTGGTTTTAGTGACTTCCGGTGCGATCGGTGTTGGCGTCGGCAAGCTGGGATTGGCTGAGAAGCCGCAGGATACCCCCGGAAGACAAGCCGCCGCTACTATTGGACAATGCGAATTAATGTTTATCTATGATAAGCTTTTTGGCGAGTATGGAAATACTGTCGGGCAGTTACTGATTACCAAAAGCGATGTTGACGACAATCTGCGGCGTGATAATTTGGTTAATACATTTGAGCAGTTATTTGCTTTTGGTGTGATACCGATTATTAACGAAAATGATAGTGTTGCCGTGGATGAAATAGTATATGGCGATAACGATTGTTTGTCGGCAATCGTAGCAAAGCTGATCGGTGCCGATGTATTGATTATTTTAAGCGACGTTGCTGGTTTGTATGACGCTGATCCAACCGAAAATGCTCAAGCCCGTTTGATTTCAGTTGTAGAAAAAATCGATGATAATATTCTAAAGCTGGCCGGTGGTGCTAGCAGTGATTTTGGCACAGGCGGTATGATTACCAAAATACATGCCGCTCAGATTGCTACCGCTGCCGGTATCAATGTTGTGATTACCGACGGTTCTAAACCAACGGATATCTATAACATTCTGGCCGGTGAGCAGGTAGGCACTATGTTTTGTGGTAAAAAGTAGGCTTATTTGGAGGCTGAATCATGACACAATTAACTGAAATGGGTAAACGCGCCCGCGTAGCGGCGCGAAGGCTGGCAATTGCGACAACCGAAGAAAAGAATAACGCGCTTTCGGCAATTGCCAGAGATTTAGAGGATAATTATCTGCGTATTATTGACGCTAATAAGATAGATATCGAGGCCGGTGAGAATGCGGGTCTAAGTAAAGCTTTGCTTGACCGGTTACGTTTAGATGAAAAAAGGGTTGCTGATATCGCCGACAGTATCCGTGAGTTAATAGATTTAGCAGATCCGGTAGGACGGTTATTGGAACAAATCGAACGTCCCAACGGTCTAACAATCAATAAGGTCGCAGTGCCGATTGGCGTTATTGGTATAATCTATGAAGCAAGGCCTAATGTTACTGCTGATGCGGCGACATTATGTCTGAAAAGCGGTAATGCGGTAATATTGCGCGGCGGTAAAGAAGCCATTCATTCTAATATGATCATAGCTGAATTGATGCGTTCCGCGATATCAGGTAGTTGTCTGCCGCCGGATTGTATTCAGTTAATCAGTGATACTTCCCGGGAATCCGCAAACGAGCTTATGCGTTTGAACGGTTATGTTGATATGCTGATTCCTCGCGGTGGCGCAGGATTGATCAGAAACGTGGTCACAAACTCAACCGTGCCGGTAATTGAGACAGGCGCTGGGACTTGCCATATTTACGTCGATAAAGCGGCCGATATCGATATGGCGGCGACTATTATATTCAATGCTAAAACCTCGCGTCCGTCGGTATGTAACGCTTGCGAATGTATGCTGATCCATCAGAATATTGCAGCAGAAGCGTTACCTGCTATAGCTGCGGAGCTGGTCAAAAAAGGCGTGGAAATTCGCGGCGATGAACGTACTTGCGCCATATTAGCCAATGCGGTTGCGGCGACTGGTGATGATTGGGGCCGTGAATACGGTGATTATATCATTGCCTGTCGTGTTGTTGATAATATCGAACAGGCTATTGAACATATTTTTGATTACGGTACAGGTCACAGCGAAGCGATTATAACTGAAGACGAGCAACAAGCTGCTAAGTTTATGTCACAAATAGATGCGGCGGCGGTTTATCACAACGCTTCAACGCGTTTTACCGACGGTGGTTGCTTTGGTTTTGGCGCAGAGATCGGTATTTCAACGCAGAAGCTGCATGCTCGCGGACCATTGGGTTTACGGGAATTAACGGCTGTAAAATATTTGGTTTATGGTGATGGCCAAATACGATAGATAAATTAATTTTATCTAGTAAAACCTAGTTTTACTAATGAAGGAGAATGATATGAATTACGCTTTTATCGGGTTGGGAAATATGGCCTCGGCCATAATCAAGGGCATGGCTCACAGCAACCAGTTTTCCACGGACAAAATATATGGATATGATATCATGGACGAAAAAGCCCAAACACTGACTGAATTTGGACTTATTGCCTGTGACAGTATCGAAAAGGCAGTTGGCGCCGATGTTGTGGTTTTGGCTGTTAAACCTCAGGTGCTACCGCAAGTATTGACGGTATTAAAAAACAGTATATTTAAACAACCGTTAATTATTTCAATTGCCGCAGGTAAGGAAATTGAGTATTTTGAACGTCAGTTGGGAGAACTGCCAATAGTGCGGGTAATGCCTAATATTAACGCTGCTGTAGGTGCGGCAACTAGCGCTTATACCGGTAATAAATTTGCGACTTCGGAACACAAACAGCTTGTTGAGAGACTGTTTGCCACGGTTGGCACTATAACTGAGCTGCCGGAACATCTTTTTGGCGTTTTTGGTGCCGTGGCCGGAGCGTCGCCTGCATTTGCCTATATGTACATAGACGCCTTGGCACGTGTTGCCGTTGCTGGCGGCATGTCCAAACAACAGGCGCTTGATATTGCGGCTTCAACTGTTTTCGGTAGCGCCAAAATGATACTTGCTTCCTCAGAGCATCCGTGGTCTTTGATCGATAAGGTTTGCTCTCCGGGCGGCACTACTATTGAGGGAATTTTGTCGTTGCAGTCAGATGGATTTGAAGATGCGGTTCATCGGGCAATTGCAGCGGTAATAGAAAAAGATAAAAAGCTCAGGCAATAAATGGATATTATAACTATACTTTAATTGTAGATTTTGGGTAAAATTAGTATTAAATATTTCGAAGGAAAATTATTAAAATAAGTTGAATATTTAGTGTTAAAGGTGTAGAATGTTTCGAGTGTTGGTTATGTTCGATTAGTCCAGGAGAAAAAAATGAAAACACGTTTAAAATCGTTACTAAATAGACCGGTACTATCTATAGTCTTGTTAGCGATAATTCTCAATATGGTAGTGGAAATACTTTCCCGCCATTCTGTAATTGATGGTTTTGTTTATTTAGCAACTAATCCTTTGGTATTTTTAAATAATGCTTTGATTATATTTTTGACGCTGATAATTGCTTTGCTATTTAAGCGCCGTCTGTTTACTATTGTCGTTATTTCCGGGGTTTGGCTGGGTCTTGGTATTGCCAATTGCGTATTGTTGAACATGCGTATAACGCCTTTAGGCGCCAAAGATTTTAAGGTACTAATGTCTGCGTTTGATATTGTCGGTATGTATCTTAATACTTGGCAAGTAATTTTAATCGTAGCGGCAATAATTTTTGTTATTATTTACTTAATCAGGTTTTGGTTACATGCTCCCAAAAGCCAGCGTAATTTGTTTAAGTCAACAATAGTAGTAGTTGTCAGTTTCGTTGTAGTATTTAGTTGTCTGACTTTTTCAATTAATACCAACGCTTTGGCAACAACATTTGTTAATTTGCCAATTGCTTATGATCAAAATGGCTTTGTCTATTGCTTTTCCTGTAGTGTTTTTGATACTGGTATCAAACGTCCGGTAAATTATTCGCAAGCCGCTGTGGCAGAAATTATTAATGAGATTAATAATAAATCGACAGCAAAATCCAGTATTGTCGGAGCAATGGGTATTGCATCGACTAACGGTAGCAGTAGCCAGGCGGAAACAAGTTTGACAGATACTGATAAAGCAACAGATCAAAAGCCCAATGTTATTTTTGTGCAAATGGAGTCGTTTTTCGATATGGATTATTTGAAAAATCTCCAGTTTTCAACTGATCCTACGCCTAACTTTAATTCATTGATGGCCAATTATCAATCCGGACTTTTAACAGTGCCGGTGGTTGGCGCTGGTACAGCCAATACTGAATTTGAAGTATTAACCGGTATGAGCAGCAACAATTTTGGTCCCGGCGAGTATCCATTCAACACTGTTTTGCAGGAAAAAACCTGTGAAAGCCTGGCTTATATATTAAAATCGCAAGGGTATGGCACTCACGCGATACATGATCACCGGGCTGCATTTTATGGTCGCAACGTTGTTTATGCAAATTTGGGATTTGATACTTTTACTTCGGTTGAATATATGCAAAACGTTGAACGAACACCTGAGGGATGGGCTAAGGATAATGTGTTGACTGATGAGATATTTAAAGCTCTTAATTCCACCAAGGGCGGCGATTTCGTCTTTACAGTTTCGGTACAGGGGCACGGTCAGTACCCGACAGAATCGCTAAACAGTTTAGAAGGCATGGAATATGCAAATGGAATCGATATTACCGGTATTACAGATGAGGCTACTCTTAATCAATATGAATATTTTGCTTATCAGGCACACGAGATGGATCAGTTTATCGGCGATTTAACTACTGCACTTGATAATTATGATGAGCCGACGGTAGTGGTTATTTATGGCGACCATTTGCCAAACCTCAATATTAAAGCCGAAGATCTCTCAAACGATAATATTTTCCAAACCGAATATGTGATATGGAGCAATTACTCGTTTGGCAGTGATAACGTAGATGAGAATCTGACATCATACCAGCTTTCATCAAAGCTACTTGGTGAGTTGTCGCTTAAAGGTGGCATCATGACGGCTTTAAATCAAAACAATGCTGATGACCCCAATTATATGAATCAGATGAAGATGCTGTCGTACGATATGCTTTACGGTCAAAACTATTGTTATAATGGGGCTGCCTTGCGTCCGACATATCTTAAGTTGGGTATTGATGATATTACAGTCGGTAGTATTGAATATCAGGTTGGATCAAAGGCCGAAGAATACGGTGCAACCGACAAGATTTATCTCTATGTACATGGCCAGAACTTTACCAAATACAGCGACGTATTTATTAATGGTGAAAAGATCAGTACGAAGTTTATTGATAATACTACGTTGCGAGTTAAGGCAACACAGCTAAAAGTTGGCGATATAATAACCGTTTGCCAGATGGATAAAGGCCGTACTGTACTAAGTGAGTCAAAACCATATACGGTAGCAGAAATTGCCGATTTAGCTACGCTTGAGCAGCAGCTTGCTGATCGGGTTGCCGCCAGTGAACAACGGCAACTGCAGCGTGAGCAGCAGTCCGAAGATGAAACAAACACAGATACGCTTCAACAGGGCATTGAAGACCTGGCAACAAAACAAGAATAATAAATAATATTAAAACCACGGCTCAGTGTACTGAGCCGTGGTTTTTGTTGTTATAGTTAACCAAGTATTTTTTTTAGATCTTGTTCGGGTGTGCTAATAGGATTAATTTGATAGTTTTCTACAAGATAGTTTAATATGTTAGGGGAGATAAACGCTGGCAGTGATGGGCCAAGATAGATGTTTTTAATTCCCAGATACAGTAATGTTAAAAGTATACTTACTGCCTTTTGTTCGTACCATGATAGTACCAATGTTAATGGCAATTCATTTACACTGCATTTAAAAACATCTGCCAATGTGACAGCAACCTTGATGGCGCTGTAGGCGTCGTTGCACTGTCCCATATCCATAATTCTTGGTAATCCGCCTATTTGACCTAAATCTAGATCGTTAAACCGATATTTTCCGCAGGCGAGCGTCAGTATGACGGTATCGGCAGGTGTTTGTTTAACAAACTGGGTATAATAATTTCTGCCCGGTTTTAATCCGTCGCAGCCTCCGACTAAAAATATATGTTTAATAGCTCCTGCTTTTACGGCATCAATTACTTTATCCGCAACGGAAAGCACAGCGCCGTGGCCAAAGCCGGTTGTAAGCTGTTTGCCACCGTTGATGCCTGTTAATTCCTTATCTTTGTCATAGCCGCCAAGTTCAAGCGCCTTTTTGATTACCGGCGTAAAGTCCTTATCTTCGCCGATATGAATCATATCCGGATATGAGACGACCTCTGTGGTGAATACCCGGTCAGCATAGCTGGGTTTTACAGGCATGATACAATTTGTATTGAAGAGAATCGGGGCCGGAATATCGGCAAATTCTTTTTGTTGATTTTGCCATGCCGTACCGAAATTACCTTTGAGATGAGGGTATTTCTTTAATTGCGGGTAAGCGTGGGCAGGCAGCATTTCGCCGTGAGTATAGATATTGATACCCATATCCTGGGTTTGCTCCAAGAGCAGCTTCAGGTCGTACAGGTCATGGCCGGTAATAACGATAAACGGTCCTTTTTCGATGGTCAGCGGCACTGTCGTTGGCAGGGGAGAGCCAAAAGTCTCGGTATTGGCACGGTCGAGTAATTCCATACATTGGAAATTAATTTCACCGACTTTTAATACCAGTGGTAATAGCTTATCCGCACCCCAGTTTTCGGCGATTGCACCAAGGCCCTCGTAGAAAAAATTATTTATTGTTTTGTTTTCGTAGCCTAAAACCTGTGCATGATAAGCATATGCCGCCACGCCACGCAGTCCGAACAAAATCAATGATTTCAGGGAGCGGATATCTTCATTCTGGTTCCAAATTTGAGCCATTTCGTAATTGGGGTAAGCTTGTACATTCTGATCAGCATGTGCAATAAGCTTAGCTTTTTCGATGTTAACCTTGTCAATCATTTGGTTAATAAATTGATTATTAAAGTTTACGTTGGTCAAGGTGGTAAATAGCCCGGACATCATTACTTTATCGGTTGTTGGGGTGGCAATGTTATTATTACTGTTGACAGTTTGCGCTAAACTGATCAGAGCGCCTGTCAGTTTATCCTGAAGTAGTGCCGTATCCACCTGTTTACCGCATACCCCAGCATTGCCGGTGCAACCTGTACCTTTTGCCGTTTGCTCGCATTGAAAACAAAACATTTGGTTCATTATTATTCCTCCTTGATATAATTTTTTTGTTTTATTCGATTATTTTACCGTCGGTTGAGACAGTGATAACCTGCCAGGGAATCATTTTATCGCTGTTTTGCAGCGCATTTATTACCGCATTTTCGATACCGCCGCAGCAGGGCACTTCCATCCTGACTACGGTTACGCTTTTGATATTATTGTTTTTAATTATTTGGCTGAGCTTATCGGTATAATCAACATTATCCAGTTTGGGGCAGCCGACCAGAGTCACTTTGTTTTTAATAAATCTGTTGTGAAAATTGCCGTAAGCATAAGCGCAGCAATCAGCTGAAACTAAAAGATGGGCATTATTAAAATAAGGCGCATTGACAGGGATGAGTTTGATTTGTACCGGCCACTGAGATAATTGGGAAACAATTTCATTGTTACTGGGGGCATTTGTGTCTACTTTTGCGATAGTTTTTGATTGCGTTCCCGGACAGCTGCAGGGCAAGGTATCGGCCTGGGTATTTGTTTTGTTGTGCTCAACTGCTTCTTGATCGTATGCAGCCGCTTCACGCTCAATAAAAGTTATGGCTCCTGTTGGACAGGCAGGCAGACAATTACCTAATCCGTCACAATAATCATCACGCAACAGCTTGGCTTTACCATTGACTAACCCAATGGCTCCTTCTTTACATGCTGCAGCGCAAGCGCCACAGCCATTGCATTTTTCTTCGTTTATGGCGATTATTTGGCGTTTCATGCAAATCACTTCCAATCGATTTATAATGGTTATCTTGACTTTATATCCGAATTATACTAAAATAAAACAAACGAATATGTTGTATATCCAACGAAATGAGAAAAAATGAAAAATTTTATTAATTTAACTAAAAATAACCAATTATTTAGCGGTATTGAAGAAAAAGAAATTGAAGCAATGCTTAAATGTTTAAATGCCAAGATCAAATCTTATGATAAGAATCAATATATTTATCGCTTTGGTGAAAACATCTCTTCGGTAGGACTGGTGCTTTGTGGTAGCGTATATCTTGTTAAAGATGATTTCTTAGGAAATCAAACCATTTTATCAGAAGCCGGGGTTGGCCAGATCTTTGGTGAAACTTATGCCTGTGTTCCGGCAGAAACACTGGAAGTCAGTATTATAACCGCCGAAGCTAGTGAAGTTATGTTTTTAGATATTCAAAGAATAATGAATGTCTGTTCATCTACCTGTGTTTTTCATGCCAGACTGATCAGAAATCTTCTTTCGGTATTAGCGGAAAAAAACTTGAATTTAACAAGAAAGATGCTGCATATGTCGCAGAGAACTACCAGAGAAAAACTGCTTTCATATTTGTCGGCGGAAGCGCAAAGAAATTGCAGTACTGTTTTTAAGATACCTTTTAACCGCCAACAGCTTGCAGATTATTTGGCTGTTGATCGTAGCGCAATGTCGAATGAACTATGCAAACTGCGTGATGATGGTATATTATCATTTAATAAAAACTGTTTTAAATTAAATGAGTAAATATTTTGTATACTGATAATGTCAACCTATAAGTATTAGGAGGCCAGGCTGTCATGTTATATAAGTTTGCAGGTAAAACAATTACGGCGACGGATCAAAATATAAGCCTTGATGATCAGAACCAATATTTAGCTATAATGGATTATCAAGAAAGTAAACCCTTATTAGATAATTTTAAATTTAACGTTAAGCTGTTAGATTATTGGTCTACGAACCGGTCGATGGTATATGAAAACCATGAAGATTTTGATTTTATTGGCTTGAGCATAATAAACCGTAATGATTTGTTTGCACAAAAAGATAAAATATCTGTGTTTGTGCGTAAAAACTTAATTTTGGTTGTAGCTAATAATCGGGACTCAATAGAGAGAGTATTTGATCAAATAACGGAAAATAAAAATTTTGCCATCGGCTTCGATCGTGTCCTTAGTTCTTTTTTTGAACGTTTAATCGCCAATGACGTAGATATTTTGGAAAATACTGAACAGGAAATTGCCGATCTGGAAAATGAATTGATCACTAGCGGCAAAAGTAATTGTGTCAGAGAGATTGTATCCTTACGTAAAAGATTGATGTTGTTTAAGCAATATTACGAACAATTGCTTGATGTATTGGATGACCTGCTGGAAAATGAAAACGAAATACTCTCGGATACATCATTGAAATATTTTAGGATATTTGACGGTAAAGTCGACAGGCTTTATCATAACGTTTTAAATCTACGCGACTATGTTACCCAAGTGCGCGAGTCTTATCAGGCAGAAGTAGATATCGGCCTGAATAATATCATGAAGATTTTTACCGTAATTACGGCTATATTTTTACCGTTGACGCTGCTTGTTGGCTGGTATGGCATGAATTTGCAGATGCCCGAATACGGTTGGGTCTTTGGTTATCCAATGGTAATAATAGTAGCAATAATTATAGTAATTTTCTTTATCTTCTTTTTTAGAAAAAACAAATGGTTTTAAGTAAAACAGCGGCATTAAATGCCGCTGTTTATTACTAATTAAGGAAGTTATCAGTATGCAAATTAAATTGTACCGGAGACAACTAAGATTGCTGCTCCCGGAGTGACTGTAATTACGCCCGATCCGTCCTGTGCATAAGTAGCGGCAGGAATCGTTATGACACCGGAAATAGTTGCAAATGCGCCGGTTCCGGCAGTGTAAGTATATTGAGTGGTTATTGTCAGTGGTGATCCGTCTAATGTAACAGTGATACCGGTGGCGAGAGCCGGATCAAAAGTATCGGTCAGCACAACATCGGTTGACGCAGTATTGCCATAGTTCTCCAGTATAAAGGTGTAAGTGAGAGTTGAGTTATCCGCAACCGGATTAGGCGACATATTTTTGGTAATCGCCAGTTGCGGGATATCGCTGGTGTAAATTGTTTCCGTGGCGGTAACAGGATCAACAATACCGCCGCCGCTGACAGTAACAATATTTTCGATGCTGTCTTCGACATCAAGCGGAGCATATTCGTTGACGTCCACTTCATATACCAGCAAAACATTGCCGCCGGCCGGGATCAGGGGGATTGTTAATGTCAGGGTCGGTGATGTGGTAAGAGGCACAATGTTGGCCTGTGCTGCACCGTTCCTAAAGTGTAATACCGGTCCGACATAAGTTAATGGGTAGAGGTTAACTGGCGGAGCTCCGTAGGGGTACTGGCCTAAATTATCTACAAAGCTCACCGATGTAAGATCGGATCCGGTGTTGTTGGTTATAGAGACATAGTAGGTTACATCGTCGCCAAAGATATAGTCGTCGTTGACTGCCGTTTTGGTTATGGTAACGGCATCGAGAATACTACCTTGAACTATATTTGATAAAGTGGTCTGTCCGTTATTATAGGTAAGTAGCGCCTGATTAGTAAAAAGTGTTGCCATAGATTTACATCTCCTGTATACATAAAGATTTTATTTTTGAACAATTTGCTTGTTCAATACAATATATGAGGGCCTATGTTATTTGGTTCATAAAAATGGACAATCTATGGATTATTAATAGAAACAACGGCAGTACCGGTTAATACTGCCGTTGTTATTAAAATCACAATTTGAATAAAGGTATTAGCTAGATTTTAAACCTTACTTTAATTTCACTGTTTTTAGCATAGCCCTGCAATTCACTGACTACGCCCATAACGGCGTTACGTAAAATATTTTGTACAAATGGTACCATTTTAACAGGTTTATCGTTAATCAGCAATTCTACCAACTGATTGGAAAGAATGCAATCGCTGCGCTTGGCCTTATGATGCGCGACCAGCCCTACCATATCCTGGCAGGAACTGCCGCAAGCTGAACAGCATTCGGCGTCAAAATTTGGTAACGGCTCAAAGGCGTTTTCAATTACATAATCTATTAATTGATCGGGATTTTGCAGCGCGTCGAAGATCGGTAATCCGTTGATTTCGCCGCTGTTTTGCATGGCAAATAAACCTGATACGGCGATAGTGCGGCAGTCGGTAAGTTCTACGATTTCCTGCTCGTTGGTTGCGGTGATAATCAGCGGTACGTTACAATCAACAACGTCTTCTAAAATAACAAAGTCCTGTTCATAATGTTTCAGTACCAGGTCGATAGGCAGTACTGATTGATAAAGAATGCCTGTTTCGGATAAGCTGCGAACGGCCACTTGGAGTGTGTCATCCTGTTGTTTGTTGGTTGATCGGTTACAGTTAATAAAAAAATCTGACTGGACATCTTTGATTGAACCCACAGAAAAACCCCGATTTTGCAGACCGTTGATGATTGTTTCACAAACCGTGGTCTTGCCGGTCTGGGGAAACCCAGTAATAGCCAGTGCTTTCATAATATTCTCCTTATTGTTTGATAAAAATTATAATTGCTATTAGTAATACGAAAAATATCGCTGTATAGATAAAGTCCCCGCGAGAAAATTGCAAACTACGCCATTCGCTGCGATTGGGCATACAGCGAAAAGCCCGTGTTTCCATGGCGATTGACATCTGCCCGGCCTTATGCAAGGCGCTGGCGGTAATCGGCAGCAGCATTGCCAGATACAGTTTAATTCTTTTATGCCAATTAGCGGATTTAATGTTGTAGCCGCGCATTTGCATGGCTGAGTAAATCGACACGGCCTCGTCTCTGAGCAAAGGGATAAAGCGCAGTGCGGCCAACGTCATATAGACAATCTCATACGGCAGTCGGCACCAACGCAATGCCAGCAGATAATCACGCATTTCGCCGGTCAGCACGATCAACGCGGAGCTGATGATGATCAACAGTCTTAATGCGACAACAACAGCCATCTGCAAGCCGCCAGTAGTGACCAGCGTAAAGTCACCTATAGTAATCAGCGGTAGGCCTGCGCGGCAGAACACGCATTGAATTATAAAGATACCGCCAATGATACTGAGCATGGCTCTGGTTTGTTTCCAGACTTTGGCGCGGTCCACACCGCCTGCCAGTAATAATATTAAAGTCAGCAGCAACACTGCGGCCAGTGTCAGCGGTCGTTGGATGATCAGCGCCACAGAAGAGACTGCTACCAGCATCAGCAGCTTGACTCTTGCGTCAAGGTTGGTCAGTATCATCACATCACAACCTTTCTTGCACAAAACCGGCGTATAAAATCATCTTCATGACTGATTACTATTACGCCGCAGTTTTGCCGTTCCGCCAGTTGCTGCAACTCAACTCCTAGCAGACGGCGGCAGCGCACATCAAGTCCACCGGTTGGCTCGTCCAAAAGCAAATAAGGCGCTCCTAAAGATAAAACCGCCGCTAGTGCCAGCCGCTGCTTTTCTCCGAGACTTAAAAGCAGGGGATGGGCTGATTTTTTTGCCGCCAGACGAAACATTTGCAGATAACGATCTGTTTCGCTGCTGATTTCCACGTCGGATAGACCTTTGTTACGCAGCCCAAAAGCGATTTCTTCAGCCACCGTGGGACAAAATAACTGACGGTTGGGGTTTTGCCAGATATAACCGATGCGCTGCCCGATAGCAAATAAATTCATGCCGCTAATATCTTCGCCGTCGATAAATACGCTTCCGCAATCAGGATGCAGAATGCCTGTCATCAACTTGGATAGGGTAGTTTTTCCGCAGCCGTTTTTACCGGTGACGGCAGTTATTTCGCCTCTATTGAATATAGCGCTAAGTTCTTTAATAACAGGCAGCGCATTTTTGGCATATGTAAATGTTAATTTGTTTACTTCAATCATCGAACATCAATTCCAGGTCATATAGTAGTTTGCTTGTAAGTAGTTGCCGTGGTTCATCAAAAGCGGCAATATGTCCGTCAGCCAAAACTAGCCAACGGTCAGCTATGCCTGCAGTTACAGCGGTTAGATCGTGTTCTACGATTATTACCGTTTGACCGGCAGCTTTGAGTTCCATCAATAATTCAGCAACCAGCGTTCGTCCATCCTCATCCAAGCCGGATAATGGCTCGTCAAATATAATTAACTGGGGGTTAAGCATTGATACAGAGGCTAAAGCCACCATTTTTTTTTGTCCGCCGGAGAGATGAGCAGGATCGCGATGTCTGAACTCAGACAGATGATAGCGTTGCAATGCTGTATCAATCATGGTGGTAATTTCAGCTGGGGCAATGCAGAGATTTTCCGGCCCGAACGCCAGCTCATCTTCGACAGTGGTACAAATCAACTGTTCATCACTGTCCTGGAAGACCAGCGCTACCTTGCCAGTGAGTTCAGCCGGCGTTTTACCGATTACATCCTCGCCAAATAATTGCACTTGACCGCTGATGGTTCCTCTGATCAATTGCGGAATAACGCCGCAAATGATATTTGTTAGCGTAGTCTTACCGCTGCCCGATAGTCCGGCCAGTACTACTGTTTCGCCTTCTTTGATAGTAAAATCTACTCCGTCCAGGACCTCTGTGTTTTCCGGATAGGCAAAATGCAGATCATGTACAGTAACGGCGTCCATTTTTATTGTACCTCTATTTCACTCAACCAGTAGGTAGAACGGGTGCCGAATTCGTCGTCCTGTACGACAATGCGGAAAGGTCCTTTGCCACTATCCTCTTTGGTACCAAGAGATTTTCCGTCAATCAGGTAGGCGACGATGATGTTATTATCCGTAGCTACTTCAGTTACATCAAAAGAGGAAACAAAGCCGTCCTCGGCCCTGCAGACTACCATCGTTCCTTGTTTTTGCCAATCAGGATTGGCGGCGTTCAACAAATCATGTAATGTTACGCCGGTAAACAAGCCTTTCTGGTTTTCCTGGCTGGAGGAAACGATTTCTTTTTCAAATTCGATTTTGGGTAAGGACTGAATATCTTTCATTGTGTAAACAAACGTCTTGCCACTAATAGAGATTTCCAGATTACCTGAAACCGGCTGGTCTTCAGGTCGGTTGAGATAGGCCAGTACTGCTACTACCGCTGCCATCACAATCAGAATAATAATAATATGTTTCTTTTTCATTTGCTGTCCTCTTATATCAGTTCGTTTATTGTTTCCGCCAGTTTGCCGCGGCTAACGGTATTATCTCCCTGAGTAAACGGTGTTTCGACCGAAGCGAAAAATTTAGCCAAAAGTGTATTTACCTGATCGCCACTGATTGGTTGATCGAGATCAATATTCTTGTCTACTGTTAATCCAGCCTGAATTGCCTGCTGTAAATAGCCGTCCGCCCAATGTCTGCCGCTAGCTGCGGGCTGCTGCTTATAACCTGCGGCCAGCATAACTATCTTCAAGGCTTCGCCATAGCTGATACTGTTAGCGGGACAGAAACTACCGTTGCTGTAGCCGCCAATGATACCTTTAACATAAAGCCTGTTTACGGCAACGGATTTGGTATCGGTAAAGGTACTGTCGCCGATGATAATCTGAGCAACGCTCTTAACCCATTGAGAGACAGTGTTTTCCACGATTAACTGTAACGGACCGTAAGCGTTAATGTCGTTGTAGAGTATATCCTTGTCGTCGGTTACCAGCGGTACGCCGTCAATAGCATACGCCAATATTATATCACGATGTTTTCCTGGTTGGTAGAAGCTTTCTATACCATTGATGATATCGTTTACGTCGATTGTCACCGCGTATCCATCTTGGGCAATGATGGTGACCTTACTTGGCGTATTAATGCTGTCTTTTAAATAGTTCTTAATCAGATCGCGCAGTACTACTCCCTCATAAACATGACGTCCTCCGGAGGCGGCTAAATATTGACGCACAATATCAGAACTCAGCGATTCCAGATCATTTACCGTCAGTTCGGTAGCTTTGGCTTCGCTACCGCTGATCACTAAAGTATTGCTAAGGTATTTATCATAGCCTGATTGGTTATGTGTCCAGTTACCGCCTTCTGGCACTGTGTCGTCCATAGTGGTAGCCACGGTTTCACGAGTATATACGTAGCCGTTGGCGTCGCCGATAATAATTGCCGCCAGCCATTTGCTGTTGTATGATGCATTGTTTTCACCGACAAAGTTTTGACCGATGGTCAGGCGTAACGAGCCGCCGATATTATCGGCTGTTTGGCTGTAGCCGTCTGCCGCCGTAAATTCCTGATAAACTGCCTGAGTACCTGTAGGCCCGACTAAAGGCAATCCGTTACTGCCGAAACTGATCAATACCGGCAGATTTGTTTCTTCGGCGGTAAGGGCGGTTAAGGAAGTATAGCGGTTATAACCGGTTCGCAGTTGTCCCAATGTTAAGGTTATGGCGTAGCCGTCTTTACTGATGAATTTAACCGGAGTGCTGTCCGGAAGGTTTTTATCCATACCCGCATAAACAAGAAAATCATATGCTTTAACGCCGGTCATTACCGGCCGAGAATAATCATTACCGCTGGTCACTAGGCTATAGGTGTTTTGATACCCTAAATCGGTGGTGAAAGCCAGGTTTTCCAGCTGCAGAACCGTATAAGTAGTGACCTTCGACATGCCGTTGCCGGCCAAAGTCAAAGTATCGTAAAGGTAATCGGTTTTGCCGTATTGAGCAAGTATTTGATTATCATTGCCTACATAATAATAGTGTGCTGCAGTTTCATTGAGAACGTCGGTTGCCCAAACGGGTACGGAAGTTAAAATGCAGGTTATTATAATTAGTATAAATATTGTCTTTTTCATAAGCTCCTCCTATCGATACATTAACGGCACAAAAATATCTGTGGCGCAAAAGGCGCCGTGTGTTCCGCTATCTTTATCGTCATTTTCTGCCGATAGATGCTGTCCGTGATCGGCAACCACAACTACCTTGCCATTCCAGTTTTCCAGCAGTTGGCCTACCATCTGATCTACGTCGGCTATTTTAGCAAATACTTGGTCTGTTTGCGGACCATAGCTATGCTCACAGTCATCTATGCCGTGGAAATGCACAAATACCAAATCATAATCACTGTTTTCTGCAGCCTGTTTAGCTGAGGCGAATACTTCGTTATCAGTATCACCGCTATTATCATAATCGGGATGCAGTTGCTGTTCAACAGTGAAACTGATGATTTGCTGGTCGCCTTCAATAATGATGGTCGAAAGTCCCTTGTCTGACGTATAATCGAATATCGAATCACAGGCCAGCGTATGATCGCTGCGTTGTTTTACACCGTTGATAGATGGCGTTTTTCCGGTTACCATGGCAGCGTAATTGACTGGTGTGATAGTAGGGTAGACGGCGGACGCCTGTTCCACAGTCAATCGGGACAGATTTGGCACGTCACCTCTGCCAAGGGCTGCCACCCAGCTATCAAACCCAAAACCGTCCAAATAGATAAACAATACTCTCTCTCCTGACTTGAGCCAGTCCCGGGTCAGAGAATATGCATCTCGCACCGTAGCGTCCGGCGGATTCAGCATCAGCCCTATTGCGCCTTGATAAGTGGTGTTGCCGATAATTATAGAGCCGTTGGATGATAAAGAAATATCGTCTGCATCAGCGGAGACAATATCGTATTCACCGGTATAGACGAGCACTTTATCGGTTGCTGGCAACCCGTTGTCCGCCAATGCATCAACCAATGAAGTTTTCGATGATGATATTATTAGCATCTGATCGGTCATGGTATCGCCATAAATCAAGGCAAATTCGGCCTGTTTACCGCATCCTGTTAAAAAAAGCGGTATTAAAATTAGTAATATTAATACCGGAAAATAGCGTTTTATATGTTTGTACCTCCAATACCGTAGCGTCGTAATGCTTTAAGCAGTTCCCAGCTGAGTATACCGCCGATACCACCAGAAAAGGCTGCCAATACTAAGGACAATAGCAAAGGAATCAGCGGCAGAGTGAAAAAGATCAGATTAGTAATGGCTGTCCCGGTGATATTTGCCAACAATCCGGCTAGAAAGCAGCAGGGAAGGCAACAGCAGCGATGGCGCGTCACCAGCAATCCCAAGTCAATCATCACACCGGGCATGGTGTAACTGACTAGGCTCATAACCCCATGGGAGCCAATTACACCAGTGATTAATACCAAAATAGCCTGCACAATAGCGCAGAGCGTTGCCGAACCGCGTTTGTTGGTAAGACCGAAGGCCATTACCAGCCACATCATATACAAGCCACCGGCCAATGCGCCGCTGGGTATAAACAGGGGCGTGCTGATCAGATGGACGAGCGGTACTACTACTGGTTTAATGGCGATGCCCAGCGCCGCCATAGCGGAAATAATTATCAAGTCTTTAACTGTAAATCTTTTTAGCAGTTTCATTGTGTCTTGACCTCGATTGAAATTACATTTTGTACCCAGTAAGTACGGTTATATTCTCCGGCCACGTTTTGCCCCATTACCAGATTAAGACTGTCGCTGGTTTGGCCGTCATAGAACCAGGCTAAAATCATATATAATTTTAGGGTTGAATCCGTTTCGTCTATGTAGGTTTTACGCACGGCGGCCAGCGAATAGCCGACGCCGTAACCGTCCGATGCCTTAATAGTGACTTTTTTAGCATCATCGGTCAAGCCAACTACCGTATCTAATAGATAACCCAGCCGCACACCTTTACATAAACTATGCCCTTTATCGGGATCTTTACCTCTATAGTAATATTCCGCTTCCGCATAACCATCGCTCATAGCTTTTAATTGAGCCATACTGAACCAGCATTCCTGTTTAACGCCGTCTCCGTAAACGTGTAAAATAGCCTTATCGGTTGTCTTTGTTTGCTCAGTTACTTGCTGAGCCGCCGGTTTTGCTGCTACATCGGCGGATACCTCAGATTTGGTAGTGGAATTATTATCTGTTGTCTGTTCCGTTTCGGTTGTTTTCTCAGTTACCTTTGCAGAAGTATCGTTTTTGGAGTCTACTGTTTCTTCCGAAACGGTTTTTTCCGCGTCAGTGGTTTGATCTTTTGCCGCTTTTGAGGTGCAGGCGGTCAAAAATAAAGCAAATATCAAGAAGAAAATCAAGCAATAGCGTCTCATATTAAATATCTCTCCATTGTCTACGCTTAAATGCCGGAGGAAGATCCTCCGGCCAGCGTGTCGATAAACTTCGCGATACTTCGCCCAGGCCATCACCGTCTCCTCAACGTATATTTTATACGTCTGTGCCCGATACCCCACGAAGCTTCTTCGCTTCGCTTAGCTTCGCGGCCCTTGGGGCGTCGTCGGTTTTGACCGCCGAGGTAAAACCAAGATATTCTATCTTGAGTTTTACCTATGTGCCTCAGCTGTTGATTTTGTTGTTAAACAAAAACCAGCTGGTCCACCTGGTCTCGCTCGTTTCTCGGCTCGCTGACCACCTTTTGACAGTCTCGCCGGAGCAAGATGCTCTGGCATAGGATAACTTAAAACGTATTAGAGTATTAAATGTTTACCAGGATATTGTCTGCACATAATTCAATCCTTTTTGGGTATACAAGCGAACATATGATATAATGCCGTTATTATCGGCATCCCGGATTACGGAACCATTGGAAGTATAAAGAATATATGCATTTGCCAGGTCTGCGCCTGTAAAAGTATCCGGTTCATATCCGGAACCGGCGCTGTAGGTTACGGTAACAGTAGCGTTAGCGGGTATTGCTGTACCGAGCAGTTGTGCAAAAGAAACGCCCTTGCAGGTATAAGAGCCGGATTTGCTTTGGTATTCGATAGTTGCCGAACCGGCAGCAGCCAATTGCTTGTATGTATAACCAACACCATTTATAGTAACGGCAGCCGGAGCTACATAGTCGCTGCTGGTGATTACCGCGCTGTTGGTGGCGGCATCGTAATCAACGCCAAAACCGAAAGCGGCGGCGAGATCACGCAGCTTGAAAAAGTTGTTGCCGCCCAGATTGTATACATAAGCGTTATTAACAACTCCGTCAACTTTTAGTATCCATTCGCTGGCCTCGCAGGAAGCTGATTTGTCTGCACCGGTTGCTAATTCGCCGCCGACAGTTGTATAAGCGGCGCCGCTTACAGTAATCATTTCATATTTTGCCGGGTCATAACCAACAGAAAACTGACTAGCAGTGCCGTTTAAGAGGGCGGCAACATCGCGCAGTTTGAAATAATTATAACCGTCGATATTATAAACTTCCATCTTTACAGGATTGCCGTTGAACAATATCGTCTGAGGTGTTGGAGATACTTTTTTTGCGGCAGGCGTAGTGTCTACGGCAGGCGTAGTGTCTACGGAAATCGCCGATCCGTCAGCCGCCACGATTTCGATGCCGGTCAGGCAGCGAATGACAGCAAAATTGGAAAGCTCGGATGTCGTACCACGTTGGATACGTACATAGCTGTTATCATAAACAGTATCGCCGTCATAGTTTTTTACCGGGTCGGCGGAGACCATGTATGTAGCGTCAACGTCCGCAACGGTAAAAGTAATCAGATAACCATCTACGGCAGTTGCTTTGATAATACAATCATCAGCTAATGTGATGCCAAGCTGCTTTTCTGCATCCGCGAGGATTGATGATAGAGATACGCCGCTCCAATCCTCGGTGGTTTGTTCACCATTTACTTTTGCCGCATAAGTAGCAGAGAAAGTGGTGAATTTTCCGCTGGTTCCCTTAATATCCGCCCAGGTATAATTGACAGTATCGTTACCGATTTTTACCGTAAAAACTGTTGCCGTATCGGCTGGATTTGCGATCGTTTCCGAACTGGTCTTGGCCAGCGCATTAATGCTTAAACATAACACCATGAGTACGACAAGCGAAAAAACGAGCAGTATTTGGTTGTGTTTCTTTAACATTAATAAAGTCCCCCTCAATATTAATTGGTTAAAATGTATATATTTGGAAATAGTCTACCATTGAAATAATATACTAAACTAATTATCCATGTCAAGATATATTCTTGCGGTAGAAAGCTTTATGTTGTATTATTAGTTGGAAGAAAATAAACATCAGGAGTAATAGATATGTGGCAGCTTTATGATACGTTGATTGAGAATATTGATCCCCACCGCAGGGTTGATTATGCCTGCTGCGGCAGTTGGCGGGCGTTGGTGGAAAGCGGCGGTAATTGCGGTATTGCCTCATTGTTGCTCAAGAATGCAGTACCAGCTCAAAACAGCGGCCTGTTGACAAACTATGTCGGAAAACCGCTGCGCGATCTGGCAGCGCTGATTAAAGGTTGGGATTATACTGAGTCGGCGTTGGGCATGGCAGCGATTAACGCCTATTATAATGATGATCGAATTCTATCGTCCAACGGCGCGCGGTTGTTTACGCCAGGTATGGATAACGGCGATATATTCAAGGCATTGTTGCCGGAGGTCGCCGGAAAAAAAGTTGCGCTGATCGGTCATTTCCGCGGTGTTGACGAGTTATATCGTGGTAGATGTGAATTAACCATATTTGAACGCGAGCCGCGAGAAGGCGACTTACCGGATGCGGCGGAAGAATACCTTTTGCCGGATATGGAACTGGTTATTATAACCGGTATGACATTAACCAACAAGACACTGCCGCGGATACTCCAGCTCACGCAAAAGGCAAAGGTTATTCTAACCGGCCCCAGCGCTGCTTTGACACCGCTATTCTTTGACTTCGGAGTGGACATCGTTTCCGGTTTAGCCATGCCTGAGGCTAGCGTTTGTAGACGAGCGATCGCCAGCGATGATTGGCAGGATATTTATAACAATGGTCGAAAAGTGATATTAAATAAGTAAATAAGTCGAATTGATATATAGTGAAACAGTGAGAACAATGGGAGGCAAAGCCTCCCATTGTTATGAAATGAAACAATATTTCAGCAGGGAGAACAATAACATTAGTATGAAAAAAGAAGATTGCGCAGTATTAGAAGTATTTGCTAATGCACCAATTCCCAAGGCAGTAATCAAAAATGTTATTCCGGCAATTGTCAGTATGATAATGGTGGTAATATATAATCTGGCAGATATGTTTTTTGTCGGTCAGACCCATGACGCCCTGCAAGTTGCGGCTGTTTCTTTAGCCACGCCGGTATTTATGTTGCTATTAGCTTTTGGGCTTTTATTTGGCATCGGCGGAACATCGGTTATTTCCCGGGCGTTGGGAGAAAATAAATTTGAATATGCCAAAAAGACCTCGTCCTTTTGTTTCTGGGCAGGCAATGTGGTCGCTGTCTTATGTATGTTGATCCTCTGGATTTTCATGGACAAAATACTTGGCGTTATCGGAACCAGTTCAGCTACAATAGGATATACTCGCAGCTACTTAAATATTTTTGCCGGCGGCTCAGTGTTTGTGGTTATTTGTAACAGTTTTAGCAATATTATCCGCGCCGAGGGAAAACCCAAGCAGGCGATGATGGGTTTACTTATAGGCAATCTAGTCAACTGTGTGCTGGACCCGATAATGATTTTATGGTTTGGCTGGGGTGTTGCCGGTGCTGCCATAGCAACGGTTATAGGTAATGCGGTTGGCGCTCTTTATTACATAATCTACTTTTTGCGCGGTAAATCCATATTGTCAATCAGTATTAATGACTTTGCTGCGGGAAATAAAATCTGTTCTGGTGTACTGAGTATCGGCATACCGGCTTCGATAAACAGCATACTGATCAGCGTTTCCGGCGTTTTTATTAATAATCTGATTGTCAACTATGGCGATATGGCTGTAGCAGGTATTGGCGTAGCCATGAAAGTAACATTAATTAATTTGCTTTTGGTAATCGGCGTTGGCCAGGGCGTGCAGCCAATACTCGGTTTTTGTTATGGTGCGAAAAATTGGCAGCGCTTCAATGGTGTAATGCGGTTTTCATTGATTTTCGCCACGGTTCTTGCCGTAATTCTAACTGTAGCCAGTTTTATTGGTGCCGGAGTAATTGTGAAGGCCTTTTTGGAAGAACCAGCGGCTTATCAATTCGGAGTACGGTTTGCACATTTGCTTTTGATTTCCGGGCCGTGTTTAGGCGCACTATTTGTGTATTCTAATGCTTTACAGGCGCTTGGAGCGGCGGTGCCTTCTTTGATACTATCCGTCAGTAGACCAGGAATAATTTTTATTCCGATACTTTTTTTAATGAACGCTATGATAGGGCTAACCGGATTAGTTATTGCGCAACCAGTTACGGATGTACTTTCCTGCATATTAGCCGGCGTTCTTTATATTTATGCAAGAAAATTATTATTCAATAAATCTGACTCCTTATGTAAGGATTTATAAACAACCAAATAAGTCGGAAGTTTCATGGTTTCCCAGGAGCAGCATCGTATAATTATAAAGAAAAGAGCCAGTTTTCTGGCTCTTTTCTTTGTCAAGTTATCTTAAATAATCCGTGACAAACTTAGTATTTATTAGTTCTCTTTCTTGTAATGGTTCGGCAGCTTTGCCGATAGCAATCGCGGAAGCAGGGAAAAACCCCTCCGGTACTTTTAATTCCCAACAAAGCTCAGCATTCTTAGACAAAGCCATTATTGCTCCAAAAATATATACGTTGCCAAGACCTAAATCGGTGGCTGCCAAAGCCATATTTTCGACAATGCAGGCAGCGTTGCAATATGCTAACGGATACGGCTCACCTTCATGCGATTTAGTGGAAACCAAAACAACGGTGGGTGCGCCGTACAGCGGATGCTGGTCGTGGTTCTTGAAGAATGCCGCCCCGACAGCATCCATTTTATCAAGCAGTTGCTGATTTTGAATTACTGTAATTTTTATTTCATCAAATTTTTTCTTGCCTACCGGCGCTGCGTTAGCCGCATCTAATATTATCTGCAAATCGTTTTCACTGATTTGATCTTTGGAATAAGCCCGGCAAGATTGCCTATTAGCAATTACTGTTAAAGTTTCCATAAAATTAACTCCTTGCTTTTTATTATACAATTATTAAGATACTCCAATATATATTGTCATATTCAACAGTCAAAAATATAATTATTAACCATCACCGATTACATTAGCATTCTTTACTTGAAGTATATCATAAAAAAGCATGAGAATCCATGTACATACCGAATGCTGATTCCCGGTTTTCTAATTGCTCTTATTGAAACAGGGATTTCTCCGATATAATAAATAATTGTATTTGCTTAACATGGCAAAACAAAACAATAGTTTTCGTATATCAATTAAACTGAAAGGAATTTGATCAGATGGAAAAGCTTACAAAAAATGACGATGGGGAATTAATACTTGTTAATATAGTGGAGGGTATGGTTATACAGATAGTAGATGAATTGATCGAAACTATGGATATGTGCAATTGTAAAAGATGCCGCCTTAATGCCTGTGCAATTGCCTTAAACAATTTACCTTCCCATTATGTTACCACTGAAAAAGGCGCATTGTTGGGTGAATTGGAAGATATCGAGATTAATTATCGGACAAATTTAACGGTGGAAGTGACGAAAGCTCTTCTGTTCGTAAAAGAGCACCCACTTCATTAAATTTGATTATTACATAATCTACAAAACCGCCGCTCCGGCACAGCTAAATGCCAAAAAAAGAACCAGTCTAAAGGCTGGTCCTGTTTTTGGTGCGGCAGAAGGCTGGAATCTGGCTTTTGCCTGAGGGCAAAACCGCAGTTCCAGCACAACTTTATTAAAAGAGAAAACCAGCCAAAAGGCTGGTTTTTCTTTGGTGCGGCAGAAGGGACTTGAACCCCCACCCTGGCAATCAGGACTAGAACCTGAATCTAGCGCGTCTGCCAATTCCGCCACTGCCGCGCGGATACTAAAACAATATAGCATAATCATAAATTAAAATCAAGTTATTTGCTAAATTATTTTAGGATAAAACAGCTAATTAATAATAGCTTTTAAAAGGTATTATTATGATCAATTACCAGAAAATTACTTTTATATAAAAAGGTTTTTTATCAAGCTTCACGAAAATATAAAATTGGCAGAAGGGCTCTGTAGGGAAGGAATTATGGTTTTAGCTTCGGGTATAATCATTGTTGGGAGACGATGATTTAGCTAAAATAAGCAAAGTTCTTCTGCCCGATTTTTTCGGCAGGAAACGAGCCAAAAGTGTAGAATATATAAAACAAATGCATAATATGTTTTTGTGAGGTGAATTCTGTGACAGCCGCGAATAAAAATGACGCTGGCGAGATGTTATTATTGGAAGTTGCGCCAAGTGACATTGATTTATTTAACAAGCTGATCGAAGGTTATGATAACATGGCGTTGGTGACCACTCTTGACGCACGTCTTGGCCGGATTGCGTTATGGATTACCGAGCACGCCCGCCGTGATATTATGGCGATTATCAAGTGTTTACCTATTCCTGTGAAAATAATTGGCCAGGATGCATAAGTGAAAAAAGTGGTAAAAGCCTCCGATGCAACGGAGGCTTTTTTATTTATAAGTATTGCAGGTTAGATATTATAAATGGCGAAAATTACATTGTACAAATCTCGACCATTTAATGGAAAAGAGGAAGGTATGCAGCAACTCTATGGAGTTTCGGAAATCAATTATTATTTAAAAGAATATTTAGCGGAAAATCGTCTGCTGTCTAATGTAACGGTCAAAGGGGAATTGTCCGGCTGCAAAAATCATAGTACCGGTCATATTTACTTTTCCTTACGCGAACAGGGCTGTTCGCTAAAAGGTATTATGTTCCGTAGCTATGCCTCAAAGTTGAAATTTAAGCCCTCCGACGGCATGGAAGTACTGGTAAATGGTAATATTTCTTTTTATGAGCGTGATGGTACTTGCCAGATCTATGCCCGCTCCATAATACCGGCGGCAGCAGGCGGTGCCGAAGCAATCGCTTTGGAAGAGCTTAAAGCTCAGTTGCAGTCCGAAGGTCTTTTTGATCTTTCCCGCAAAAAACCGTTGCCGTTTTTACCGGAAAGCGTTGGTATAGTTACATCCGCAGAAGGAGCTGCATGGGCCGATATTCAAAAAGTTGCACGCGGTCGTTGGCAAGGAGTAAACCTGATTATTTATAATGCGCTTGTTCAGGGTGGGCAAGCGCCGACCAGTATTGCTACCGCCATCGCTATGGCAGATAGTTGCGACCATTCGTTACTGATCGTAGGCCGCGGCGGCGGCGCAAATGAAGATTTGGCGGCCTTTAACAGTGAAATAGTTGTACGAGCTATCGCTGCAGCTCATACGCCGGTTATTTCAGCGGTAGGTCATGAAGTCGATGTCACGTTGGCTGATTTGGCAGCTGATGTGCGGGCGGCAACCCCTTCGCATGCTGCGGAATTGGCGATTCCCGATACGGAAAAACTTTTGGCGGCTCTGTCAACATATCAGGAACGTATCAAACAAGCAGTAGAGAAACGGATTAGTATGGGTAATGAGCGGATCAACGCTTTGTGTCGCCGACCGGCACTGCGGCAACCGCTGCAATTATTGGAGAGGAAACAAAGAAGCGTCGATGATGCTGCTGCTGCCTTGCAGACTTATGTTATAAACGCCATCAATCAGTCAAAATCGTCGCTGGCCTTGGCAGCGGCGTCATTGGAGGCTTTAAGCCCGCTGGCAACATTGGAACGCGGCTATGCCTTATGTTCCGATCAGCAAGGAAATATCATCAAAGATCCGTTGCAATTGGAGGTCGGTGATCCGCTGAATTTGACCGTGGCCCGCGGCTTGCTGCTCTGCCGCATCGAAGATAAAAAAACAGATATAGAACTCAAGCCGAAGGGAGAGAATATAGATGGCTAAGACAGTAAAGAGTAAGCAAAACTTCGAAGTTATGCTGACCGACTTGGAACAGATCGTACAAGAAATGGAGCGGGGAGACCTGCCGCTGGATGAACTGCTGAGCAAGTTTGCTACCGGTGTGGAACTGGTGAAACAATGCCGTAGTCAACTGGTAAAGGCAGAGGAACTGATTCAGCAACAATTACCGTTATAATATTCTTCTCTTGAGGTGAAATATGCAAGAAACCTGGCAACAATATCTGGCTGACTGCGCTGGGCAAATTGAGTCTGTTTTAGACCGGCTGTTGCCGCAGCCCGACAATCAATTGTACAGTGCGATGCGTTACAGTATTATGGGCGGCGGCAAGCGCCTGCGTCCAGCGCTGTTTATGGCCACATTGGACGCCTGCGGTATGGATAATAAGTCGAGTTTACTACCGTTTGCAGCCGCATTGGAAATGATCCACACCTATTCGTTGATCCATGATGACTTGCCGGCTATGGATAACGATGATTATCGCCGTGGACAAACTTCCTGTCACAAGGCTTATGATGAGGCCGTAGCGATATTGGCCGGAGATGCGTTGCTCAACGAAGCTTTTTGTCAGATGCTGGCAATTAAGACTAATCAAGAGCTGCCGTCTGTAAATTTGCTGGCCGCGGTTAAAGAGGTGGCGGATAATGCCGGCATTAAGGGTATGATTGGTGGCCAAGCTGCTGATATTGATGCTGCAGGCCAAAAAGTCAGTCTTGAACATTTAAGCTCAATCTATCTTGGCAAAACCGCAGCGCTTTTTCGGGCGTCAATTATCAGCGCCGCTATTTTGGCCAAAGCCGATCAGCAACAGATTTTAGCTTTATATGCTTATGCCAATCAGTTGGGTTTAGCTTTTCAGATTGCCGACGATATACTTGATGTCAGCGGTGACCGGCAATTAACCGGCAAACCTGTCGGTAGTGATGCCAAGAATGCCCAAAGCACATATGTATCGCTCTTAGGTCTGGAAGCGGCGCAGCAAGCGGCTAAGGCAACGGCGCAAAAGGCGGTAAGCGAATTAAATGTTTTTGGCAAAGAAGCGGATATGTTAAGATCAGCAGCAAAATGTTTAGCCGAGCGGAACTGTTAATCTTTTCCAAATGTCTATTATTAAAGGTAATTACTTTATTTATTTAAGAAATGAGGTTGAACTATCATGAAAAAATCGCTGATAATTATTGTCGTATGTTTACTGATTCTTAGTTGTTCGGCTTCTTGCTGGGCTTATAGTGATACTCAATCGTTAGATACGACAACACAGCAGGCAATCGAATTGTTGAGCAATAAGGGAGTTCTTAATGGCTACAATGATGGCAGCTTTCGACCCGGGCAATATGTCAGCCGCGCCGAATTTGCCAAAATCAGCTGTATGCTAGCCGGGTATGAGAAATCTTCAGTTAGCTCAGCGCCGTTTGCCGATGTTGCCATCGGTCAATGGTATGATGGCTGGGTAGCTACGGCCGTTAATCAACATCTGATCAAAGGCTATGGCAACGGCAGTTTCCGTCCTGATAATACTATCAGTGAGCAGGAAATATTGACTATTTTAGTGCGCATGTCCGGTGTTGATGATAGCAATTTCAGTTGGCCGAATGATTATTTGACTGTTGCCACTTCATTAGGTTTGAGCAACAACATTACACTCAACGCCAAAGCCCCGGCTACCCGCGCTGTATGTGCGGTAATGGCAGCCAACTGGCTGAATCAGCAGGATAGCGAGACAGCCGATGTTTACGGTATTATTGTCAAAGTTGCCGTAAACAGTGTTGACATATACACATCCGAAGGTAATACCGTCTCTTACAGCTGTACTGTCAGCCAAATTCCGGCGACTACGTTGCCCGGCAGTTTTATTGAAGCGACAATCGCCGACGGTGGGATAAGCGAAGTAATGCAACTGATTTCGCCTGTCAAAGGTTCGGATTCCTGGGATGTCAGTTATGGAAGATTGGAGATTGACGACACTTATTATAATATCAGCGATACGGTGTTTATAGGCGCCGAATTTGCCGTTAACAAGCCGTTTACCGCGACTAATTTCAAAGGCGCAGCGCTTGGAGATAACAATAAAATAGCTGCCGCCGATATACTTTATGGCGATCAATTGAAAGCGGTCAAAGTCAACGATGGTAAACTCGAAGTGGTATATTTTGTCAATGCCGGTCTGCGTCTTGGCAAAGCCTATGGAGTAATAGATGAGATTTACAATAGTGCCGACGGGGCCAGCGTCAATTTTGTGGGCAACGACGATAACGATAATGGTCTTGTTCTTTCAGATCAAGGCGATGTAGTTGCGTCAATCATTGACGGTTATGACAGTGGCGCTTACAGTTGCTGTTTTGTTCAATATAAGTTGACAGGCGATGATGATAATGATATAGAAATTACCTTATCTCCGCTGTTAATGATCAATAACGGCGTTAAACTCTTAAGCGCAGAGGCGCTTGATTTAAGTAATTTTGACGATAGTTGGTATTGGATATTGACCGACGGTTCTGTTTCCGCTACTTGCAGTGATGTCGCCTCTGTAACTTCCGAATTAAAAACGGTAAACAGATCAACATCTTCAGTAACTATTGGCAGCAGTATTTATGATATTGATGACATCAGCACGATCTATGTTATTGATACTGACGGCGCAGTCAGCAGCGGCAGTATTAAGGATCTCACCGCCGGGAAGGATACCATTGCAATTGTCAATGATGAAAACGTCATTCTCTGGATGTTCTGTTTTGAATAATAGCTTTTCCGTTTTTGGGGATTTTTAACTTGATAATGCTTGAGAAGCAAATCGCTGCATAAAATATTATATAACGCCGGAACGAATAGGTGATATTGTGACATTGGCAGTGTTTTTGCTATTATGTTCGCTATTGCTGCTGTTGCTATTGTGGTTGCCGCAGGCTCGCCCGGCTGTAGCGGAGGATTTATATCTGCTGGTGGAAGACGCGCTTCCCAATATCGAATGGTTGTTGATGGAGCTGTTGACAGTATCCTCAGGCCGAAGGCTGATTATCATTGACCGATCTAAACATAGCGGCAGGGGCAGAAACATTATTACGTTATTGGCACGTCGCTATGGATTAACGCTGATTACCGAAGTGCCCGAGGGAATTCGTCCGTTAGTTATCCGCCAAGGCGTTACTGCCGCAGACCTGGTGCGTCAGTACCAGCAATTGTCAGACGCCGATAATGCTTGTGCGCTGAATATTTCTCAGGATAGATAATTATAGTACAATCGAAAGGATTGTTTGATGCAAAGCCATTCGCAAAAGTTGCTTTCACCTTGGTATGACGAACTGATGCAGTTGATGTTTCCGCAACGCAACTGCCTGCTTTGCAACGCCGCCATTACCGGGGCGGGTATTTGCGACGATTGTGAGCGCAAAAGGCGTTTATTATGGAGTTGTCCCAGATGTGCTACCTTTGTTGACGAAAAAGAGGCTGACAAGCCTTGCGATAATTGTCTGGGTCATCGCCGCTATTTTACATTGGCTCGTGCGGCCGTGCCATACAAGCAGTTGCACAAACAATTATGGGATTTTAAAAACAATCAGCAGACATATTACAAACGTTCCTTTGCCGCCCTGTTGGCAGCGACCTGCCGTCAGCACTTTCAGGGTATTGCTTTTGATGCCATCGTACCACTGCCGATTGCGCCCCTGCGTATGCAAGAACGCTGCTATAATCAAAGCCAGCTTGTAACAGCAGTATTAGCGCGAGACTTAGCAATCTCTCACCAACCGCAACTATTAAAACGCGTTAAAGAAACACCGCCGCTTTTTAACATTGGCCGCCAGCAGCGGCGGGAGCTGTTAAAAGGAGCTTTTGTTGCCGATGCTGCGGCTAAAGGGAAAAAGCTGTTATTAGTAGACGACATATTTACTACCGGTGCTACCAGTAATGAGGCAAGCAAAGCATTACTTTGCGCTGGCGCAGATTCGGTCTATGTCTTAACTATCTGTTCCGGCGAACAGCTTGGATGATATTTTCCTTATTCGACAGTTTTGTCTATTTTTCGATTTTATATTATTAACCGGCAGGACAAAGCTTATGGATAAGGAAATTATATATTAGCAAGACTTCCTTAGATTCTGTTGTCGTTAATTTAAATGAAAGGGTGAGATTTATGAAACTTACTTTTAAAGCAAGAAACATGGAAATTAGCGAAGCCCTGCATGACTATGTAGATAAAAGATTATCCAAATTCGACAAACTGATTGGCGCCGAGGAAGCGCTGGTCTCTATGTCAGTCATTCGCGGACGTAACCGCATTGAAGTAACCATTCATTTTAACGGCGTGGTTATCCGTGGGGAAGAAGAAGGCTACGATATGTATGCCTGTATAGATAATGTAACCGATAAGTTGGAAAACCAGCTTCATAAATATAGAACAAGGTTGATCAGACGTTCCCGCGTAGCTGCGGCCAGAGAGGCTGCTGCTACAGCTACTGTTCCTGAGACTACTAATTATTTCGAAGACGAGCCGCCGGTAAGAATAAAATCTTTTACAACTAAACCGATGCCGATTGATGAAGCCGTGATGCAAATGAATTTGTTGGGGCATAATTTCTTTGTTTTCATTAACGATCAGGATCAATCCGTCAACGTTATTTATCGCCGTAAAGACGGTGATTATGGCTTATTAGTACCGGAAAAATAAATATTGATATTTTGATTAAAAGCGGGGATTTTAACTCCCCGCTTTTTTTTAACAATTATAAAAATGCGCAGCGTTAATTACATGAAATAGTGATTTATATTATTTATAAAAACGCTTCATAAAACCCTTGTTTTTAAAAGGCAGACATTTTTTATTATAAAAAATAATTGCACTTTCTATATATATATGGTATAAAAAAACTAAATTCCTTATATATTTTTTAAATCTAACTAATCGGAGAGGCTCAAATCTTGTGAATATAAATATCAATGGCCAAGATGTAAATTATCAGGTGTCGGGAACGGGGCAGCCGGTCTTGTTACTTCATGGTTGGGGAGTGGACAGTTCGCTGCTGAACAGTGTCCATCAGCATCTGGCCGAAAAGTGTATGGCTATCAGCATCGATCTGCCCGGTTTTGGTGCTAGTCCGGCTCCTCAAGAGGTTTGGGGCGTTTATCAGTATGCGGATTTTATTCAAAGTTTTTTAATACGGTTGAACATAGAAAAGCCGATAGTGATCGGCCATTCTTTTGGCGGCAGATTAACGATCATATTGGCGGCCAGAGCAATTACGGATAAAATTATTCTTTGCGACAGCGCCGGTATCTTACCCAAGCGCAGCGGCGAATATTACGCACGGGTTTACAGTTACAAAGCGGCAAAGAAAGTTATGTCGTTGCCGGGATTGAATAAGTATGCCGATAAAGCGCTGACCCTTTGGCGTAAGAGCAATCCTTCTTCCGATTATCAGGCGGCGCAGGGTATAATGCGCCAGATTTTTGTTAAAGTTGTCAATGAAGATTTGCAGCCGCTGCTTACTCAGATCAAAGTACCGGCATTGCTGATTTGGGGCGAAAATGATGATGCAACGCCGCTTTGGCAGGGGCAGTTGATGGAACAACTGATTCCCGACAGCGGTCTGGTAGTTTTTGAGGGCTGCGGCCATTACGCTTATATGGAGCAATTGTCGCGTTTTTTAACTATTACCGATTGTTTCTTGGAGCAGGAGGCAAATAAACAGTGATACTGATAATGAAAATAGTTGCTGCTGCCGTGCTGGTATTGTTACTGGGATTCAGAGCTAAACATGATTTACATATGCTACAGCAAAATTCTTATCGCAATGATCGCTATTGGCGTTGGCTAAAGGGACGCCGTAAATTGGAATTTATAAGTGCCGATCTTTTGCTGATCATACCTTTAGCGGCCGCATTTTGGGATACTTTTCAGTTTTGGCTGATACTGATTGTCGTATGCGCATTATTGACTAGTATTATCAGACGACCGCGTGCTGATAAAAAGCCGTTGGTAATGACAGCTCGAGCCAAGCGTTTATGGTTGATGACGCTGATATTAGCAGCAGTATTTGTGGTCGCAATTATTATACTGCAATCATTGTTCTTACCGCTATTTGCTGCCTATTTGCTGCTAGCGGTGCTAATTATTTTTTCGCGCTGGTTGGTTTTATTGGCCAATCGGTTGATCGAACCGGTGGAGAAAAAGATCAACAACGGCTTTTATCAGGAAGCCCAGGCCAAATTAGCGTCAATGCCCGATACCATGACCTTTGCCATTACCGGCAGTTACGGTAAGACCAGCTGTAAGATGATATTGGCGGCAATGTTAAGCGAAAAATATCTGACTTTGGCTACTCCATCCAGTTACAATACGCCGATGGGTATTACCAGAGTAATCAGGGAACAACTGCGGCCGATCCATCAGGCATTCGTTTGCGAGATGGGAGCGCGGCAAAAAGGTGATATTTCTGAGCTGTGCCGGTTGGTTAAACCGCGTATCGGTATTTTGACCTCAATCGGCGAGCAGCATTTGGAAACGTTTGGTAACATAGAGAATATTATTGCTACCAAATTTGAACTTATCAAAGAATTGTCGCCCGATGGTCTTGCGGTTTTAAATATGGATAATCTATATATTGCCGCTTATGCTCATTTGGCATCTTGTCAGGTTATCGGTTTCGGTATTAAAAATAAAGACGGCTATTACGCAACTGACATCAAGTACGATGCCAAGGGCAGTAGCTTTGTGATTAATACTCCGGATGGTGCCAGCCAGCAATTTACAACCCGTCTTTTAGGTAAGCATAATATTTATAATATATTAGCCGCGGCTGCCGCCGCCAATCAATTTGGTTTGCCGCTTAATTTAGCGTCCAATGCCGTAAAGTTATTAGAACCGATCGAACACCGTCTGCAATTGCGGTGCAATCCGGTTTATACGGTTATAGACGACGCTTTTAATTCTAATCCGGCCGGTGCGGCGACTGCTTTGGAAGTGCTTAGCAGTTTTAGCAGCGGCTGTAAAATCATTATCACGCCGGGCATGGTGGAATTGGGAGAAAGAGAATATCAACTGAATAAAAAATTTGCGTTACAGATGGCGCAGGTTTGTGATTTTATAATATTGGTGGGTAAAAAGCATTCGCAGCCTTTGCAGGACGGATTGACCGAAGCCGGTTATGAGCAAGCAAAATATTTTGTCGCTGCCGACCTCAAGGAGGCGCAACAGAAACTGCAAGCAATTGTGCAAACCGGTGATATAGTTCTGTATGAGAATGATTTACCCGATACCTATAACGAATAATTGGGGGATAAGCAATGAATAAGATTGCAGTAGCAGTTGTTTACGGCGGTCGCAGCGTCGAGCATGAAGTCTCGATCATTTCTGCTCTGCAGGCGATCAACGCGCTTGACAAAGAAAAATATCAGGTAATACCTCTTTACATCTCAAAGAAAGGGGCCTTTTATACTGGCGATGTGCTGCTTGGTTTAAATAATTACCGCGATATAAATAAGCTGTTATCAGCCGCGCAGCCGGTTTATTTGTCGCCGAATTACGGTGAAAACAAAATATTTGCTGTGGAAAAACCCGGCATGTTTAAAAAACCTTTTGAACAAAAGATCGACGTGGTCTTACCGGTAATCCATGGTACGCACGGCGAGGACGGCTGTCTGCAGGGTTTGCTGGAACTGTCCGGTTTGCCATATGCGGGGCCGGGGGTACTGGGTTCAGCCTGCGGTATGGACAAAATTTTCACAAAGGCAATATTAAAAGAAGCCGACATCAAAGTTGCCGCTTACCAGTGGTTTTGTTATTGGCAATGGCAGGATAACCGGCAACAGATTATTGCTAAAATAGAAGCGGTCTTACCGTATCCGCTGGTTGTAAAACCGGCTAATCTTGGTTCCTCAATCGGTATCAGCAAAGCGGCAAATCAAGAGCAACTAATTGAGGCAGTAGAATTGGCAGGCAGTTTTTCCGACCGGATCATCGTTGAGGAGATGATCTCACCCTTGCGCGAAATCAATTGTGCGGTGCTTGGTTCTGACCGCGGTATGGAATTTTCGTTTTGTGAGGAACCTTTAACGGCCGCCGATATTCTTTCTTTTGGCGATAAATACTTATCCAGTAGCAATACTAAGGGTATGAGCGGCGCCAAACGACGCATTCCCGCCGATATCAGCGAGCAGATGGCCTCCGAAATCCGTGAGATAGCAGGCCGTACCTTTATTGCCATGGATTGTAGCGGCGTTTGCCGGATCGATTTTCTGATCAACAGTGAAAACGGCCAAATCTATGTTAATGAGCTGAATACGATTCCCGGTTCGTTATCATTCTATTTGTTTGAACCGGCCGGTAAAAAGTTTGGCCAATTGCTTGATGACCTGATTTATACCGCCCTGCAGCGTTACCGTATCAAAGAGAAAAAACTCTACGGCTTTACTTCAAATATTCTTTCTCAAGGCGGTTTTAAAGGCAAAAAGTAGAGGAGAATTGTTTATGGAACAAACTGAACAATCAGAACAAACTGCCTGCTTATTAGCCATTCATAGCTTATTTGGCGCAGCAAATACATCGTTGAAAAAAGTGCTGGATTTTTACGGCGGCGATGCCGTTGCCGCCTGGCAGGACAGCGGCAACTGGCAGCAAATTGAAGGCTGTGATAATCAATCAATTTTAGAGCTAACCTATAAAAAGGGCGCGATCGATTTAGAATGCCTCTACCAGCGGTTTCTTGATGCTGATGCCCATTTATTATCCATTTATGAGGCAACCTATCCGCGATTCCTCAAAAACATTCACAACCCGCCGCCATTACTATTTTACCGCGGCACCCTCCCGGCCGATAATGACTTATGTATAGCGATGATCGGTTCCCGTCGCGCCACCGCTTACGGTCGCCAGGTTGGCCAAATGCTTGCACACGATTTGAGTGTTCAAGGCATAACGGTTGTCAGCGGTATGGCACGCGGCATTGATTCTGTTTGTCACCAGGCCGCATTAGCGGCTGGCGGACGGACAATCGCTATTCTCGGATCAGGGATTGATGTCGTCTATCCGAGAGAAAATAATATTCTGTATCAGCAAATTATCAAAAATGGCGCGGTAATTAGCGAACAGCCTTTGGGCATGGAACCATTGCCACATAATTTTCCTTTACGTAATCGTATTATCAGTGGTTTGAGTCGCGGCGTAGTTGTTATTGAAGCCGGACATAAAAGCGGCACATTACGCACAGTTGATTTTGCGCTTGAACAAGGCAGGGATGTTTTTGCCGTGCCGGGCAACATTAATCAAGAAAATTGCTATGGCACTAATAATTTACTTAAACAAGGAGCAATTGTCGTTACAGAGGCAGATGATATCGTAAATGTTTATTTAGATGATATATGTTTGTTGCCGCAACGAGTAATAGTGTCGGATAAAAATGATGAAGATATAGATAATAGTACTTTAACAAAAGATGAGCGTGTTATCCTGGCAAAAATGATTGAACCAATCAGTGTTGAAAAATTACAAATGATTAGCGGCTGGGAATATGCAAAACTAAGTACGATGTTGTTATTATTGGAACTAAGAGGCTTGATAGCTAAAGATGCTAACCAATGCTATTATGCTTTATTTACAAGACATAAATTATAATAAACTAAGCAAGTAACTAGGAGGGCATATAAATTTCATGAAGACTCTGATTATCGTCGAATCACCTACTAAGGCAAAAACTATTGAAAAATTTTTGGGCAAGAATTATACTGTTCGTTCTTGTATGGGGCATATTCGTGATTTGCCTAAAAGCTCAATGGGAGTTGACATTGATCATGACTTTGCACCGCATTATATCACTATTCGCGGAAAAGGTGATGTTATAAAGGTATTAAAAGACGAGGCTAAAAAGGCTGATCGCATATTACTTGCTAGCGACCCTGATAGAGAGGGAGAGGCAATAGCCTGGCATTTACAGCAATATTTAAATGTTGATGAAAAGGACTGCCGAATTCGTTTTAATGAGATTACCGATAAAGCAATCAAAGATTCCGTACAATGTCCACTGCCGATTGATATGTGCATGGTTGAAGCACAACAGGCGCGGCGAATTTTGGACCGACTTGTTGGTTATGGGATCAGTCCGTTATTATGGAAAAAGGTTAAAAAAGGTTTATCAGCTGGACGTGTTCAATCAGTTGCCGTACGGTTAATTTGTGATCGTGAAAACGAAATTAAAGAATTTGTTTCGGAAGAGTATTGGACAGTATTTGCTCACCTAAAGGCTGGTACAGGAGAACTTGTTGCTAGATTAACTAAAATCGGTAAAAATAAGGCGAAATTGGCAAATCAAAGTGAAGTTGATAAAGTTATATCTAAATTATCAGGCCTTGAGTATGTAGTAGATTCTGTCCAAATAAAAGAGAAGAAAAAGAACCCGTCACCACCTTTTACTACCAGCAGTATGCAGCAGGAGGCCTCGCGACGTCTGGGTATGATGGCTAAGAAAACAATGCAAACAGCCCAACAGCTTTATGAAGGAATTGCTGTAGGTGGCACCGTAACCGGTCTTATTTCTTATATGCGTACAGATTCAATGCGTATTTCTGATGAAGCGCAAGCCAATGCACGTGCTTTTATTGAAGCTAAATATGGAAAAGAATTTGTACCCGCGAAGCCAAATATTTTTAATAATGCAGGAACAAATATTCAAAATGCACATGAGGCTATTAGACCTACTTCAGTTGACCGTACGCCATCAATGCTTAAACCGTTTTTAACTGTTCAACAATATAAGTTATATAAGTTAATTTGGGAACGTTTTGTGGCCAGTCAAATGGCGGCAGCCATTCTTGATGTAACAAGCGTCAGTGTTAAAGCAGGTGAATTTACCTTCTCAGCCAGCGGCAGTATTGTTCGCTTCCCTGGGTTTACGCAGGTCTATACCGAGGGTAAGGACGAAAAAGATAAGGATAAGGAACGAGAGGAAGAAGGTAAAATTGCTCCGGTTAGCAACGGTGAAATATTGCCGCTTAACAGTTTTGAACCTAAACAACATTTTACACAGCCACCAGTTCGTTATTCTGAAGCGATGTTAATTAAATCATTGGAAGAGCTTGGTATAGGTCGTCCCAGCACATATGCGCCCATAATTGATACTATATTAGCCCGCTGTTATGTAGTGCGAGAGGAAAAACAGCTATACCCCACAGAATTAGGCGTACTTGTTGTTGATCTAATGAAGGAATATTTTACAAATATTATTAATGTTGAATTTACCGCTAATCTAGAAAAAAGTTTAGATATGATAGCAGAAGGAAACGCTGATTGGGTTAATGTACTCAGCGATTTTTATGTACCGTTTGCCGATACTTTAAGTCATGCCGAGCAAGAAATAGAGAAAGTTGTTATTACTCCCGAAGAGTCAGGTGAGATCTGCGAGAAATGCGGTAAACCAATGGTATATCGCATGGGTCGTTATGGTCGGTTTTTAGCTTGTTCAGGTTTTCCCGAATGCCGTAATACCAAAGCTATTACAAAATCTTTAGATATTAAATGTCTGGCTTGCGGTGGTAATATTGTTCAACGAAAAAGCCGTTCCGGAAGAATATTTTATGGTTGCGACAATTACCCTAAATGCTCATTTGTTTCTTGGGATTTACCGATCGAAACAAAATGCGAAAGCTGCGGTTATCAATTAACACAAAAGGTGGGACGCGACGGACAAACATTGATTATTTGTCCGAATAAGGACTGTCCTACACGCCAAAAGCTTGGCGCCGATGGGGAGAAGCTGCCAACGCGCCGAGGAAGAAAACAAAAAGAAAACAACAGTGCAAATCAAAAATCAAAACCTCCGGTGCGACGAGGCAAAAATAACAAAAAAACCGAGGCTTAACAGATGGATGAAAGCATAAATATTATCGGGGCCGGTTTAGCCGGAACGGAAGCAGCCTATCAAGCAGCTTTGCGTGGAATACCGGTGAAACTATATGAAATGCGTCCCCAGCAAATGACTCCGGCCCATAAAGGTAGTGGTTTTGCCGAACTGGTTTGCAGTAATTCCCTGCGCGCTTATGGCATGGAATCTGCAGTTGGTTTGCTCAAGGAAGAAATGCGGCTAATGGACTCATTGATTATCCGTGCTGCATTAGTTGCGCGAGTTCCGGCAGGTGGCGCGCTGGCGGTAGACCGTAAAATGTTTTCCGATTATATAGAGGCAGAGTTAAACGCAAATCCCTTGGTCAATATCGTTAAGGAACAGGTGTTGACTATTCCTGATGGTTTAACAATAATAGCGGCAGGGCCGTTGGTTTCTCCGGCTTTGAGCGAATCTATTGCGGAAATTGTTGGTGGAGAAATGCTCTATTTCCATGATGCTATCGCACCGATTGTTGCTAAAGACAGCATTGATATGGAGAAAGTCTTTTTTGCTTCTCGGTATGGGAAAGGGAACGGTGATGATTATATAAACTGTCCGCTTGACAAGGAGCAATATCAGCTTTTTTATCAGGAAATATTAGCAGCAGAATTGTATCCACTTAAGGATTTTGAGAAGCAAAAACTATTTTCCGGTTGTATGCCTATTGAAGCAATGGCGGCTTGCGGATATGATACGATGCGCTTTGGGCCGTTAAAACCGGTGGGGTTGGAGTATCAGGGGAAAGAACCATATGCGGTTGTGCAATTGCGACAGGATGATGCAGGTGCGACCATGTTTAATATGGTTGGATTTCAGACGAGGCTGAAACGGGGAGAGCAGGAACGGGTGTTTCACCTGATAACTGGATTAGAAATGGCTGAGTTTTTAAGATACGGACAGATGCATAAAAATACGTATATAAATTCTCCGCTCCTGCTTAACAATGCCTTGCAACTAAAGCAGCGAATAAATCTGCTTTTTGCCGGCCAGATTACCGGTGTTGAAGGTTATGTGGAATCAGCGGCCTGCGGATTGGCTGCTGGCATAAACGGAGCACTGTTAGCGCAGGGGAAGGAGCCGTTGGTTTTCCCGCCGTTGACGGCTTTGGGCGGATTGCTCAGGTATATTACTACTGCTACAGGCAATTTCCAGCCGATGAACGTTAATTTTGGACTGTTGCCGCCACTCGGGCAAAAAATCCGTGATAAAAAGCAGAAAAATCTGCAAATCGCCGAACGTTCTATAGCTGAGCTAATAAGCTTTATTGCCGCTAATCCGCAAGCGTTTAATGTAATAAGTTAATGGATTAGACCGATCGGCAGCGGGGCTGGGTTTGGGGAGAATGAAGCGGATATTTAGGATTTTTGGTTGATAGTAACAGAGGCAGACAGGTGATTGGCTAGCAGCGATATTGGGAAATGTCAGAGTGAGTATTATACGCTATCAATTTGAGGTTAATGAATTAATGGATTTGTTAAAACAATTTCTCCGCTATCTGCAAATCGAACGAAACGCCTCGGCACTGACGCTCAAGGCATATCAGGAGGATGTCAGTCATTTTTTAGCTTGGCTTGCTGTTGAGCAGGGGGTTGAGCAGAACAATATTGATATTGCCGCGGCAGACAGCATCAGTATGCGTAATTACATTGCTTCGTTGCGACACCATGGTTTACAAAAAAACAGCATTGCCCGTCATTTAACGGCAATCCGTTCATTTTACCGTTTTTTGTGCCGGGAAGAATATGCCGATCTTAATCCGGCGCAAGCTGTTGCTTCGCCCAAACGTGACAAATTACTGCCACATTTTCTCTATTATGAAGAAGTAGATGCTTTGCTAAATGCACCTGATGAATCCCTGGGCGGACGAAGGGATAAAGCAATTTTGGAGGTTCTCTATGGATGCGGGCTGCGTGTCAGTGAATTGACGTCGCTGGATTGCGGCAGCATCGAACATGATGTTGGATATGTACGGGTTTTCGGTAAAGGCGCAAAAGAGCGAATAGTGCCGATTGGCCTGGAGGCTATCAATGTTGTTGACCGCTATCTGGCAATGCGCGAGGAACTTGGTATTAATAACGATAAACAACAACCTTTATTCTTGAATCTACGCGGCGGCAGGCTTAGCGACCGCAGCATTCGTAACTTTATTAATAAATACACTGAGCAAATATCGCTGATCAAGCATATTTCGCCGCATACATTGCGCCATTCTTTTGCGACACATTTGCTTGATAACGGAGCGGATCTTCGTTCGGTGCAGGAACTGTTGGGACATGTGAAATTGGATACGACACAGATTTATACGCATGTGACGCGAAGCAGGATGCGGGAAGTATATGACCATACTCACCCCAGAGCGTAAAGGAGGAATATTATGGACTTACAAGCAACAACTATTATTGCTGTTCGCCGGGGAAATAAAGTGGCTATTGCCGGTGACGGCCAGGTGACGATGGGTAACACAACAATTATGAAACAAGGTGCGCGCAAAGTGCGACGGCTGTTTGGCGGTAAAATAGTAGCCGGATTTGCCGGCTCGGTAGCTGATGCTTTTACTTTGTTTGAAAAATTTGAAACTAAATTGGAGGAGTATGGCGGGAATCTGGAACGGGCTGCCGTAGAATTAGCCAAACAATGGCGTACGGATAAATACTTACGCCAATTGGAAGCAATGCTGATAGTTGCCTCGACGGATAAGTTACTGATTGTTTCCGGTACCGGCGAAGTGGTGGAACCTGATGATAATATCGCAGCGATCGGTTCCGGCGGTAATTATGCGTTGGCGGCGGCAAGAGCATTTACCATCGCAACGGAGATGACGCCGGCGCAAATCGTTGAGCAGTCGCTGCATATTGCTGCCGATATTTGCGTATATACGAATCATAATATAAATGTTTTAGAATTGGAGGCCGAAAAATGAGAGAGCCGAAAGAATTGACTCCCCGTCAGATAGTGGAGGAATTGGATAAATATATTGTGGGGCAGGATGAAGCAAAACACTGCGTTGCCGTAGTATTACGCAACCGTTATCGGCGTCGGCTACTTGATAAAGATTTACAGGACGATATAGTGCCGAAAAACATCATTATGATCGGTCCGACCGGAGTAGGTAAGACCGAGATAGCGCGCCGTCTGGCAAAACTGGTTGATGCGCCGTTTATCAAAGTTGAAGCCACTAAATTTACTGAAGTCGGCTATGTCGGCCGCGACGTTGAATCAATTGTCCGTGATTTGGTCGAAACTTCAATCCGTATGGTGCGGGAAGAAAAGATGAGTGAGGTCGAAGAAAAAGCCTCCTCTGCTGCTGAGCTGCGTATTCTTGATATTATGGCACCGCTGCCCGGCAGGGGCAGAGTAAGCAATGCCGTTTCATCGTTTTTTGACCGTAACAGCAGCGACAGGACGTCATATGAAGATGATAGTACTACCCGCGAGCATGATGATGAATTGCGCCGCCGCCGGGTTTGGTTGCGTGATAAGCTTTCCCATGGCGAACTTGATAAAGAAACAGTGGAAATTGAAGTCGAGGAAGCGGCTAATGCCAATGTTGGCTTTGGTATGGAGGAAATGGGCATTGATATGAGCGGTATCCTTGGCAGTATCATGCCGAAAAAGAGTAAAAAACGTAAAGTAAGCGTCGGCGAGGCCAAAAGGCTGCTGACTCAGGAAGAAGCCGAAAAATTGATTGATAAAGACGAGGTAACTCAGTTAGGCATTGAACGAGCCGAACAATCAGGCATCGTATTCTTAGATGAGATTGATAAAATTGCCGGCGGAGAAGGCGGTAACGGCCCCGATGTCTCACGCGGCGGGGTTCAGCGTGATATTTTGCCGATAGTTGAGGGTTCGACGGTGATGACCAAGTACGGGCCTGTGCGCAGTGATTATGTCCTGTTTATTGCTGCCGGCGCTTTCCATGTCGCTAAGCCTTCGGATTTGATCCCCGAGTTACAGGGACGTTTTCCGATTCGTGTGGAATTGGATAATTTAGGTAAAGACGATTTAAGAAGGATATTGCTTGAACCGCACAATTCATTGATTAAACAATACACTTCGCTATTGGCTGTGGACGGCGTCAATATCAACTTTACCGAGGACGGTATTGATGCGATTGCCGAGATAGCTGACCGGGTCAACAGCAATACTGAAAATATCGGCGCCAGGCGTCTGCATACGATATTGGAAAAGGTGTTGGAGGAATTCTTATTTAATGCGCCCGAAGGCGTCAGCGGCAATGTAGATATTGATAGAGCATATATTGATGAAAAACTCAGCGATATTGCTAAGGATGAAGACCTGAGCAGGTTTATTTTGTAAATAGTGTCTGCTGAACAAACCAATTTTCGGTTTGTTCACGCGGCAGAAGCCGCGAAACAGGTTGAAAACGCACCGTTTTCAACCTGTGCAGCACTCTTTGATGTCTCGCTGAACCGGCGCTTCTAAAATAAGCGCCACCCCAAGTGCAAGGTTTTTAGGGATGTTATCCAAAAACCTTGCACTTGGGGAATTAAAAACGTCGGAAATCGAAAGAATGTTAACGCATTCTTCGATTGCTTCTGTTTTGATTTGTTCAGTGGACATTAAGAAACTTCTTGACAATATAAATTTATTTATTGTAATATATAGTGTGGTGTTAAATACACACGGCGTGGTTTGTATTTTCCCTGTGTCATCGTATGCGGTGATGGGTAATAATTTAACGCCGGAGGAAAAACAAATTTAGGAGGAAACTATCATGGCAGTAATATCAATGAAACAACTTTTAGAGGCTGGTGTTCATTTCGGACATCAGACACGTCGCTGGAATCCGAAGATGGCTAAGTACATCTTCACAGAACGTAATGGTATCTATATCATAGACCTGCAAAAAACTGTTCACAAAGTAGATGATGCTTATAATTTCATCAAAAGTGTAGCTGAGGATGGCAAAACTGTGCTGTTTGTCGGTACCAAAAAGCAGGCGCAGGATTCTATTAAGGAAGAAGCAGAACGCTGCGGCCAATATTATGTCCAAGAACGTTGGCTCGGCGGTATGCTGACTAATTTTAAAACCATCCAAAAGCGTATTGATTATCTCCGTTCTTTGGAAAGAATGGAAGAGGATGGAACCTTTGAAGTTTTGCCCAAAAAAGAAGTCGCCAAGTTGCGTGCCGAAAAGACTAAACTTGATCGCTTTTTAGGTGGCATTAAAGATATGCGGAAATTACCGGGCGCTATATTTATCGTTGACCCTCGTAAAGAAAGAATTGCAGTTGCCGAAGCTCGTTTGCTGCATATACCGATCGTTGCTATTGTCGATACCAACTGTGACCCTGATGAGATCGATTATGTTATCCCTGGCAACGATGACGCCATCCGTGCCGTCAAATTATTGGCCGCCAAAATGGCCGACGCAATTATCGAAGCAAATCAGGGCGCTGACGTAGCTGCTGCCGATGACGAAACTGTTGATGAAAACGCCGCCCCAAAGAATTTAGATCTGGCGTTAGCTGTTGATAATGGAAGTCAACAGCAACAGGCGCAGTAAGTTTTGTAAAGGCAGGGTTTAACCTGCCTTTAACATTCCGCCTGAATTGGACAGGTAATATATTAGATTTCTAATAGGAGGATTATTATATGATAACTGCACAAATGGTAAAAGATCTGCGCGAGAGAACCGGCGCAGGCATGATGGATTGTAAAAATGCCCTGAATGATGCTAATGGCGATGTTGAGAAAGCCATTGATATTTTGAGAGAAAAAGGTTTGGCTGCCGCGGCTAAGAAGGCAGGCAGAATTGCTGCCGAAGGTATCGTTGAAGCTTATATCCATGGTGGCGGCCGCATTGGCGTGCTTGTCGAGATCAATTGTGAAACCGATTTTGTGGCCAAAACCCCTGAATATAAAGAATTCTGCCGTGATATTGCTATGCAAATCGCTGCGTCATCCCCCGAATATGTGCGCCGTGAGGAAGTTTCCGAGGAAGTATTGGACAGGGAAAGAAATATTGCCCGCACCCAGGCGCTCAATGAAGGTAAACCTGAGAAAATCGTTGATAAAATCGTCGAAGGCAGACTGGAAAAGTTTTATAAACAAGCATGCCTTGTTGAACAGGAGTATATCAAGGATAACGATAAAACCGTCCAAGACTATGTTAATGATCAAATTGCCAAGATCGGCGAGAATATTTCCATCCGCCGTTTTGCCAGGTTCCATGTTGGTGAAGGCATAGAGAAAAAACAATGCAATCTTGCCGAAGAGGTTGCAGCCATGAATCAGAAAAATGCCTAATCAACAATTGTGCGTAAAGGAGATGTGATCTGTGCAGGCAAAGTATAAAAGGGTAATCCTTAAAATTAGCGGCGAATCCTTAGCCGGCGATCTGGGATATGGATTAGATCACAAAACACTGAACGATATCGCCCTGCAATTGCGCGAGGTGGTAAAGCTGGGCGTAGAGGTTTGTATTGTTGTCGGCGGCGGTAATATTTGGCGCGGTATTTCCGGTAGCAATAAAGGTATGGACAGAGCTGCCGCGGATTACATGGGTATGTTGGCTACAGTGATCAATGCTTTGGCATTGCAGGATGCCTTGGAAAAAGAAGATGTAATTTGCCGTGTGCAATCGGCAATCGAAATGCGGCAAGTTGCCGAGCCGTATATCCGGCGCCGCGCTCTGCGCCATTTAGAAAAAGGCAGAGTAGTTATATTTGCGGCCGGGACCGGTAATCCCTATTTTTCTACCGATACAACTGCGGCTCTGCGTGCTGCGGAGATGGATGCCGATGTGATATTGATGGCCAAAAAAGTTGACGGTGTCTATGACAGCGATCCTAAGCAGAACCCCGCCGCTCAACGTTTTGGCAAACTATCTTATATGGATATTCTCAATAAAGGGCTGCATGTAATGGATGCAACAGCTGCTTCACTGTGTATGGATAATAATATTCCTTTAGTTGTTTTTAATATCAGCGTTGACGGCAATATTTTGAAAGCCGTTACCGGGGAAAATATCGGGACTTATGTGGGAGGTGTAAATAATGCTTAAAGAACTGATTGAAGATACTGGGTCGCGTATGGAAAAGGTTGTGGAAGTATTAGTCAAAGATTTTGCTTCCCTTAGGGCCGGTCGGGCCAATCCATCTATGCTGGATAAGATCATGGTTGAGTATTACGGTACAATGACTGCGCTCAACCAAACTGCAAATATTTCCTGTCCTGAACCGCGTTTAATTGTTATCCAGCCTTGGGATAAGAATATGGTTGCCAATATTGAGAAAGCTCTGCTTAAATCGGACTTGGGCATTACCCCTTCCAGTGACGGCGCGGTAATCAGATTGCTCGTGCCGCAGCTTACAGAAGAACGCCGCCGCGAACTGGTCAAGACATGCAGTAAAAAGACAGAAGAATCCAAGGTGGCTGTACGTAATATTCGTCGTGATGTCAACGATGATATTAAATCATTGGAGAAATCCAAGGATATCTCGGAAGACGAGGGTAAAAAAGCCCTCGATGATGCACAAAAGCTTACCGATAAATATATTAAACGCTTAGATGAAGTATTAAGTAAAAAAGAAAAGGATATTATGGAAGTTTAAATAATATTAACTGTCAAAAAAATTTGTTATTGATTTTTTGAAACAAAAGCCTTAGTATATATCTGTAAGGTTTGGGTGTGGACACTTTTGAAGAAGGAGGTGTAAATATGGCTTTTATCATTTCTGAAGAATGTGCTGCTTGCGGTGCTTGTGCAAACGAGTGCCCCGCCGGAGCTATCCACGAGGGAGATATTTATATCATTAATCCTGAAGAATGCGTAGAATGTGGCACTTGCGTTGATGCTTGCCCTGCGGGCGCTATTTCTGAGCAGTAATTGTTGTTACATTTCAATTATAAAAACTCTCTTGCATTAGCAAGAGAGTTTTTTGTATGGAGGTTAAAGTGAACTAAGTTTTTATGCGTTTGCTTGCTAAATTCCACTGATTGTGAGATAATATATTTTAAACTGGTTTATTGTGCAGGTTTTGGGGAGTGTTATATGACATCGGCTGATAACAACGGCTACGAGGACTTGGTTGCGCAAATTGATAAAGGAAAACTGCCGCAGCATATTGCAATTATTATGGACGGTAACGGTCGCTGGGCAAAACAACGTAATTTGCTTCGCAGCATCGGACACAGAGAAGGTATGGAAGCATTGCGGCACACAGTCGAAATTTGCCGAGATACCGGTATTAAAATATTGACGGTATACGCTTTTTCTACCGAAAACTGGCTGCGTCCCAAAGAAGAGGTTAGTTTTTTGATGTCGTTGTTTGTCGAGTATTTGCGCAGTGAATTGGCGCTTCTTAACAAGCAGGATATTCGCCTGCAACTGCTGGGCGACAGTTCGAGGTTGCCGGTATCCGTGCAAAGAGAATTGGAGCATACTTTAGCGGCTACAAAAAACAATCAATCGATGATTTTTAATATTGCGGTTAATTATGGTTCGCGTACTGAAATAACTGCTGCTGTTAAGAGGATTGCGTCTTTAGTAGAGGCGGGAGAGTTAAATGCGGATGAGATTGATCAACAGATGATCAGCGATAACCTTTATACGGCAGGGCAGGCTGACCCGGATTTGTTGATCCGTACTTCAGCAGAGAGACGGTTGAGTAACTTCCTGCTTTGGCAATTGGCTTATACCGAAGTGGCGTTTATCGATAAATATTGGCCGGATTTTGGTAAACGGGATTTGCTGGCTGCCATAATTGAGTATCAACATCGGGACAGGCGTTTCGGTGGGGTGTGAGGAGAAGATAGCTGATTATGAAACAAAGAGTACTGACGGCCTGTATATTTGCGCCGATTTTATTAATGCTGGTGTTTTGGGGCGGATTGCCGTTTTTTGCCGGAATAGTTCTGGTGACAGTAGTCGGTATATATGAATTTGGTCTGATGATGCAGGGGCGAGGCGTTAAATGGCTGAATTGGTTAAATATGATTGCCGCACTAGTTTTCCTTGTTTGCGTTGCCTGGCATTTTGGAGCCGAACTGATTTACGCATTAATCGTATACATTGTGTTAATGATTATCTGGGGTCGCCGAAATTTTGTTTCTTTTTCGGAAATAATACTTTCTGTGATAGGCGTGCTATATATCAGTTGCGGTTTCGGTTTAATGACTTCAATCAGGCTAAGCTATGAGAGCTGGTTATATTTATTACTGATAATACTCGTTATTTGGGTCACCGACAGCGGCGCTTATCTAATCGGCTCGAAAATTGGCAAACATAAGCTGGCGCCGAGAATCAGCCCTAAAAAAACTATTGAGGGATTTGTTGGCGGCACTGTCTGTGCTGTTATCCTTTGCACTATTTTTGCCGTAAAATTTATTGGTATTGGCGCTGTTTATGCGCTGGTAATTATATTAATAATATCATTATTGGCCCATGCAGGCGATTTATTGGAATCTGTCTTCAAACGTTGGGCGGGCGTTAAAGACTCCGGTAACTTCTTCCCCGGTCACGGCGGAGTATTAGACCGGTTTGATAGTCTCTTATTGGCGGCTCCCGCAGCTTGTTTATTGTATTATTTTTATGAAATATTAAAAGCAATTTAAGGCGTATTGTAATATGATTTAATCTATAATAATAGGATACTAAATGAAAAAAATTACAGTTCTTGGTTCGACCGGCTCTATCGGTCGGCAAGCTTTAGAGGTTTGCGATTGGTTTAAACAAAAGCTGCAGCCGCAGTGTTTGGTGGCTCTCTCCAATGCTGCACTGTTGGCGGAGCAGGCTCGTAAATATCAGCCGCAACTGATTGTATTAGGCGACCAAAGACAATATCCACGGCTAAAGCAATGCCTTGGCGGTTATAGCGGCGAGGTTGCCGTTGGCCGTCAGGCGGTAATTGACGCGGCTGCTAGTCCTTGCGATATTGTATTGGCAGCTATTTCTGGTATAGCCGGATTCGAACCAGTAATGGCTGCAATCACAGCAGGTAATCCGGTGGCTTTGGCAAACAAGGAATCGCTGGTTGCCGGTGGTCAACTGGTAATGGCGGAGGTTGCCAAGAGAAATATGCAAATTTTACCTGTTGACAGCGAACACTCTGCAATTTTTCAATGTCTAAATGGTGATAATAAAAATATCGAGAAACTGATTATTACCGCCAGCGGCGGGCCTTTCCGTGGGTGGCATAAGCAAAGGTTGCAAGCGGTAAAACCCAGTGATGCTCTACAGCATCCGACCTGGAACATGGGAGCGAAGGTAACGATTGACAGCGCCACGCTGGCCAACAAAGGGTTGGAGGTAATGGAGGCGCATTGGCTGTTTGATGTTGATTATAGTCAAATAGAGGTGCTGGTGCATAAAGAAAGTTTGATTCATTCAATGGTGCAGTATTATGACGGTTCGATTAAAGCGCAGATTGGTCCACATGATATGCGCTTGCCTATCCAATATGCGTTATTATATCCGGAACGTCCGGCTAATCCGACACCGCGGTTGGATTTGGCAAATATAGCCGCACTGAACTTTGAACATCCTGATACCGATAGTTTCCCGGCGTTACGATTAGCTTATGAAGCAGCTGTTGCCGGAGGAAGTTGCCCGGCAGTTTTTAATGGTGCTAATGAGCTGCTGGTAGCTGCGTTTTTAGCTGGCAAGATTGGTTTTTTGGATATTGCCGAGGGAATTGAGCAAGCTTTAAATAATCATCAACAATGGCCTCTGCAGGATATTGATTCGGTTTTGGCGGCTGATAACTGGGCCAAAAACTGGATCAAACGGGAATATTTAAAGGAGGAAGCAAATTGACTGCTGTTGCTGCGATTTTAATATTTTGTTTATTAATAATCAGCCATGAATTCGGTCATTTTATCGTGGCTAAAATCTGTGGCGTATATGTCTATGATTTTAGTTTAGGCATGGGGCCAAAATTATTTAGCTGGAAAGGTAAAGAAACACAATACACGCTGCGGCTTTTGCCGATCGGCGGCTGGGTAAAAATGATGGGGGAAGACGAGAATTCGGATGATCCGCGTTCATTTATTCAAAAAAAGATCAGTCAGCGAATTGCTATTATTGCCGCCGGTCCGATCATGAATTTTTTAACGGCGATACTGTTGTTTGTGATTATCTTTATGATGATAGGCACCTATTCGACAGAAAATATCGCCGAGCCGATGGATGGCAAGCCGGCGCAACTTGCCGGTATGCAGGATGGTGACCGGATAGTCGAAATTAACGGCTACAAAGTCGATCAGTGGAGCGACATTATAACGGCAATTAACAAAACTGATGCGGATGGCAAAGTTGTCAATGCTGTGGTAGAGCGCGACGGCAAGCAAATTGCCATGGCTATTCAGCCAACCTATGATCAGCAAAGCGGCAATTGGCAGATAGGCGTTATGCCGCCGGTAGTGCGTCAAAACTTCTTTGTGGCTGTTAAAAACGGTATTGTTCAGACTTATGTGTTTACCAAATTGATTATAGTATCGTTGGTACAAATGGCCACCGGAAAAATTGCCGCTGATGTTGCCGGTCCGGTCGGCATTGTCAATATTATCGGTCAAGCCACTTCATATGGAATTCAGTCATTATTACTGCTGACAGCCATGCTATGTGTTAACCTAGGCATTATCAACCTGTTGCCGCTGCCGGCGCTGGATGGTTGCCGCATCGTTTTTTTAGCGGTAGAAGGTATTCGCGGTAAGCCCATTAATCGAGAACGCGAAGGGCTGGTTCATTTTATCGGTTTGATGGTGTTATTTGGTTTAATGATAATTATCACTTATAAAGATATTTTGAGGCTTATAACATGACGGAGATATATCCGCGCAGAAAAACGCGACTGCTTGATCTCGGCGGCGTGGCAATCGGCGGCGGACAGGCCGTTTCAATACAATCGATGAATAATACGCCAACCGCCGATAAACAAGCAACTATAGCACAGTTGTCAGCGCTTGCTGTGGCCGGTTGCGATATCGGCAGGCTTGCCGTACCTGATCAGGAAGCGGCGTTGGCGCTGGCGGATATCGTCAAAGCAGTAAATATGCCTGTTGTTGCAGATATTCATTTTGATTACCGGCTGGCGTTGGCTGCAATTGATAGCGGAGTAGCCGGTTTGCGGATTAACCCCGGCAATATTGGCGGAGCTGATAAGGTGCGTGCGGTAGCGCGGGCGGCCGAGGCGGCCAAAATACCAATCAGGATCGGCGTCAACGGCGGTTCATTGGACAAGCAACTGTTGGCTAAATATGGCGGGATTACGGCGGAGGCGCTGTGTGAAAGCGCGTTGACGCAGGCGGCGTTTTTAGAGGAGATTGGTTTCAGCGCCATTAAAATATCGCTTAAGGCAACTAATCTGCCGGTGATGATTGCGGCATACCGCAAGATGGCGGATATAAGTGATTATCCGCTGCATGTGGGGGTTACCGAAGCAGGATTTGGCTGTAGTGGCAGCGTTAAATCGGCTTTGGGTATCGGTGTTTTGTTAGCGGAGGGAATCGGGGATACGATCAGGGTGTCATTGACCGGTGACCCACTTGCTGAGGTGCGGTTAGGATTGGAAATATTGAACATGTTAGGATTGCGTAAGCAAGGATGGGAGTTTATTTCGTGCCCTACTTGCGGGCGGACTGTTATTGATGTAGAACAAATGGCGCGTCAGGTTTATGATGCTCTTTCACCAATCAGACCTAAGCGGCCACTGAAAGTGGCTGTAATGGGTTGCGGCGTCAACGGTCCCGGAGAGGCGCGCGATGCCGATATCGGTATAGCAGGCGGTATTGATGGCGGCTGGTTGTTTGCCAAAGGTGAGAAAATTGGTTATTTTCCGGCTGACAAGCTGGTTGAAGAATTGGTAAAAAAAGCTAAAAAATTGGCTGAAGAATAAGGAGAGGTCAAAAGCATGAGAGTCAGCAGATTATATGCACCGACATTAAGAGAAAATCCTACGGAGGCGGAGATCGTTAGCCATCAGTTGATGCTGCGCGCCGGTATGATGCATAAAGTGGCGTCCGGAATATATACTTATCTGCCGCTGGGCTGGAGAGTTATGAAAAAGATCATGGATATTATCCGTGACGAGATGGACAAGGTTGGTGGTCAGGAAATTTGTATGCCGGTTGTTCAGCCTGCTGAGATTTGGCAGGAAAGTGGCCGTTGGCAGGTTTACGGCGCTGAACTCTGGCGGGTCAAGGATCGTCATGAACGGGATTTTTGTCTTGGCCCTACCCATGAAGAATTGATTACTTCGCATATTCGTAACGATGTGCGTTCTTATAAGCAGTTGCCGATGCTACCCTATCAGATTCAGGTAAAGTTCCGTGATGAGAGGCGCCCGCGCTTTGGTTTGATGCGGGGCCGTGAATTTATGATGAAGGATATGTATTCGTTCGACCGCGACGAGGAAGCACTTGAAAAAACATATTGGCAACTTTATCAGGCATACGATAATATTTTCCGCCGCTGCGGGCTTGATTGCCGCGCTGTTGAGGCTGACAGCGGTGCGATCGGCGGTTCCGGCAGCCATGAGTTTATGGCGCTGTCAGAAAACGGCGAGTCGATGATATTATATTGTGGGAGCTGCGATTATGCAGCAACTGATGAAATCGCTGCGGTTGAGCCTGTTGGAGTCGATCAAGGCCAAGCTTTGGACGAGGCAAAAGAAGTATATACTCCTGATTGCATGAGTGTGGAGGATGTAGCTGCCTTTCTGGGAGTTGCGCCTTCAAAAATGGTCAAAACCATGTGCTATCAAGCCGATGATGAAGTTGTGGCGGTATTGATTCGCGGTGATCGCCAGATCAACGAGGTAAAACTGCAAAATATTCTTGGTTGCTGCAACCTGGTATTTGCAACCGAAGAAGCGGTGCGCGCTGTTGGTATGGAACCGGGATTTTGCGGGCCAGTGGGCATTAATAAAAAAATCCGCGTAATTGCCGATTCGGAAGTGCCGCTGGTTGTCAATCATGGCTGCGGCGCCCATAAAAAAGATTATCATCTGATCAATGTTAATTACGGTCTTGATTATACTGCTGATATTGTGGCGGATATTCGTATGGTCGAAGTTGGCGATATTTGTCCGCGTTGTGGCAAACCGTTGCTGGGCGCGCGCGGCATTGAGGTTGGACAGGTATTTAAGCTGCATACAAAGTATAGCTCCGCGCTCGGTGCGCGTTATATTGATGAGAATGGCGAAGAGCATGATATGGTGATGGGCTGCTATGGCATTGGCGTTGGTCGGACCATGGCGGCGGTTATCGAGCAAAGCAACGACCAATATGGGATTATCTGGCCGATGGCGGTTGCTCCGTATCAGGTGATGATACTACCGGTTAATGATAAGGATGAATGGCTGGTTGAGCAGGCGGAGGCGCTTTATCAAGAGCTGCTGGGGCGTGGTGTGGAGGTAATTATTGATGACCGTCACGAACGACCAGGCGTTAAGTTTAACGATGCTGATTTGATTGGATTCCCGCTTAGGGTAACGTTCGGCAAAAAATGCCGCGAAACAGGTAAAGTTGAAATCAAAGTCCGCGCCAGCGGTGAGGTAATAGAGACCGATTTAGCAGCGGTGGCGGATTTATTGCAGGATATGATTAAAAAATCGATATAAATCTCTTGTTTTCGACCGATTTCACATTATAATTGAAGAAGATGATAAATTAGATCAAGAGCTATAAGGAGGGTACAATTGATGGATCAAAAAAAACAGGCCTTGGAAGCAGCTTTGGATCAGATTGAAAAACAATTTGGTAAAGGCTCGGTAATGCGTCTTGGTGAATCTAAAGCTCAGGCGATAGAGGTTATTCCCACGGGATCGTTGGCTCTCGATATTGCGCTTGGCGTGGGCGGCATGCCGCGCGGACGGGTGGTAGAGATTTATGGACCGGAGTCGTCCGGTAAAACCACCGTTGCTTTACATATAGTTGCGGAAGCACAAAAAACCGGCGGTATTGCAGCGTTTATTGATGCGGAACATGCGCTTGATCCGACATATGCAAAAAATCTTGGTGTTAACACCGACGATTTACTGATATCGCAGCCGGATACGGGTGAGCAAGCATTAGAAATTGCGGAGGCGCTGGTACGCAGCGGCGCGCTTGATGTTATTGTTGTTGACTCTGTGGCGGCGTTAGTGCCGAGAGCCGAATTGGAAGGCGAGATGGGCGACGCTCATGTCGGTTTGCAGGCTCGTTTGATGTCCCAGGCGCTGCGTAAATTAACAGGGGCTGTCAGCAAATCACATACCTGTTTGATTTTCATTAACCAAATCAGAGAAAAAGTAGGGGTAATGTTTGGTAATCCTGAGACTACTTCCGGTGGACGGGCACTCAAATTCTATGCTTCAGTGCGCTTGGATGTCAGGCGCGGCGAACAGATTAAGAATGGCACAGAAATTATGGGCAATCATACAAAGGTCAAAGTGGTTAAAAACAAAGTAGCTCCACCTTTTAGAACGGCCGAATTCGATATTATGTATGGGCTGGGTATTTCTAAAGAAGGCAATATCTTGGATCTTGCTGCGGAACAAAAGATCGTAAATAAATCGGGTTCCTGGTATAACTATAAAGATGAACGAATTGGCCAGGGTAGAGAGAATGCTAAAGAATACTTGCTTAAAAATCCGCAAGTTGCTGCGGATATCGAAGCGCAAATCCGTAAGTTACTGTTAAGTGGCTCAACGGGAGCTACCAGTAAAGCAGCCGTGGGTGATAGTAATGGTTTGGCGGAATAAAAAACAAGATTTAGCCGATCAGCCGCAAAAGGTTAAGAATGCGGCCTTGCGATTGCTGAGCCGTCGCGATTTTGCGGCTGAAGAATTACGCCGCCGTTTGCTCGAACGTGGTGGCGATCAGGAAAAAGTTGATGAAGTAATAGACTATTTAATCCAGCGCGGTTTCATTAACGAGACCGCGCTGGTTGAAAATTGGCTGCGATATCGGATGGAAATTAATCCGCGTGGTCGTGCTTATGTTAAACATGAGTTAATAAATCGCGGAGTAAATGAACAAATTGTGCTTGACGGTATAGAGAGAATATATACTTATGAGCAGGAAGAAATAATTATCAGATATTTGGTGGAAAAGGAAATTATGCATATTCATACTGATTTAGACAAAATCGAGATGGAAAAATTCCGCGCCAAATTGATACGGCGCTGGAGTAACCAAGGATTTTGCCAAAACTCGGTTATATGCGGTATAAAATTATTGCATACTAATTTTCTTGACAATGACTGAAATTTGTAATACACTAAAATCTAGTTAGAAACAGGTGGCACTTTTGGGTAATATAAGTGCGTGGATATTAAATGACTGGTCTAATCGTATTCGGGATTTTATATATATAAATTTCATAAGACAAATTAGAAGTTTTGTGAATAAACATATAATTATTTGTTATATGTATTAGTGGATATATTGAAAAATACCTGATAAAATGATAAATTGGCCATCATTTCCGCATACCGAGTTTTTGACTCGGTTATTTTTTTTGAAAAAATATTGTTGGAGGTGAATACAGTTTGGATGTAGTTTATGCATTTATAATTGCAGCGGTTGTCGGGATTATCGGAATTATAATCGGTTATATTGTAAGAAAAAAATTGGGTGAAGCTAAAATTAAATCCGCCGAAGATGCGGCTGCAAAAATTTTGATTGATGCCAAAAAAGAATCGGAAACAAAAAAGAAAGAAGCTTTAATCGAAGCTAAAGAAGAAATCCACCGCCAAAGAGCGGAGGCTGAAAGAGAAAATAAAGAGCGTCGTAATGAAATTCTCCATCAGGAAAAACGCTTGCTCAAAAAAGAAGAAGATATTGACCGCAAGTCTGAAAGTATCGAAAAGAAAGAAGAAAATATTCGCAACAAGGAATCAGAAATCGAAGATAAATACGCAAAGATCAGCGATTTGCATCAGCAAAAAGTAAAGGAACTGGAAAATATCTCCGGTTTAACCTCTCAGGATGCAAAGCAGATTTTACTGCAGAGCATTGAAGAAGATACCCGCCATGAGGCTGCAATCCTTGTCAGAGATATAGAAGGTCAAGCTCGCGAAGAAGGCGAAAAAAGAGCCAGAGAAATTGTAGCATCTGCTATTCAAAGAGTAGCGGCCGACCATGTCGCTGAAACAACCGTATCGGTTGTTCCGTTGCCGAATGACGAAATGAAAGGCCGAATAATCGGTCGCGAAGGCCGTAATATCCGTACTCTGGAGACTTTGACCGGTATTGATCTGATTATCGACGATACCCCCGAGGCGGTAATTCTCTCAGGTTTTGATCCGGTACGCAGGGAAATTGCCCGTGTTGCTTTGGAAAAACTGATTTTAGATGGGCGTATTCAACCCGGTCGTATTGAAGAAATGGTTGAAAAGGCTAAAAAAGAAGTTGAACAGCGTATCTGGGACGAAGGTGAACAAGCAACATTTACCACTAATGTCCATGGCCTGCATAGTGAAATAATTAAATTGCTGGGTCGGCTTAAATTCCGTACCAGTTATGGCCAAAACGTATTGATGCACTCAATGGAGGTAGCACATTTGGCCGGAGTAATGGCCGCGGAACTTGGCGCCGATGTCAATTTAGCTAAAAGAGCAGGCTTGCTGCATGATATAGGCAAAGCAATCGACCATGAGGTTGAAGGATCACATGCGGTGATTGGCGCCGATATGGCTAAAAAATATAAAGAGAGTCCAGGTGTTATCCATGCTATCTTGGCGCATCATGGAGATGCGGAAGTTAACAGTTTGGAAGCAGCGCTGGTTCAGGCGGCAGATACAGTTTCGGCGGCTCGTCCCGGGGCACGCAGAGAAACGATTGAATACTATATCAAACGATTGCAGAAACTTGAGGAAATTGCCGATTCCTTTGAAGGTGTTGAGAAATCTTTTGCCATTCAGGCTGGTCGCGAAGTGCGTATTATAGTCAAACCTGATAAAGTTGATGATTTTATGGCGACACGCTTTGCCCGCGATATTGCCAAGAGAATCGAATCTGAATTGGAATATCCCGGTCAAATTAAAGTTGTTATTATTCGTGAGATGCGCGTTGTTGATTACGCTAAATAAAATATTTTTATACTATACTTGGGTGTGCTGCAAAACGTTATTTGAAAAACGTGGCGCGGTGCGCCCTTTTTCGTATTATCGTTTTGTATCTTCGAATGTACTTATGAGCTCAACCGGTTCAGTGTCGTAACTCTGTATATACAACTCTTCTGTTTCCTTTTGTGCTTTCTGCAGTTCCTCAATGATATCGGTTACTTTATTAAATAGATTTGTATACATTTTTTTATAGTCCGGCATTAGACACATCTCCAAAAAATAATTTAGATGCAATTTATATCTATATCGCGCATTATAACACATAATATGCCTAAAATAAATGCAAAAAACATTTATTTAGGGGTGAAATTATGTCTACGAAAAGTCTTTCTATAAGGATTGATGAAGAACTATTGAAAAAATTACATGTTGTTTCCGATTATGAAGGTCGTTCGGCAAATAGCCAAATAATAATACTGATAAGAGATTGCGTTAAAAGTTATGAAAGTAATCATGGTATAATTGAATTGAATTCAAAATAACTTAAGAAGTTAGGATGTACACTATTCTTACAAAGACAGTCTTTTAACCGTTTTTTGTGTAAAATTGGAAAAGGATTCGAACCGGATTTATGAGAAAGCGCGAGTAAAACGAAGGGATAGGTGGAGTGAAGCGGCAGCGAGTGCTCGAAGAGCGACTGTCCATCCTTCATCTTGCAAAATATAAAGTGTTGTCATAATATGACACCTCCTTTGTATTTACCAATCATATTTGTTATAATATACTAATTATTGTTTTATTAACTCTGTGGAGGGCAAAATGATTGTTGTGAAGGGTTTTTTAGAAAGGTAATATCAGATGAAATTACTGTTTATCGGAGACATAGTAGGTTCACCAGGTCGGCATATGATTAGCGAAAGTCTGCCGCAGATTTTAGTTGATTATCAGGTGGATTTTACTATCGCCAATGGTGAGAATCTTGCCGGCGGGTTTGGTATCAACCGTAAAATATATGATGAAATGATAAATGTTGGTATTGACGCCTTTACCATGGGTAATCATATATGGGATAATAAAGACATCAATAATTTTATTGGCGATGCCGATCGCATTATCCGGCCTCTTAATATCCATCCTGATCTGCCTGGTCAAGGTTCACGAATATATAATGTAGGTGGTAGCAAAATACTGGTTATTTCCGTAGTTGGGCGCACCTTTATGCCGCCGGCCAATTGTCCGTTTCAAGCTATTAATCAGGTTATTAAAGAATACTCTAATCAAGTTGATTATATATTTGTTGATATTCATGCCGAGGCGACCAGCGAAAAAATGGCTTTGGCCTGGTATCTTGACGGAAGAATCAGCGCTTTGGTTGGTACTCATACTCATGTTCAGACTAACGATCCGCGCATCATGCCACAAGGCTGCGGGTATTTAACTGACGCAGGCATGACCGGCCCCTATGATTCTGTTTTAGGTATGGATAAGGATATTGTTATCAACCGTTTCTTATATCAAATGCCCAGACATTTTGAGCCGGCTCAAGGTGATTTACAGTTTAATGGTGTGATTTTCGACCTGGCTGATGGTAAATGCCGGGGTATAAAACTGCTAAACTTTATTAAACCGTCGTTATAGTGCTTTTCTCATACTTCGCTCATATAATTAATCAAGGGGGCGGAGTTATGATTATCGATGGACATTGGGATACGGCTTTGTTTTTGCGGGAGCAATCCAGTATCTTAAACCTGCCTCAAGCTCATGCTGATCTGAAGAGATTGAACCAGCATTTGGACGGTGCGTTTCTGGCGATATTTATCCATCCGGGGCGTTACGCCGATAATCAATCGCAGCAATTTGCTTCTTTGTTTTGGGCATTGTTGACGGATGTGATGGAACATCAATCTTTTTGCCGGATATTGCGGAGCAAGCAACAATTAAAGTGCGGTCAAAAATTTGTCATACTTGGCGCCGAAGGATGTGGGTTTTTAAGTAACGATTATGCAGTTTTACAGCATTATTATCAGGCTGGTTTACGCTTTGTCGGTCTGACCTGGAATTATCGCAATCAATTTGCCGGAGGCGCCAGTGAGGGCGGTAATATCAGTTTGCAGGGACAAAAGCTGATTGAATACTGTAATCAATTGGGGATATTACTTGATGGCGCACATTTGTCGGAAGAGAGCTTTTATCAGCTTGCTGACTTGTCCCAGCAGCCATTTATGGTATCGCATACGGCTTGTGATGCTTTATTTTCACACAAGCGTAATCTTGACGATGCACAACTAAAAAAGCTGGCTGCTTGTAATGGTGTTGTCGGGATTTGTTTGGCGGTTGACTTTTTAGGCCCGAGTCCAGGTATTAATACGGTATGCGAGCATATTGAACACGCTGTTGAACAGGCCGGTATCGAACACGTTGGTATCGGTTCGGATTTTGACGGTGCCAAGATTGTAAAGGAATTAGCCGGAGCCGAATATTTGACACGGATATGGCAGCAATTAGCCGACAGAGGTTGGAGCGACCAGGATATTGCCAAGGTTGCCGGCGGTAATTATATTCAGCTTTTAGAGCGGGTGTTGAAGGAATAGGGCGGTGAGTTATGCCAGGCTTTGATATGCATATTCATAGCATTGCCTCCGATGGCAGTTGGTCTGCCCAACAAATTATTGATGCGGCAATTGCTAAAGGTTTAGACGGTATCGCCATAACCGATCATGATACTGTAACAGGTATAAAAGCGGCAATAGACTATGGTAAAAAATGCAATTTTCCGGTTATCCCCGGCATTGAGCTTTCTACGAAGCATGATGGTCGGGATATTCATGTGCTTGGTTACTGGATTGATACTGACGATATTGAAGCCGACGGACGGCTGCGTGAACTTCGTGAAGCAAGAGAGCAGCGCTGCTACAAAATTGTTGCTCGTTTAGACATGCTGGGTATGAAATTGGATGCGGATAAGATTATTGCCTCTGCCGGGAATTGTGATTCAATTGGCAGGCCTCATATTGCCAAAGCAATGGTGGAATCCGGATATGTGGATAATATTAAAGAAGCTTTCGTAAAATGGCTAGGCCAGGGTATGCCGGCTTATGTGCCGCGCATGAAGATGACGCCTTATGAGGCAGTTAAAAGAATTACAGATGCCAAAGGCGCTGCCGTATTGGCGCATCCGGGTGTAGGTGTACCGGATTATTTGATCGGCAGGTTGGTTAAACAGGGAATTATTGGCATCGAGGCTTTCCATCCGGAGCATAATATTGCGGATGAAAAAAAATATTTACAGCTTAGCCACCGTTTACGAATTGCTGCGACAGGCGGTTCTGATTTTCATAGTGCAGGAATGCGCTGTGTCGGTTACCGTGTAGCTGCACTATCGCAGGTGGAGCTTTTAGCACGTTTACGTCAACAAAAATTGGCTGCCCGTGATTAAAAAAGTTTTCTCCAACATATACTATCCCAGGAGGGAATAATTATGGCAGATACCCAAGATGATATAGCCCGTTATCAGGAGAAAATCCGCAGGTTGCAGGATAATATTTCCAGTTTGCGGATGAGTAGGCGTATATTAATGAGTCTGCTTGAAGAAGTTCAGCTCCGCAGTAAAGAGGAAATAGAGCATCTAAATAAAGAGCAAACAAAACTGAAAAAATCTGGAAGCAATTATGCGGCGATAATCTGGGAAAAAAACAAACGTATTTGTGAACTTGAGGAACAGCTAAGACAATTAAGTTAAAAGAGGGCGCGTGAGCGTCCTCTTTTTAGATGATGGTTGCCAAAATCTGCTGTAAATATTATAATTAGGCAAAATGATTCTGAGGAACAGATCATGAAAGAGTTTATATTGCTGATTTCTAAGGCAAGCTATTTGCCAATGCGGTACAGTAAAGATGATGAACAGTTGTTATGGCCTCGAGCCTTGAGATTATTGCCGATCTGGGGATTGATGGCCGGATTTGTATTGGTGGGCTCTGTCAATTTATTGCGGGTATTCGGAATGGCTGCCGCCGCCAGCAGCTTATTGATTGTTGATGTGCTTTTCGACAGTGGTGTTTATCTTAAAGACATCATCAATTTTGCCGATGGCATTGATCCTCATGCGGACAAGCCGGGAGCAACGTCAGCGATCAGCGAAACGAAGGTTAAAGTCGGCTATCCGGGAATAATTGCCGCAATAGCCTTTTTGCTGATAAAGTACGGAGTTTATTGCTTGTTTATTAAATATTATCAACTTGGTATTTATCTATCGGCAATACCTGCAGCTGCGATTTTTTCCCGCTGGATTTATGTTTGGTTGGTTTATGATTTTGCGACCTGGGGGACAAATCAGCTGCATCAGTCTTTTCGGCGGGGAGATTTTCTGGTTGCTTCATTGTTGGCTTTGACAATTGTAATCTTTTTGACTAATTCAATTTTATGGCCAACTTTGTTAATATCTTTATTTGCCGTATATTTTTGGGCGCTGATCCGCAAAAAACAAGGCGGAATGTATCCTGCCTGCTATGGTGCATTATTGGCTTGGTCGGAATTGTTGTTTTTAATAATATATATTTTTTTATGGTTAATTATTTAATTACTTTTTTTATCAGATTTGGGGGTTACAATTTATTATCATAAGTGTTATAATCTTTTAATAAATATTGCTGTTTAATTAAGGGAAAAAGTTGGGGTGTAAACTTATGGCAAAGATAAAATCAGATAAAAAGTTAATGGCGGAAGGTTTGACATTTGACGATGTTTTACTGATACCCGGCAAATCGGCAATAGTACCAAGAGATGTTGATGTTACTACGCGTTTTAGCAGAAATATAACTTTGAACATCCCCTTAGTCAGCGCTGGCATGGATACTGTAACTACCGGGCGCATGGCTATTGCTTTGGCCAGAGAAGGCGGTATCGGCGTCATACATAAGAATATGAGTATTGAAGATCAGGCATTTGAGGTGGACAAGGTTAAACGTTCTGAAAACGGTATTATTATTGATCCTATCCATCTTGGTCCTAATCAGACTATAGAAGAAGCCTTGAAAATCATGGAACATTATCATATTTCCGGCGTGCCTATTACTACGGATGACGGTAAATTAGTTGGCGTTCTTACCAACCGTGATTTACGCTTTGAAACGGATTTCAGTCAATATATCTATCAAGTTATGACAAAAGATAACCTGATTACTGCTCCGGTCGGTACTGATCTCGAACAAGCGCAGCAAATTTTGAAAAAACATAAGATTGAAAAGCTACCGATAGTAGATAGCGGTGGTTATTTACGTGGATTAATTACGATCAAGGATATTAAAAAGAATATTAAATACCCATATGCCGCAAAAGACGAGCGCGGTCGCTTGCGGGTTGCTGCCTCTATCGGTACTGCAAAAGACACCATGCAGAGAGCCGAAGCTCTGGTTAAATCTGGCGTTGACGCTTTGGTTGTCGATACGGCGCACGGACATTCGCTTAATGTATTGCGGCTGGTCGAACAGATCAAAAGCAAATTTGATAATGTTGATGTGATTGCAGGTAATGTAGCAACAGCTCAGGGAACATGTGATCTGATTTCCGCCGGCGCCGATTGCGTTAAAGTTGGCGTTGGTCCCGGATCAATATGCACCACAAGAATTATCGCCGGTATTGGCGTACCACAGATTAGTGCTATTGTTGACGCTGCATCGGCAGCTAATGATAAAAATGTGCCGATTATTGCCGACGGCGGTATTAAATATTCCGGAGATATTGTCAAAGCAATTGCCGCCGGTGCTGACTGTGTGATGTTGGGAGGTTTATTAGCCGGCACAGAAGAAAGTCCCGGTGAAATAGAGATTTATCAAGGACGCAGCTTTAAGGTTTACAGAGGCATGGGTTCGCTCGGCGCCATGAAAGAAGGTAGTGCTGACCGCTACTTTCAAGAGGGTGAAAGCAAATTGGTTCCTGAGGGTATTGAGGGAAGAGTGCCTTTTAAAGGCTCGTTGGCCGAAACAGTATATCAATTGATTGGCGGTCTGCGTTCCGGGATGGGGTATTGCGGTACGCCTGATATCGAGTCATTAAAACATGATTCTCGTTTTATTCGTATAACTTCAGCTGGCCTCAAGGAAAGCCATCCTCATGATGTTCATATTACTAAAGAATCACCAAATTATCGTTTATAAAAGCAAGGAGGCCTTTTTGTGACAGATGTTGAACAGTCAATTAAAAAAACAAAAAGGAAAAAATTAAAAACCGGCCCTATAGTAATAATAATTATAGTAGTTGCTTTAGTTTTAGGTTATGCCTGGTGGAACGGCAAATCTAATGATCTGGTACCGAACCGCAGCGATCTTGGTGCAGAGACTGCGATATTTTCGGATAATAAATTCACTATTTTAATTGTTGGCGCTGATGATAATAATAAAGTAATCCAGGACACGGGACGTTCCGACACAATTATTTTGGCAACAGTGGACGTGGAGAATAAAGATGTGTTTCTGCTTTCCATACCGCGTGATAGCTATGTGGATATTGAGGGAGAAGGCAAGGATAAGATTAACCATGCATATGCCGCAGGCGGAATGGATCTTTTGATTGATACGGTCGAAAAAACACTAAACGTACCGGTGGACTATTATGCGGTTACTGATTTTGACGGTTTTAAATCCGTGATCGATACCCTGGGTGGGATTGAGATAAATGTCGATAAACGCATGTATTTTCAAACATATGATGGTTTGATTGATATTCAGGCAGGTCCGCAGTTGCTTGACGGAGAAAAAGCGCTGCAGTACGTGCGTTTTCGCCATGACCCTCTTGGCGATATTACCCGAGTTTCCCGTCAGCAGCAATTTATGATTGCTGTGTTTAAAAAGATGATGGCGTCGGAAAATTATGATAAACTGCCTGAAGTTGTTCCGAAATTGTTGTCTGCCATTGATACTAATATGACCAAATCGCAGATGTTGAAAGCGGCGTTACTGCTTAAAGATATCAGTAATGATCAGATAAGCAGCGATACTTTACCTGGAACTTTCTACAATTTAAACGGGATCAGTTATTGGAAGCTTGATCAGGAAAAGGATCAGGCGATGATCACAGAGCATTTTGGCGAACAGCAAAATGAAAAAGAGCAATAAAGTCGTTCTAATTAGGAAAATGTAATATAGATTCTTATTTATAATGAGGATTGCCATGGGAAGAGCAAAAAAGTCTGAGATATCAGACCTAATTCACAGCGGTCACCGCCAAAGAGTTAAGCAACGCTTCCTTAAGGAAGGGCTGGATCATTTTGATGACCATCAAGTGCTGGAATTATTGCTGTTTTATGGATTGCCGTATCAGGATACCAATGGTTTGGCTCATCAGCTTATTGATTTTTTTGGTTCGCTGGCGGGGGTATTTGAAGCGGATTACCATGACCTGATGAAAATTAAGGGTGTTGGCAGTAACACTGCCTTGATGTTGACTATGGTGCCGGAAGTATCCCGGCGTTATCTGATTGACAAATCATCGGAAAAAACAACTGTTTATTCATTGGAGGCCTTGGGCGAATATGCCGTAAATCTTTTTATCGGTCGCCATTACGAGGCCTTTTATCTTGTATGTCTTGATTCTCAAAATCATATATTGTGCCCAGCGTTGATTGCGGAAGGAACAATCAATGAGGTTTCGATCTATCCGCGCATTGTGGTAGAAACAGCGTTGCGCCATAAAGCCAAAAGCGTGGTACTGACGCACAACCATCCCGGCGGCAGTTTGCGGCCGACTGCTGTAGATATGCAGTTGACGCAGCGGATTGCCGTCGTATTAGCGGAGATTAATATTGAAGTGATCGACCATATAATTGTTTGTAATGAAGAATTTTTGAGTTTTGCCGCAAAAGGGCTGATGTTCAATAATTAAAGGGCGGAGTGTCTATGGACTTTGTTCACTTACATAATCATACCGAATACAGCTTGTTGGACGGGGCGGCCCGTATAGATAAATTGCTGTCAAGAGCAGTCGATTTAAATATGCCGGCTTGTGCGATTACTGATCACGGCGTAATGTACGGCGTGATTGATTTTTATACTAAAGCCAACAAACTTGGTATCAAACCAATTATCGGCTGTGAGGTTTATGTTGCTCCCCATAGTCGATTTGAAAAAAATCATAAGGATGACCTTGCTTATCACTTGGTATTATTGGCGGAGAACAATCAAGGTTACAATAATCTTTGCCGGCTGGTATCGTTTGCTTTTCTTGAGGGATTTTATTATAAGCCTCGGGTTGATGTTGAGTTGCTGACACAATATTGCGGTGGGTTGATTGCGCTTTCGGGATGTATCGGTGGTCAATTGCCGCAGCTCTTACTTGACGGTCGCAATGATGAGGCTTATCGGTTGGCGCGTCAATACAGTGATATTTTTGGCAAGGATAACTATTTTATCGAGATTCAAAATCACGGCATGGAGGAAGAAAAGAAAGTCCTGCCAATGCTGGTGAAACTTGCCGAAGATCTGGATTTGCCGTTGGTTGCAACAAACGACCTGCATTATGTCAAGGCCGAGGATGCGGCTATGCATGATATATTGCTTTGTATTCAGACCGGTAAAAAACGAGCAGATGAAAATAGAATGCGTTTCCCCAATAATAATTTTTATCTTAAATCCTCCGAGGAAATGACGGCGTTATTTAAACAGTGGCCGCAGGCGCTGGAAAACACCTTGAAAATAGCGGAACGTTGCAATGTGGAATTTAAGTTCGGTAAGCTGTATTTACCGCGTTATCAAGTTCCTGACGGATATAATCTCAGCAGTTATCTGCGGCATTTATGTAACGAAGGGCTATATAAACGTTATAATCCTGTTCCTGATCATGTTCAACAACGCATGGATTATGAGCTTGGAGTAATTGAAAAGATGGATTTCCCCGGCTATTTTTTGATTGTCTGGGATATGATTAATTTTGCCAAAACCAATGGGATTTCCGTGGGGCCTGGCAGGGGTTCGGCAGCCGGGAGTTTGGTTGCATATTGTCTTGGTATTACCGATATTGATCCGATCAAATATGATCTGTTGTTTGAGCGTTTTCTTAATCCTGAGCGCGTAACCCCGCCGGATATTGACATAGATCTTTGCGACGAGCGCCGCGGTGAAGTAGTTGAATATTTGATTCATAAATATGGCAGTGATAAAGTCTCGCAGATCGTTACGTTTAATGTAATGAAGTCAAAACAGGCCATTCAGGATGTCGGACGGGTACTGGATATTCCTTTTGATCAGGCGATGAATATTTCCCATTTGGTGCCTGATGATCCGAAGATTAAGACAATTGAGGATGCGATGACTGCATCTCCGGAGATGAAAAAGGCTTATGAGAGCGATCCAACGGCTCATGAGGTGTTGGATATTGCCCAGCAGATAGAAAATATGCCGCGCCATTGCGGTAAGCATGCCGCCGGTGTGGTGATAGCACAAGAGGAACTGGTCCGTTATATGCCGGTTCAGAAACTCGCGGATGGCTTGATTACTACCCAGTTTGCCAAGGAGCAAGTAGAGGACTGCGGCTTACTGAAAATGGATTTATTGGGGTTGCGTACATTATCGGTGATCGACGATGCCCTGATTAATATCAAACGCTCGTTTGGAATTGATGTTGATATTTCGTCAATACCGCTTGATGATAAGGCTACTTATGATATGCTGGGAAGCGGTGATGCAGTTGCCGTATTCCAGTTAGAAAGCGATGGCATGCGTAAGATACTCAAAAACCTCAAACCGGAGCGGTTTGAGGACATTATTGCTCTGGTTGCGTTGTATCGACCGGGCCCTTTGGGCAGCGGTATGGTTGATGATTTTATTGACGGCAAGCATGGCAAGAAAAAGGTTTCATACATGCATCCGCTGCTGGAAGGAATACTTGAGGAAACATATGGTGTCATTCTCTATCAGGAACAGGTAATGAGGATTTCAACGGCTTTAGGCGGTTTTAGCCTGGGTGCTTCCGATATGTTACGGCGGGCAATGGGTAAAAAGAAAGCGGAAATATTGGCTAAGGCGCGTGGTGATTTTGTTTGCGGCTGCGTAGAAAACGGAGTTGATAAGAAAACCGCCGACGATATATATACTTTGCTTGAGTATTTCGCCGGTTATGGTTTCAATAAGAGCCATTCCGCGGCGTATGCTCTTGTGTCATACCGAACCGCCTGGCTTAAAGCAAATTATCCTGCGGAATTTATGGCGGCTATGCTGACCAGCGTTATGGACAGGTCGGATAAAGTCGGCGAGTATATCGGCGAATGTCGCAGAATGGGTATTACAGTGTTGCCGCCGCAAATCAATGAGAGCGATTTAAAATTTGTGGTAATTGACGGAAAAATCCGTTGCTCAATGGCCGCCATTAAAAATGTGGGCAGGGAAGCTGTACGCAAAATTATTGAAGAACGCGAGGAGCACGGTAAGTTTGTATCACTGGCGGATTTTTGTGATCGGATTATCGTAAACAGGAGGATGCTGGAAAGCTTAATTAAAAGCGGCGCTTTTGACGGCATGGGTTATAACAGAGCTTCCATGTTAACGGCGCTTGACGCCATGCTGGATCTCAACCGGCGCTTACTGCGTTCGCGGGATAGCGAGCAATTATCATTATTTGATTTTGGTATGGACGAAAGCAGCAATACGCCGGAAATTGAGATTAAGCAGTTAACAGAATTCCCGATACTGGACTTGTATGCCATGGAAAAAGAAATGTTGGGGTTTTATGTCAGCGGACATCCACTGGAGGTATATCAAAAGTGGTTACAGCCTAAAATTTCCCATACCATTGCCGAACTTGCCGAAGTGGAAAGCGGAGCGGATGTGAGAATTGCCGGATTGATCTCTGCCGTTAAAAACCGTGTCACAAAACGCGGAGATATGATGTCGGGATTTGTAATAGAGGATGCTGGCAGCGCTATTCGCTGCACGGCTTTTGCCAGGGTTTACGAGCGGGTTTCCGATATGATTGTTGAAGGCAAAGTTGTGCTTGTCGATGGTAAAACAAAAAATAGTGGAGCTGGGCAGGAAATTACCATCAACGATCTGAAGTTGCCACTGAAATTGTATTTACGCTTGCCGGATAGCAAGGACGACAATCTGCGACAACAAATCTCTTCTTTTTTAATGAGTTTCATCGGAGACATTGAAGTTCTTGTATATTATTGCGATTTATCGCAATATTGCTATTTACCGGCAATCAGCGGATTTAGACTTGATCTTGCAGCTATAGATGCGTTAGGTAAAATATTGGGAAAAGAAAATGTCGTAATAAAATAAACAAATAAGTTGTATTATTATGCAATATTGTGAAAATTCAACATATTGGATTTGTACTTGTCTTTTTCGTTAATTAGCGTTAGAATAGAAATGCTGGTTATTAATATGAATATGCATGTATTTTTACTCAGCTTATTAATGCTTAAATAAACTATTCAATAATTAAGGAGGTTGTTTGAATGTCTTTTGATTTACAGGATTTTATGGCAAAAGTCATCGCTAAAAACCCCGGTGAAAAGGAATTCCACCAGGCGGTTGAAGAGGTTGTTGCCTCTTTGGTTCCTTTTATCAACGCTAATCCCAGATATCAGGAATTCAAGATTCTTGAGAGAATGGTTGAGCCAGAACGTGTTATTATGTTCCGTGTTCCTTGGGTAGATGACAAGGGTGAAATTCAGATTAACCGTGGTTACAGAATTCAGATGAACAGTGCTATTGGACCCTATAAAGGTGGTGTACGCTTCCATCCTTCCGTCAATCTGGGTATCCTGAAGTTTTTAGCTTTTGAACAAACATTTAAAAATGCGTTAACAACATTGCCGATGGGCGGCGGCAAAGGTGGTTCTGACTTTGATGGCAAAGGTAAATCCGATATGGAAGTTATGCGTTTCTGCCAGGCTTTCATGAACGAACTCTATCGTCATATCGGTCCTGATACTGACGTTCCCGCCGGCGACATAGGTGTTGGCGGACGTGAAGTTGCATATATGTTCGGTCAATATAAAAAATTGGCTAATGAATTCACCGGTGTACTTACAGGTAAAGGTTTACAGTTCGGCGGCAGCCTTGTTCGTCCGGAAGCTACCGGTTACGGCGTAATCTATTTTGCCGATGCTATGCTCAAGACGAAGGGCCTAGATTTTGAAGGTAAAACAGTTGTCAATTCCGGTTATGGTAATGTCGGTACTTTCTTAATTGAAAAAGTCAATCAATTGGGCGGTAAAGTAGTTACTGCTGCTGACGAGTATGGTTATATATATGATCCGGATGGCATTAAGGGCGATAAGCTTGCATTTTTGAAGACACTTTGGACCGTTTATCGTCGTCCTGTTAAAGATTACGCTGATAAGTTTGGTGTGGAATGGCGTGCCGGTCGCAAACCGTGGGAAGTTCCTTGCGATATCGCTTGCCCCACCGCTACTCAGAACGAGCTTGATGGCGAAGGTGCTAAAATGTTACTTAAGAATGGCTGCTGGTGCGTTGCTGAAGGCGCAAATATGCCTTCCACCAAAGAAGCTGTTGATGCATTCCTCGCTGCCAAGATTCTCTACTCTCCTGGCAAGGCTTCCAATGCTGGTGGCGTCTCCGTTTCCGGTTTGGAAATGTCCCAGAACAGCATGCGTTACAACTGGTCAACAGAAGAAGTTGATGCCAAACTCAAACAGATCATGTCCGATATTCATGCTACCTGCGTTGAATACGGTACAGAAGGCGACTACGTCAACTATGTTAACGGCGCCAATATCGGCGGTTTCGTAAAAGTTGCCGAAGCTATGATTGCTCAAGGTATTGTATAAATTAAACAGTATTCTAACTTAAGAAGCGGAGGCAATAGCCTCCGCTTTTTTAATGTTCAATATTCCGAACATTAAATACCCCCGCTATGCTGGATTGAACAATAAAAATCTAGCATTGAAAGAAAACCCCAAGCGTAGAATAATAAACTGCGATTGGGGGTTTATTAGAGTCTGAAAAATATCAAAAATTCAGGAGAAATTACCGCAAATACGGCGTCAGTTAATATAATTTAATATTATGTTTGGGGTTCTTTCTTCTAACCGTTCCTTCTGGTTCAGTCCAGAGTAGTACTATACCGATTTGCTATCAGACGAAGTAAGTATTAAGGAAACTAAGGTGCCGTTTAAGCGCAGTTAGAAAGTAATACAGAAGTCGAAGTATATCATCTTTAGCTGACGGCTGATAATATGCCTTTATAGGGCAAAACCAGACCCTGCCCTGAAGGATGGCGTCATGATTTGAATTCTATTGTTATAAGCATTAATTAAACGAATATTCCGTTTAATTATGGATTACTATATTGATTGTAAATTAAAGTAATTGGATGACGTTATTTATATGAATTCTATTGATATTTTTAAAGTTTATGGTATACTATTTTAAGTAATTGTACAATATTGACAACAAAGCTCAAAATTGGGGGGAAAGCAAATGATAACAAAAGATATGGGTATTATGGAAATTGTGCAGACATGGCCACAGACTGTAGAAATCTTGCGTGATTACGGTATGGGATGCATTGGTTGTGCTGCTGCCCATTTCGAAAATATTGAACAAGGTGCTCTCGCGCATGGCATTGACATTGATGCGTTAATTGCAGCATTAAACAAAGCTGTAGAGTAGTATTACTACAATGTCCTTCTGCGGCGGCGGTTACGGTGATAATTGCCGCCGTGTTTTGTTGTAGCGATGGATGGTATAATTAGCCGTTCATCACCTAATAATGGCCCATGTTTCGTATAGTTTTTGTTATATAAAACGAACGTATTCCAGGGAATTTGATGGGTGGCGGCGATTTGCAGGGGTGTCTCGCCGGCAAGCGCTGTATAGATAAACGGACGTTCTTGAGTAGATACGTTTTGCGCGGAATAGTCTGATTTTTGGCTTTTGTTATCATTTTCGAGAGGCGGTTTTACGGTAAAAGTGGGAATGTTTATAATCATTCCAGGTAAAATATAATTGGCGTCATTGATTTGCTGATTAGCTGCCAAAAGTGTATCAAGACTTATTTTATATTCTTGGGAGATTTTCCAGAGCGTATCGTCTTGTTTGATCGTATATGTTATCATTGCCGCAACCTCCTTTGGGAACAAAAAGTTATATATTAATAGTATGTAATTAGCTCCAAAGGGTGCCGCTATTTTGATAAATTTGTTTAAATGTGCTGCTAATAATCATTTAAGAGGTGATCTTATCAAAGACGATGGTGATGTAAATAATAATATTGAAAATGAGCAAAACAGACGTGATATGCTGATACAAGCTGAGGGATTGATGCAAATGATTTTAAAAAGCGATGAGTATCGGCGTTATCTAAGTGCTAAAGCCAAATTAGAACAAGATAATGAAAATGCTTATGTTTTGGCGGAGTTACGCCAACAGCAAATGCGTCTGCATCTGATTTCGATGGCAGGAGAGGATGTTGATGAAGAAATAGACAAGCTTGATCAGCTGTTTCTTACTTATTGTAACGAATCTTCAATCAGCGAATTTCTTTATGCGGAGGAGCGGTTGTCAAAGCTTTTTGAAGATATACAACAATTATTTGCTGATAAGCTTGATTTATGGAGTGAATTTGAGTTTTTTGGTCAACGGTTAAATAATAGCTTAAATTAAAAACTTTAGAAGGTGAAACTTTTGACTGGTGAAAAACAAAAAAGATCGACAAAACAAAAACGAATTATTTATGATATTTTAGTTCATACGGATTCTCATCCGACAGCGGATTGGATATACGAACAGGCACGGCAACAAATTCCGACCATCAGTTTAGGTACAATTTATCGTAATCTTCAATTAATGGCTGATGAAAATAAAATCTTAGAATTGAATTATGGCAAAGGTCAAAGCCGTTTTGACGGTAATCCCCAGCCGCACTATCATTTTGTATGTGAAAAATGCGGACGGGTTTGGGACTTTTCCCCGTCTATAACGGGTTTGTCTCAACAGGTGATTGATGCTGCTCCTGGTAAAATAACCAACCATCGTTTGGAATGTTATGGCGTTTGTCAAGATTGTCTTTGTGATTAAGTATATTTTGGTTTAATTTATACATTGACATTAGCTTGTGAGTTGTAATATGATTATAAGAACTGAAATAAGGAATTTAGAGGTGATACTCCGTGTTTATGCAAAATTTACGAAAAGCAACTCAAAAGCATAGGAAGTTGCTGATTATCGTGGTGGTGCTTCTTGGAGCAAGCATGGTTGGTACTTTTGCGTCCTGGAATTCCAATTATGACGAATCTTCTTCATCCAGTGATAGCCCGTCTACGGCCGAATATATTAAGATGTATGAGAATTTGGTTAAAGAAAAAACACCCGCTGAAGGCAAACCGGTGGATTATGGTACTGCTACAACACTTGCCCAATATTATAAACAACTTAACACCTATTATTATACCGCCTATACAGAGAATCAATCCAGCGATGAGAAATTGGCTAAAGAGTATTTAACTAAATCGACCAATGCAATTACTAAAGCCGCTGAATACTATCAAGTAGCTATTGATAATGCGCTGCCGGGGTTGAATAATCTTGGCAAGGCGCAATTATATGCCAACAAAGCTGCAGCATTGTTTGGCGCCGGTACTGACAGTCAAACGGTCAGAGCTAATTATCAAAAGGCTTATGAATTAGCGCCGGATAATTGGGATATAGCATATTCTTATTCCTGGTTTATATTATCCACGGATGGTTTAGAGAAAGCTACCGCCTTCTTGACAGCTTATAAGAATTCTCTACCGGCAGACAGCAGTACTAGTTCTACAGTTGATCAGGCAATTCAATACTACAAATCGTTATATCAAAGCGTTGACAATACCGAAAGCAAGAATACGTCAACTTCTAGTAATAAAACTGATTCCACCAGCGCTTCTGGCAGTAGTTCCTCCAGTAGCAAATAAAATCTGAATTTTTAGAGCCGTAGCATTGAAAGTGATTTTAATGCTTGCGGCTCTTTTAGTATGATTAACATATTTAATGGCAATTGTATTAAACGGTTATAATCATTATTTTAGCTAATATATTTAATAAGAAACAATTTATAGGTGAAATTAAATGTTGGATTTGTTGATTGATAATCTATCAGCTATTGAGCCCCATATTAGAGTGTTGATTTTGGCAGTGCTGCCCATTAGCGAATTACGCGGCGCAATACCCCTGGGAGTTGCTTGGGGAATGGCGCCTTTTTCTGCGTTTATTTGGGCGGTTATCGGCAACTTTTTGCCAATTATACCTTTGTTGCTATTATTGCCTAAGTTTTTTCGCCATATAATGGCTATTCCGTTTTTTGACAAAATTTTGGGAGGAGTAAATAAACGAGCATATTTACATGCACAAAAGATGAATAGCGGTAAATATCAATTATTGGCATTGATGCTGTTTGTTGCTATCCCTTTGCCGTTTACAGGCGTTTGGAGTGGTTGTCTGGTGGCAGTCTTATTGAGATTGGGATTTATGCCATCTTTAGCTACTATTCTTTTAGGGGAATTGATTGCCGGATTACTTGTATCATTAGTAACCACAGGCTTTGTATCCGTTTATCAGCAAGTTGGATGGTGGTTGCTACTGATTATTATTGCATCAGTTGCACTAATAATACTTTGGCAGAAAAAACATAAATAAAATTTAAAACAGGAGCTAGAGCTCCTGTTTTTTTTTAAAAAAAATCATTAACAAAAAAGGATATATATGTATTACGGCGAATCCTATATTTAAAGTGGAGTAAAGTGGAGTAAAGTAGAGAATCTCAATCGAGGATTTGCAAATGCTAATTGGCGAATACCAACATTCTATAGATAGTAAAGGCCGGTATATTGTTCCTGCTAAATTTCGTGAAGAGCTGGGTAGTCATTTTATCATTACCAAAGGTCTTGACAAGTGTTTATTTGTCTACACTATGGAAGGTTGGCAAAAGACAGTTGAAAGTTTACGGCAGCTTTCCACTACCGATGCTGATTCACGAAAATTTGCCCGCAATTTTTTCTCAGGCGCTACTGAAGTGGAGACTGACAAACAGGGCAGAGTGCTGATTCCGATAAATTTGCGCGCCTCTGCTGTTATTGATAAAGATATTGTAACGATCGGTGTTGCCAACCGTTTGGAAATTTGGAGTAAAGAACTTTGGCAGTCTTATAGCCAAGAAGCTGCTGATGAATATGAGAAAGTGGCCGCTAAACTTGTCGGTATCACCTTTTAGGGGGAGTAGTAATGGCAATCGCCTTCAATCATTTGCCTGTTTTATATAATGAAGTGATTGAATTACTGGCGCCCAAAAGTAACGGTATATATATTGACGGTACAGTAGGCGGCGGCGGACATGCATGGGGCATATTAGAAAAATCGGCTCCTACTGGAAAATTACTGGCGCTCGATCAAGATTCTGAAGCGTGTCTGGCAGCCGCAGCTAAATTAGCTGAATTTGGTGATAGAGTTGTTATTAAACAGGCGAACTTTAGTGATATGGCCGAAATTGCCCCAGAGAATGACATAAGCAACGTAGATGGCATATTGCTTGACCTGGGAGTATCATCATATCAATTAGACGAGCCCAGCCGCGGATTTTCTTATATGAACAATGCGCCGCTGGATATGCGGATGAATAAAGATAACGAATTAAGTGCCTATCTATTGGTAAACAGATACAGTGAAGCAGAGTTAAGACGCATTATTCAACAATATGGCGAAGAACGCTGGGCGGCCAGAATAGCCAAATTTATCGTTACAGAACGACAGAATAACTTGATTAATACTACGGAAGAATTGGTTACGGTTATTAAAAAAGCTATTCCAGCTGCTGCCAGAGAAAAAGACCAACATCCAGCTAAAAGAACATTTCAGGCTTTGCGTATTGCTGTTAATGGCGAACTTGATCAGTTAGCTAAGGGAATTGAGGCCGCATGCAGTATTTTAAAACCAGGAGGCAGAGTCGCGGTTATTACGTTTCACTCATTAGAGGATAGGCTGGTAAAAGAAAAATTTAAAATCATGTCCAGCGAATGTATCTGTCCCCCGCATATTCCTGTTTGCATATGTAATCATCATGCATCACTTAAGCTGATTAACCGTCGTCCAATTACGGCATCGGCAGAAGAACTGGTAACTAACCATCGTTCCCGCAGTGCTAAGCTGCGTGTTGTCGAAAAACTTTAAAGCATGTTCTAAGATATACGGAGGAAACATACAATGACAACAAATATAAGCGTAGCTCGCAAGGAGCAGCATTGGCAAGTTCCAAAGACGCTTCCACAACTTAATTTATTGCAACAAAAGGAGCAATCCAAAAATACATTAGTTAAAGAAAAGGTTATGGTTGCGTTTTTGGGTGTAATAATATTTGCTTCAGCGCTTGTATATATAGTATTACAGGCGCAAATTAGCACTGCTGGATATCAAATGCATGAGTTGCAGGGTAATATAGATGATATGGCAGTGCAAAGCCAGCGACTGGAATTGGAAATAGGAGAACTTAGTTCATTGGCTAAAATTGAGAATTATGCTGAAACGAAACTGAGCATGGTCTATCCGGATGTTAGTAATATTGACTATATCGATTCTGATTTAAAGGTCAAGGTTGCTCAAGAGATTGAGGCCGACAAAAATACGTCGAATAAGCAAAGCCGAAGTGAATATCCGTTATGGCAGAGTATTGGTAATTTAATTTCTACTCATTTTAGAGGAACGGCATCAGCCGCTGAGGTGGAATGAGAGCTGGTGAGGTGATTTAATTGGCTGCCGTTAAACTGTTTATGCGGCGAAAAATAACTTTTGTGCTGATTTTACTATTAATTGCGTTTGCAACTGTAGTAGTAAAATTGGCTTTTATCCAGTTTGTACAGGGAGAAGAACTCCAAATCAAAGCAGAGGAACTTCGTACCAGGGACTTGCCCGTATCCGCTTCACGCGGAGATATTTGCGACAGAAACGGTAATAAGCTTGCGATCAGCATTACTGCCGATTCGATCAGCGCAAGTCCGCCGGATGTGGTTAATTCCGGGGATGCGGAAAAGTCTGCTCTTTTTTTGTCTGAGAAACTTGGACTCGATTATGATAAGGTATTAAAAAATATTACATCGAAAAAGTCTTTTGTCTGGGTTAAACGAAAAGTTGATTTTGATATTTCGCAGTCTATTGAAGACAAAGGGTTAACCGGTATAAATATTGTTCAGGAAACACAGCGCTATTATCCCAAAAGTTCATTGGCTTGCCAGTTGATTGGGTTTTGTGGAGTCGATAATCAGGGATTGGAAGGGGTAGAAGTTGCCTGCGACAAATGGTTATCTGGCAACGATGGCCGTGTTGTCAGTGAATATGACGGTATTGGGCAAGCGATTCCCCAGGCGGAATATGAATATATAGCGCCAACAGACGGTTATGACGTTTATCTGACAATTGATGAAAACATTCAGTATTTTTGTGAACGTGAATTAGAAAAATTAATGGCCTCTGATGTTAATCCTAAAAGCGCTTCGATACTGATGATGAATCCTAAAACCGGTGAAATATTGGCCATGGCTACTGCTCCTGAGTATGATCTTAACGATTATAAAAGCGCGGATAGCAGCTTGCGGCGTAATCCTTTAATCAGTGATTCTTATGAACCAGGTTCATGTTTTAAGATCATTACTTCATCTGCGGCTCTGGAAGAAGGAACAATTAATACCAGCAGTACTTTCTATGACCCGGGATATGTTATGGTTGCAGGCCAAAAGATAAAATGCTGGCGATATTATAATCCTCACGGTAGCCAGACATTAGTAGAGGCTTTCCAAAATTCCTGCAATCCTGCTTTTGTCAAAATCGGGCAAAGTATTGAAGCTAAAGAAGAGGGGCTGTTTTATAAATACATTAAGGCTTTTGGTTTCGGCCAACAAACCGGCATCGATTTGTCCGGCGAAGCGTCAGGGATAATGATTGATCAGGATAAATTAGGCCCGGTTGAAGTAGCAACTATTTCTATCGGGCAAGGTATTGCTGTAACTCCTTTACAATTGGTTACAGCAGTATCGGCTGTGGCAAATGGCGGAACGCTTCTTGAGCCGCAAATTGTCAGCAAAGTTGTGGATAATGATGGTAAGGTTATTCAGAACTTTCAAAAGAAGGAAGTCCGGCAGGTGATTTCCCAGGATACATCGAAACTGGTATGCAGCCTTTTGGAGCAAGTCGTCGCTAACGGCACTGGTAGGAAGGCATATATTGAAGGCTATCGCGTTGGCGGCAAAACAGGCACAGCACAGGTAGCCGGTAAAGGCGGATATGTGGCCGGAAAATATGTTGCTTCGTTTATTGGCATGGCACCCGCGAATGATCCTCAGATCGTCTGTCTGGTAGTAATCAATGAACCTTCCGGTGGTCTCTATCAAGGTGGCCAGATTGCCGCGCCGGTCTTCAAGGCAGTAGTGGAAGATACGCTCCGCTATATGGGAGTAACCCCGCAAGTTACCGATGATGAGGTCAATAATGGCAATGACGGCGCATCAACAACGGTTGAAGTACCTGATGTTACGAATCTTACTGCAGATGCCGCGACAGAGTTGCTTGATCTGATTGGACTTAAAGTTCAGACCAAAGGCAGCGGCATCATTGTTGCTTCTCAAGTTCCTGTCGCAGGCGGATCTCTTGAGGCTGGAGGCACAGTAATACTTAATTGTGATAATTCTTCAACAGTTGCAGGCAAAATAACTGTTCCTGACTTAACAGGTAAAAAATTAAGTGAAGTGGCGGGAATATTGTCCGCCATGGGATTAAAACTGGTTTATGAAGGCAGCGAAGGTATTGCCTTTGAGCAAAGTCCTCAGCCTTTAAAAAAGGTTACGGCCGGTAGTACTGTTTCCGTAAAATTTAAAGCGATAGATAAAGATGAAGAAGCCCAATCTGTAGGGCCGTAAAAGCTAAGGAGGTGCACGGTGTTATTATCTAAACTGCTATCATGTTTGACAAAAAAAGATTTAGTGGGTAATTTCACTGATGTTGATATTTCCGCTATTGTTTATGATTCACGAAAAGTAACCAAGGGGGACCTTTTTGTTGCTATTTCCGGCACAAGTGTCGATGGTCACCAATATATTGATCAGGCGGTAGCGCAGGGAGCAGAAGCCGTATTATTGGAAAGATTGCCAACGCCGCTGCCACAAATTCCGTTGATTGTTGTCGAAGACAGTCGCCGTGCTATGGCCCGATTGGCATCTACGTTTTTTGATCATCCCGATCGGAAAATGCGCATGATCGGCGTCACCGGTACAAATGGCAAGACGACGACAACAAACCTGGTTAAATGGCTCTTTGAAGGAAAAGGACTAAAAACAGGATTGATTGGCACGATCGAAAACAGAGCCGGAGATAAAGTATTGCCAGCAACGCATACCACTCCAGAATCAACGGAACTCTACGAATTGTTATCAATGATGTACAAAGAAGGCTGCGCAGCAGTAGTGATGGAAGTGTCTTCTCATGCACTGGCTCAGGGACGTGTTTTGGCCTGCGACTTTGACGCAGCGGTATTCAGCAATCTGACTCAGGATCATCTTGATTATCATGGCACATTAGCTGAATATTTACGTAGTAAGACAATGCTCTTTACTATGATTGAGCCGCATGCGGATATCAATCGCTATTCGGTAATAAATCTTGACGACGATTCCGCAGCTGCCTTTATTAATGCCAGCAAAGTAGAGGTAGTTACCTACGGAAAGACAAAAGATGCAACTTTGAGACTGTTAAAATATCAGCCGACAGCATCTGGTATGATGTTTAAAGTTCTTTGGCAAGCGCAGCAATATCAAATAGTTATACCGCTTTTTGGGGTGTTTAATGTTTATAATACGCTGGCGGCTATGGCTGTGGCTTTGCAGGAAGGTCTGCCAATGGAATATATTATTGAGCGCATGGCGGCAGCGCCTCAGGTGCCGGGTAGGTTTGAGATAGTTGATTGCGGACAGGATTTTTTGGTGGTTGTTGATTATGCACATACGCCGGATGGGTTAAGCAATATATTAAACGCGGCTTCAGATCTCAAACCACAAAGGTTGATCAGTGTCTTTGGTTGTGGCGGTAACCGTGATCGCGGCAAACGACCGATCATGGGTAAAATAGGTGTTGAACTAAGCGATATTGCGATAATTACCAGCGATAACCCGCGTTTCGAGGAGCCGATGGATATTATTGCTCAAGTAGTTGAAGGGGCTACGCTGGCGGGTGATAACTATTATGTTGAGGAAAACCGCGGTAAAGCAATCGAAATGGCTATTGCCTTAGCGCAAAAAGGTGATATAGTAGTAATTGCAGGCAAAGGGCATGAAAACTACCAGCTGATAAAAGGTCAGGTGCTCCATTTTGACGATAAGGAAACTGTCAGGGAAATATTGCTTGCAAAAAACATAAGTTGCTAAGAGGGTAAGTGAAAATGCAGATATCAATTATCGCTTTTGTGGCTGGGTTGATTTTAACGTTGATTGTCGGTAAGCTTTTGCTGCCAATGCTCCGGCGCTTAAAAATCGGACAAACAATTCGCAACGATGGGCCGCAAAGCCATTTAATCAAAGCCGGAACGCCAACCATGGGCGGACTGATGTTCGTTATATCAATGCTGATTGTATTGCTGGTTCTGGGCAACGGTTCAAAATCGTTATGGATCTGGCTTTTTTCGTTTATAGCCTTTGGCGCTATCGGATTTTATGATGATATGTTGAAAGTGGTATTCCATCGTTCTTTGGGATTGACAGTCAAACAAAAGTTGGTCGGTCAGTATGCTGCCGCAATTATATTATTGGTAGCTGCACAGTTGTTTTTAGGACGCGGAACCGCAGTTATCATACCTTTTGTCAATTATTCATGGGATTTGGGTTGGTTTTATTATATTGTAATGGCTACCTTTTTTGTCGGTATTGTAAACGGCACTAATTTCACGGATGGATTGGACGGTTTGGCGGCAGGGGTTTCGGCGATCGTCTTTATCGGTTATTGGCTGATTATGTTAGTGTGTGTATCTTATCCGACATTGGTAATGGCCGATTATCATGATCTAGCTGTTGCAGCCGCATCATTGGCCGGTTGCTTAATAGGGTTTTTATTCTACAATCAGCATCCGGCAAAAGTGTTTATGGGAGATACCGGATCGTTGGCTATTGGCGGTGCCGTGGTTGGATTTGCTCTTTTGAGCAAAACCGAGATAGTTTTGATAATAATTGGCGGCGTATATTTAGTGGAAATATTATCAGTGATGCTGCAGGTGGCAAGTTTTAAACTGTGGGGAAAGCGGATCTTATTAATGAGCCCGCTACACCACCATTTTGAATTAAAGGGCTGGCCGGAAGTGAAAGTTGTGCGGATGTTCTGGCTGGCTTCAGCCATATTGACAGCGTTGGGATTATTAATCGTATCTATATAACTTCGAGGTAAACGCATGGATTTACAGGGGAAAAAAGTTTTAACGATAGGCGCCGGATTAAGCGGGTTTGCCACCTGCCAATTTTTGTTGGCTCATGGAGCGAAGGTTACTTTATCCGATGCTAAAAGCAAAGAACAGCTTGGTGCCGATATAAATCAATTTGCTAATCATGGCGTAGAGTTATTATTATCCAACCTGATGCCCAGTGTGGCCGATTGGGATTTATGTATTAAAAGTCCCGGTGTTCCACCGACTATTCCCTTAGTAGAAATGGTCAAAGCCGCGGGTATCGAAATGATCAGTGAAATTGAGTTGGCATATTTATTTGCAGCCTCACCGATTATAGCCATAACCGGTACCAACGGCAAGACGACTACGACGGCTTTGACCGGTTATATATTGAGCCAGGCCGGTATTAATACACTGGTGGGCGGTAATATTGGTACACCCTTAATAGAGCATATTGAAAATTACCAAGGTATGGTTGTTGCGGAAGTGTCCAGCTTCCAATTAGAAGATTGTTATGAGTTTAAGCCGCATATTGCGGCTATGCTTAATATTAGCCCCGATCATCAGGATCGTCACGGCAGTATGGCCGTATACCAGCAGGTGAAGGAGAGAATATTTGCCAGACAGGATCGAAACGATCTGGCAATTCTTAATTATGACGATGATGTGTGCCGTGGCATAGGTGAAAAGCTTTCGCAGCGTACGGTGTTTTTTAGCACTAGTCAGTTGGTCAACGGGGGTATTTATTTAGATAACGGACAGATAATATTAGATGATAATGGGCATAAAATTAATATTATATCTGTTAAAGACATATATATCAAAGGCCACCATAATTGGCAGAATGCCATGGCTGCAGCCGCCGCTGCGTATTATAGCGGCGTTGCCGCAGACGATATTGCTAACGCCTTGCATAGTTTTCCGGGCGTCGAGCATAGGATGGAATTCGTTTGCGAACGAAATGGCATTAGTTTCGTTAACGATTCCAAAGGTACAAATCCTGATTCGACACAAAAAGCTCTACTCTCGTATCAACGACCGTTGATATTGATTGCTGGCGGACGCAACAAGGGTAATGATTTTGCACCGTTGATGGGATTGATTAAAGACAAAGTACGGAAACTGATAATACTTGGCGAAGCGACAGATGATATTCGTCGGGCGGCGGATAATGCCGGATTTAAGGATTATATATTGGCAGGAGGTTTTGACGAGGCGGTGAGATCGGCCTGTCAAACAGCTCAAAGAGGGGATTTGGTTCTGCTTTCACCAGCGTGCGCCAGTTGGGATATGTTTAAAAACTATGAAGAAAGAGGAAACCGTTTTAAACAGATAGTCAAAGATTATGGGGAGGAATAAGCTTTGAAAAGCGCACAGGCAAATCCTGCACGTCAAGGAAATCTAGGAAATCCGGGTAATCCGGATTGGTGGATATTAATTTCCGTTATTGTGTTGACGGCTATTGGCGTGATTATGGTGTTCAGCGCCAGTCAATACTTTGCAACCTATGCACCCTATAATGATAGCTATCATTTTCTCAAAAAGCATTCCGAGGCTGCGGCGTTGGGTTTTTTGGGTATGTATATTGCTTATAAAATGAAATATGAATGGTATAAAAAACTGAGTTGGGTAGTTTTTATACCAATGATTTTATTGTTGATTTTTATGGCAGCCAGCACGCAAATTGAAAGTATCGGCGGGGCTCAGCGCTGGTTGCAAATTGGCGGACAACAGTTCCAGCCATCTGAGTTAAGCAAAATTGCTTTACCGCTGGTACTGGCTAAATTGTTCTGTTCCCCGGGTATTGATGTCAAAAGTTTTAGTAAAGGTTTTTTACCGGCGATTATTATTACCGGCGGAACTGCCGGTTTGATATTGGCGCAAACAGCTTTATCTTCTTCAATGGTTGTTGCTGCTACGGGCTTTTTAATGATGTATTGTGCCGGCGTGCGGAAACGATTTTTGACTGGCACATTAGTTCTGGGTGCCGTAGTCGTCGTAGCTGCGATTATTTATGAACCATTTCGGGTCAACCGTATCATGGCCTATCTTGATCCCTGGGCGGATCCAACCGGATCAGGCTGGCAGACAGTTCAATCGTTATTGGCGTTAGGTTCCGGTGGCCTTTCCGGCGTCGGGTTAGGTTCCGGCAGTTCAAAGCTATTTTATTTACCGGCTCGACATACTGATTTTATTTTTTCCGTTTTAGGGGAGGAATTAGGCTTTTTAGGCTGTATATTTGTTATCGTGGTATTTGTTTTATTTATTTGGCGGGGAATGTTGGTAGCGGTAAAAATGCCCGACAAATTCGGCAGTTTGCTGGCTTTGGGGATAATTTGCGCTATGTCCATACAAGCTTTTATTAATCTCGGAGTTGTATCGGGACTATTGCCGGTTACCGGTGTAACATTGCCTTTTATCAGTTATGGTGGAACTTCGTTGGCTGTATGTCTAACTATGGCAGGAATGCTGCTAAATTTATCTCGTTATGTTAAAGAGGATGCTAAATGAGTATGCGCGTGGTAATCACTGGGGGCGGCACCGGCGGACATATATATCCGGTACTGGCCATTGCCGATAGATTATGTAGAAGAGTTGATGCAAAAATATTGTATATCGGCGGTCATAACTCTCCTGAGCAGAGATTAGCTGCGGAATATGGATATGATTTTTTTGCAGTTTCCAGCGCGGGGCTGCATCGTAAATCGCCAAAATTAGTGAAGGATTTATGGATTAATTATCAAGGTGCCAAACAAGCCAAAAAACGGATGGCCAAATTTCATCCTGATTTGGTAATTGGTAGCGGCGGCTATGTGGAAGCAGCTGTATTACAGGCTGCGCGCAAGCTGATAATTCCCACAATGATTCATGAACAGAACGCTTATCCGGGATTGGCCAATCGTCATTTTGCGCGCTATGCCAGTGCAGTTTGTATGACATTTGATGCAGCGTCAAATCGATTTGGGCGTCAGGATAATCTTTTTTTAACCGGATTACCGGTGAGAAATGATATTTTAGTTGCCGATAAAGAAAAGGCGTATCAATTCTTTTCGATCAGTGAGGAGAATAAATATAAAAAGACATTGTTAGTTACCGGTGGTTCGCAAGGCGCGGCTACTTTAAACAAGGCAATCTGCGGCGCATACAAAAGTTTGCTTGATAGTGGTTTGCGGATTATTCATTTGACCGGAGATAGAAATTATTGTTCGATAGTTGACAACAATGATATAATTGATGATGATTTAATTGTAATGCCATATCTGACGCATATGGAGCATGCATTAGCGATAGCAGATCTAGTTGTTGGACGCGCCGGCGCTTCGTTTCTTGCGGAAATCACCTGTATCGGATTGCCTTCAATTTTGGTGCCTTATCCTTACGCGACAAACAATCACCAAGTTGGCAATGCCAAAGTATTGGCATCTGCCGGTGCTGCGATAATGATTGAGGATCAATGTTTCAACAGTGATATACTTACGAGGACGATTACAGATTTATTTAATGATGAATCGGTTTTAAAAAATATGGCTGCTGCAGCGACGTCTTTGGGGGAGGCGAATGCAGCGGATAAAATCGTTGAGATTGCAATTAATATTGTTCAGGGAAAAGAGGGTTAATATCTTTATGGAGGATAAACTTCATTTTATTGGCATTGGTGGCGTAGGTATGAGCGCTATTGCCAAGATAATGCTTGGCATGGGCTATAGTATTAGCGGTTCGGATCTTCAACATGGACGTTTTACAGGAATATTGGAGGCTATGGGGGCGACGATTTATTATGGCCATGCTGCCGCGAACATTCCGGTGGATGCTCAGGCGGTAGTTTATTCCTCAGCCGTAAAGGTAGATAATCCAGAAATGATCGAGGCTGCCTCTCGCGGCATACCGGTCTATAAAAGAGCTGAAATGCTGGCTTTTTTAATGAGCAATAAGTGCAGCATTGGCGTGGCCGGCTCCCATGGTAAAACGACGGTTAGCGCCATGATTGCAGTTATGCTGGATAATCTTAATATGAGCCCCACCTTTGCCATTGGCGGTATGATCCCACAATTTTGCGGAAATTCGCAGGCTGGTGAGGGCGATTATTTTGTGGCTGAAGCCGACGAGAGTGACGGCACGTTTTTGATGCTGTTTCCCGATATTGCAGTTATTACTAATATTGAAAGCGATCATCTTGAACATTATGTTTCTTTGGAAAATATTGTTAAGTCCTTCGAACAGTATTTGCAGCAACTGCCCGATGACGGCCTGGCCATCGTTTGTAACGATTGCCCTAATGCGCTGTCATTATCAAGACGCGTAGAGAAACGTTATATTACATATGCCCTGCATAATGAGGCCGATTATACGGCAACCAATATCTGTTACAGTAATTACGGCACCTCCTCCGATGTTTGGGAAAAAGGCAAGTTGTTAGGGCGGCTGGAACTGCATGTTCCGGGTGAGCATAATATTGCCAACGCTTTGGCTGCGGTGGCTTTGGGCCGTTATTTAGGCTTGGAATTTGCTGATTGTGCGCGGGCCTTAGCGGACTTTTGCGGCACCGGACGCCGCTTCGAACTTTTGGGGCAGGTCGATAAACTACAAGTTGTTGACGATTATGCTCATCATCCTACAGAAATTATGGCGACTATCAAGGCGGCGCGCGATATGGGCACAAAAAGGATTGTGGCAGTTTTCCAACCTCATCGCTACAGCCGTACAAAATGCTTATATCAAGAATTTGCCCTTGCCCTTGCCGATGCGGATGTAGTTGTGATAAATGAAATCTATCCGGCCTTCGAAAAACCGATCCCCGGTGTTTCGGCGCAATTAATTGTTGACGCAGCTCGAAAAAACGGGCATAATATGGTAGTGTATGCGGCGGATAAAGAGCAAGCTTTACAGATACTCGAACAACAGGTAAGAGATGACGACTTTGTTTTGATCATGGGCGCCGGCAACATACGATCTGTGGGGGAACGGTTCCTTGAGGAGAAATTAAGGAGGTCATATAGTGAATAAGCCGCTGATTTTTGAGGCTTTGCAGGAAATGCTGTCGGTGAAGGTGTTAACGGATGTTTCTATGCGAAAATACACTACCTGGCGGATTGGCGGCAACGCTGATTTCTTGGTATTCCCTGCGTCAACTGATGAATTATCTGTCCTGCTTATTTATTTGCATGAAAATGAAATTCCGTGGGTTGTTATCGGTAATGGGTCTAATATTTTAGTTGGCGACAAAGGTTTTCACGGCGTCGTTATTAAAATGGGCGAGCAATTTGCTACTACCAATTGGCGCGATAATCAGGTTGATATTGACGCTGGCGTATTGTTGCCGACGTTGGCATTGGAAGCTGCTGAACGTTCACTTTCCGGTTTGGAATTCGCCGCCGGTATCCCCGGTTCAATGGGCGGTGCGGTAAGGATGAACGCGGGTGCTTATGGCGACACTATCGGTCAATATGTAACACAAATTGAGGTCGTAACATATACTGGCAGCAAACAGATACTAACGGCCTCGGATATTTCTTTCGCCTATCGTAATAGCAGCTTATTTGATGTAGAAGCTTTGGTTAGTCGCGTAACTTTAAGCTTACCGCGCGGCAGCCGTGACGAATCTTTAAGCAAAATTCGCGAACTTTTACAATTACGCAGCCGTAATCAACCGCTGGAATATCCGTCTTGCGGCAGCGTCTTCCGTAATCCGCCAAACGATCATGCCGGACGTTTAATTGAGATGGCAAACTTACGCGGTATGCAAATCGGTGGCGCGGCTGTTTCCAAAAAACATGGTAATTTTATTATTAACATTGGAGGCGCCCGCGCTAAAGATGTCGTAGCCCTGATTGAAGAAGTTCAGCAGAGGGTTTATGAATACTCTGGCGTGAGATTGGAAACAGAAGTAAAAATGATCGGCGAATTTGTTTAAACTGCTATTGAAAAAGTTAATATACGGGGCTTAAGCGGGGTGCTTAAGTGGATAAATTTATCATTCAAGGCGGCCGCCAATTATCCGGTGAATATTGTATAAACGGCGCTAAAAATGCTATTTTGGCAATTATGGCCGCATCGTTATTAAGCGACGAACAAGTTGTATTAACCGGAGTCCCAATGCTTGAAGATGTACATGTAATGTCTGAGGTGCTGTCCCATTACGGAGCCAAAGTGCTTTGTGAGGACAGCACTTTTATTATACTGGCGGACAATCTGCATAAGAGGAGGCCGCCCGAACAACTATTACGCAGAATGAGGGCGTCGAACCTGGTTTTAGGTCCGCTACTGGCACGGCTGGGTGAGATTGATCTGACATTTCCCGGCGGTTGCGCTATCGGCGAACGGCCGATGGATTATCATATCCAGGCATTAACAGCATTAGGCGCCGATGTAGACGATAGCGGTAATACGATAACGGCGCGCATTGGTGTGCTAGGGTTGCGCGGTCAGGATATATATTTTGATTTCCCCAGCGTTGGAGCTACCGAAAATGTGATTATGGCTGCCGTTACCGCTAAGGGAGAAACAGTTATTCATAATGCTGCCAGAGAGCCGGAAGTAATCGATTTGATATTATTTTTGCGTAAGATGGGTGCGGAAATTCATGGAGAAGGTACCGATACGTTGAAAATTAATGGCGTTGCCCGTTTACATGGGACTGAATACAAAGTAATGCCAGATCGTATTGAAGCCGGTACGCTGATGTGCGCTGCTGCTATTTGCGGAGGAGATTTGCGGCTCAATGATTGTCGGCCAGATGATATGTACTCGGTAATAGCTAAGCTTGAAGAGTTGGGAGTGATAATTGATAAGGATGCGGGCGGGGTTAGGGTACGCTCACGTTTTCGCCCCCGTAGCGTTGATATCCGTACCATGCCTTTCCCGGGATTTCCTACCGATATGCAGCCCCAATTCATGTCGCTAATGTCTATTTCATCCGGTGTGTCGATAATATCCGAAAACATTTTTGAAAATCGTTTTCATCATGTTGGAGAGTTACGCCGCATGGGCGCTGATATCAGAATAATCGGTAAAGCAGCAGTTGTTAAAGGTCGCTGGAAGCTGCACGGAGCACATGTTGAGGCTAGTGATTTGCGTGCCGGTGCAGCTCTGGTGTTAGCAGCCTTGGCCGCGGAAGGAGAAAGCATTATTGAGAATATTCGCCATATAGATCGTGGCTATCAAAATTTTGATTTGGTTTTGACGTCTTTAGGTGCGGAGATAAAAAGAGAAAATACATAACTGGTATGATAATACCTCGTCTTGCTACTAAATATATTGTTTTTGATTATAATAAGTGGAATATTTTCGTGATTTTTATGGCAATTTAAACTTAAATTTGCTATAATTATTTTGTGTATTAGGCGAGGGTAAATATGGCTAAAAAAAAGAATCTTGTATATATCAAAGAATATAAGAAAAGACACGCCAACAATCAGAGGTTTGTTTTGATGGTAGTATTTTTTGTTGCTTGTTTGTTAGCCGGTTACTTTTTTTCATTATCCTCATTTTTTTCCATTAATACGATCAAAGTGGAAGGCAACAAGTTAGTCGGCAATGATCGGGTTATCGCTTTAAGCGGTATTGAAAAAGGACGTAATATTTTTAAAATTAATCAACAGGAGTTATCTCAATGGTTACGAATCGATCCGTTGATTGCCAATGCGACTGTGTCCAGAAAACTTCCGGGCACGTTAATAATTAATGTTGAAGAGAGGAAGTCTGTAGCTGTTATTGCAACCGGACAAGCATTTATCTGGCTTGATCAACAGGGAACGGTTATCACCAGGATGGTGAAAATGAATAAATTTGATGTACCCCTGCTGACGGGATTAAATAAATTCGATTACAGCGTGATGCCGGGTACAGTTATTAAAAACGATTCGCTTGATAAGGCTCTTGACTTGATACGGCAGATGACTGCTGATATGCGTTCGCATATCAGTGAAATTAATGTTGCCGACCCGCAAAAAATTATTGTTTGTACTAAAGACGGAATTGAAGTAAGAGTTGGCAATGGCGAAGATTTCGAGGACAAATATATTTTATATACGGCAATTATTGAAGACCGTACTACTAACGGCGACATCAAACAAATCAAATATATAGATGTAACTGTAGTGGACAAACCTGTAATAACTTATAATTAGCGGAGCAAAATAATGATTTATTTTCTATAATTACAGTGTAATGGAGCAGGGAAATGCTTTTTTATGTGGAAAATAGTTATATTATTTGATTTTTGACTTTTAATTTTTCTATACTATTCTTTATTGAATTAACTGAAATTGAAGTATTAAGGAGGATATCGATGTTGTCTTTTGATGATAGCCAAAGAAGTAATTTCGCCAAAATCAAAGTAGTCGGTATTGGCGGTGGCGGCAGTAATGCTGTTAATAGAATGATTAAGAACAATTTAAACGGAGTTGACTTCGTAGCGTTGAATACCGATTCACAGGCTTTAGTATATTGTCAGGCTGAGAATGTTCTGCAGATCGGTCCCAAGCTAACCAAAGGCTTAGGAGCCGGCGGTGATCCGGAAGTCGGCCGCAAAGCTGCTGAGGAAAGCAAATCGGAACTGTCTTCTTTGTTGGAAGGCAGTGATATGATTTTTATTACCGCTGGTATGGGCGGCGGCACTGGCACTGGCGCAGCGGCTGTTGTCGCGGCGCTGGCCAAAGAAATGGGAGCATTGACGGTTGGTGTTGTAACCAAGCCGTTCAGCTTTGAAGGCCGCCGGCGCGCGCAACAGGCTGAAATGGGTATCAGCGATCTAAAAGAAAACGTCGATACGTTGATTACCATTCCCAATGATAAATTACTTCAGATTGTCGATCGCAAAATGACCGTGCCTCAAGCATTTATGATTGCCGATGATGTTCTCCGTCAAGGCGTTCAGGGAATATCCGACCTAATTAGCAAACCGGCCATGATCAATCTTGATTTTGCCGATGTTAAGTCAATAATGAGAGATGCCGGCAGCGCTTGGATGGGTATTGGTATCGGTCGCGGCGGTGAAAATAGAGCGATAGAAGCGGCTGAAAACGCTATTTCCAGCAGTATGCTGGAGACCAGTATCAAAGGTGCTAAAGGTATTCTACTCAATGTAACCGGCGGTCCGGAAATGAGTCTGCTTGATGCCAATGATGCGGCCAAATACATATATGAAGTTGCCGACGCTGACGCCAATATCATCTTTGGCGTGGGTGTTGATGAAGCTCTGGAAGATACGATCAAGGTAACGGTAATTGCCACAGGTTTTGACAGCCGCAGCCCGGTTACGCTTGCTGCGCCTGGAACCAATAAAAAGCCTTTTACGACCGAAATACCTAATGTTGTTATAAAACCAACCACATTTGATGATGTTGATTTGCCAACATTTATGAGGAAAGATAAATAATTGTTTTTGAACTATTTTTAGGCAGGGAGAACCTCCCTGCCTAATTAACTATCAAGGAAGTGGTCAGCTATCCGAGAAACGAGTGTGACTAGGCAACCTAGCTGGGTTTTGATTAACAACAAAACGAACAATTGAAGCACATAGGTAAAATTTAAGATAATATCTTGGTTATACCTCTGTGGTCGAAACCGGCGACGCCCCAAGGGGTCTAAGCGAAGAAGCTTTGCGGCGTATAAAAGATACGTATAGGAGTTGGCAGCAACGACGTGCCGTGAATTTTATCGACACGCTGAGGCAGGGAGAGCATCCCTGTCTACTTGTTTGTATTTATACAATTACTTGACTAAATGCATACAGTTATGAGATAATATATTAAATACTAATATTATTCTGTAAATTTAATTAATTATGAAAATTTTGGAGTGTGGGATCAAATGAAAAATTTACTGGAAAAAACGAGAGATATCAATAAAATAATCCAAAACGCAGCTGGTCACCCGATTAGCTTTTCTGATATGGCAGAGACTTTGTGTAAAAATATCGGTGCAAACGTCTATATTATAGGCCGCAAAGGCAAAGTATTGGGATATTCATTTATGGATGGTTTTACCTGCCCGACTATGGACGAGATAGTACATCAGGAAGCGCATTTTCCTGATCAGTATAACGAAAGCTTGTTGCGCAGTACCGAAACAAAAGCTAATATCAATAGAGAAGGCTTCTGCGTTTTTGACACCAAGAATGCATGTTTCCTTAATAACAAATATACCACGGTAATTCCGATTATTGGCGGCGGTCAGCGTCTCGGCACTTTTATGTTGTCGAAAATTGGTCAGTTTGACAGTAATGATTTAGTATTGGCCGAATTAGGTGCAACCGTCATCGGTATGGAAATATTGCGCGCCAGAGTTGAGAAAGTTGAAGACAATGCTCGTCAAAAGGCTGTTGTCAGCATTGCTTTTGATACGCTTTCTTATTCCGAATTGGAAGCTATTGAACATGTTTTAAATGAGTTGGGCGAAAAGAACGGCCTGTTGGTTGCATCAAAGATTGCCGATAAAGTTGGCATAACCCGTTCAGTAATCGTTAACGCTCTGAGAAAATTAGAATCCGCGGGTGTTGTTGAAGTACGTTCGCTGGGTATGAAGGGAACTTATATTCGCATACTTAATGAATATGTTTTAGAAGAGCTGGATCGGATCAAAACTCGTCATAACAAATATTAGATTCCCTATTAGAGCCTCATCATGGGAATAGGACAACGTTCTATTCCTTTTTTTATCTAATTTTCGTCTTGTTGCCAGGAAATATGTGAGGACAGTATGGCAGAAACCATAACAATTGAGAGTATTATTAAGCAGGTTAAAAGTTATAATCCTGCGAGCGATAGCGAGCTGATTATCAAGGCGTTTCTTTTTGCCCAAAAGGCCCATGAAGGTCAAAAGCGTGATTCCGGCGAGCCGTATATTAATCATCCGCTGGCGGTTGCTAATATATTAAGCGGCCTGCAGATAGACGACGCAACAATTATTGGCGGTTTACTCCATGATGTAGTTGAAGATACCGATGTAAGTATTGAAGATATTGAGAATGAATTCGACAGCGATGTACGGGTATTGGTAGAAGGTGTTACGAAACTTTCAAAATTGGAATTTCACTCCCGTCAGGAAGCGCAAGCGGAAAATCTACGCAAGATGTTTATGGCAATGGCTAAGGATATTCGCATCATATTGATTAAACTGGCTGACCGTTTGCATAATATGCGAACCATCAAGTCGCACTATTCATTCCTCAGACAAAAAGAAATATCAGAAGAAACTTTAAATATTTTTGCTCCGCTGGCCCATCGTTTAGGCATGTTCAATATTAAAAGTGAGTTAGAGGATTTATCGATTGCTATTTTAGAGCCGGAACGGATTGCCGGCCTGGAAAGTCAAATAGCCGCTGATAAACCGGAGAGAAACCGTTTTATTGAAGAGATGTGCAGTATAATCTCCGAGCGTTTAAAAAGCGTTAATATCAACGCCGAGGTAAGCGGCAGAAGTAAAAATTTATATAGCATCTATAATAAAATGCGCCTGCAGCAAAAGACATTGGATGAAATATTTGATTTAAATGCCGTACGGGTGATTGTGGATACAATCAAAGACTGTTACGGTGTTTTGGGCGTTATCCACACCATGTGGAAACCGATTCCCGGACGCTTTAAAGATTATATTGCTATGCCCAAGCAGAATCTCTATCAATCAATTCATACTACAGTGATCGTTGATAACGGTATGCCGTTAGAGGTACAAATACGAACCAAGGAGATGCATCGTACAGCCGAGTATGGTATCGCTGCCCATTGGCGGTATAAAGAGGGCAGAAGCGACGATGACGATTTTGAAAAGAAGATCGAGTGGCTGCGGCAAATGCTTGATTGGCAGCAGGAGCTTGGCGATGCCCAGGACTTTATGGAAAAAGTCAAGGGCGATTTGTTTGATGATAACATTTATGTATTTTCCCCCAAAGGAGACGTTTACGAATTGCCAACCGATTCAGGTCCAATCGACTTTGCCTATCGAGTTCACACGCAGGTCGGCCATCAGTGCGTCGGTGCCAAAGTCAACAACCGTTTGGTTCCGCTGGACACATCTTTGAATAACGGTGATATTGTAGAAATACTGACCGCAAAGGGCCGTGGCCCCAGCCGGGATTGGTTGCTATTGGCCCGTACTCAACATGCCAAGAATAAGATCCGTCAATGGTTTCGTAAGGAAAAACGCGATGAAAATATCAGTTTCGGACGTGAACTATTAGACAGAGAATGTAAAAAATTCGGACTTGAATTTACCCAATTGGTTAAAAGTGATAAATTACCGGAGGTTGCCAAACGTTTTCAGATATCTTCCTCAGAAGACCTTTATGCGGCAATCGGTGCGGGCGTAGTGCGTCCGGATAGCGTTGTTGCCAAGTTACGAGAAGGTATTCGCAAGGAAATGCCTCTGGAAGCGGTAATGACTCAGAAAAAGGAAGACCTCAATTGTGAGGCGATCAACGTCAAGGGCGTTGATAATCTGATGGTCAGAGTTGCCAGTTGTTGTAAACCGTTGCCAGGGGATGCGATTGTTGGTTATATTACGCGTGGCCGGGGGGTTTCCGTTCACCGTACCGACTGTAGCAATATACAACGTTATCAGGAACAGGAATCCGACAGACTGATCGAGGTTAGCTGGGGAAGCGGCGTCAGCAGTGATTATCAGGTTGAGATAGAGGCGATCGCTATTAACAGAGATTGCCTGGTCATGGATATTGTCTCGATAATGGCAGACACCAAAACGCCGATTAACAGCGCCCATGTTTCCGTTGATAAACGCAATAATCAGGCTACGGTTACAATTAAATTAGAAGTCAAATCTTTGTATCAACTTGATTATCTGATAGAACGAGTGCGCAGAGTCAAAGATGTATTTGATGTTCATCGGATAGTCAATAAGGGTGCAAAGAAGGTGAAATAGATGCGGCTAATTATTCAAAGGGTCAAGCAAGCGGCAGTAACAATTGCAGACCAAAAAGTTGCAGAAATTGCTGCTGGCATGGTGGTATTGGTCGGCATTGCTAAAGGTGATAAGTCGGCCGATGCCGATTATTTGGCGCGCAAAACGGTAAACTTACGGATCTTTGCCGACGAAAACGGTAAACTCAATCGATCGCTGATTGATTGCGGCGGGCAGGTATTGGTCGTTTCTCAATTTACTCTTTACGGGGATTGTCGGCGCGGCAACCGTCCTGATTTTTTTACCGCCGCAGCACCGGACGAAGCGCAGTGTTTATACGAGTATTATGTAAAGCAGCTACAGTCTTATGGGCTTTTGGTGCAAACAGGTGTCTTCCAGGCCGATATGTTGGTTGATATCGCCAACGACGGGCCTGTGACAATAATAATTGAAAGCGAAGCTAAAAAAGGAGAATAAACATGGGCAAATATCTGTTAGACCGAGTAGTAGTTGGTCTGTTATCAACCAATTGCTATTTTCTTGTATGCGAAGAAACCAAAAAAGGAGCAATCATTGATCCCGGCGCGTATCCTTCACAAATTTGGGGAAAAGTAGAAGAACTGGGATTTGATGTAACGGTTGTAATCAATACACACGGCCATGGCGACCATACTGATGAAAATAAGTATATTGTCGAGCGTTCAGGTGCGACTTTAATGATTCATGAGGACGATAAATCTATGCTGGTTGTCGGCATGACGGATGTTGTTGATAATGGTAAAAATCATAAAATTCTCCATGACGGCGATATCATTGAAGTAGGTAATTTGCGTCTGCAAGTAATCCATACGCCCGGTCATACTCCCGGGGGTATTTGCCTTAAATGTGAAAATCTGCTGTTTACCGGCGATACATTGTTTTATCTCTCGGTTGGCCGCAGCGATATGCCCGGAGGAGATTATAAGGCTTTAATGAAATCCATTCATGATAAAATAATGCCGCTTGATGATGACCTGATAGTTTTACCCGGCCATGGCCCACACAGCGAGCTTGGGTATGAAAAGAATCATAATCCGTATCTGCGCCGGTAGATTGACAAAGAATGGAAAACAGCATTATAATAAAATGAAATTTGCACGAGGAGGAAAAACATGGCGATAACTAGACCGCGCGGTACAAATGATTTTTTGCCGGAAGATACCAGTCGGTGGCAGGCAGTTGAAGCGATGCTACGGCAAATTTGCCGGGAGTTTGCTTTTGACGAAATCCGTACGCCGATTTTTGAAGAAACCGACTTGTTTATTCGCGGTGTCGGCAATACTACGGATATTGTGCAAAAGGAAATGTATACATTTACTGACCGCGGCTATCGTTCTCTGACCCTGCGACCGGAGAATACCGCTTCGGTGTGTCGCGCCTATTTAGAGGACAAGCTTTATGGCCGTATTCAGCCTGTAAAATTGTACTATATGGGACCGATGTTCCGTTACGAACGGCCGCAGGCCGGTCGTTTTCGCCAGTTTCATCAATTTGGCGTCGAAGTAATTGGTACGGATTCTCCCTATGCTGATGCGGAAATAATTTCGCTGGCTTGGGAATTCTATAACCGCTTGGGTATCCGCGATCTGAAACTCTATCTGAACAGCGTTGGCTGTCCCGATTGCCGTCCGCGATACCGAGAAGCTCTGCAAGATTATTTCCGGCCTTATTTAGATCAGCTTTGCGACTCCTGTAAGGATCGCTTTGATCGTAATCCGCTGCGGATCCTTGACTGCAAAAGTGAGATCTGTCAAAACATCGGCAAAGATGCACCGCAGATTTATGATTATCTTTGTGATACATGCGCCGATCATTTTGAGCAGGTAAAACAGATATTGGATGCTGCCGGAGCAGAATATTTGCTGAATCCGCGTATGGTCAGGGGGCTTGATTATTATACTAAAACAGCGTTTGAGATTGTTGTAGAAGATATCGGCGCGCAAAGCGCTATCTGCGGCGGCGGTCGTTATGATGGCTTGATTGAGGAACTCGGCGGCGAACCAACGCCGGCGGTTGGTTTCGCGCTCGGTATGGAACGCATTTTTTCCGCGCTGAAAGCGCAGGGCGATGATATAGAAATAGAAGATGACTGCAGCGTTTTTGTCATTAGTTCCCCTGAAAATCAACAAACACGTAAAGCGGCATTTTCGCTTTGTTATGAATTGCGTCGCTTAGATATTAAGTCGGAGCTTGATTATGAAGGCAAAAGTATTAAAGCACAGCTCAAAGCTGCCAATCGCATTAATGCCGCATATGCGGTAATTATCGGCAGTGAAGAATTGGCGGCGGGTCAGGTAATTGTTAAATGCATGAAAGACGGCGAACAGACCACAATTGCACTGGCCGATGTGAAAGAGTATTTATTGGGTAGATAATAATTATAATTTAATAAAGGAGCAGTATTGAAACATGAAGAGAAATCATTATTGCGGCAACTTGAGCGCCGCTGATATTGGCAAAGAAGTGGTATTGACCGGATGGGTACAACGTCGGCGCGACCATGGCGGTCTGATCTTTATTGATCTGCGCGATAGATACGGTTTGGTCCAGCTGGTATATAGCCCCGATACCGATAATCAGTCTTTTGCTGTTGCGGAGCAGGTGCGTAACGAATATGTTCTGGCTGCGCGCGGCAAGGTGCGTCCGCGTCCCGAGGGTACGGTCAATCCCAACTTAGTCAGCGGCGAAATAGAGGTCGAAGGTTTAGAGCTGGAGATACTCAATAAATCAAAAACGCCGCCGTTCTATATCGAAGATGGCGTCAGTGTTGATGAATTAGTGCGGCTCAAGTACCGCTATCTCGATTTACGTCGTCCGGAAATGCTCAGCGCTTTAATACTGCGCCATAAGACGACCACAGCAATGCGTAATTTTCTTGATCAAAAAGGGTTTTTGGAAATTGAAACGCCAATTTTATGTAAAAGTTCTCCTGAGGGGGCACGTGATTATTTAGTTCCCTCGCGTGTGCATCCCGGCGACTTTTTCGCGTTGCCGCAATCGCCGCAGTTATTTAAACAAATACTGATGGTTAGCGGTGTTGATAAGTATTTTCAGATCGCCCGCTGCTTCAGAGATGAGGATTTGCGCGCCGACCGCCAGCCGGAATTTACTCAACTGGATATGGAAATGTCTTTTGTTGAAGAGGAAGACATTCGCGCTTTAACTGAGGAATTGCTGGCCTATGTTTTCAAAGAAGCATTGGGCAGAGATATTGCCATTCCGTTCCCGGTACTTGATTATCAGGATGCAATCAACCGTTTCGGTTCCGACAAACCCGATATGCGCTTTGCCATTGAGATCAAGGATATTGCTGATATTGCGGCCAACAGTGAATTTAAAGTTTTTGCCTCGGTGGCGAACAAAGGCGGCTGGGTGCGCGGTATCAACGCCAAGGGATGCGCCAAGTATTCGCGACGTGAGATTGATGCGCTGACCGAATATGTAGGCATTTACGGAGCTAAAGGGTTGGCTTATATCTATGTGGAGGAGACCGGCCCGCGTTCGCCGATCAGCAAATTCTTCACCGAGGAACAGTTTGCGGCAATTGTCGAGCGCATGGAAGGTAAGCCCGGTGATTTACTGATGTTTGTCGCGGCTGATAAAGCTATTGCCGCCGACAGCATTGGTCATTTGCGTCTGGAGATTGCCCGTAAAGAGAATTTAATTGATTCGAGTGAATTAAATTTCCTCTGGGTCAACAAATTCCCGTTACTCGAATACAACATTGAGGAAAAGAGATGGACAGCCGTACATCATCCTTTTACCTCGCCTTGCGATGAAGATAAGGCTACTTTTGATAAAAATCCTGAGGAAGCTCGCGCCAATGCCTATGACGTTATTTTAAACGGCGTAGAATTGGGCGGCGGCAGTATCCGTATCCATGATAGAGGTATTCAGGAAAGATTATTTAAAGTGATCGGTCATACGGAAGAAGAAAGCCGAGATAAATTTGGCTATTTGCTTGATGCTTTTGAATACGGTACGCCACCTCATGGCGGTATCGCATTTGGGCTTGACCGGATGATTATGCTGATGGCTAATAAAGATAGTATCCGCGACGTCATTGCTTTTCCCAAGACACAAAGCGCTACGGATATGATGACGCAAGCACCGTCAGGGGTTGCCGACCGCCAATTGCAGGAATTGCATATTGATATTATTAAGCCAAAAAATTAAATTTTATGTCAGATAATTACAGTTGAGAAAGAACGGCGAAAATGATATAATCAAAACGAAGAGAGCATAATACTAAATACCCTGCGCTGTACGTGTAATTGTCCGCGCGTTTTGACCCAACACCTTTTAAATGGGAATCTGTCTCCGTTGGTGGCCGGTATGCCTCCTTAGTTAGAGGACATCGAAAGCCAATGGGAGGAATCCCACCTGCACATAGCAGGTTTCAAAACAGCGGACGTCACGGCAGAGTGGGGTTTTTTGATGATTTTACGGGGAGGTTTGTTGATGAGTAATGAATTAGAGAAGATGCGTTCCAGACTGATAGTAGCGCTTGATGTTTCGGATAGGGCGGAGGCATTGAGATTGGTTGAGATGCTTAGTCCTGAAGTCGGCGCTTTTAAAGTAGGCATGCAATTGTATAACAGTGTCGGGCCGGAAATTGTTACGGACATTCAGGATGCCGGTGGCAATGTTTTTATCGATTTGAAGTTCCATGATATACCTAATACGGTGGGACAAGCGGCTAGGGTAATGGCGCGTAAAGGCGCTTTGCTGTATACTGTTCATGCCGGCGGCGGCTCTAAAATGCTACAGGCCGCAGCAGACAGCGCTGCGGAGGAAGCGGCAAAACTGGCAACGCGTCGTCCTTTATCGTTAGGCGTTACGGTATTAACCAGCCTTTCTCAGGAAGAGTTAAGCCAGGAGCTGGCAATCAATCGTACTATTGCTGAGCATGTTGTGGAGTTAGCAAAAATGGCTAAAGCAGCCGGTATTGACGGTGTTGTTTGTTCGCCGCAAGAATTGGATATGTTGCGTGCGGCCTGCGGCGATGACTTTTTGATCGTTACTCCCGGCATCAGGCCTCTTTGGGCTGCTGCCAATGACCAAAAACGGATTATGACCCCCAAAGAAGCAATTGTCAGAGGCGCTAGTTACATAGTAGTAGGCCGACCAATCCTCAAAGCTGAATCTCCCGTAGAGGCCGCGCGTATGATTGTTGCGGAAATGGCGGAAAACTAATAATATAATTATAAAAAAACGAAACGCTATGGCGTTTCGTTTTTTTATATACCCGAAAATAAAATTTCCATAAATCGGACAAATGCTGTTTTTCATTCGTTTTATAATTGTAGGAGGTGATAGTAAAGCATGGAGTCAAATTCATTATTGCGTACGGATAGGGAGTTTGCATCGGTATATGATCGCAATATAAGGGGTGTATATCAAATATGCTTTCTTTATCTTAAAAGCCACTACGATGCGGAAGACGCTTCTCAAGCGATATTTGAAAAGTATGTTAACTTAAATAAGTGTTTTAACGATAAAAATCAAGAAAAAGCCTGGTTTATCTCTGTGTCAAAAAATTATTGCAAAGACGAATTAAAAAAATTCTGGAAAAAGAAACGGGTCGATATTGAAAGAATAGAGAGAATTTCTGTTCATGAAGATACCAGTGATTATCTGCTGATAGATGCTCTTTTAAATTTGCCCATAAAATATAAAGCGGTTCTTTATCTGTTTTATGTTGAGGGTTATTCTGTAAAAGAGATATCACAGCTGCTTTATCGTAACGAGAGTACCTTGAGGAACCATTTATCCGCCGCAGATTATTAAAAATTAATCTTGGAGGTTATTATGAAAAATAAAAATATCAAAGATACATTTGAATTTTTTGCGCCAACGGAAGAGCAGAAGCGAATAATTTATGAGTCGATAGTAAATAGACAAAAAATAAATGAAAAAAGGAGAGGACTACATTTCAAGGCAAAACTTGCATATTCTTTGATAGCTTGTTTTATTACAGTGGTGGCAGCGGTGATATTGCTGAATAATAACTGGTCATTGCTTGAACCTGGTAATACACATTATTATCAAGCCAATAAACCATCAGATAATAGTAGTTTACCAGATGCTACAGATAAAATATTTAAGGGTTTTGTTCTAACAGCATATGCGGCAAACAGCGAAAGCGCATATTTAAACGCAAACTTTATGGAAGAAGCTGAGAAGCAGGTGCTTAAGCCTGACGTAAAAGTGCTGTTGGCTAAATACACACCTGCTATGAGTAGCGTGCCGGGGCTTCCATTTACTGTTGATATAAAGAAAGATGACAAAAATAACTATTATGTAGAAGCAATAAATGCGTCGGTAGATTGCGGCGGGTTTGACAGATGGGATCGCGAGACGGGGATTTTAACGTCCGAGGGACAGTCAATCACAATTGACACGGGAGAAACAATCTATTGGTCGCCAATGTATGGTGACAATGCTGCCAATGAAAATAAAATAACGATAACAATTAAAGCGGTTACCAATAATACTGTTATCGGAAAACAGAGTATATATATAACCCAGGATGAACAGGGGTATTATTACGCTACAATTGGCGAGTTGGGGTTATGACGCTGCCGTGAGAACTCCTACTACCATATGGAATCTTGTAATAAGATGAAATCGCTGTTTTCATTCATAAAAACCGGTTCAATCCATATACCGGGCAGGTTCGCTGATTATTTATACTCGTACGCTATATTTACCCAAACAGCGATATTCACGACGGATTGGATGCTGATCCATAAGGCTTTACTAAAGCAAATTTTGATGCAAAGTCTCGAAAAAGTGACATAAGTTACTTTTTCAATTCTCGAAACGCTAGGGCGTTTCGTTTATTGTTTGCGGATCAACCGGTTCGACATACAGAGTTTTTTGCTGGAAGTAAATTACCATCCCCGGTTTGGCACCGTTTGGTTTTTTGACTTGTGCAGCTAAAGTGTAGTCAACAGGGACATTATTACCGGACTGAGCTTTACTGAACCAAGCGGCGTAGCTTGCTGCCTGCCAGATTGTTGTTATTGGCACCTCACGGCCTTCACTCTTGATTATAACATGGCTGCCGGGTATCTTTTGGGCATGCAGCCATATATCGCTTCCTGCGGCTTGTTTGAGCGTCAAACGGTCATTCTGTTTGTTGTTGCGGCCAATCAATATGGCAAATCCGTCTTGAGAGAGGTATTGCCGAGGCGGCAACGGTTGGCTGTTGTTTTGTTTGGGTTTGATTGCTTTGTTGCGGATATTGAACAGTGCATTCATTTCGTCTTCGATAGGCGCTAATTCTTCGATGCTGCTGCTGTCTTCAATAGATTGGGCAATACTGAGCAGGTAAGAAAGTATTTGATTATCCTCGTCCAATTGTTGCTTGATGATGGTATTGGCTTTTTTACATTTGCCACAGCGGTAATAGTAACGCTTAATATTCTCCTGTGGTGACAACGAGGGGTCAAGAGGTATGATAAGCGACTTACCCGGGGCGAACAAATCATCCAACTCCACTTGATTGATGCCTTTTCGTAAATAATATAGGTTTGCAGCCAGTAAATCTCCGTATTTTTGGTAATCGTCGCCTGCTTCACTGGCGGCCAGCTCCGCTTCTTTGGCGGCGATTTTTTTTTGCAGCCGACTGATGTGTTTTTGCAAATATTTATTTAACTCTCTTTTTTCTTTGGCAAATAGTTGCTGGTGTTCTAAAACTGAATAGTGTTCATCAATTGCTGCGTTTATTGAATCGGCTTGTTTTTGATTTCGACTACACCAAAAAACGAGAGGAAAAGCTGCAAAATCAATTGGCATATCTTCATGGTATAGTATGGTCGGTGAAAAATCATTGGTATCATATCTATGAGCCAGGTTTTGCAGGCATTTGGCAATACGGCTAATTTCGTATTGACCTAATTGATTTAAGTTGATTTCCGGTTTAAGACCTGATTCGATGACAATGTTTTGGGCTAACAGCGGAGATATTCCGGCAATATGCTTTGGCAGTATAGCGGCAACGGATTGATCCAGTGCTATATTATCATCGGTTAACAAAACTTCCGCTAGTTGTTCTTCGCTGAGGGAGGGAAATGTTTTTTGCTGTGGGGGAGGCGGGATATAAGGAATGCCGGGCAATACTTCACGGTAACGCGAGAGGTTACTGTTATAGTGGTGGATACCGTCGATAATAATGCCTCCATTATTTACAAGAATGATATTGCTGTGCTTGCCCATTATCTCGATAATCAGCCGGCATATAATACTGTCTCCCAAATCATTGCGACAGCGAAATTGCAGTTCGGCAACACGTTCGTATGGCGTCTGCAAGACGTTGATTAAAGTTGAGCTCTCCAGCCATTTGCGTGCGACCATACAAAAAAGCGGCGGCTGCTGCGGATTATTAAAATTTGATTCCGTCAGATGTAGTCTGCCGTTTTGCGGGTGAGCGCAAAGCAATAATTTGCCGTTGTTATGGGCATTATGATAGCGGATAATCAATGTATGCCGGTCAATCTGAGATATTTTATTGATTTTGGCACCGGTGATTAGCGGCTTCATTTCCATCAAGGAATTGGCAAGAACGAAGCAATCAAAGGCCATGTTTCCTCCAAAAATTAAAATTTGTGTATAAAAAAGCGTTGATGATATAAAAATATCTGCAAAAAACAAAAAAGTCAAGAAAAAACCGCTGTTAAAAAGAGGATTTTCCACTGATTAGTAGAAAATTATTGAAAAAAAGTTATACAAATAGTGAAAAAGTGAAGGTAAACGGCTGTGGTTAAGAGTATGACCGGTTATGGTCGGGGAGAAGTCAGCAGCGAAAAATATCGAATTACTGTCGAAATGAAGTCGGTTAATCATCGTTTTTTAGAAGTTTCTACTCGTCTTCCTCGTCAGCTCAATAGTTTAGACGACCAGGTCAAACGCTTTATACAGCAACGTATTAGTCGTGGTAAAATCGATGTTTATATTTCAATGGAGCAGATTTCGACCATTGGTAATGTTGTAAATATTGATAGGGAATTAGCGCTTTTGTATTGCGACGGATTGCGGGAAGTTGCCAAACTGTGCAGTATTGATCAGAATATTGATTTGGGAACATTGGTTGCGTTGCCGGGTATTGTGACATTGACAAAAGCAGATGATGATTTAGAAGAATTATCCGTTCTTGTTACCGAAGCGGTTGAACAAGCATTATTAGCATTTATAGCAATGCGTCAGCGCGAAGGCGAAGGACTGGCAACGGATTTGACAAAACGGATTTCCGTGTTAAAATTAATGTTTGAAAAGGTCGAGACAGAGGCTCCTAATTTGGTCGATGAGTACCGGGCAGCGCTACAAACGCGGATTACAGAGATGCTGGGTGCAATTGATATAGATCCCACGCGACTGGCTACCGAAGTTGCTTTCTATGCGGATAAAAGTGATATCACTGAGGAGTTGATTCGCCTCCAATCACATTTTGAGCAATTCGGGAATATTTTAGATGCGGTGGATGCAGTCGGCAGAAAATTAGAATTTTTGGTGCAGGAGATTAACCGCGAAGTCAATACTATTGGTTCCAAGTCCAACTCAATTTTGATCAGTCGCATTGTGATTGATGCCAAAAGCGAATTGGAAAAGATAAGAGAACAAATCCAGAATATCGAATAAATTTGGAGGTGTAATTAATGGCAATTCCGAAGTTATCCCCTGAAGAAAGAAAACAGGCTTTACAAAAAGCACAACAGATTCGTAGTCAACGTATGGAAGTTCGTAAAGAATTAAAGGCCGGCAAGCTTGCCCTGGCTGATGTTCTTAATAATGATGGCAATGAAATTTATGCTAAGATGAGGGTAAAATATTTGCTCGAATCTTTGCCCCAAGTCGGCAAAATTACTGCGCAAAAAGTTATGGAAGAGATCGGTATTGATGATGCTCGCCGTGTTCAGGGTTTGGGTAGCAGACAAAAAGCCCAGCTTCTGGAACGCCTTGCCTAATCTTACGCGTATTTTTTGGGAGTAGATGATGCCTATACATTTGCTCAATATAGGTTTCGGCAACATTATTTCTGCCGATCGGATTGTAGCCATTGTCAGTTGTGACTCTGCGCCGGTCAAGCGGATTATTCAGGATGCCCGTGATTCGGGGTGCCTGATTGACGCAACTTGCGGCAGAAGAACACGTGCTGCGGTAATTATGGACAGCCGTCAGGTTATATTATCGGCGATTCAACCGGAGACAATTGCCAGCCGATTGGTTGATGTTACCGATTAATTTGCTTGTGAACGGGTGTGATTTGACTGCGTAAGGGATTATTATTGATAATATCCGGGCCCTCCGGCGTAGGAAAAGGCAGTATCTGCAATATCCTACGTTCGCAGTGCCCGGAGATTGTTTTTGCTGTTTCTGCGACAACGCGCCGGCCGCGAGCAGGTGAGAAGAATGGAGTTAATTATTACTTCATAGACAAAGAGCAGTTTATCAAAAAAATTGCTAACGGTGAATTTTTGGAGTGGGCTGAAGTTTACGGTAATTATTATGGAACTTTGCATTCGGAAGTTGACCGTTTGCGTGACGATGGGCACGATGTAGTATTAGAGATAGATGTTCAAGGCGCTATGCAGATAAAAAAGGCCTGTAGCGATGGCATCTATATCTTTATAATGCCGCCTTCGTTAGATGAACTGAAAAGGAGAATAATCGCTAGAGGCTCCGAAGATGCCAAGACGATCGAATTGCGTTTAACCAAATCAGCCAGTGAGATGGATTGCGCCGATGAATACGATTATTGTGTCATTAATGATGTATTAGCTAATTCTGTTGAGCAAATTAAAAAAATCATCTCGGATATTAAAAAGCAAAAAGTGTGTTAGTTTTATAAATGAGGAGGATTCACATTGAACAAACTGCCTATCAATCAATTGATGGCAAAGGTAGATTCCAAATATACTTTGGTAATTGTAGCTGCCAAAAGTGCGCGTCAAATGATCGAAAAAAATCCGGAGTCATTTTCGTCCGGCAAGATTCATCCTGTGTCGCATGCGCTGGAAGATTTGTTTGCGGATAAATTGGTTTGGCGGCGGATTAAAGACGGTATAAAGTAGGCGGAGTAATGTGAGATGAACTTTACCGGCAAAAAAATTACCGTCGGCATTACCGGCGGTATTGCTGCATATAAAGCAGCGGATATAGTCAGTTGGCTCAAACAAAGCGGCGCTGATGTCAGTGTCGCTATGACTGCGTCTGCCTGTAAAATTATTACGCCGCTAACCTTGAAGGTGTTATCCGGCAAGCCGGTGGCAACCGATATTAATTCTTTAAGCAGCGATTGGAATGTACCTCACATAGATTTGGCCGCGACCGATTTGTTTGTGGTTGTACCGGCAACAGCCAATATTATAGCCAAGGTAGCTCACGGTATTGCCGATGAAATTGTTTCGGCAGCAATTCTGGCTACAAATGCGCCGTTATTGTTTGCGCCGGCTATGCATACCGATATGTATAATAATCCTGCCACGCAAGCGAATTTAGAGTTGTTAGCCAAGCGTGGATGTAAGTTTGTAGAGCCAGGCAGCGGACGTTTGGCTTGCGGCGCGGTCGGTAAAGGACGCTTGGCGGATATCGAAGATATCAAAGAAGCAATCACGGATGCGTTACTTCCCAAACAATTATTACAGGGACTTAAAGTGATAGTGACAGCCGGACCGACCCATGAATACATTGATCCGTTTAGGTATATCTCTAATTGTTCCAGCGGTAAAATGGGTTATGCATTGGCAGCGGCAGCAGCTGCGGCCGGTGCGCAAGTGGAACTGATTTCCGGCCCCTGTCAGTTGGCGACTTCGTTAAATGTTAAGGTTACAAATGTTGTATCCGCACGCCAAATGGCAGCAGAGGTATTTGCAAGATATAATGACGCCGATATTGTGATTATGGCGGCTGCCGTAGCCGATTATCGGCCTGAGGTTATCGCAGACCATAAAATTAAAAAGACAACGGAAACAACCGTCAATTTTGTTGCTACAACCGATATATTAAATGAATTGGGTAAATCCAAAGGTAAAAAACTGCTGATAGGTTTTGCTGCCGAAACTGAAGATTTAACTGATTATGCTCAGCAAAAATTGCAGCAGAAGAACCTTGATTTGATCATCGCCAATAATATCAGCCAACCGGGCGCTGGTTTTAGTTGCGACACAAATATAATAACTGCTATTAGTGCAGAGGGTGAAACTCAACAATGGCCACAAATGAGTAAGCAGTCGGTAGCTGCCAAAATCATAGAGTTAATTACCGACCTGCCGCGTTTTGCCGCTTTGCCAAGCAAAAAGGAGGAAAAGTAAATGTCAATTTTGTTCACTTCTGAATCTGTTACCGAAGGACATCCGGATAAAATCGCGGATAGAATATCAGATAATATTCTTGACGCAATGCTTGCCCAGGATAAGCACAGCCGGGTAGCCTGCGAAACATTTGTTACTACCGGATTGGTATTGGTTGCCGGTGAGATAACTACCAACTGTTATGTTGATATTCCCCAATTAGTCCGGGAAACGGTGCGTAGTATCGGTTATACGCGCGCTAAGTTTGGTTTCGACTGTGATACCTGCGCGGTGATGACTAGTATTGACGAACAGTCTTCGGACATTGCCATGGGCGTTGACTCAGCATTGGAACAGAAACAGGGTGATAAAGATAGCTTTTCAGCAATCGGCGCCGGCGACCAGGGCATGATGTTTGGCTTTGCCTGCAATGAAACGCCGGAATTGATGCCATTGCCTTTAAGTATGGCGCATAAATTAACCCGCAAGCTGGCGGCAGTTCGCAAAGCGAATGACCATTCACCGCTATTACCTGACGGCAAATCACAGGTTACTGTGGAATATGTTGACGGTAAGCCGGTGCGGATTGATACCGTTGTCATATCAACACAGCATAGATCTGATATTGATCTGGCCGAATTGCGTCCGTTTGTGATCGAGAATGTTATTAAAGATAGTTTACCGCAAGCGTTGATAGACACCAAAACGCGTTATCTGGTTAATCCTACCGGTCGTTTCGTGATTGGTGGACCACAAGGCGATACCGGCCTTACCGGCCGTAAGATTATTGTTGATACTTATGGCGGCATGGCCAGACATGGCGGCGGCGCTTTTTCCGGTAAAGACCCGACAAAGGTTGACCGCTCTGCCGCTTATTATGCTCGCTATATAGCTAAGAATATTGTAGCTGCCGAGTTGGCTGATCGCTGTGAAGTACAATTAGCCTATGCCATCGGCATCGCCGAGCCGGTTTCCATGATGGTTGATACCTTTGGCACCGGCAAAGTCTCCAATGAGAAACTATGTGCTGCCAGCCGCGAAATATTTGACGCGCGTCCCGCGGCGATAATCACTAATTTTGATTTGCTGCGTCCTATTTACGGACAGCTTTCAGCTTATGGTCATTTTGGCCGCATTGATCTTGATTTGCCTTGGGAGAAAACGGATAAAGTTAATGAGTTGTTAAAAGCAGTTAAGTAATATTTATTAGTTATATTTATACTGAATTAAGTGAAAATGCCGACAAGCCTGGTCTTGCCGGTATTTTTTTATCAATTTGGGGCAAGAATATTACTAAAAAATACCAACGGAGGAAATTATGCCAAAACGCCCTTATTATAAAATTGCTGCGATAATATTAGTAGCTTTTGCTATTATCACAGTAAAATTGGCGTTTATTATGCTTTCTGATAGCAACGAGCTTTCCAAACAGGCATTTGCCGAAAAAACTCGTTGCGTCGATTATTATCAATATTGCCGCGGCGATATTGTTGACTGCAATAACCGACAACTTACCAACGTTGTGGAAAATTGCTTGCTTGTTTTCCCGACAGCATTTGATGACGCCGGGAAATTGGCAAAAGAGCTGTCCGGTATTTTGTCATTGCCCAAAAAGCAGATAGAAAACCGTTTGGTTGCTGGGCAAAATGGTTCACTGGAGCCTTTTGTATTGAAAACAGGTTTAAGTGAACAACAAAAACAGTTGGTGGAAGCGGCAAATATCAACGGCGTATTTGTTGTGTCACTGGCTTCCAGATACAGTGCGTATAAATATGCTTGTCATTTAATCGGCATAGTGCAGCAAAATGAGAAAGGCGATTATACGGGAGTAAGCGGTTTGGAATTACAGTATAATAAGTACCTTGACGATCGTTCCTCGCCGCAAATTGCCGCATATATAGATGTTTACGGCAATGTTAGCAGTAATAGTCTTATATATATTGACGATAACACAAATGAGTCAAATAAACTTTGCTTAACCATCGACATGGATTATCAGCAAATTGTTGAGAGGGCTATGGCAAATTATAGCGGCGCCTGTGTGGTAATGGATGTTGCTAACGGAGATGTATTGGCAGCTGCCAGTTCTCCGCAATTCGATGCTTATGGTTGGGATACTTCGGCAGAAGAAGAAGTATATATCAATAAAGCACTGGCTCTTTATCCGCCCGCTTCAACATTTAAAATACTGGTGGCGCTGTCTGCGGTAGAGGAGGGAGTCTCTTTAGATGACAATTTTGTTTGCACCGGTAGCATAACATTGGAAAACGGACATATAGTGCATTGTCAAAACGAAAAGGGTCACGGAAATATAAATATAGCTCAAGCGCTAGCAAAGTCATGTAATTGTTATTTTGTGCAGTTGGGTATTAAACTCGGTGGCGATACAATAAGAAAATACGCTGATTTATGCGGTCTGGATCAGCAATATTTAGGCGGCTACGAACTGCCCAAACAAACTCATTTTGATTTTAACAGCAAAGTAGAGGGCGACGTCGCTAACGTATGTTTGGGAGAAAAGGGAGTAAGATTAAGCCCGCTGATGGTGGCGCAACTGGTAGCTGTGGTTGCCAACGGCGGTAATCATGTCTATCCGCGGCTGGTCAAGGGAGTATATGACAGCCAAGGGCAAACATTGTTGGCGATTAATTCCATAACACCGCAGCGTGTATTCAGCGAGAAGACAGCATCCAAGGTTGCTGATATGATGGCTCTGACTGTTGAGCAGGGAACTGCTTATCATCTAAAAGACGCACTGATTAGCTGCGGGGGAAAAACCGGAACTTCGGAGGACGCAGGGGTATGGTTCGCCGGTTTTGCGCCTTTGGATAATCCCCGCTGGGCTATTGCCGTCTATATTGAAAATGCTTCCGCCGGTGGCGTGGAAGGCGCGGAAGTCTTTCATCAAGCAATTGATGATCTGGCTGTTCTAGAGGGGATGGTATCGTAGCTGCACAGGCCGAAATCTTTGATTTCGAGGCTGAGCGCCTATTTAAGCTATAGGTTTTCCCGTAAAGGGAAAAGCCAGCAATATCCGCGACAGCGGATATGCAGCGTGTCGATAAACTTCGCGATACGTCGTTGCGTCCGTCCCCGTCTCCTCGACGTATCTTTTATACGACGCGAAGCTGCGCAGCAGTGTAGCTAGTGCATTAGCTGTGGTTTTACCGCAAGGTAAAAGCCAGCTAGGTCGCCTGCGTCGCCGGTTTCGACCGCGCCTGGTCTCGCTCGTTTCTCGGCCCGCTGAACACTTTTTTAACAGTCTGAATATCCGCGACAGCGGATATGGTATAATAATTTTTTATCGCCAAATATTATCCGCGCAATTTAAAACGGGCCGCATAGTGCGGCCCGCTCAGGTTTACCATGTGACCTAAAGCATCTGTAGGATTTCCTGCTTACTTTTTAAACCGACGCTTGACTTGGAAATCTCTCCATTTTTAAATACAATTATGGTTGGAATGCTCATAACTCCATATTTTGCGGCCAGGTCCGGTTGTTCATCGACATTGATTTTACCAACTTTAGCTGTATCCGTGATTTCTTCGGCAATTTCCTCAATAATTGGGCCGACCATTCTGCAGGGGCCGCACCACGGGGCCCAAAAGTCAATGAGTACTGCTTTATCCGATTGTAAAACTTCCTGATTGAAATTACTATTGGTTATTGTTAAAACCGACATATTATCGCCTCCCTATGCTAAATTATAAAAAGTTGATAAATATTGCATTTATATTATTATAAAACATATTATTGTATTTGTCAGTAAAATTATTCTCATGCAGGAAAAGCAACCGGTGAGGCGAATACAAATTTGTAAAGGAGATTGAATGAGCGTGTTTCGATTCCGCAGGTTTACGCCTGATATAATGGTAGAAAAATTAGTTGATATTCCTCTTGATGAATTGCGGCTGCGGGGCATTGAGGGGTTGATTTTTGATGTTGATAATACGATTACCGAATGGCGTAACCCTCATATCAGCGATGAAGTTGTGGAATGGTTTATTAATCTTCCTAATCAGGGATTTAAAACCTGTATCCTTTCAAATAACAGCAGTGCACGCGTGGGTATTATTTCTGTAAAGCTGCATACGCCTTTTTTGTGCAATGCACGTAAACCGTTAAAAAGCGGTTTTGAGCGCGCCGGCAAACTGATGAAATTACCAAGCTCGAAATTAGCAATGATCGGTGATCAAATTTTTACTGATGTTTGGGGCGGGAATCAAGCCGGGTTGATGACGATATTTGTCCAGAAAATAAGTGTTAATGAATTTTGGGGTACTAAAAATATATCCCGCCGCGCCGAGCGCATGATCTGGAATAAAATCGACCGCAATATGAGACAAAGATAAAGTATATATTATTGATATCCTATCGCTTCGGCAGATGCCGAAGCGTTTTTTTGCGCTTTTTTGCCGGTATTTGACGGAAAGTAAATCGCCCAAACGGCAGGTTAAGGGCATGATTATCGAGAATTGCTTGACAAAACAGAATCAAAAACATAATAAAAGATGGAATGCTGTTCTGATAGCAAGCATAAAGTTTAATGGGCAAAAATTCGTCTAAGGCGGTGGAATGATGGGATATCGTAATGTTGTCTTAATCGGGTTTATGGGAAGTGGTAAAACGGTTGTCGGACGCAGTCTTGCCAGATCCCTCGAATATGACTTTGTTGACACTGATGAGCAAATTCAAGACGTTACGGGCATGAGTATTGCCCAGCTTTACAGAAAACATGGTGAGATTCGTCTGCGTTCGGAGGAACAGTTGGTTATAAAAAAACTGATCAATCGCAGCGGATTGGTAATTGCTTCAGGTGGGAGTTTATTACCCGATCAAAGAAATCTTGATCTGTTGAAGGATGGAGGATTTTTTGTTTTACTTCATGCAGAGCCCGAGGTAATATTACAGCGGATCAGCCGAAAAAACAACCGTCTTCTAATTGGCGGGAAACCTGATTTGGAACAAATTAAGCAGATGCTGGAGCAGCGGGAAGAATTTTACCGTCAATTAGCGGATTTTATAATTAATACTACCGAAATCAGTGTCGATGAGGCGGTAGAAGTTATCGCTGCTAAATATCGGCAGTAAAAATAAAATGGAAGGAGGCTATTTCCTGAAAACTAAATATGGTATAATAGAGCCATACAAGTGGCTCTATTATTTTAATTAGAGGATGCGATATGTCGAAAATTCATCAACAAATTCAATGGTACCCCGGTCATATGGTGAAGGCAAAGCGAGCCATAGAAGCTGAGTTACGCTTAGTCGATATACTGATTGAGGTCTTGGATGCTCGTGCGCCTAAAAGCAGCCGTAATCCGGATCTGGAAAAAATGGTTGGGGAAAAACCGCATATTTTATTGCTGAATAAAGCCGATTTAGCTGATGAGGTCTCAACAAAGGCTTGGCTTAAGCGTTACCGCAGCGATGGTTATTGGCCGCTGAAGACAAATGCCGCCGGGAAGCTGGGCATCAAAGAATTAGAGGCTTTAATAAAGCAGTCATCTATGCCGATGCAAAAACGCTTGGCGGCCAGAGGACGCGCGATGCGTGATGTTAGAGCTATGATTGTCGGCATTCCCAATTGCGGCAAATCAACGGTTATAAACGCTTTAACGCCGCGCGCGGCGGCTGTGACCGGCAATAAGCCGGGGGTTACCAAGGGGCGGCAATGGGTAAAGACGGCAATTGGGTTAGACTTGCTTGATACTCCCGGTATTTTATGGCCGCGTTTTGCTGATTACCAGACTGCTTTTCATTTGGCGGTGATTGGTTCAATCAGCGATACGGTATTCCCGTTTCATCAGGTTGCATCGGAATTGGCTGCCTGGTTAATCGCCAACGCTCCGCTGGCATTGTCGCAGCGGTATGGATTAAAGGAAATTGAGACTGAGCCTCAAGCATTATTTGAGGCTATTGGTCGGCGCCGTGGGTTATTAAGCGCCGGCGGCGTTGTCAGGGTTGATGATGCGGCGGTCTTATTAATGCGTGAATTTCGGGGCGGTATGCTCGGACGCTTTACACTGGAAAAGGCGGATGATGCTAATGAATAGTGAGCTGAAATTGGTACAAGCGCGTGAGCATTGGGAACAATTAAGCGCTTTTGAGTCTCATTTAAGAAGTGATGATTTTAAGCTGATAGCAGGGATTGATGAAGCAGGAAGAGGTCCGCTGGCAGGTCCGGTAGTGGCAGCGGCTGTGATCTTACCTGCTAATTGCGTAATTTTTGGCGTAGATGATTCTAAAAAGCTATCGGCACGTAAAAGAGAGTATTTGGCGGAACAAATCAAAGAACAAGCGGTTGCTTATGCCTATGGTGTAATTGATCCGCTAATTATTGATAAAATCAATATTTTACAAGCCACATTTTGTGCGATGATCAAAGCTGTTGAACAGTTATCTGTTAAGCCTGATTATCTATTGATAGATGGTCAAAATACTATTGATCTGGATTTCTCGCAAACTGCAATAATCGATGGTGACGCTAAAAGCGTATCGATCGCGGCGGCGAGTATTTTGGCCAAGACTTACAGGGATTCATTAATGATCAAGATGGCTGAATATTATCCTCAATATGAGTTTGCCAGGCATAAAGGTTATGGAACAACATTGCATATTCAAGCGATTAGACAATATGGAATCTGCCCGCTACATCGTAAAAGTTTTTGCGAGAAATTTGTTTCGCAAAAAACAGGAACAATCGCTCAAATTATATAGATATGAACGCAGAGAGAAAATTATGACATATGAAAGTAAAGAACTTGGCCGACGGGGTGAAGCGATGGCGGCGGTTGAGTTGGAAAAAAACGGTTACCAAATAATTTCCCGTAATTTCCGTTTCAGTGGTGGCGAAATAGACATTGTTGCTCAAAAAGCGGGTAAAATATATTTTGTTGAAGTGAAAAGCCGTCGCGGTACGAGATTTGGTTTACCGGCTGAAGCGGTTACGGCAGCTAAACGTAAAAAAATTGCTGAAACAGCCTTAGCTTTTCTTAGTTTGCGTGGCGAAGATGCGGAATGCGGGTTTATCGTGGCGGCTGTTAATTTAAATAACAATATGGTGGAATTGATAAATGATGCATTATATTGAAAAATATATCAATTCGTGTTATATATTAATTCGTGATATTTAATAAAGATTATACTAGGGGAGGAAGCCTGTTGGCTCAACTGTTATCGAAAATAAATAGTCCTCGTGATCTTAAAGGGATGAGTATTCAGCAACTGGTTGACCTGTCAAAAGAAATAAGAGAATATATATTGCATGTTGTCGCAAAAAACGGGGGACATCTTGCTCCTAACCTTGGCGTAGTCGAGCTAACGGTGGCTTTGCACCGCGTTTTCGATGTGCCTTGTGACAAATTGATTTGGGATGTCGGGCATCAATCTTATACTCATAAAATACTTACCGGACGGTATGAGCAGTTTAAAACGTTGCGTCAATATCAAGGGCTCAGCGGTTTTCCGCGTCGCGAAGAAAGCGTATATGATTGCTTCAATGCCGGTCATGGCAGTACTTCGATCTCTGCGGCGTTAGGCATGGCTAAGGCGCGCGATTTAAATAATGGCGACTATCATGTGGTTGCCATTATCGGCGATGGCGCATTAGGCGGAGGCATGGCTTATGAAGCGCTAAATAATACCGGCGCTTCCGGTAGCCGTCTGATCGTTGTCTTAAATGATAACGAGATGAGCATTGATCAAAGCGTAGGCGCTATGGCTGAACACTTGCTGCACTTACGAACCGATCCGCGTTATGCGCGCGCCAAAATCAATATTGAATCATTTCTTAATAAGATGCCTAATGTCGGGCCAGTTTTAGGCAAGGCTCTCAATAAAACAAAGAATCTGCTTAAATATTTTTTGGTGCCTGGTGTACTATTTGAAGAAATGGGCTTTACTTATCTCGGCCCGATCGACGGACATAATATTGAAGATTTGATCAATATTCTTCAGCGCGCTAAAACGATTAATAGACCTGTTCTGATTCATGTATTGACGCAAAAAGGTAAAGGATACTTACCGGCGGAAAAAAATCCGAATTTGTTTCACGGCGTCGGATCATTTGATTTGCAAACCGGTCAGATGTCCAATAATAAAGGCTGCACTTATACGGATGTTTTTGGTGAAGAACTCTGCGCCATGGCAGCGGAGGATAAAAGTATTGTGGCAATTACGGCAGCTATGGCAGACGGAACCGGATTAGTGGATTATTCCAATCGTTTTGGCGATCGATTCTTTGATGTTGGTATTGCCGAGCAGCATGGCGTTACTTTTGCGGCTGCATTGGCGGCTGCTGGGAAAATCCCGGTGGTTGCTATATATTCAACATTCCTGCAGCGGGCTTACGATCAAATTCTTCATGATGTTTGCATACCCAATTTACCGGTAATTTTTGCTGTTGATCGCGCCGGTATTGTCGGCGAGGACGGCACAACTCATCAGGGTTTATTCGATCTTGCTTATCTGCGGCAGATACCCAATATGATCGTTATGGCGCCCAAGGATGGAGAGGAATTGCGTAAGATGTTAAGAGCGGCTCCGACTATGGCGGCACCGGTAGCAATTCGTTATCCTAAGGCTTGTCTACCGCTGTCATCTGCAGATGACGATCCTATTCAACTGGGGAAAGCTCAGATTTTACGCCAAGGTAGTGATTTGACGATTGTTGCCTGCGGTTCTATGGTTACTATAGCTTCTCAGGCTGCTGATGTATTGGCGGAAAAGGGTATTCATTCATCGGTTATCAATGCTCGTTTTGTAGCCCCGTTAGATGTGGAGACAATTAGTAGATTAACGCAAACAAGCGGTCGTTTGCTATGTGTTGAAGAGGGTATTATTGCCGGAGGTTTTGGTTCCGCGTGTTTGGAAAACCTGGTAGGTAATAATTTTGATATCGATATTGTAGCTTTACCAAAGCAATTCATAGCACATGGGAAAAGAGATATGCTTTTAGAAAAATACGGGCTTACGGCAGAAGCAATTGCTCAACGAGTAATACTACGTTGGTTTGGAGGAGAAAATGGCTAAGGACAAGTTGCGGCTGGATGTATTGCTTGTGGAGCGGGGAATCTTCGGCGGCAGGGAAAAGGCAAAAGCGGCAATTATGGCCGGTGAGATCAAGGTAAACGGCACAGTATGCGATAAAGCCTCACAAACAATATCCGCAGACGCTACGATTGAAGTTCTTGGGGATAATCTACCGTATGTTTCTCGGGGCGGCTTGAAATTAGCAAAAGCAATATCAGAATTTGGTATTCATTTAAAAGATAAAATAATAATAGACTTAGGGGCTTCTACCGGCGGATTTGTTGACTGCGCTTTGCAAAACGGTGCGGCAAAAGTTTATGCCGTAGATGTCGGTTACGGTCAATTGGCTTGGAAGCTGCGACAGAATCCGCGGGTGGTTGTGATGGAAAGAACAAACGCCCGCTATTTGACTAAAGCCGATATAACAGAACCGGTGGATATGATTACGGCTGATTTATCTTTTATTTCGTTGCAAAAAGCAATTCCATCTGCGGTAGAACAGCTATTACGTGAAGGCGGCGAGCTGGTAGCCTTAATCAAGCCTCAATTTGAGGCGGGTCGCGATAAGGTTGGCAAAAAGGGAGTGGTACGCGATGCGGTTACCCATGTAGATGTAATTAATAATATTATTACCGCCTGCGGAAACATGGGTTTATATCCTCTGGGCTTAAGTTTTTCCCCGGTTACCGGTCCAAACGGAAATATTGAATATTTGATTTGGGCGTGCAAACAAAATGTGCCGACTGAAAAATTAGATGCAAAATTAGATGTAAAAAAGGTCGTAGAAACTGCCTGGATAAAATTAGCAAAAAATACTGTTTTCTGAAAATATATTTATCTTGTAAAAATAAACTATATAATGTAATATATTACTATTAAAGCTTAAAATAAGGATAAGTATATGTTTGCTGACATTTGAAAGGTGGACATAAATGCGCGTTGCGGTAATTGTAAATAGTAAAAGTGACGTTAATGTTTTATTTGCTGCATCAATAATTGATTATTTAATAAAAAAAGATATTGATATTTTTGCAAATGACAAACAAAATGCCTTTTTTTCGAATAGCATAGCAGATGTCGATTTTCGGAATATTGATTGGGCTGTGGTGTTAGGTGGCGACGGTACTATTCTCACCGTAGCCAGAGAGTTGGCGCCATTGGATATACCTTTATTAGGAATTAACATGGGAAGAGTAGGTTTCCTTTGTCAAGCAGAAAAAGACGACGCATTTAGTGCCATTGATAAAATACTCCAGAGTGATTATATCCTGGATAAGAGATTTATGCTGCGCTGCGATGTTAAACGCGACGGTATAGTGGTAGCAAGCTTTACAGCATTAAATGATATTGTCGTTAATTACGGCAGACAGGTGCGCACACTCAATTATAAATTGACAGTAAATGATCAAATTGTAAATTCATATCAGGCAGACGGAGTTATAATTGCGACTCCCACCGGTTCAACCGGTTATTCATTTTCCGCAGGCGGCCCGATAGTAACGCCTGATGCTGATGTGGTAATCATCACGCCTATTTGTTCTCACTCGTTTTTTTCCCGTCCAATAGTTACTTCTGCCAAAAGTAAGATTTGTGTGATATGTTATAATAATACAGAAGCGGCTAATTTAACTACCGATGGACAGCGTCAATATGATATTTATGATGGTGATGAGGTTATCATTCGGATTGCAGATATCGAAGCTAAAATGATCAGATTTAAAAACCGCAACTATTTTGATAAATTACACAAAAAACTTTGTAATTATGAATAATCAGTTGCAAATAGTAAAAAAATATACTTATTTCTGAATAGTAAGGAGTGATTAATGTGAATAAAAACAGACGGCAAAAAGCCATTCGCGAAATTATTGATCAAAAAAATATCGTTACACAATATCAATTAACAGAGGAATTACTCAAGCATGGGTTTGCGGTAACGCAGGCAACCATATCCCGCGATATCAAAGAGATGGGTTTGATTAAAACATCATTTGGTGAGAACTCTTTCCGTTACAGTTATCCGCAGGGCATCTCCGGTAATAGTTATGAACGGGCCAAAAAGATGATGCGCGATGATATGTTGCGCATTAGCGTTAGCAATTTTATAGTAGTTATTAAAACATTGCCCGGAACAGCGCAGGGTGTAGCATTTTGTCTTGACGGGCTGGGCTGGAAAGAAATATTGGGCTGTGTGGCGGGCGATGATTCGATTATAGTTATTACCAGTGATAATGCAAACGCCAAAATTGTTGCTGAAAACCTGACAGAGCTCAGTCAATAACAGCGCACCCGGAGGTTAGCAATGCTCGAGGAGCTTTATGTAGAAAATTTTGCGTTAATAGAGAAGCTGCGTTTATCTCTAACTGCAGGATTGAATGCATTAACCGGTGAAACGGGAGCCGGAAAATCACTGGTTGTTGATACGGTTGCGCTTTTGATAGGCGGTCGTACCAAAGATAATTTAATCCGCAGCGGTTGCGATCGTTGTTATATTGAAGGATTGTTTTCGCCTCCTTTTAGTCAACAAATAAAAAAACAATTAGCTGAAACCGGTATAGAGACGGATGAAAACTTAATTTTGTGTCGTGAGCTAATTCGCGGCGGCAGAAGTATTTGCAGGATCAACGGCAGGACGGTTAGCGCCGGTATATTACGTCAAGTCGGCAGGTTGCTGATCAATATTCACGGTCAGATGGAGCACATGCTGTTATTGGAGGATGAGCAGCAGTTACAGTTGCTTGACAGTTTCGGCGGGGAAGATGAATTAAAACAATCCGTTGAAGTTGCCGGATCCTATCACCAATGGCAGCAATATCAGCAACAACTGAACGATTACCATGATAACAAAGAACAGCGCAGCAAACGTCGGGAGTTACTGGCGTTTGAGATCAAAGAGATAGCAGACGCGTCTTTGACGGTTGACGAAGAGCAAAATCTAAAAGATGAATCATTGCGTTTAGCGAATGCTGAACGCTTATTGTCATTTACGGCGGATACTTGCCGGTTGCTGGCGGAAGACCGTGGTATTTCCGAACAACTGTCTGAGGCCGTGGCGGCATTGAATAAAACCGCTGAGATTGACAAAAAGGCTATTGAGTTATCGCAGCGTCTGTCATCGTTATATTATGAAGCGGAGGATATTAGCAGAGAAGTAGCCGCCTACAGGGATTCATTGGATGTTAATAATTATCGGTTGGAGGATGTTGAAAGCCGTCTTGCTTTGCTGGGCAGATTAAAAAGTAAATATGGCGGAAGTATTGAGGCGGTTATTAACTATTGCCGGCAGGCAAAAGAGGAATTTTCGGCGCTGGAAGAGATCGATTACGGTGGGCAGCACCTGGAGGAGCAGCTTACCAAAGCAAAGGATGCATATCGTCAAACGGCGGAGCAGTTACATAATTTGCGGCGGCAAGCGGCAGATAAGTTAGCGGCTGCTGTTACAAAAGAATTACATCTGCTCTGTATGGAACAAGCCGACTTTCGTGTCGATTTACAGCCGGTAGAACCTGGTATAAACGGTAATGAGAAAGCTGTATTTATGATCGAAACCAATCGCGGCGAAGGCTTTAAACCTGTTGCGGCAATTGCGTCCGGCGGCGAGTTATCAAGGATTGTGCTGGGGATCAAAGTAATATTGGCACAGTTGGATCAGGTGCCGACATTGGTGTTCGATGAAGTGGACAGCGGATTAGGAGGCGTGGCTTTAAACGCTGTCGCCGAAAGAATGGCGGTTGTAGCGAAAACCGCGCAGGCAATCTGCGTAACTCACGCGGCGCCTATGGCGGCGGTCGCAGATCATCATTTACATATCAGCAAAATGTTTCAATATGACAGAACAGTTATTGTTATCAAGGATTTACAAGGAAAAGAGCGTATCACTGAAATTGCGCGTATGATTGCCGGTGATAAAGTCAGCGATACGACATTGCAGCAGGCTGAAGAATTGTTGGTGAAAAGTAAATAATTACAAAAGTAGCAAAATTACTTGACTTTTACCGGTGATCTTTGGCATAATAAGCAAGTGATATGGCGCGTTGGAGAAGCGGCTTAACTCACCAGCCTCTCACGCTGGCATCCAGGGGTTCGAATCCCCTACGCGTCACCAAAAAACCTCGCTATCTGATGGATAGCGAGGTTTTAGCATATTTTAAAACTTATTTATTCATTGCTGCTTGGATATGGTTGCGGACGCGTTGTTCTCCGAGAATCTTGCTGATTTCCCATAAATCCGGGGAGTTGAGCCGTCCGGTGATGGCGATGCGGATGGTATTGCTGACATCAACGATACTACCGCGGTATAGCTCGGGGTTTTTGCGGTATTTTTTGGGTTGAACGGCAAACCCCAATGTTTCGGTTATTTCCCGTACTTTATTGAACCATTGTTCCTGGTCATCGTTGAAATTGAGTGTTTCCAGATAGCGTTTGAAAATTTCGCTTGCCATATCCTCATCAACGTTCTCTGGGTAGGCATCCTCAATAGTAAATAATTCATCAAAATAGAAAGAGAGAAATTGTACGGTTTGCTTCCAATAAACTAAATCTTTACGCGGCCTGTCTCCGGATCGGTTGACATCAATTATCCGTAGCGAATAGTCTTTATCAGCGCTGAAAATAGCGGCAAAGCGCGGATCATACTTGGAAGCCCAGGATTCAAGCTGCTGATAAATTTCTTCGGCAGGTGTGCGTACCAGTATTTCTTTGCTGATATTCTGTAGTTTATCAAGGTCAAAGAGGGTACCGGAGTTGCTCATTTTTTCGATAGTAAAGGGGAAATTTAGATAAGGCTCGTTAGGATTGGTTAGCCGCCATTCTTCGAAATTGGAATTGAGCACTGTCAGCAAATACTCCCAGATCGCTTCCGGCAGATAACCTTCGGAACAATAGTATTCCAGCGCCAGCTCCGGGTCTTTGCGCTTGGAGAGTTTACGGCGGTTGCCGTCTTCAAGCTTCATCAGCTGCGCGGTATGGCAATAGATTGGACGCTGCCAGCCGAAAGTATCAAAGAGTTGGAGATGGATCGGCGCTGTCGCCAGCCATTCTTCGCTGCGGATGACATGAGTGCTGCGCATCAGATGGTCGTCGACGACATGGGCAAAATGGTAGGTGGGGATGCCGTCGCTTTTAAGCAGCACGAAGTCCTGATAATTCTCTTGCAGCTGCAGTTCGCCGCGAATGGCATCATCCAGTATAACCGTATTATCAATATCTCCGTCGGAGCGGAAACGTAAAACGTAACTTTCACCCTCGGCGATGCGTTCAGCAATCTCCTGATAATCATTATTGCGGTCGCGAGCCCATTCACCATAATAGCCGAAATTGACTTGTTTGGCTATTTGTTGCTCACGCATCTGCTCCAATTCCTCTTCGCTGCAAAAACACGGATATGCTTTACCCATTTCCACCAATTGTTTGGCAAAGCAATGATAAATCTCTTTACGCTGTCTTTGACGGTAAGGTCCGTATTTGCCACAATCGCCGTTAATTGTTGCGCCTTCATCAAAATGAATGCCGAAAAAGCCGAGTGCTGAAAGAATAATCTCAACCGCTCCTGCTACCTCGCGTTTGCTGTCTGTATCCTCAATGCGCAGGTAAAAAATGCCATTGCTCTGGTGCGCCAGACGTTCTCCGATAATGGCGTTATAAAGATTGCCGAGGTGAATAAAACCAGTCGGGCTGGGTCCGATACGCGTTACTTTGGCGTTCGCTGCCAGTTGGCGGGCGGGATAAATTTGCTCGTAATCGGCAGGGGACAATTTAACATCCGGAAATAATAAATCCGCTAATTTTTGGTAGTCCATATTTATACCTTTCCATGTTTGAATATCACGTTTAGATTATATCAAAAAGATTATATCAATAAGCAGTAATACTGTAAATAGATGAAAGTCTTTATTAATGCAGAATAATATGATAATATATAAATATATGTCTATATTTTGCGAAGGAGGCGGCATATGAGGGGAACAACTATTGCTTTAGGTATCTTAGCAATTATTTTTGGATTAGCATGCGTATTATTCCCGGCAGTTGCGTTTACCAGTATCGGCTGGGTTCTGGGAGTTGTTTTATTTGTAATTGGTATAAATTTAATAGGCGATTACATATCCGCGCGTAAAGTCAGATATGTCAGCGGTTGGGATTTATTCGGCGGTATTGTTACCGTTATTATGGCTGTATTGATTTGCGGTAACGGATTTATTGGTTTTGTAACAGAAATGATAATCGTTTTTGCTTTCTGCGCTTGGATAGTTATCAGCGGCCTTGTAAGGATGTTTGCCAGTCTCCATTTAAAATGGATGGGGGCCAGGCGTTGGTTATCAGGGTTTATATTTGGGTTGTTAAATGTATTGCTGGGGGCTTTGATCATGTTTTATCCGGCATTTGCGGGAATGGCGCTGGGCGTAGTTATTGGCATTGCAATTATACTGCAAGGTTTAGGTTTAATAGCTTTTGGCGCCAGCATGCAATCTATTGACTGATTATATATTTTTACTTATACCTCCATTACTAATATGGAGGTATTTTTTATTTTCAAAATATAGTATAAATAATTCTTGTATAATACAAGATATGGTAGTATAATAACAAATGCATAATACTAAAATAAATAATAATCTTTGGAGGAAATAACATATGGCCAATCTTAAGATCAGCAAAAATGCTGAGGAAGTTTTGAAACGGAGATATCTTGCGCGCGACGCTGAAGGCAACCTAATCGAGACCGTTGAAGGAATGTTCCGTCGGGTTGCGGCTGCTATTGCCACCGCGGACAAAAACTACGATCCGCAGGCCGATACGGCTGCCTTAGCCGAAGATTTTTATCAATTAATCAGCAGTTTAAAGTTTATGCCAAATTCTCCGACATTGATGAATGCGGGTAGACCCTTGGGTCAGTTATCGGCCTGTTTTGTTCTCCCGATTGAGGATAGCATGGAAGAAATATTTGAGGCTGTCAAAAATGCTGCTTTGATTCATAAATCAGGAGGCGGCACTGGTTTTTCATTCAGCAGGCTGCGGCAAAAAGGCGCAACGGTCAAATCGACCGGTGGAGTGGCGTCGGGGCCGGTTAGTTTTATGCGGGTTTTTAATATGGCAACGGAAGCTGTCAAGCAAGGGGGAACCCGTCGCGGCGCCAATATGGGTATATTAAGGATTGACCATCCCGATATAGAAGAATTCATCCATTGTAAGACCGATAACGCCGATATTACTAATTTTAATATTTCGGTTGGCATCACCGAAGCATTCATGGCGGCAGTTGCCGCTAATGAGAATTATGATCTGATTGACCCCAAAAGCGGTAATACGGTAGGACAACTTAACGCTAAGGAAGTGTTTGATGAAATTGTCGACGCAGCCTGGCTTAACGGTGAGCCTGGTATTATCTTTCTTGACCGGCTGAATAAGGACAACGTAGTACCGTCGCAAGGAGAGATTGAAAGTACCAATCCTTGCGGCGAACAGCCGTTATTGCCGTATGAAAGTTGCAATCTCGGGTCGCTTAATTTGGTTCAAATGCTTAAAAAGACTGAAGATGGTTACCAGATCGACTATCCATTGCTTGCGCAAACAGTAAAATTGGCAGTTCATTTTTTGGACAATGTTATTGAAGCTAATGTTTATCCTCTGGAAAAAATTGCGGAAGTAACACGTCTGACACGTAAAATCGGGCTGGGCGTGATGGGCTTTGCTGATATGCTGCTCTATCTCGATATTCCTTATAACTCTGGGGAAGCAGAAGAGCTGGCGGAAAAGCTGATGGCTTTTATAGAAGAAGAAGCGCAGCAAGCCAGCCGTATGCTGGCGCAGCAGCGGGGAGCTTTTCCTTTGTTTGAGCATAGCATTTATAAAGACCAAGCACCGCAGCGTAATGCTACGGTTACTACAATTGCGCCTACCGGTACCATCAGCATAGTTTGCGGCTGTTCTTCCGGTATTGAACCGGTATTTGCCTATGTATTTATCCGTAATGTTATGGACGGTACCGAACTGATAGAAGTAAACCCGGTACTGCTGGACGTTTTAAAACAGCGCGGTCTTTATAATGATCATTTGATGAAGAAAATTGCCAAGGAGGGAACAATAGCAAATATTGATGAAATACCGGAGGATATACGACGCGTTTTTGTCTGCGCTCATGATATATCGCCTGTCGACCATATTAAAATGCAGGCGGCATTTCAGAGCCATACCGATAACGCGGTGTCCAAAACAGTCAATTTCTCCAGTACTGCCAGTTGTGATGATGTGAAAGAGGTTTATCAGCTTGCTTATCAACTAGGCTGCAAAGGGGTTACAATCTATCGTGACGGCAGCCGTGATGTTCAGGTATTGAATATCGGCAAGGTTAATAATGGTAAGGATAATAATGGTAAGGATAATAATGGTAATGTACAACAGGGCAACGGTGTAATTGTGCCGCGGCTGCGTCCGGCTATTACCCAAGGATTTACCGAGAGAGTAAAAACAGGCTGCGGTAATCTCTATATTACGGTCAATTTTGATGAAAGCGGTATTTGCGAAGTATTCACCAGTACAGGCAAAGCCGGCGGCTGCCCCAGTCAATCAGAGGCAACAGCCAGATTAGTCAGCGTTGCTTTACGCAGCGGTATCAGTGTAGAGGAGATTTATGACCAGCTGAAAGGCATCCGCTGCCCTTCCACGATCAGACAGCAGGGAATGCACTGTACCTCGTGTCCGGATGCAATAGCTAAAGTGGTGGCAAAGGTTGCCGAGTATATTAGGAGCGAGCATAAATCATCCGGGTTGACAGCGGAAAGTCAATGTGGATTATTAAAAGATAGCGTAAATAATGATAATAAGCTGAAAACATGCCCTGATTGCGGCAGTAAATTAGAGTATGAAGGCGGCTGTGTTGTTTGCCGCGGCTGCGGTTTTTCACGTTGTGGTTGATGATTTTGTGCTGAATTGATATAGCCGTCCGTTTTTAATAAATCGGCGGACGGCTATATCTTTTTTGATACAATTAAATATTGCCCTTTGTATTTTCGTATGTTAAAATAATTATCAATGCGGGTGTAGCTCAGTGGTAGAGCGCTGGCTTCCCAAGCCAGTTATGTGGGTTCGATTCCCATCACCCGCTCCATATTTGCCCCCTGCTAGATGTTCTCTAGCAGGGGGATTTTTTATTGTCTGAAATGACGTTATTTATTTATGAGGCTTAGTATTTGTTGTTATGGGTTGCTATTGGGCTAATATTGGGCTAAAATTTTGGGTAAAAAAAATTAATATTTAAGGTTGTTAATACCCCCGCGCATATCTTTCATGCTAGGGTGAGTATATATTTCCGTAGTCTTAATATCCGTATGCCTTAATATTTCTTGCACAACTCTTATGTCTGTGCCGTTTGATAACATATTAGTTGCTGCGGTATGGCGGCAAGCCTTTGGTGTAAGAATACTAATTTCCTTATCCGGCAATGTTGGGTCTTTTTCTTTTTCGGCCTTGTAATAATCATTAATCTTTTTCATGTATCTCTTAAATTCATTTGTATAACAATTAGGCGATAAAAATTCTTTTGTTTTTTCGTTGACAAATAGATAGTTTGGGTTTTTAAACGTACCTTTCTTATGTGGCGATAAAAGGTGATCTGTTTCTTGAATAATCTTTTTTAATGCAGGGGCGTAGGGTATTTGACCTTTTGATTTTTTAGTTTTCAATTTGTGCTTCATTTGTTTTTTTCCTTTACGCAGCACTATTTCACGTTGCAAGTCGATAATATTATTATCGCCGTCGAGGTCTTCTCTTGCTATACCCAATAACTCACCACGCCTAACTCCCGTGTAAAGATCAGTTGCGACCATTGTTCCCATTTTGGAAGGGAATTTATTGATATAATCTAATATCCATTCAGCTTGTTCCGGTGAAAAATGTACGTCAAATTCGTTATCTTCTTCCCCGGATGCTATGACGATCTTTTTAACGGGGTTTTGGTGACATAATTTATTATCTAAGGCATCTTCAAATATATTAAAACTAGTGTTTTTAAATTTATTCAAAAATGAAACCGACATATTAGAATATTTACCAAACATACTTTTAATGTGCATGGGAAGAACTTCATCTAATAGCGTTTCGCCTATATTGGGAATGATATAATTATCAATTATACCTTCGAGATAATTATACCAATCAATAGTAACCCCATCCTTTTGTTTTTCATTATTTTCATCTTTTACAACCACATAGGTTTTAAGCCAAAATTTACTCCATTCTGCAACAGTTTTAATTTCACTGAGGCAACTATCTTTCTTGTATTCCCTTTCTTTTTCGCGACACTCTTCTTTGGTTGCTCCATAAAATGGCACTCGTTTTGATTCGCCATTCAGCATTTTAATTGATACACGATGGCGCCAATATTCATCTCCGCCCTTGTTTTTGAGCTTATCCCAAGAACCGTCGCCATTACCATTTTTTTTTGGCATACACTTACCTCTTAACCATAATTAATAATATAGTAATATAATCGGCCATATTATCACCTGCCTAATTAAGAATTTACATTTGTAATAGAATAATAAGCATATAAAAACAAACCACATCCGGCAGCCCATATAAATCCACAAATAATCATATTAAGATTGCATCCCAATCTAAGGTAAATTAATTTTGACAGCAACTTAAGTATTTCAATCGTTCCTATTAAGCCAATAATAAAAACATATTGTTTACTTATAATTTTTTTTATGTTTGGTTTCTCCATAAATTCAATTCGCCTATTATTCCAAAGATACATTGCCAAAAATTGATCTTTCGCCCAATTTCAAGCCGCCAGGAGAATAAACAGTTACTTGCGTGCCTATAGTATCTTCAGTACCTTCATATACAGAAATGATGGCTACTTGATCCATTAAATTACCCATATTGTTAATAAATTCTTTTTGCACTGTTTCGTCATTTCCCCATGTGGATATATCCGCCAATGTTAAAGATACATATCCAAAACTCCCGCTAACTTCCGTTTTAATATTCGAGATAATACCGTCGGTATCAATTTCTGCCATTTTCGCTTTTACGTTTTCGTCGAATGCATCGGGGTCAATTCCGGATTTTACTTCTTCCTTAACATCTTTTTTGGCTGAAGCATCTTCTTTAGTTGCTGTTTCCGTCGTATTTGATGTTGATGCTGGCGTATCAGAAACCGGAGTTAGCGATGCGCCGATAATAAGAAAAACAATAGTTAAGCCGCCATATACTAACGCCGACATTTTTCTACTTCTACTCTTATCCTTGCGCCAAAATAATGCTTTCTGAGGACTTACTAACCCAATAATAAATAATACAAGAAAAACGACGAACAAAATACTTGCTATAGCCATGCTTTTGAACCTCCTATTATTTTTTTACTCGCCAAAGCGAGAGATCAACTATATCAGCATATTTCCTTTGAAAACTCGGCGTTATCGCTCCCGCCGCCAATCGAGCTGTCCGACGTGGTATATTTCTCGTTTTCCAGAAGGTCATTTATATAATCGTCAGCTTTCTTTTTGCCAGCTTCATTTAGGAGCTGGTATTTTTTTATAAATTTCAGTTCAGCTTCTGTTAAATTAAAATCTGAAATATCAACATCTTTACAGGGATAGTGATCTTGAAATAAGTCTTCATCTCTTAAAATTAGTCCGCTTCTTTTCATATCAACATCATAACCCTGCAACCACATGGAATCTACGTGAAGCATCATTGCAATTGTTTCAGCTATATCTATTTTGGGTATACGCTGACCAAGCTCATATCTATTAAGGGTTTGAGCAGGAACACCAGTCATTTTTTCAAGCTCCAAAAGAGTGTATTGGTTCAATATAGTCCTATATTCTTTTAATCTTTCAGCAAAAGTTTTAATTTTTGTGTTCATAATAGCAACCACTTTCTTTTAGTTTGTACATATAAGATAGCATAATCTATCACCAAATGCAATAAAATTTTCAAAAAAAGTATTGCAAATATCACCAATAGGTGTTAAGATGGAAATAACACCGTATGGTGATGATAATGTTAGAAGTAGAAGGGAGGCAACAAATGAATACTAAACGGTTAAAGGGCGAAATTATTGCCAAGTTCGGAACGCAAACGAAATTTTGTGAGGCAATAGGCTGGCATAGGAATAAAGTATCTAAGATGGTTTGCAACAAATACATTCCCGATGTCGATGAAGCTGAAAAAATTGCCGAGATACTTAATTTATCAGAAGCCTTATATATTGCTATTTTTTTACCCAGATCATCACCAAACGGTGATGTATTAGCGTCTTAGAATTTGGAGGAGCAATGATGAACTACACTAAGGCAAACAAAAGCCCGTCGCGGCAACGACGGGTAAAGAAAGGATTGATGCATTTGTCTAACCAGAGTATAGCACTAACCTTAACCGAAAGCAAGGAATTAGTTTTTGAGAAGAACGATCAGGCAATGACCGACAGCTTGAAAGTGGCAGAGTATTTCGGCAAACAACACAAACACGTTATTAGAGACATCGAAGAAAAAATATTAACTGCCGCAAACACTGATTTTACTCAGCCCAATTTTGGGCTCAGTTACTACAAAGACGCAAGCGGCAAGAGAAACAAAATGTACGTCATGACTAAAGACGGATTTTCGCTTCTTGCGATGGGCTTCACTGGCAAACGAGCGATGGCATTTAAGGTTGCTTACATAAATGAGTTTAACCACATGGCATCGTTTATCCGGCAGCTTGAAACCGCCAAATTAGAATACCACGATTTTACCGAGGCAATTAAGCAAGCACATGGCGACGATTATCACAATTACCATTTTAGCAATGAGCTAAGCCTTATTAATAAGATTGTTCTCGGAACATCAACAGGCCAATTCCGCAAGGACAATGATGTCAAAGGGCATAGTATAAGGCCGTATCTCGACAGGGAACAGCTTGACGGAGTTATCAAATTACAGCGGTTCGATATGGGATTAATTATCACGGAACCGGATTATTACGAGCGCAAGCGGATATTGACCGACTATTACGCGAGAATTAAACCCGTCAGGCTTTTTGCAACCGACGAAGACAAAACAGCATAGTACCAACACCCCGATTTGCGGCGAAGTAGAGCTGCTCTAAATAGCAAAAACCGCCTATGGTGTGTACATAGACGATCATTGCCCCAATATTTGTTTACCCTTGACGTTTGCAGCCTTTTACGGTTACTCCACCGTGGCGGAAGCACTCTCCAGCACACCTGCCGGGCGCGCCTACACACAGCACTTCTTAAACGTCCTTTCACTTATGCAGTTATGGTTCTGCATTTACATTAGCCCCATAGCATCAAGGTGAAACAAGGGAACAAGGCAAGTTCAAAAGTTGGGTCAAAAAAACCAACTCCTTTCTTGCCGCAAGGGCAGTTCTATTTTACCGCAAATCAGGAGAAAAAAGCAATAGACGAAGACAAAGCAAGTTAGAAAGGGGTTATCCGATGTCAGATTTACAGATTTACAACAATAACACTTTTGGTGAAGTGAGAACCATTGAAAACGGCGGCAAGGTTTTATTTTGCGGCAGCGATGTAGCGAGAGCATTAGGCTACGACCAGCCACATAAAGCAATTAAGCAACATTGCAAAGAGGATGGGGGTATGATTCATACCGTCACCGATAGTCTCGGAAGAACGCAACAAGCAAAGTTTATCAATGAGGGCAATTTATACCGCCTCATTATCAACAGTAAGCTTCCGGCAGCGGAACAGTTTGAAAAGTGGATATTTGATGATGTCATACCTTCGATACAAAAGCACGGTGCATATATGACACCGCAGAAAATCGAAGAGGTCTTGCTTAATCCTGATACCATCATCAAGCTTGCTACGGCCTTAAAGGAAGAGCAGACCAAATCACTCTTGTTAGAGCAGAGAATTGCCGAATGTGAACCCAAATTACAATACCTTGATCAAATCTTAAAGAGCAAGGGTGTTATGGCAACTTCGCAGATCGCAGCCGACTACGGCATGAGCGCGTACAAGCTTAATAAGATACTGTTTGATGAACATATCCAGCGCAAAGTCAACGATCAATGGATTCTCTATAAAGAGCATATGAATTTTGGCTATACGAAGTCAGAGACTATCCCGATTATCCGTAGCGACGGAATGCCGGACACAAAGCTTTCGACTCGCTGGACGCAAAAAGGGCGGCTGATGATCCACAACATTTTAACCGGCAGGGGAATACAAGCCAATCTTGACAAGCAAGACAAAGCAAGTTAGGGGAGGCGAGACATGAATACCTTGGAGATAACACAAACAAAAAGCAAAACTGAAATCGTACTCAACGGCCAGAAATTGGAAAGAGTTCTTGACTTTCAATTAAAAAGCTCTGGCGGTGGCTCGTCAGAGCTTACGGTAACACTAAGCATAAAGGCTTTAACGGTAATTAGTAATTAAATTACTTATAACCTGAGCCGCAACCTGAATTAATGTTGATAGCGAAGAAGACCCGATTTCTTTTGCGATTTCTTTTGTTTTATTCCAGTGCTTATCTGTTCTTATATTAGCAACAAATTCATGGCCATTGGGTGTTAAATAAGAAACACTGCAATTACCAGATAAATCTTCGTCAACTTCTAGTATTAACCCAGCTAAGTAACACTGTTCAATATGGTATCTTACCTCGTTAGATGGGTATTCACTTAAATATTGATCAGCTTCTTTACTAGGATAATCCAAATAGGTTTCTTTATCAGTATATTCCTCAACAGCAAGCAGTAGGTCCCTTATGCAATCAGGATTTAATTTCAATATTATCACCTCCCTTCATATCCTAAATTCTACCATTTATCGGCAGGGAGGACAAGCAAAGAAAGGAGAGAGCATATGAGAAAAAAACGAGACTACATAAAAATAGCCTGCGAAAAACTCAACATGGATCCGGAAACATTAAGGTCATGGTTAAGAAGAAAAGAAAACTCCTGCCCTTTTGGTACAGCAATTTTGGTCAACAAGCGGTATTCCTATTTTATTGACCTTAACAGGTTGGATATTTACCAAAAGGGGTTGGATATGGCGTTTGACTTAGGGGGTACACATGGACAAGCAATCTGATTACGGCACACTTCCCGGCGGCGCATATTGGCGCTGGAACGCAGAAACCAAAACGCTAACGCTGATTATTCCGGAGGAAACTAAGTTTATCGTTGTAAACGGAGGGACAAGCCATGTTTGACCGCACGATCCCGCCGCTGGGCGAGCTGCCCAACATAGAACGCATGATAATGGCGGCGGCGTTGATGATTACTTATGAAAAAATATTTAAGGAGGAGAGAAACAATGATTAATGATTTAAGTTTTGTAACTAAAAAAAGTGGTGGTACACAAATAAGAAAGGAAATTGAGGTAAGCGTTACCTTTGTCGGCAATCGCACCGGCGCAGCGTTTTCGTTCTCACCCAAAGCAGCGCATATGCTTGGCGCTCAATACATCATAGCCGCACAGAAGCAGGGTAGGGTTTATTTCAAGCCTAGCGATCAGCAGCATGGTTTTAAACTGAGCGGCAAAACGGATTGTGGGCGGGTATCAGCAAGACTGCCGCTTGACGCGCTGGGCATGACCTCCCAAAACTGGATAGGCTATTATAGCCTGATATGGGATAAGGAATTGAGCATGTTCTACATCGATATTAACACGCGTGAGAGTTAGGAGGGTTTACATATGAATCTTGATTTATTACCGATCAACTACCAACAATCTCCCAAAAAGCGCAGACAGCTAAATTTGTATAACATCATGGGACTGATTATCATTGTCGGCTCAATAGCACTTGCAACCTGTATTGTTTATCTTTGTTGTCATGGAGGAATATAACAATGTGGATGACAGATGAACAAATACGCAAATCATATCGGCTTGCTGCTTATCCCAAAAGCCAAATAGCGGTTCTAGCGCAGCTTAACGCTTGCGGACAAGATGATATTAGAAAGATTATCGATGGCATGAAAGTTGTGCCCACGCAAGTTGATTATGGCAGAGAGCGTTATCAGCATCTATCGGAAAAGCAAGTACAAGAGATGCTTGATCTGCATAACAAGGGGTTAAGCGGTGAACAAATAGCGCAAATAACGGGGGTGAGTGAAAGAAAAATAAGCAATAAGCTTTATTACATCAAAACGAGGGCAAAGCAAAAGGCCGCCACAGGTGCGGGAACACCGGCGACGGCAACTAGGTAAATATTCAAGACCAATATACAACTAATGAGAGGAGTTGTCAAGATGCACTTAACAGAGGAAACAATGAAAAACACGATTATCGCACAAGCGGCTGAGCTTGTCGAGGTTAAGGCTGAAAGGGATTCAGTTAGACGCGCCTTTAGATGTACTGACGAAGAAAATATCATGCTCAAAATGAAGCTGGCAGAGTTGGAGAAAGCGAGGGGCTAAGATGTGGTTAGAGGAGATAGAAAGTTATTATTTGGACGATCCTCCACACGCCGATGATATTGATTATACCAGTTGGGTATGTGAATGCTGCGGCGCACCGCTAGGCGAGGGCGATATCATCTACACAGATAATAACAACAATGTTGTCGGCTGCGAAAACTGCCGGAATGAAGTAGACGCTGCTGAATATTTTGAAAGTTTAAAGGGGGAGTGAAGATGCCAGCTATTCCATTATTAGAGGCTGCTGATATTGAGTGCCGCATTCAGAGTATTAGTAAAAATAAAAGCGGTAAAGTAGGCGCAATACTGCTTCTTTACAAAGATGCAAGGGTTGATATGCGTATTTTAGATGCTGTATATGGGGCTAATAATTGGCAGAGAACACATGAGGTCATAAATGATAACCTATTCTGCAATATCGACACTTGGGATGATGACAAAAAATGCTGGGTACGCAAACAAGATGTCGGGGTCGAGAGCTATACAGAAAAGCAAAAAGGACAAGCCTCTGATGCTTTTAAAAGAGCCGGATTTAATGTAGGTATCGGCAGAGAGCTATATACCGCACCGTTTATCTATATTGAGCTTAGCGAGGGCGAACACTATGAAAGCAATGGGTCTATTAAATGCAAGACGCGCTTTGAAGTCAAAGAGATTGGCTATAACGACAGGCGGGAAATAAATAGCCTGATAATATCCGATAACAAGGGGGCTGAGCGATTTAAACTCAAGGGACAAGCTAAAGCAGATAAAACCCCAAAGACGGCAGATAAAGGCCAAAAGCAAGCGGTAGAAGCGCAAAACACGGAAGATGATCCGCTATTGCAATATGTTTGCGAAGTATGCGGCGCGCCGTTTACATCAACTACCTATAATGGCAAAACATATACCGCAAAAGAAATGTACGAAGGCGCGAAGAAAAGGCATGGACGAGCTATGTGTAAGAAGTGTGCATTAAAATACACAGATACGAAAGGTGGCTGCTAGAATGCTTAATAGTTTTATTGCGATTGGAAGATTAACGCGCGATCCTGAATTACGCTACACACCAAATAATACCGCCGTTGCCTCATTTACTTTAGCAGTAGACCGCAGCCGCAAAAATGCAGCCGGAGAGCGCGAAACAGACTTTATACCTGTTGTTGTTTGGGGGCAACAAGCGGAGAACTGCAATACATATCTGTCTAAGGGCAAATTGGTTGCTGTTGATGGTCGCCTACAGATCAGAAACTATGAAGATAAAGACGGCAACAAGCGCACCATAGCGGAGATAGTAGCTGAAAGCGTACAGTTTTTGTCACCGAAAGATGGCGGCAATAATGAACAGCAACAGACAAGCTCAACACATGATGTTATGACAAGTGACGATGATATTCCTTGGTGATGGTAAAGGAGGCAAGTGATGAATTCATATGATTTAGCGGGAGTGAAATTTGGAAACTTAACTGTCGTTAAAATAGCAGAGAATAGAAACAAACGCACGATGTGGCTATGCAAGTGTGGTTGTGGGAACACGGTTATAATTCGCCAAGACCATCTATTTTCAGGAGCTAGCCAAAGCTGCGGTTGCACTAAGAGTAAAAGGATTTCAGAAAAGAAAACCACGCATGGGGGAAGTAAAACTCGCATTTACCGTATTTGGCGTAACATGATTTCTCGCTGTTATACAAAAAATTCCACAGAGTATTTCCGCTATGGGGCGCGTGGTATAAGCATTTGCGAAGGATGGAGGCATGATTTTGTTGCTTTTCGCGATTGGGCACTTGCTCATGGGTATGCTGATAATTTAAGCATAGATCGTATTGACGTTGATGGAAATTATACTCCTGATAATTGTCGCTGGGCGACCGCAAAAGAGCAGGCTAATAATAGACGTTCTAATGCGAGGAAATCAGCATGATTGGTAAGATAAAGGCAACAGTAGAGGGGGTGTTTGCTAGTGGTGCGGATATGATTATTTCATTCCGCATTACTGGCAGCAATTGGGCGGCGCGGTCATTATATGCTGCCTGTCAAGAGCATCAGAAAAGCAAAGAAGATGCTGCATTACTATTGACAATTGATAAGTGGCACAACAAAAGAACAATAGAACAAAATGCATTTTTATGGCAATTACTCGAGCAAATGGCAGATATTCTGCGGACAAGCAAAGATGAATTATACATAGAGATGCTTGACCGTTACGGCAAATTTACTCACATCATCGTCAAGCCTGAGGCTGTTGAGGCTGTTAAGCGGGAATGGCGCACCGTCAGGGATTTAGGCGAGGTCGTTGTTAATGGCAAAAAAGGCGTACAGCTGCAATGTTACTTTGGTTCAAGCACCTACGACACAAAGGAAATGACAAGGTTGTTGGACGGTGTAATTGCCGAGGCGCAGGAATTGGGAATTGATACAGAGACTTATCATGCACAAGATAACTAAAGCTCTGGACATATCACCAAAGGTCAAAAAGGTAGTATGGGAGCGTGACGGTCACTGTTGCATTCTCTGCGGTTCGCCTTATGCTATGCCAAATGCACATTATATCCCGCGTTCTCATGGAGGGTTAGGCATAGAGGAAAACATCTTTACCGCCTGCCCAAAGTGCCATGATGACTACGACAAGGGCATAAGGCGTAAAGAGATAGCCGTCAAGATTGAGGCGTATCTACGGAGCAAGTACCCCGGATGGGATAAGAGCAAATTATATTACCAGAAATATAACTGGGAGAAAAGATATGAAAGCTGATAACGGTTTTATAACACTACATAGAAAAATTACAGAGTGGGAATGGTACGACGATGTTAAAACAACAAGGCTGTTTATTCATCTGCTTGTTACCGCTAACTGGAAAGATACGAAATGGCACGGCGTTAAGATATTGCGAGGCCAGCGGATTATTTCAAGAGATGGATTAGCTAAAGAAACACACCTTTCACCACAAACTGTACGCACTTGCTTAGAAAGGCTAAAATCAACCAACGAAATAACCAGCAAATCAACCAACACTTATACCATAGTCACGCTGGTCAATTATAACAAATATCAAGACCAATCAACCAACGAAATAACCAGCCAGCCAACAAACGAGCAACCAGCAATCAACCAGCAATCAACCAGCAATCAACCACAGCTTAACAATAGTAACAATAATAACAAAGAAACAAGTAAAGATATACCCCCTTTATCCCCCTTAGAAGAATTTAACTTTTCACCGTTGTTGACAGAGAAAATACAAGACTGGTTGACCTACAAAGAAGAACGCAAACAGAAATACAAACCTACTGGACTGAAATCCTTATTGACGCAGATTAGCAATAACGCCGCTAAGTTTGGTGACGCAGCGGTAGCGGAAGTAATAACGTCAAGCATGGCGAGCAATTATCAGGGCATTGTATTCGACAGACTCAAGCAGCAATCACGAGGCCAGCCACAGGGTGATGACTTTATGGACAAGCTAAAAAGAGTGCGAGAAAAAAGGAAAGAGCAGGCGATAGACATATGACGATTGATGAAATTGATTATTTAATTGCACTTAACAGAACTAATTTTGATAACTGGAATAAGAACATAACAGACGAGCAGTTAGAAGTATTAACGCAAACTTGGCATAAGTTATTTCAAGGCTATCCCTGCGAAGAAGTATTAAGCGCATACATGAGAGCCTTAACCTACTGCGAATTTGCTATCAAGCCTGCCAATATCTTCTTAGAACTGCGGAAACTAAGAACCGTCAACCAGCCGTCAGCAGAGGAAATGTGGCGACAGCTAAATAATGCCGCTGATTACTGCTTTGAAATGAGTTACCGCTTTAGCTTTACGGCACAGAGTGCAAGCAATCCCGAATTAACGCAAGGCCAGCAGGCGCGGATAAACTGCGAGGACAAATTTAAGGCTTTACCAAAACAATGCCAGCGGTACATAGGCAGCGTGGGTAGATTGATTGATTTAGGCAGATTTGAAGAGCAGGAGAGGGAGCAGTATCAATTTCCCCGCTTCCGGCGCTTTATCGAAATGGACAATGAGCGCGAGGAAACGCTGGATAATATGGCGATAGGCGGGACAAGCCAAAACATGCTAGAGGCATAGGAGGGCATATGAGAAACATCCGAGTGTTTGTTGATCGAACAAGCTATACCCCCAATGATGAATATGCCTTTATCGGTTTTCCTCCACTTCCGGCCTTTATTCCTGAACATAATGAAGTGCATATATCCTGTTCGTTTTCTTGGGAGAAATCGCAAGCTGAATACCTAAAGTATCAATGGGAGGTTGCGACAGATAAGCCGGTAAAGATAGGCGGCCCTGCGTTTGGATCACAAGCAACAGACTTTATTCAGGGAATGTACTTAAAGCCAAATATCATTTTTACAACACGAGGATGCAATAATCATTGCCCATGGTGCTGTGTACCAAAGCTTGAAGGCAATTTAAAAGAACTGCCAATATGTCAGGGCAATATCATTCAGGATAACAATTTTTTACAATCAAGCCGAGCGCACAAAAACAAGGTCTTTGATATGCTACATGGTCAGCGACAAATCCAATTTAAAGGCGGGTTAGAAGCTGAACTGCTGGACGATCATTTTGTAAATGCTGTTACAAGCCTAAAAATTGATGAATTGTGGCTGGCATGCGATACCGATGCTACATTGCCAAAATTTAAAGAAGCCTGCGGAAAGCTCACTAAGGCTGGATTCACAAGAGAAAAGATCAAATGCTATGTTCTAATTGGCGACGATATGGATAAAAACGAGGTAAGGTTACGCGAGGTATATGAGGCCGGAGCTATGCCGTTCGCTCAACTCTATCAGCCGATCGGAGCAGCGACAAAAAAGAAATATTCCAAAGAGTGGCAGCAGTTTCATCGAATGTGGTCAAGGCCTGCCGCGACAAGGGCGCACATGGAGCAAGGGACAGATTTTCACGATTTCAATACTTAGGAGGGCATATGTTAGAGCTTAACAAGCTATATTGCATGGATTGCATGGAGGGCATGAAGCAATTCCCTGATAAATATTTTGAGTTGGCTATCGTAGATCCGCCGTATTTTGAGAAAGTTGGACGTGAAATATTCCCCGGAGCAGCTATATCTACAACGGGAGTAAAAAGAAACCGTTTTAAATCAACATATTGGGAAATACCAGATCAGCGATATTTTAACGAGCTTATAAGAGTATCAAAAAATCAGATCATCTGGGGTTGCAATTATTTCGACTATCTTTATATGGGCAGCGGACGCATTGTTTGGGATAAACAAAACGATGCAAGCTCTTTTTCTAAATGTGAAATAGCATATTGCTCTATGCATAAAAGCGTTCAAGTTTTTCGCTATCTCTGGAATGGCATGCTCCAAGGAAATATGTCAGAAAAAGAGATCCGCATTCACCCCACGCAAAAACCTGTTGCACTCTATGAATGGCTACTCACGCACTACGCTAAGCAAGGAGATAAGATCCTTGATACTCACGTAGGCAGCGCATCAAGCCTTATAGCTTGTCACCGGATGGGCTTTGAGTACATAGGCTTTGAGATTGACAAGGATTACTGGCAAGCTGCAACAAAGCGGCTGGAACTGGAAAAATCGCAGGTAACAATATTTGATTTAGGCGTAGAGCAAACAATATAGGGAGGGCTGACAATGGGTAACGCCGGAAAGCAATTTGAGGATGAAATTAAAAAGAGCGTGCCGGACGATGTTTTCTTTTACCGCTTTAGAGACGGGACAGCTAATTTTGCCGGAGGCCAAAACGAAAACGTAAGATTTCAGCAAAGCAATATATGCGATTGTATGTTATATAACGGCACATTGTTTCTGCTGGAACTCAAAAGCCATAAGGGTAAAAGCCTCCCATTTTCAGCGATCAGGCAGAATCAAGTAGTGGACCTCTCAAAAGCAAGCATGTATGGCGGTGTTGTTGCCGGATTGATAATCAACTTTAGAGACGCGGAAAGAACATTCTTCGTACATATTGGCAAAATTGAATATTTTATAGCTCACGAAGAACGCAAAAGTATACCTCTCATGTGGTGCGAAGAAAACGGAATAGAAATACCGGGCAAAAAGTTAAAAGTGCATTTTCGATGGGACTTACAGAAAGTGCTAGGGAGCTGTAGCCACAACATATAGCACAGCGATAATTTCAGGGTACTACAGCTAGATAGAATGGCACAAGTGGACAAATTATCAGGAAGATAAATCGAACAGCTCAGAAGGGCTAAAATTAGCGAATAAGGGAGATGGAATAAAATGGAATTACAAGATGTTGTCGAGGGGTTGCGGTGTTGTGGTATAACGGGAAATTGTAAGGGTTGTCCTTTTGCTAATGATGTAGGATGTACTTGTATGCTTGAGGTTGCCGCTCTTACTGCAATAGAGGCGCTTATAGCCGAGAATGAGCAGTTGAGCGCGAAGCTGGCAGAGGCAAAAGCATTTATCAAGTATGTTGATACTGAGTTTGGTGGAAATATGCCGCGTGAATATTATACAAAGCGCGAGCAATACCGCACTAAGGTAGAGGAGGGGCAAGGTAAATGAGCGAGATTGAGAAAGCAATGGATGATAAATATTTATCTGAGATACGGCAAAGATATTTCAGCGAACTAACAACTGACGATTACAAGCAGTTTAGGATAGCCGATATTGCAAGGATGCGTCTTGATATGAAGCGGCTGCTTGCTGATTATGACCGAATAAACAATTTTACGGAATCGCAATGCGCGAAATTGTTAGTCGAAAACGAGCAGTTGCAAAAGGAATTGGCGGCGCTGCGGGAGGCTAACCGCTGGATTCCAGTGGAAAAGAAGTTGCCGGAACTTAATAAAATTGTATTAGTATTTAATCATATCGGGGAAGTGGACATGGCATATATCTCAGATACCTTGGATTGGGAAGGTGCGTTTTGTGATTATACTGAAGCTAGTATATCGCATTGGCGGCCATTGCCGGAAGCGCCGGAAGGGGGCGAGGGATAAAATGATAACTTCTGGTTGCGATAGCTGTCCATTAATTTCTAGCTGTTTTGAGGGGCAGGGATGTAAGCGACAGCCTAGTAATGCTGATAATATTCGAGGTATGAGTGACGCGGAGTTAAGGGATGCTATTTTTACTGCATTGACACTATGGTTTTCGACTTATACTCCAAACAGGGAACTATCTAAACAGATGAAAACGGCTATTTGGGATTATTTACGCACACCAGCGGAAGGGGGCGAGGGATAATGCAAGAGATATTAGAACGAGCAGCATCATTAGAGAAGCTACGCCAAAGCAAATGCGAGTTAGAGCAATGCTTTAGAAAGCTTAATGGACAAATTGAATCCGCAGAAAAGCAAATTATAGCGGCAATGGTCAACTCTGGCATTGATGGTTTCCGCTTTGCCGACAAAACATATACTATTAAGCTGGTTAAAGAAGGGGGCGAGGTCGATGGATAGGCTAACAAATAAAAAAGAGGCTGATTCTCAGCGTATCAATTACGAAATAAGAAGAGCGGGCGGTTATCCGCGCAATATACCAGAAGAGCGTTTTTTACTCCTTGCTGCCTATGAGGACACGGAATTATCGCCGGAGAAAATAGCAGCTTTGCAAGCCGAAACATGGACTGAGCAAATGGAAAATTGTCCTTTAAAGGAGGTAGCCGAATGAGCAAATATAAGGTTGGGGACAGCGTGAGAATTAAATTAACCGGCGAAGTATTTATTGTTGACGATGTTAGTTTCGATCAAGGGGAATATGTATATAACAAAAGCTGGTTTGAAAGTAGTTTAGAGCCAATAAAAGCAGATCAGCCAAAGCCTACCCGCCAAACTATACTTGACGAGGCCGCGCGAATAGTCACCACTGACCGGGAGCAGCAATATGGATCGGTGGAAGATAATTTTAGCAACATAGCGGAAATATGGCAGCTGTATATTAAGACAAAGTTTGATGTCGATGTACCTCTAAAGGGCGATGATACAGGTGTTATGATGGCATTACTCAAGATTATACGGATTGCAGGCGGTAATTATAAGGCTGATTCTTATGTTGACGGTTGCGGCTATCTTGCTTGCGCTGCGGAGATAGCGGGAGGTGGAAAATCATGCGACTAATTGATGCCGAATTATTAAAACAAGAGCTTGATGAATGGGCACTCGTGATAGGTAAACCACAATTTTATTCACGCGAAGATGCTATTTATATAATCGATACTTCTCCCACTATCAACCAAATAAAAGACCAGGAGGAGCAAAAATGAGCGTATATGCGGTTGACTTCGACGGCCTACTCTGCCGCGACGAATGGCCAAACATAGGCGCACCTAACATGAACACTATAGACCACTTCCGGCACCTACGCAGCATTGGCAATAAGCTCATTTTGTGGACATGCCGAGAAGGTGAAACGCTTAACGCAGCGGTGGAATGGTGCAAGGGGTACGGGCTAGAGTTTGACGCTGTTAATGCCAATTTGCCGGAGAGAATAGAGCTATACGGCACGGATCCGCGCAAGGTCGGGGCTGACTGGTACTGCGACGATAAGAACCATTATTTGGGATAAAAGGGGGTGCATTATGTTGGAGAGTCCAAAATTAGAGGAACATCATGGCGCATTAGTATGGGTTAATCCCATTACAGAACCATGTCGTAAATATCAATGCTTATGTTTACACTGCATCAACCATATGAACGGGGATTGCACAGCCGCTAAAAAGTTATACAAGATTTGTCGTGATAATAATATGGCGTTAATGATAACAAGATGTCAAAAATACTCAGGAATAGGGGGCGGCTTATGAGTATGATAGCGCAGGCGCTTGCTTATGTTAAGCAGGAGGAAAGAAAACATAATATAATGGCTTACCGCCTTAATGATAGTGGCGTTAGGCGAACCAGAAAAATGCACAAAACGGAAGCGGCGGCATGTAGAAAGATAATATACTGTGCCAGATAAAGGGAGGCGGATAATGGACAAACTTTTGCTGGAGCAATATCAAGACATTTTAAAAGCAATTGAGCATCTTGAAGAAGAACACGCTGACATATTAGCATCTAGCGGAACGCCTAAAGCATTTGACGGAATGCCGCACGGCAGCGGCACTGGTGATCCAACGTCAACAGTAGGCATGAGGGCGGCTATGGTTAAACAAGAGATTGATGACTTGCTTAAAAAAATCGAAGCTATACGCAAGGCCGTAAATGCTCTCGCTCCTGTTGAAAGTGACATTATAAGACTGCGATATTTTAAAAGAATGGATTGGAAAGACATATTTTCCGAAGTGAATTACAGCGAAAGGGAAACATACAGAAAACATAAAGAAGGTTTAGACAAAATAGCAAATATGGCAGTTGGCGACAGTTGATTGTACAAAATATAGTGGTATAATGGTAATATAAAGTTTTATAAATTTTCATACTCTCTCCTTTCTTTCAAGAGGCAGCCGCAGGGCTGTCTTTTGTGTTATGCCACAACTTAGAGGGCTGTAGAGTGCCGCCGGTGCAAATCCGGCTTGTGGCAGCTTGCCGAAAGGCGCAGGCTAAAAATTAGCGGTGGCGGAATGAGGTAGACGCTAGTCGCCGTACGCTGGAAGATACGGAACAGGGATGAGGACAAGGGTTTATTGACTGGTAACTCATGTGAGGTTCAAATCCTCACCCGCTAATATTTGGGTTATAAGGGTGCCGGAATATCGCTAAAAGCGCGGCGCGGGGTGGGGTAAGCTGGCGATAATAAAAAGGGGTGATAAACATAGACTGGCGAGAACGAGCTATACAATTACTCCAAACTAAATCAATCAGAAAAACTACGGATATTTTACAGGAAGAATGTTTCCCCTTCGATAAGTGGGAAACCGTTAGAAGTAGGGTTAAGAGGATAAATAAAAGACAGCAAAGGGAAGAAGAACAGTCAAGCCGAGAGTATCAAAACGATGGTTCTATAGTCTCCGAGAAGTTTATTACCTTGCGTGACGGTGACGAATTAACACCGGATCAGATACTTGAAATACATGGATTTAATCCGTCAGCGTGGGAAGTAATATCATGTCGTAATAACTTTTGGAACACTCAAATTAAGGGCGGGGCAAAGCAGATCAGCTATCAATCAAGGTTGACCGCTAAACCAAAAGCAAAAGGCATCGACCTTGCGGAAATAGATAGACACTTTGCAAAATTAGACCGTAAACACTTCACGCCGCCGATTATAAAGTCGCGCCAAGGTTCGTTAATGGCTGAAATAAATATTGCTGATTTGCACTTAGGAAAATTATGCTGGCATGGTGACACGCCGGAAAACTTTGATTATAAGATAGCGAGAGAAGCTTATTACCGAATTATCGGTGAGATTGGCGAGCAATTAAAGGGCAAGCCAATAGATTATATTACTTTTGTTTGGGCTAACGACTTCTTTAATTCTGATACGGTGGAGAAAACAACAACAGGAGGAACGCCGCAAGACACCGACATTAGAGAGAAAAAGCTGTTTAATATTGGGGTAGAAATGCTTGTCAGGGGCGTTGAGATGTTAGAGGATATCGCGCCTATTAAAACATTTTATACACCTTCTAACCATGATGAATTATCTGGCTATCATGCGCTGAAATACTTAGAAGCATGGTTCAGGCAAGATGATAATGTGACAGTAGATACAGGAGCATACCCGAGGAAGTATCAATTATACGGCAATACTTTGATAGGTTATTGTCATGGTGACAAAGAGAACGGTAACGGCAGTAAAGAAAAAGCCTCACGCTTAGCATCGTTAATGCCGAATGAGGCTAGGGAATTATGGGGACAAGCCATGTACCATGAAATGCACGTTGCACATTTACATAGCGAACAGATGATACAAGAGATAAACGGTGTAATAGTGAGGCGCATATCTTCGCCAACCGCAAGCGATACATGGCATACAGAAAGCGGCTATCTTGGTGCGGTAAGGAAAGCACAAACATTTTTGTATGATAAAGAAAGAGGCTTGATGCAGGTTATCAATACGCCGGTAGGGTAGAGATATGAAAGAAGAAAAGGACATCCGCACATTATGCGCTAATTGTGCCGCTGATATGGAGAAAGCCGGATATAGGCTGATATGGGCAGGGAATATAATCCGCGACACCTGTGATAAGTGCGGCAAAATGGGTAACGACTATGTAGTGGAGAAGCCAGAGAGGTGAGCAGCGATGATTAAGATAGTGAGATGGTTGCTTGCGGCTAACTTGCCAATATTCTATGCCGCTTATATAGAGACATTTAATATCAATCCATATCAAATAAGCGTGTATATTGGTTATATAGGCATAATCGCCGTAGCAATAATATTAACTTTCAAGTTGTACCCAAAGGATGAATTAAGATATTAGTCTGTATAATATACTTGATAATAATAATATATGCGCTAATGTGCCGGAATTATCGGACAAACACTTCCAAAGTGATATATTTATGCAAAAGGTGATGCAATGGCTAAAGCATGGGCAAAAGCGTTTTACAATAGCAGAGCATGGAAGAATGCGCGCAGAGAAGCGTTAAGGCAAAATTATTATACCTGTGTTGATTGCGACAGCAGGGCGGAAGAAGTACATCATGAGATTGAATTGACACCTGAGAACATAAACGATCCAAACATTGCGCTCAATCCTAAATTATTAACTCCATTGTGCCATAATTGCCACACCAAAAGGACTAAGGGATGTACGGGAGCAGTTGACGATGGATACTACTTCGATGATGAGGGACAAGTGAAAAAGAGATAGCCCCCCCCTGTTAAGTTGGCCTGTGGTGGGTTATTGTTAACCGACAGCACCTTTCTACGTAACCAACCGATACGCGCATAACCCCCTACCAAAACCCCTACTAAAAGAGGTGATTATATGAAACAAAAGGCTAAAGATATTAGGATAAAAGCGGAGGACGATAGACTTCGCGCATTATACAAAGATTTGCCGGTAGATACATTGGCATTATATGACGGACTGATTCGCCGCGCTGCATATATGCGGATAACGCTTGAAGATTATGAGGCTGACCTTGACGCAAGGGGCTATGTTGAACAATTTAGCCAATCTGAGAAGCTTGAGCCATATGAACGCGAAAGACCTGTTGCAAGATTATATAATACGATGAATAAAAATTATCAGAGCATCATCAAGCAGCTTGCCGATGCGCTGCCGGAGACTGTCGGCGAGGATATAGCTAACGATATTATGAAGTTTGCAGTCGGTGGGAAAAAATGAACTGGCCACGAGAATATTTAGCCGCTATTAACAGCGGCGACGAGGTCGTATCAAACAAAGTTAGAGCAGTATATCAAAGGGAAGTTAAATGGATGGATAATCCGCCTGATAACTTTCCTTTTTATTATGACGAAGAAGCCGGACAAAGGCCGATTAATTTTATTGAGAAATACTGTAAACATTCTAAGGGCAAATGGGGCAAGCAACCTGTAAGGCTTGAACTATTCCAACAAGCTAAGTTGCAATTGATATTTGGCTGGCTTGAAAAAGAAACTAATAACCGCCGCATTCGTGAGGTTGTCGATATACGAGGCCGGAAGTGTGGAAAGTCAACGGAGACGGCGGGCGTTGAACAATATATGATGATTGCCGACGGCGAGAGCGGCGCGGAGGTTTATTGTACTGCTAATAAAAAAGATCAGGCATCATTAGTGTTTAACGAGGCCGTTAACATGCGGTCACAATCTCCGGCGCTGCGGAGTATCACGAAAAAGCGTCAGTCTGATATTTACTTCCCGGCCGCATTCAGCTTTATTAAAGCTTTGGCGGCAGACACCAAAACGATGGACGGGCTGAATGCTCACTTTTTTAGTCAGGATGAATTTCACGAAGCGCGGGACAGAAAAATATATGACGTTATGAAGCAATCACAGAGCGCGAGAGAACAGCCGTTGGCGTGGCTCATATCTACCAATGGTTTTGTGCGTGAATTATTCTTCGATGATATATATGACTATAGTTCTCATGTTGCGCTATGGGATGAAGGGTATGAAGATTACAGATTATTGCCATTGATATATGAGCTTGATAGTCGCGAAGAATGGACAAGGCCGGAATGTTGGGCTAAAGCTAATCCGGGGCTGGGAAAAATCAAGAGCCTTGCGACACTTGCGGAGAATGTGGAGAAAGCAAAGCGCGATCCTAAGTTTTTGCCTACTGTATTAACCAAAGATTTTAACATACCAGAAAATACAAGCGAAGCATGGTTAAATTATGAATCAGCGGTTAACGAAACAACTGTTGATATTGATTACTTAAAGAAATCGTATGCAATAGGCGGCTGCGACTTATCAGCAACAACCGACTTAACATGTGCGACGTTATTAATCAAAAAGCCAAATGATGATAATTTCTATGTAATGCAAAAATACTTCCTTCCGCAAAGCAGGGTGGATGATGTGGAAAGTAATTCCCGTCGTGAAGCTCCCTACAAATTATGGGCGCAGCAAGGACACTTACATATTTGTGAAGGTGCTACAGTAGACTTTCACGCCGTATCGCAATGGTTTGTGGATATGGTGAAAGATTATAATATACGCCCATTATGGATAGGGTACGATGCTGCGTTATCTGGCTATTGGGTTCCGGAAATGGTTGAATATGGTTTTGACATGGAACATCTTCGACAAGGGCCGTTTACATGGACATATCCAATGAAACAATTAGGCGGCGCACTTGAGGAGCATAGGGTAATTTATAACAACAATCCAATGTTGCGGTGGTGTTTACTGAATACTGGTGTTAAAACCACAAATAAGGACGGGATTAATTCGATACAACCAGTTAAGACGAGCAGTACAAAGCGTATAGATGGCATGGTAAGCCTACTTAATGCTTTTACTAGCTATTTGAACCACGAGGATGAATATCTACGCTATGTGAGGTGATTAAATGGGATTATTCAGTAAATTATTTGGATTTATAAAAGTTCGCTATGTGTATAGCGGCGCAGGGGCGCGGTCTGCTCCATTTAGCAAGGAAGCATATGAGCAGGAAACCGTCCGGGCAGTAATCGACTGTATCGCAATACATACGGCAAAAGCCGAGGCGATGCACGTTATGCTTGGGAAAGATGGGCGAGTAAAAGAAATCAAACGTAATAGCCCTTATGTGAAGCTGCTTAACCAACAACCAAACCCACTTATGACAGGATTTGACCTAAAGTATAAGCTCATTACGCAGCTTGAAAATAATACTACCGCAATGTGTTACGTCAAATGGGATGGGTTACGCCCGGAAATGATGGTACCAATTGCTTATAGTAATTTTGAGATCATGCCTATTGATGGCGGCGGCTACGCGGTGCAATTCCTCGACCAAGACGGGATACAAAGGGCGCTAAATATTGAGGATGTTATAATCCTGCGGAAGTTTTTTAATTCCCGCGATGTTGCCGGGGATGGAAACGAACCTATATATGATTCCCTTGATATGATTAAGGCCGCTAATGAAAGTTTATTAGACGCTGTTTCGGTGTCAAATAAAGTCAGGGGGCTACTAAAACAGAAAAAGGCTATGCTCGACAGCGACGATGTTAAACAATCAACTGCCGAATTTGCCGAGCGTTTTGCTTATGCAGCAAAACATGGGGGTATTGTTGGCGTTGATAGTATGGAAGATTATTCTCCCTTACAAGTACGGGCATGGAGTGCGAACGCTTCCCAGACTAAAGATATTAGAGATAATATTTTGCGCTACTGGAGAATGTCAAACGCTATTTTGATGTCTGATTATACCGAGGCACAGTGGCAGGCGTTCTATGAATCGGTTATAGAGCCGCGATTAATTCAAATGGGACAAGCCTTCACAAATGCTTGCTTCACGCAAAGAGAAAAGGACGCAGGCAACAGGATTATATTTAATTCATCTATTTTGCTCAATACAGCTATGCAGACAAAAGTAAACATTTTAAATGCCGCAAAAGAGATAGGATTATTTACGAAAAACGAGATGCGAGAAATGTTTGGGTATTCTCCAATAGAAGGTGGGGATGAGGCGCAGGTCAGTTTAAATTATGTCAAAGCTACAGACCAATCAAAATACCAAACAGGGGAAAATGAACAGGAGGTTGACGATGGACAGAACTAACTTAATAGAGCGGAGATTTGATTTTCAGATCAGATCAGAGTTGGTTGAAGGGCAGGAGCCGGAATTTTGGGTCGAAGGTTATGCGGCGAGATTTAACTCACCCACGGTATTATTTGAGCTGGAAGGAATGGAATACAAAGAACAAATAGCAAATGACGCTTTCACCGATTGCAAAATGGAGGACGTCATTTTTAATTACAATCATTCCGGCAAAGTCATGGCTCGAACAAGAAATAAAACGCTTCAACTGGCTGTCGATAACGACGGTCTTTTTGTTAGGGCAAGATTAGACGGTACAGAAGAAGGTCGCAAACTTTATGACGAGATTTCAAAGGGTTACATAGACCGTATGAGTTTTCAATTCACTATCGGTCAGGAAGCATACGACTTTGAAAATCGTATGTGGACTGTTTTAAGGGTAAAGCGTTTATACGACGTTAGCGCGGTTGACATACCCGCGTATGACGATACATCAATTGAAGCGCGCAAGGCTGATGCGGAGGCGGTAGCTCGGCAACATCAGCAAAAGGTGGATACCGAACTTGCAAGGCAGAGATTGGCACTCAAACTAAAATTAAACGGAGGGAAATAAACAATGGAAAAGAGATTACAAGAAATTATCGCCCGCAAGGCCGAGATCAAAAATGAGTTAGCCGGAGCAGACGAAAAAAGATTAGCAGAACTCAATACCGAGGTTGATGGGCTTGACAAAGAAGAAGCACAGGTCAGATCAAAAATGGATTTAGCCGGAAAGCTCGGAACTCCTGAGCCGAAGCCGCAAAGCAGAAAAGATGAAAGCGAAGCCGAAAAGCGCGGCAAAGCGTTGCTTGAGAAACGCTCTGTAACTATTGCCAGCACCGGCGTTATTATTCCTGCATATCAAGCGTCTGATATCAAACCTACTTTTAACGAGGTTTCCAGTCTGCTTGATAATGTTAACATTAAACAATTCACAGGCGGTGAGAGTTTTAAACAGCCCTATTCCACTGGTTACGGCGAGGGCGAATATGCTACCGAAAACGATACTACATTGACCGATGCTGACGCTACTTTTGGATATGCGGAAGTTACCAAAACAAAGATCGTTGCTTATACGGAAGATTCCGAAGAGCTTATTAAACTTCCTGCCGCTAATTTTGATGCTGAAGTTGTCAAAGGCATCTCCATTGCAGAACGCAAAAAGATCACCAAAGAAATTCTTATTGGCGATGGCGCAAGCGGTCACTTTGTAGGCATCTTTGACGATGGCGCTACTGCTATTGACGCGGCTACCGATATTGACTTTGCCGAGATTGACGAGAACACCCTTGACGAAATCATCTATTCCTTTGGCGGTAATGAAGATGTCGAAGACCTTGCTGTTTTGATATTAAACAAAGTTGATCTTAAGGCTTTTGCACAGCTCCGCGATGCTAATGGTCAAAAGATTTACGACGTAAAGCCAAAAGGAAACTTTGGCACTATTGATGGGGTTCCTTATATCATTAATTCCAACTGTAAAGCCATCTCCGCCGCCGCCACCACTTCTGGTCAGTACGCTATGGCTTATGGTCCGCTTTCCAATTATACGATGGGTATTTTCTCCGACCTTGAAGTATCTCGCTCCACCGACTATAAATTCAAAGAGGGCATGATTGCTCATCGCGGCGTTATATTCGCCGGCGGTAATGTTACTGCCAAAAACGGTTTCCTTAGAGTTAAAAAGTCCTAAGTAAACGATAACAGGGCGCCTAGCTAAGCGCCCTTAAAAAATGGAGGTAATAATATGGCAAGAGTAGGATTTAACCCAAAAATTGGCACAATTAAAACCGATGCCAATACAACCATAGACCGCGGATTTATCGCGCATTACAATATTCCGGCTGCATCTGCATCTGCTGAATCAGACACGGCGGTTATGGCTTTAACCGCAATGGGAGCGGAAGCCACATCTGTAACAACCGGCTTTACTGATCCCATCGTTCCGAGAAATGTTAAGGTTGACGGCTCTGCGGCAAATATAACCGGCAATGTCAAGGTATATGGTACGAACTTTGCGGGAGAGGCGATAGATGAAACCATCGCGCTTGACGGCACGACAGCTAAACCCGGAAACCTAGCTTTCAAATCTATCACCAAGGTTGACCTTCCCGCTCGCACTAACGCGCCCGCAAAGCAGAAAGCAACCGTTGAGGTCACGCAGGGCGCCCAGGCGGCAGGCTCAACGGTGTTTACATTCTTATCTGAGCAGACCGGCGATGCTTTTGACGTTACGGTTTCGTTCCTTGTTGGCGATGACACGCCCACGGAAGCCGCAGTAAAGCTCGCTGCGGGGCTTAACGCGAACGCGACTTTTACTGCTAAATGGCTGGCTGCAGCCGCAACCGTGAACGTCACTATTGAATCCAAAGCATATGCCGCACAGGACGCGACAATCAACCTTACAGTTAAGACCGCTGGTGATTCCGCTATTACTCTTGGGGTAATCGCGGTTGATACAGTTTCCGGTGTCGCGGAAGATAAGGTCTCTGTTGGTATAGGCAAGAAATTCGGCATCCCTTACATGCTTTCTGCTGACGAGCTTGTTGTTGTCAAACTGTTTGATAACGCGGCAGATACTGGAACCGTTACGCCGGACGCTGACGAGATTGAAAAGAATGTTATAGCCTTGAACGGAACTCCTGACGGTCTCAAACCTATTGATCTGTATATCGTGGTTTAAGGAGGTCTTAATATGGCGGTATCTGATACTTATTTAACAAAAATTCGGCGTTCTGTGCGGCGTAACACCTCGACAGATGTTGATGCCGAGCTAACGGATATTATCGAAGAGTGCCGCCTTGACCTACAAAGCGTGGGCGTAACAAGCGCAAAAGTAGTTGATGAAATGGACAGTCTCATTCTAGGGGCTGTCCGTTGTTATGCCCGGTGGAAGTTTGGGCTATCCAATGAAGATGCGGCACTAAATAGAGAAGATTATTTCCAACTAAGAGACGAACTACGGCGGCGCAGGGATTATAACTCTTACAATATCACCTTTATCTGTAAAGCTGGCGCGACTGCGGTTGCCGATGTTGAAATCACTTTCAACAGCGAAACAAAGGAAACCGATGCAGCAGGTACGACAGTATTTTATTATGTTTCCGCAGGTGTTAATCAGACTTACACAATCGTTAAAACTGGTTACACTTCGCAAGAGGTTGACCTTGATGTTACCGCAACGGCAACAGTCAATGTTGCTTTGAGTTAAGGGGTGATTAAATGTATTTTTCTGATTCAATCACTCTTAGGGCTGTTACGGTTGGCATTGATACAAGCGGCTACACGACAGAAACTAACACCGACACAGCGGTATGGGCGGATGTTAGATCTGTCACAAGGTCGGAGTTTTATGCTGCTAACGCTAACGGTATTGATGCTTCTATTGCCTTTGAGGTTAACGCGGAGGATTGGGGAAACCAAACGCAGGTTGTTTACGGCACTAAAACATACGATATTATTCGTGCATACCAAAAAGGGCTTGGAATAGTTGAGCTGACCTGCTCCGATAAGGCGGTGTAACATGGGTAAATTTGATTTTGAAATATCAACTGACTTTATCAAGCAGCTTGGCAGGTTAGAAAAAGTTGACCGTATCGCACCTAAAATGATAGATGAAGCTATGCCTTATTTGAAACATAATGTGCAGCGTGGCATAGTCGCTAAAACAGAGGATAGTGATTATTCAACAGGCGCAATGCTTGCTTCGGTTAAGTCAACTAAAGCTAAATATATTAGCAATGGATTTTATGCTGTCGTGCGTCCAACTGGCAAAGATGCAAAAGGTGTTCGCAACATGGAAAAGTTGGCATATATGGAATATGGCACATCTAAACAGCCGCCTACTCCGATGTTGGCAAAGGCAATCAAAGACAGCGAGCCTGCCGTGCTTAATAAAATGCGAGAAGTGTTTGAAAGGGAGGTTAGCAAATGAATATTAACTCAATAGTTGTTACCGCGCTAACCTCTCTCAGCCTGCCTGTTCAAGCTAATGTCTATGAAGGTGCGGCAACAGATTATATCACCTTTAATTACTCCGATGAGCGCCCAGCATTGAGGGCAGATGATACAGACTTATACGACGAAACAACAATACAAGTCCACGGTTTCACAAAATCAAACCCACAGGCGCTTAAAAAAGCCATTCGCAAACTACTTCGAGCGAGTGGCTTTACTATTATTAACACTCAAGAACTATATGAATCCGACACTAAATACAACCATGTTGTAGTTGAGGCATGGATAGAAGGAACAATTAACGATTAGGAGGTAAGACAATGGCAAAAGTAGGTTTAAAATATCCTGTTTACGCAGGTGCAACGGAAACAACTTCCGCTATTACTTATTCTGGCGGTGCTGTTTTGGCGCAGGCGATTACTGCGAATATTTCAATTAATACTAATGATACTAAACTTTATTCCGACGATGGGATAAGAGAAAGCGATCAGAGCTTCGCTGACGGAACAATTTCGATTGAGATTGATAATCTCTCTAACGCCGTGCAGGTGGCATTATTGGGGTATACCGAGGGAAGTGTAATTGACGCAAGCGCCGGTACAAAAGAATTATCCGCTGGCGTTTCAAGCGCACCCGGATATGTAGGCTTTGGTTTTTACGGCAAAAAGATTGTTAGCGGGGTAAATTATTGGCGCGCTATTTGGTTGAAGAAAGTTCAATTTAAAGAGCCTGCCGATGAGATGAAAACCAAAGGCCAGAATGTTGAATTTGGTACTACCACTTTGGAAGGTACTATTTTTGTTGCCGCAGATGAACTTTGGAAAGAGGAAGGAACATTCGACAGCGAGGCCGAGGCTAAAGCGTGGCTTGACGGAAAATGTGGCTTGGCTGCGACTTGCGCCGTTCCGACCTCTAGCGTTGCATCTGGTACATATGCCGATGCCCAAAGCGTTACGCTGTCATGCGCTACTTCCGGCGCGTCTATTTATTACACAACTGACGGCACCATTCCCAGCGCAACAAACGGCACTTTGTATAGTACGGCTATTGCTTGCGCTGATCCGTCCAATACTTGCATTAAAGCTGTGGCAACTAAGACCGATTACGCTAATTCCGGCATTCTCGAACTGTATATTACTGTAACCGCATAAAAGGGGAGGCTTCGCGCCTCCCTTTTCTAAGGGGGATATTATATGAGTGATTTAAAACCGCAAGGTGTCAACTTAACGCTTGGCAACAAGGATTATAAACTGTATTTTGACTTAAACGCGATAGACGATATTCAAGACCGCTTTGATGTATCTATTGAAAAGCTGCCGGAATTATTAAGCAATGATAGAACATTATTTAAAACAGTAAAATTTATTCTGGCTGTTTTGATTAATGAAGGTATCGAAGAATTTAATCTTGATATCGAGCTGGTAAACGAACGAATGATCGGGCGAAAGCTTAACCCTTCCAACATAACAGAGGCAACGAAAAAAATATTAGAAGCTTTTACGGCGGGAACGCCAAAAAACGAGGATGAATCCCCAAACTCTCAGAGCGAGTAACAGAAAAATTTCCTGTTGCTCGCAGTTTATTTATAGGCAAAGTCTTATTGGGATATACGGAGCGTGAAGTTTGGCATATGACGCTCCGTAAACTTTTTATGCTCTATCAAGAGTATCAAAAAGAGCATGGCACATACGAAAAAGCTCTTACACTAGATGATGTTATCCCGTTTTAAAGGGGTGAAAAAATGGCTAATGATGTGAAAATAGCGGCTGGAATTGCTTTAGATGGTGAAAAGGAATTTAAACAAGCCGTATCTGGTATTAATAAAAACCTTTCTGTACTAGGTTCAGAAATGAAAAAAGTTACCGCCGAATTTGGCGATAACAAAAACAGCATTGACGTTCTGACCTCAAAACAGAAGGTATTAAATTCGCAAGTAGATGAGCAGAAAAATAAAGTCAAAACTTTAACTGCCGCATTGGAAAGTGCCAAGCAAGAATATGGCGAGAATTCCAACAAAGTTAAGGACTGGCAAATCAAACTCAATAATGCCGAGGCACAGCTAAAGAAAACAGAGCAAGAAGTCAAAGACAACGAAAAGGCCGTCAAGGAATACGGACAAGCACAATTAACGGCTGCTCTTAATAGCGACGAGTTTACAAAGGCGCAAGATAAGCTTAAAAATGTTGCCCGGACTGTTGGTGTTGCCCTTGCGGCTGCTACCGCTGCGATAGTAGCTTTTGCTAAACAAGGCGTTGAGATTGCCAGTGATTTACAAGAGGTGCAAAATGTGGTTGATACCACTTTTTCAGTAAGTGCCGATATAATTAACGAATTTGCCAAAAACGCTGCCTCTGCATATGGATTAAGTGAATTATCAGCAAAGCAATATTCTGGCACTATGGGTGCAATGCTTAAATCGATGGGGTTAAGTCAGGATGCTGTTATTAGCATGTCAACTTCTTTAGTGGGACTTGCTGGCGACATGGCATCTTTTTATAATCTTGATTCCGAAGAGGCATTTGAAAAACTTCGTTCTGGTATTTCCGGCGAAACTGAACCACTAAAACAACTTGGTATTAACATGACAGTTGCCAACCTAGAAGCTTATGCCTTATCGCAAGGAATAAATAAGGCGTATAATTCAATGACGCAAGCAGAACAAGCTGCATTGCGATATAACTATATAATGGCAGTGACTGCCGACGCGCAGGGGGATTTTGCCAAAACCTCTGATAGTTTTGCAAATCAGCAAAGAATATTGAAACTTGAAATACAAAACCTATCAGCAGAATTTGGCGAAAAGTTATTGCCGGTTTTAAATGAGATGATGCCTAAAATCATTGATTTTGTAAAAAATCTTAATTTGACTCCCGTAACTAATGCGCTTAATTGGATATTTAATAATGCAAGCGTTATTGCTACGACAGCAGCGGCAATCGGCGCAGGTATGATTACATGGGAAGTGGCATCTATTGTTAATGGTGTAGTAGTGGCAATGAAAACATGGCGAACTGCTACAGAAGGAATGGCTATCGCGCAAAAACTGCTAAACGGTGCCATGAGTGCTAATCCAATAGGTATAATTATTACTGCTATAGCCGCCCTAGTGACGGCTATTATTGTGCTATGGAATACCAATGAGGGTTTTAGAAACGCCGTAATAAAAATCGGCAAAGAGATTAAAAATTTCTTTGTAGGACTTCTTGATTTTGCTTTGCATGTTCCCGAAAACTACATCAAATTGGGTGAGTTTTTAGTTAAAGGTTTCTGGAAAGGCATAAATAAGCTTACAGATTGGTTGATTGGCAAAATTAAAAAGTGGTGCGGTAGCGTACTGAAAGCCATAAAAAGTTTCTTTGGTATTAAATCACCTTCAAAAGTCATGGAAGAAGTTGGCGAAAATATCGGTCAGGGCATGGCAAACGGTATTGAAGGCACTAAACAGACTGTTATAGATGTTGCTCAAACAATAAGTGATGCGCTAATTAAAGAAGAAGAACGGTTGCAGGGTGAACTTGATAAATTAAGCAACAAAACAGAGGAAACAGCCGAACAAAAATTACAAGAATCACTTAATACCCGGCTTGAATTAGTAAAAAGCTATCAGCAGGATTACCAAGACGCTATAACCGATATAGAAAATGCTCGCGACACTATGGCACAAAAGTTAATTGACTTTGGCGGCTTATTGGAAAGCACTCAAACAGATTTAGGCGATAGTTTAGGATTAACTGATTTACAGTCGCAAATTGATACCTTAACTGAATATAGCAATCAATTATCGGCTTTGCAGACGCGGGGCGTTCCTGATTCCTTATTGAGTGAAATTGAGGGCATGAGCATCGAAGATGCTTATGACTATACTAAGAAATTAACTGGCCTAACAGACGATGAATATGCTACATACCTTGCTAAATGGCAGGAAAAACAAGAACTTGCTAAGTCTATTGCTCAACAATTTTATCAAGGCGAGATGGATGAATTAAAGACAAATTTTGTTGATAAGATGCCGGAGGAATTATCCGGGATTAAAAACGATATGACAACGCTAGGAGAAGATTCTGCTGCCGGTGTTGCAAGTGGATTTGCCTCAAAACAAACTGAAATAACCAATACATTTGTTGGCGTTTTGCAGTCTGCCTTGTCGGCAGCTAAAGCATCAATGGAGATTAATTCACCGTCTAAGAAATGGGCAGAGGTTGGTAAATTCATGGCGCAGGGTTTAGGACAAGGCTTTACCTCTACAATGGCAAGCGTATCGCAGCAGATTAACGGCAGTATTCCTACGGATGTGCAGATGAACGGCACATATACAACCGCGCAAATGATTGAGGGCGGCGTTAACGGATTGGCCTCGCTGTTAAGTAATCAACAAAGCGGCGGTAATTACACAATTAACCTTGTACTTGATGGCAAAACGGCTGCAAGTGTATTATTTGATCCACTGAAAGGCGTTGCAAAGCAAAGGGGTGAGGCACTTGGATAAGATAACAATATCTAACGGAGTAACTACCATAACCATGCCACGCACTAAGGATATAACTTCATCCGACAGTGAAGTATCAAAAGTGATTACAATGGCAAGCGGCAAAACGGTAAAAGAGATGATAGGCTTCCGCGCTGTTGTTACCGCCAAATGGGATTATGTACCTGTTGCAACAATAACCGCGCTGCAAACAATGCTTAGGGCTGGCGGTTGGTTTACCGTTGGTTATCCTGATCCTGACGGCACAGATAAAAGCATTAAAATGAGTATTTCAATGCCGCAACCTAAAGTATTTAAGTTTGTTAATTCTGTTCCGATGTGGCACGATGTGTCTCTGACTATGACGGCGCAGGAGGTGGTCTGATGCAAACTGTATCAGAAACCTATAACGCCTACCCTGATGCCCGTTGGAGTGAATTTCGCGCATCTTTCAGGGTTATTGATCTGACCGCTTCAAGCGATACTACGGCAACGGCAAGCGCCGAATCCGATATATCACAAATAGCGCAAACATATGACGGAACAGAGACAGCAACGGCAAAATGGGCAACCTTTGAAACTGGCGGCTGGCCTGCCGATGGTTCATGCGCGATTCTGCCAGATGATATATCAACGGTGCAAACAGGATGGTGGTCTGATTTTAGCGGCGCCGATGGCAGCTTTGCGACAGCGCAAACGCTAACTTTCACCTTTACGGCAAATCATTCATCTATTGGCTTTACTGTATTATTCGATGATAAAACCGACCAATACCCACCAAGCATGACGGTATCGGTTTATGATTCAAGCGATATTCTTATTGATACTGCAACTGTTACCGTAACATCAGTTAAGCAGGTAGTTGAATTGCCGGTAACAAATTACCGCAAAGTAGTATTGAGTTTCACCGAAACGCAAGAAGCTTATCAAACTGTACGCATAACGGAAGTGGTATTCGGTATTGTTAAGTATTATGACGATGATAATACCAAAGAGGTTAATATCATCTATGAAATATCTCCGGCTGCTGAAAATTTGCCAAGCAACGAATTAACGCTGACGGTAGACAATTCCGATCATGTTTACAATATTATTAGTCCCAATAGCTTATATAAATATTTGCAAAACGGTCATCATATTGACGCTGAGTTAGGTATTGGCAGTACAAAAAACAGCATCGAAGATGTTAATATGGGGCGTGTTTATTATACAAAAGTAGAGGCCGAAGATGATTCTATGACGGCAAAGATCACTTTTAATGACCGTTTTTACAGACTTGACAATACGGTTTATAACGGCGGGAGCGTAGGAACATGGACAGTAGCGGCAGCGGTGGCGGCAGTAATAGCCGATAGCGGATTGAGTATTACAACCGTAATCCCCGCCGCGATTGGCGCACGCATAATAAATAAAGGTATTTCGAAGAAAACAAAACACCGTGAGGCGCTCCGTTTAATTGCTCAAGCTGGAATGTCAACTTGCTTTTTTAATCGCAATGGTGAACTTGAATTTATCGAATTTGCAGTTGGTACGCCGGTTGATACTCTTGATTTTGACAACATGTCCTCCGTGCCGAAAGTTTCCGCACCCGAAGAATCTAGTTGTAATACCGTTTTATTGACAGTAGATAATGATTTTGAAGAATTTGAAAGCACATATACGGCGTCAAATGTAGCCAGTGGAGAGGCGGTAAATAGATGGGAAGTAGAAAACCCGCTTGTCTATGCTGACAATGGCGCTGCTGTTGCTGCATGGCTATTGGCAATGAAGCAGGGGCGTGTTAATTATGACATAACCGCAGAAAGAGGAAATCCGGCTCGGGAATTATGCGATATTGCGACAATATATGATGCCTATAATGTTAATCGTGACGCAGTAATAATAAGACAAGAATTTGCTTATGACGGCACATTAAAGTGTGATGCAAGGGGGTGGGCTTAGTGACAATTTATAGGCCTGCTATTAACGGGGTTAGTCTATCGGCTAATCCCGTTAATATTAATACATCGTTTACAATCTCCGTTGATGTAATAGATGCGGAAGTAGTCATGTATGCAATCAGTAAAATAACGGGTACGTTTGTTGCTGGTCAATCGGTTAATCTTAAGACCACAAAGGAGGTGGCTTCGTGACTATTTCAACAGTACAAGCCTATCTTAACGGCTCATGGTACACATTAACATATAACGGCGGAACAGGTAAATACGAAGGAACATTGACCGCCCCGGGAACGACATCATATAACTTGACTGATCATGTTTATGCAATGCAAATCAAGGCTACAAATACGGCTGGCACTACCACAACAGTAGATACTACTGACGCGACGATGGGAAACAGCTTAAAATTAGCAGTCAAGGAAACCGTTGTGCCGACGATCAACATTACTTCTCCGAGTGCTGGTGCTTATGTCACCAACAGCCAGCAAGCTATTATATTCCAACTTCGTGACGAAAGCGGCGGCTCTGGTATTAATTTAACAACCTTAAGTCTCAAAGTTGACGGTGGCACAGCGATAGGGTCCGGCGGCTCTGGCATGTCGTGTAATTCTGTAACCAACGGCTATGATTGCACATATACGCCGCCTAGTGCATTAGCAGATGGCTCTCATACTATTACAATAAATGTCAGTGACTATGACGGCAACGCTGCGACGCAGGCAAGCCGCACATATACAATAGATACTGTACCGCCGACGCTAAATGTTACTAATCCAGCTGATAACTTTATTACTAATAACGCTTCATTGACAGTGCAAGGGTCAACCAATGACAGTACAAGCTCGCCTGTTACGGTAACAATCAAGCTTAATACAGTCGATCAAGGAACGATAACGGTAGACGGTTCAGGAAACTTTACAAAGGCGCTCACGTTGGCAAACGGCAGTAATACCATTGTGGTGAAAACAACAGATGCGGCTGGTAAATATACAGAGATAACCTTAATAGGTACGCTTGACACTTCCATACCGCTTATATCCTCTGTATCAATAACGCCTAATCCTGCTGATACTGGCGCGACGCTAACGGTATCAGTAACAGTGACGGGGTGATAATATGACGGAAACTCTTAATATATGGCTAGGCACTTCAATAATATATGTTTACGGTAAGGTTAATGAGGTTGAAACAACCTTTACTTTGCAAGGTGATGGCATATGGCAAGCTGTTGTACCGACAACGGAAGATAATAGTTATCACATATATATAGAGGCTTACTCATCTTCCGGCCTTGAAGAAGTCTATGAAACAACTTTGTATTATGGATTTACACCGGCGAAAACAGATTGGACGGCAGCAGATTTTGAAACGGCTGCCGATTTTAATAGGCAAAAATCAAACATAGAGTTTGTCGCAAGGGACACTCTGCCGGGGTTGTATTATTTCCCTGAACATACAGACATAGATGATTTTGCAGATGGCGACAGGCCACGAATAGCAACAATTAACGGATTGGATGGCAATACCGCAGGAATAGAAACCTGCGGTATTCCTTTACCCACTGAGTGGGGAGCGAGTAAAACTTGGGCAGCTGGCGGCACCAATCCTGATTATGAAGATTTTAACCGCTGGGAGCTTAACGCCAAACTCATTTATGAAATGGCACCGAGGATACGAATCAGCTTTAAACCGTCTGGCACATTCGCCGCAGGGCAGAGCAATATTTTACCGAGGAGGGTTGTATAATGACAGTATTTACAGCAAGAACAGTAACAGATCAAAGCGTTGAATATCCAAATAGATTTAAAATTGATGGCGTTTCTCATACTATAGAGACTGATTTTGGCACGGTGACCGCCGCCGGGACAAATGTTAATAAGGCATATTTACAGCCAATAGAAGACGCGCTAGCTGCTGCATTAGACGTGGAGCAAGGCAATTACACTGGCACGGGGGCATTTGGTTCGGAAAATCCAAACAGCTTAACTTTCACAAGGGCTCCCAAATTGGTTATAATTTATGCCCCTGATTTAGTTAATAGTTCAAATTACATTATGTTTATCGGGCAGGAGTCAAGCAGCTCTATGGTTATATATAGGAGCACTACAACTCCGGGGGCTCGCGTACAAGTGATTTCATGGAGTAATTACAATAAAACTGTTAGTTGGTATAATACTTACAATGATTCGCAACAGTTAAACTTGTCGGGGGCTACTTATAATTACATAGCCTTTGTTAACTAAGGAGGCGGCACATGACGTTATATATAAAAATTCAAGCTGAAATAAACGGCGCACATGCTAATCAATCAACTATCATTTCCGATCCCCCCTATGGATACATAGAAGTGCCAGCAGAATTAGAAGAAAACGCAAGGCAATATCTTCCGTGGGCAACATTAACCATCGAAAACGATATACTTACTGGCATTACCTTTGATGAAGATAGCAAAACCGCATGGGAGCTTGCTAATCAGCTAAGTAATACAGAGCTTCGCGAACAGGCATATGAAACCGATCCTGTTATTTCATGGGATAGCAACACTATGACAGTTGATGCGGCTAATCAGCTTTGGGCGGCCTATTCTGCCGAAGGTAACACCGATAAAGCAACACAATTACAGGCTTTAATAGTAGCGGCAAAAACTACTATTCGGGAAACATATCCCAACTAAATCTAATTCTGGAGGCGGCGTTATGGATTGGACAAATGTATTAGTGGGCGGTCTTGCTTGCATAGGTACTATTATTGGTTCGTTGGCGGGTATTAAACAAAGTAATAAAGTAGTAGATATACGTTTACAGTCACTTGAAACAAAAGTAGACAAGCATAATAACCTTGTCGAGCGCATGGCAATAACTGAAACAAGATTAGATATAATCGAAAGGGGCATGACATATGAACACAGTAATTAAAAAAATTACTTCGCGCAAATTTCTTACGGCGGTTGTCGGTGTCATTACCGGTTTGGCTATGGCTTTTGGTCTTGACCAGAACACAATCACCACAGTGGCCGGCGCGGTGACGGCGGCTGTTTCGGTAGTTACTTATATTGCTACTGAGGGGAAAGTCGATGCGGCTGCTGTGGCGAAGGCCATTGATGCGGTAGAAGATGCGGCAAAGACTGTCGCTGGTACTGAGTAATTAATGGGATGATAAATAATCTTTAACTGCTGCAACGATGACACTATTCATAGTGTCTTTATTTTCTTCGCAAGCGGCCTTAAATTGCTCTTTCATGCCTTTTGGCAGTCGGGATTTAAGCTCATCATACGCCTTTTTGTTGTATCGTTCTTTTACTGTCCATGATGTTTTACCCATAATATTACCCTCCGTATATTGCTAAGATTAACGCTACGACGGAGATAACTAAGGCCGCAATAGAGATATAAAAAGTTTTATTTTTCATATTGAAAACCTCCATCTTCTATGGTATATTTATATTATCCGGGAAGGGGCTTTCGCCCCTCCGGTTATTCGATCAAATGTATTATGGAAACTATCAGGTTTATGATGGCGGTTATCAGCGCGACGATGGCGACGAGGGCTGTTAGCCGCTTTTCATTTTTGTTTGCCATAATGTTCACCCCCTTTCGATGTTTTAATTATAGCATAGTGGGGACAGTATGTCAATAGTTTTTTAAAAGTTTTTTAAATTATTTCTAAATATTTTTTAACAGCTTGCCAATAGGTGGGCTGTTTTTATGTAGGTGATAATATGAAGTTCTCAAAAAAGATTGTAATTGCGGTATTAATATCCGCATTAGCGTTTACCGTCGCCATGACTGTGGCGTTTTATCTTTTTCGGAGTGTGCCAAACACCTTGATTAAGTATTTTTTTGTGTTTTGTGGCGCGGAGGCGGGCGTTTTGGGCTTGATTAAGAAAAGTGGAGTTTGAAACACAAAACCCCTGCTAGAAGCCTGTTTCAAAATCGCTAAAATAAGCCCTTCTAAGCCACTTTTAGAAGGGTGGTAATAGTAAACTATACCCCATTTTTAGGGGTAGGAGGCGTTTTATGGTTATATATCAATACCCATTTAAAAAATATGTTTTAGGCACTCGCTACGGCGTGAAAGGTGATAGTTGGAGTTGCGGTTATCACTCCGGCCTAGACCTGAAAAGCAAAAACTATGGCGGTGACGGCGTTGTTTATCCTGTTGCCGCCGGAACTGTAGAGAGCATTAGCGCACACGGTAAAAGCTATGGCAATCATGTCTGTATCAAACACGCTGACGGCATGATAAGCCTATACGCTCACCTTGCCTCGATCAGTGTCAAGAAGGGACAAGCTGTTACGCTGTCAACAAAGCTTGGGGTAGAGGGTACGACCGGTAACAGTAGCGGTTTACACCTGCACTTAGAAATACACAAGGGAAGCTATGATTACCCAGCGAAAATTGATCCGTTGAAATGGATAAAAGAACATAGGGAGGCGACAGATTTGGAAATTAAAAAGCAGGTTGTATATGTAGACGGTAAAGCGGTAACGCTGGAAGCGGTATATCAGCAAGGCACTAACTATGTTAAGCTGCGTGATATAGCCGGAGCGTTGGGCGCTACGGTGAGTTATACCGCTGCGACAAATAGAATTGACATAAAGAAATAATTAAACAATAGTTTAATTAAGCCACTCAGATTTAACCGTTATTAAAATATTATGGCATTTTCTTTAATAATGATTTTTTGTCAACTTTACCTAAGTTTATGTCAACTTTTTGAGCCTCTCTGCCTTCGGGTGGGGAGGCATTTTTATTTTCATTGGTCTACTATTGGACTAATTTTAATTAAAGCACCTGCTACAGTGTAAGATAATCTGGCTTCCCAAGCCAGTTATGTGGGTTCGATTCCCATCACCCGCTCCATATTTGCCCCCTGTTAGATGTTCTCTAGCAGGGGGATTTTTTTATTGGCTTTCGTTTATTTAATTAAGAGGCTTAGAAATTGATGAAAATGGTTGCTATTGGCCTAAGTTCGTTTATACTTAAGCTCACAAGAATTATTCAATTATTTTAAATTAATTTCGATATATATTTATTATTAGGTCGATAGGAGAGGTAAAATGACAAAGCAAAAAAAAATATTCCTATTATTTGCATTAGTTAGCGCAATCCTTGTACTATTTTTTATTATCGCAGCAATATTAAAAATGGAGATTTTAGGTAATGTCCTATCTATGCTAATTACTGCTACTGCGACTGCAATACTAATTTATGCTTATTACATATCAAAAAGTAAAAATTCTACAGGCCGGGCTATACCATTTTTGGCGTTATCATGCTTTTCGTGGTTTTTTGCGGATTTACTGAGCCTATTAACTTTGGTTTCCGGCGGCAATCCCCAAAATAGTGTTTTAATTAATTCTATTTACTCATTTACAAGCGTTTTTCTATATATTGCTGTGTTGTTATTCGTGATTTTTTTATTTAAAAAATGGAAATCTGTTCAACATTTACTTGACACGTTTATAATAACGATTTTAAGCGTCATGCTTGTCTGGATTGTGTTTTTACAAAAAGATCATGCCTGGATTAATCTTTTTTGGCAGACTGGGTTTAACTCTGCTATCTGTATTGTTCTTGATTTTATTATTATAATTGGTACGTCGATAACTCTATATTCTATAAGAAACAATAAAATACCGGTTTTTATGTTGATTTATGATTGTGGCATTTTGGCGTTTACAGTGACAGATTTATTCTATTATTATTTCTTTGCTCATAGTATGTATATTCCTTACTCTTTTTTGGATGTTATATATGCAACATCACTTATTATAATTTCGCTCGGAGGATTATGGAGATCTTTGGTGGATCCTGTTAATCAAATCAGTATTAAAAAAGAACTGGGTATAGGCAAAAGGTGGCTAATATTTTTTCTTTTTCCTTTGGTTGCACTTCTAAGCGAGGGGTTTGTATATAAGGATATCATACATTTTCTGGTAGCGATAATCATGTATAGAATATTAACAGTTCAGGTACAGGTAGCCGCAGAGAAAGACCAACTATATCGCAAAGAATTGGAACTGAACAATATTCTGGAGAAACGCGTTGAGGAACAATATGGTGAGCTTATCTTTATGGCGAACCATGATACTGTTACAAAATTAAATAACAGACGCTTTTTTATTAAATCACTTGAAGATACGATAGAAAAGTTACCTAAGCACCAGACATTAGCTGTATTATTTATTGATATAGATCGTTTTAAAACAATCAATGATACTTTGGGACATGATATCGGAGATAAGGTTTTGATCGAAATATCCACGAGAATGCTGGAGTGTGTCAATGATAGCGCAGTACTGGCAAGACTTGGGGGAGACGAATTTGCCGTGTTTATATGGGGCAACTATACACGGCAAAATATTGTGGAATTTGCGGAGAAAATTATTGAAATATGCAATAACCAAATTTTGATTGATGATAATAGAATTCAAATAACAATAAGTCTTGGTATAGCATTTTATCCTACTGATGCCGACAATAGGGGCGCTCTTATGAGGAATGCCGATATTGCAATGTATCGAGCTAAGTCCCAGGGTTATAACAAATATGTATTTTATGACCCGTTTTTTGTCGAAAGTATTGGCAGAAAAAATGAAATTGAGGTTATGCTGAGAAAGGCAAATCTGGAAAAAGATCTTGAATTGTTTTATCAACCTCAATACAACCTGATTACAAATAAACTGATTGGTGCGGAGGCTTTGCTTTGCTGGAGAAGCGCTGAACACGGTTATATTCCACATAAAGAATTTATTACGGTTGCAGAAGAGATCGATTATATTATAAGAATTGGCAAATGGATGCTGAATGAAGCAGCAAGAAAGATAATTGAGTGGAATACTCGCTATTCGATTGATCTCAAAATGGGTATAAAAATTTCTCCCAAGCAGTTACATGAAGATGAATTTGTCAATACTATGAAAAATCTAATTAATAACGAGAACTTCAAATCAACATGGATTGATGCAGAAATTTCCGATCCTATTTTTCTTGAAAGCGAGAATAAAGCAAATAATATATTCGAAGTATTAAAGGGGTTATATGTCTCAGTATCAGTTGACGATTTTGGAGCGGGATACCGTACATTAGAAAATTTAAACGAAATTCCGTTTGATCGCATAAGAATTGATAAATCGCTTATAGATCAACTGTCAGAAACTAATACCAATGGTATTCAGGTAGTAAAAGCTTTAATATCAATGGCTGATGCAATGGGTATCTCGGCGATTGCAGAGGGTGTGGAAAATCAGGAACAACTTAGTATATTGAAGAAATTGAAATGCCGCCAGGCACAGGGATATTGGCTTGGTAGGCCGGTTCCTGCTACTGATTTTGAAGAGTTATTTATTATAAACCATAAAATTTCTTAGTAAAATATCTATATATTATTGATAATGGTATTTATTAATGCATTACCTATTATTTCCCAACTTTGCTATTGAATTCCTATTGATAATGTGTTATAATCGCCTATAAATGGGTGTCCTTTTAGTTTTTTGAAAAATATTATATATTAGGAGGCGCTCCCGAAATAAACAAAAAAGGAATGGTTCGGTGACAGCTAGTCAAAAGAAACACGATCTAAAAGATGCTAAATACATAAAATACGTCGATAGATTTCAGATAGATAAAGGTACTATCAATCGTAAAAAAAAGGTGCAGCGCATTGTATCAACCGCCGTGGTTTTACTTTGCGTCGCCTTTTTGATTTTTGGAGGATTTAACCTGGTCGGTGCCAATACTTATGCTTATGTATTAACTGTCAACGGTGATGAGATTGCGACTATGGCCAGTGAAGGGGAAGCCCAAAGCGCAATTGATAATTATATTAATCAGCTCAGTGATAAAACCGGTATGAAGTTGTCGTATGATGATCATGTGCAAATCGATAAGATTTCAGCAGACGGCGTTGTTTATGCCAGTACAGCGGACGCAGCCAAAGCCTTGGACGGAAAAATGAATATCATGGCGGATGCGGTTGGAGTTTATATTGACGGAAAAATATCGATGTATGTTGCCGATGAAGATACTGCCCGTAATGCCGTTGCCAAGGTGAAAGATTATTACTCTGCCGATGCGGGAAAGAGTTTAATCTCTGTAAATGTATTGGAAAAAATCGCTGTTTCGACGACACAAGTTGCGTTAGATAAAGTGCTTGATGAAAACAGCGCGGTAAATATGTTGATGTATGGAAGTGCAGGAAACCATTATTATCATGTAGCTGATTCCGGTTGTACTCTAGCCGATGTTGCTGACGCCAATAAGATTGAAGCAGCTCAGCTAAGTAAATTGAATCCGGCCTTGACCAGCGGCGAACTGCCTCTGGGGACTGCTGTTGTCCTAACAAATTTTGATCCGCTGATCAGTGTCCAGGTTGCCAAAGAGGTTGTTGAGAACAAAGATTTGGCATACAAAACCGAAACCATTGATAACGCTAAATTAGCCCGCGGTACGGAAAATGTTGTTACCAAAGGGGTTAACGGTAAAGAGGAAGTCACATCAAAAGTACTTGAAACCAATGGTGTCGTGGTTAGTTCAACGCGTTTGAGCGGCAAGACACTAGAAAAACCTGTAGATCAAGTCGTTGAACGCGGTGTGAAAATTGTAGTTGCCTCGCGTGGCAACAGTAGCAGCGGCATACTTGGCTGGCCTTTGGCAGGTAATATTACTTCTCGATTTGGCGCTCGTTCATTAGGATATCATACCGGTATTGATATTGACGGTGAGGTCGGAGATACGGTAGTTGCGGCGGAAAGCGGCACAGTTATCTTTGCGCAATATGACGGCAATTATGGTAATCTTATCAAAATCGATCACGGCGGCGGTTTGGCAACTTGGTATGCTCATCTAAGCAAATATTATGTCAGTGTTGGCGACGAAGTTCAAAGAGGCGATTCAATAGGTTCAGTTGGCGTAACCGGTAGAACTACAGGGTCCCATCTCCACTTTGAGGTGCGGATTAACGATGATGCTTATAACCCATTGAATTACTTGGATTAATTTAGATTTGAATTGATTATTGCAGATGGTCATATATTGGCCATCTGTTTTATTTATCATCTATAATTTTAATATTGCTTATTAAAATTAAACGAGATATAATTATGTCTGCATTTGGGGGGCTTTAACTAATGGTAACTAATACACTGCAGCATAAATCTCAACCTAATACAATGAAGACACTTGCAATGGGCTATATTTTGATTATTTTGTTCGGTTCCGCTTTATTAATGCTGCCGATTGCCAGTAAGTCATCAGAAATAACTCCGTTTGTAACAGCTTTATTCACAGCAACATCCGCAACCTGTGTTACTGGCTTGGTCGTTGTTGATACTTATAGCTACTGGTCGCTGTTTGGCCAGTTGGTGATATTGTGTCTGATTCAAATGGGTGGCATAGGATTTATGACATTTGCAATTGGTGCGTTGACTTTTACCGATAAACGTATCGGATTACGTCAGCGGGGACTTATTCAGGATTCACTGAACGTGCCTCAGTTAGGTGGCATTGTCAGAATGACACGATTTATATTACTGGGCAGTATTATTATTGAAGCGGCTGGTGCTGCTTTATTGTCAATTCGTTTTATTCCGCAAATGGGAGCGGCACAAGGCATATATTTTGCGATCTTTCATGCCGTTTCTGCATTTTGTAACGCCGGATTTGATTTAATGGGTTATTTTTCTCCGTTTATTTCTTTTTGCGGTTATGCCGAAGACGTACTGGTCAATGTTGTTTTAATGGTGCTGATAGTGATTGGCGGTATTGGTTTTCTGGTTTGGGCGGATGTTTTCCATCATGGGTATCATCTCAAAAAAATGACTTTGCACAGCAAAATTGTTATATTAACAACCGCAGTATTAATTGTCGGCGGCATCGTTTTATTTTTGGTATTTGAAATAGGCGGTGATGTTTCAGAAGGCAAATCTGTAGGAGATAATCTGCTGTGGGCGGCTTTTCAGTCTATCGTACCGCGTACGGCCGGGTTTAATTCTATAAATTTAACGGCTCTTTCCTCGAGCAGTATTTTGCTTATCATTATATTGATGGTTATCGGCGGATCGTCCGGTTCTACGGCAGGCGGTATTAAAACTTCAACATTTGCGGTATTGTTGCTTTGCATGCGTTCCGAAATAAAGCAAAGAAAACATATATATTGCATGGGACGCAGAATTGACGATGCGGTATTGCGTCGGGTATGTTGCATAGTAATTGTATATCTGTTGGCTATATTCAGCGCTACGCTGTCAATATGCAGTATAGAAAGCTTGCCTTTAACAGAAGTAATGTTTGAAGCTGCTTCGGCAATCGGTACGGTTGGATTATCCTTGGGAATCACAGCGCAGCTTTGTTCGGCCTCGCAGATAATTTTAATTTTATTAATGTATGTTGGCAGAGTTGGCTGTTTGGCAATACTCCTTGCCGTAACTCATAATACGTTGGTTTCATCTAAGATGCCGGTAGAGAATATTAAGGTTGGATAAAAATAGTCAGAGTTAACTCTTTGGAGGTATATTATGAAGTCGGTATTAATAGTTGGACTAGGACGTTTCGGGCGACATTTGGCACGCCAGTTTTATCTGCGCGACAATGAAGTAATGGTTATAGACATTGATGAACAGATAGTTAACGACGCCTTAAGTTATGTAACAAATGCTCAGATAGGGAACGCTACCAATGAAGCTTTTATTTCGTCGTTAGGTGTTCGCAACTTTGATATTTGTATTGTGGCGATTGGCAATGATTTTCAAAGTTCCTTAGAGGCAACCGCCTTGTTAAAAGATATGGGAGCGAAATTTGTTGTGTCACGTGCCTGCCGTGATGTACAAGCCAAATTTTTGTTGCGTAATGGCGCCGACGAAGTAGTATATGCGGAAAAAGAAATGGCGGAAAGGATGGCGGCAAAATACGGCACAGACAATATTTTCGATTATGTTGAGCTTTCTGATGATTATTCCATCTATGAAATTGCTACGCCGCCGTCATGGTACGGTAAAAGCATATTACAAAAAGCGGTAAGAACCAAATATCATGTCAGTATTCTGGCAACAAAAGAACATGGTCAAATCAATCCTTTGCCGAAGCCCGAGCACATTTTTACACCAACGGAAACATTAATTATTATGAGTCATAATGACGATATGCGAAAACTGGTTAAATAGTTACAAAAAAACAGGCGCTCAAATGAGCGCCTGTTTTTTTCTCAAATACTAAATTTTAATGTTAATATAAATCACTGAAACCAAGGCTATTAAGCGTATTTTTTACATCACAAAGATCTCCGCCTTTATCAAGAGCAATAGATACTTCTCCTTTGTGTGAATCGGCATGGGCATGCAATACGCCTTGTAAGTTATTTAAAGCTGTTTCTATCCTGGATTCGCAATTCTCACTTTTCATGCCTTTTATAGGAATGATCAGGTGAGAATGATTACTATCCGAAGAGCAACCACAATGTTCGCACATATTCAACCCTCCTTCATGTCAGTTATTTTATCATATATTAATTTGGAATTCAATTGGTTTAAGTATTTATCTAAATCAGATGACAGCACCAGACAAATTATGGTAAAATAGCACTAAGGAGTAGATAATATGGAATTTACTACTTTGGCGAGCAGTTCGTCAGGAAATTGTATCTATGTTTGTGGCGGTAATACGAGAATTTTGATCGACGCAGGTTGTTCTGCTGCATATCTCAAACGCTCATTGGCCTCAATCGACGTGTCGCTGGAAACAATTACAGCGCTACTTATAACTCATGAACATTGTGACCATATTAATGGTGCCGCCAAAATTAATAAACAATACGGCATTCCGATATTTGCCAGTCGCTTAACATGGGATAATTTACCTTTTAATGCGGAAATACCTGAATGCCAACGTCATATATTTGCTTATGATATGACCATAGGCGAATTGTCTTTTGATTTTTTTAAACTTTTCCATGATGCTGTGCAACCGGTAGGGATGATTATCAGCCATAATAATAGCAAATTGGGTATTGTTACTGATACAGGTAAAGTCAGTGACAGTATGCTGCAGTTGTTAATAGGCGCTGATGGCTTGATATTTGAGGCCAATTATGATCAAAATATGCTTGAGAATGGGGATTATCCATATTTTCTCAAGCAGCGTATCAAATCTCTTAGCGGTCATTTATCAAATCAGCAAGCGGCGGAAGCAATCGCTGCCATTGTCAGTGATAGAACCAAGGAGGTATTGTTAGCTCACCTAAGCCGGAGTAACAATACTCCGCACGCGGCGATCACCGCTGTTGAACAGCGTTTGCGGCAGGCAGTGGGGTGCAACAATTTGACAGTGTCTGTTGCACCGGCCAAACAACCACATCGATTATTGCAAATTTGATGGGGGAGAAATATCATGAAATACTTTAATGAGTACTCAAGTTATCGTCGACCATCATGGTTAACTGTTGTGATACTATTAATAGTAGCGGCAATAGCCGGCGGTTTACTATCTTTGTATATTGCCAGCGCTACAGGCATGTTTGATAAACAAGATGGGCAAAGTAGCGCAGTAGGTAGTAATGGTGGAAATGCTACTGAAAATAAAACCGGTGTAAACTGGCAAGCCGATTTGTCAAATATCAGCGATATTGCTGATCAGGTAGCTCAGTCGGTAGTCTGTATTGAAACAGTCAGCGAAAGCACCAACTGGTTTTTTGGTAATCAGGAAGTTACTGCGTCCGGTTCGGGCCTGATCTATTCCTCAGACGGATATATTATTACCAATAACCATGTGGTAGCTGGAGCCAAAAATATTGTGGTTACTCTTGCCGATGGCAATCAAGAAAAAGCAAACGTCATTGGAACCGACACGCGCAGCGATTTAGCTTTAATTAAAATTCCTGCCAGTGGTTTAAAGGCGGCGGAATTTGGTGACTCCGACAAAGTGGCAGTCGGTAATCTGGCATTGGTTATCGGAAATCCTGGCGGCGAGCAATTTGCCCGCTCGGTAACCATGGGTATTATCAGTGGCTTGAACAGGCAGATTACAACTTCCGAAGGCAGTCAGTTTGAGCTGATCCAAACAGATGCAGCCATCAATCCCGGCAATTCTGGCGGTCCTTTAGTTAATTCCGCCGGTCAGGTTATCGGTATCACAAGTGTCAAAATTATTTCTTCCGAATTTGAAGGTATGGGGTTTGCTATCCCCAGCAATACAGTTCTTTATGTTATTAAAAGCCTCTTTGAACACGGTTATGTTATCCGTCCGGTATTAGAAGTCTATATTTATGGCGAAGTAAATGATAGCGTTGCGGATGACAATGATTTGTCGGTTAATTACGGCGTAATAGTTACACCTATTGATGGCGGCGCTGCTGATAAAGCCGGAATTAAGCAGTATGATATCATTATTGCTATTGATGAGAATAAAGTAGCGACAACATCAGATTTGCAGGAGATCATATATAAACACAAGATTGGCGACAGCGTAAAAGTTACAGTAATGCGGGATAACAAAGAACAGAGTTTCAATGTCGTTCTCCAGCAAACGGAGGAATAAGTGTTAAAAATAACAATTATTGCGATAGGAAAGATTAAAGAAGCATATCTGCAGGCTGGGATTGATGAATATGCCAAGCGGATGCAACAGATGGCAAGACTTTCTTTTATTGAATTACCTGATCAAAGATTGCCTCTCAATCCCAGCGAAGCGGAATTAAAACAGCTTCGCGATCTCGAAGGTCAAAGAATTCTTGCAGTACTCCCGCAAGACGTTTATCACATTGCGCTTGATATGCGGGGACGGCAACTGACTTCCGAACAATTATCCGCTCAAATAGATCAATTGGCATTAAACGGTTATAGCAATATTGTTTTTTCGATTGGCGGCAGCATAGGTTTAAGCGATCAGATTCGTAAACAGGCAGATATGCTTTTATCATTTGGAAGCCTTACATATCCGCATCAACTGATGCGGCTGATATTAATTGAACAAATATACAGAGCTTTTAAGATCAGTAGACATGAACCATATCATCATTAAAAATTTTGGCAAATTTTATTAGTATTTTTTATTTTTAGGCAGGAATTGCGTTATTATGTAGAGAATTGCACTATATATAGTTATTACGAGTAGGCGAGGTAAAGGAATAAAATGCGTTTATTTTCCATTATAACTCGATATGCTGTAATCGCTTTAGCATGGTGGCTGATTGATTCACTAATTCTGTCTTCTTCTGCATCAGTATCTTTTGGGATAGCTTTTATAGCCGGAGTATCTTCTTATAGATTGATACTGCGGCTTATTGTTTTGATAATTATTGCTATTATTGCTTATAACCATTGTAACAAGATCATGGCTGAGAGCGAAGCAAAAAATTGGAATGTTGATGAAACCGAGAATGCATATTACGGTTCAGCTGAAAGCCGTGATCGCTCTCGCCGTTTAGTATATTATTGTTTGGCAATGGCTAAACGCTATCATTTGTCAAAGTTGGAAATGGATAGACTACGTACCCTTTGTTATTGCCATGATATCGGTTTGTTTGTTGTCAGTGACAAAATCGTCCGTCGCAGACGTAGTTTGGGGGAATTTGATCAGAAGTTACTCGATCAACATATTGAGATTGGCGCTCAGATTGTTGCCGCCATTAAGCCGTTTTCCAAAGCTGCGCATTTGGTACGCTGCCATGAGGAAAAGTATAACGGCAGTGGTTATTTAGGTCTGTCTGGTAAGAAAATTCCCTTGGCTTGCCGCATCTTTCGGGTTGCTTTAATGTATGATTATTTAACCGTTCCTTTTAATCAGCAGCGTGCGCTTGTTTGTGATGAGGCTTTAAACGAGCTCAGATATTACGAAGGCAACGAACTTGATCCGGAAGTTGTTGATGTCTTTCGCCGGATTATGGGAGACCATTTTGTTTTGAAAGATATAAGGGAGCGAATATTTTCGATTCGTTAAATTGCATCATGATTTCAAGTCTGCAACCAATAGATGCAGGCTTTTTTTCATTACTTATTGACGACTGCGGTTGACAACGGCAGTTAAAGATACTATAATCAGTTATGCTCTATTAAAATACTAAAGGAGTGGAGTGTATGACTAAAATATTGGTAGCAGAGAAGATTAATGAAAAAGGTTTGGCTGTTTTAAATGCCAGCGGTATGGATATTGACTATCGTAAAGATATCACCAGAGAAGAAATTCTCTCCTGTATTGGTGAATACGATGGTTTGATTGTTCGCAGCCAACCGGTTGTTGATGCTGAACTGCTATCGAAAGCAGCAAAATTAAAAGTTGTTGGTCGTGCCGGTAACGGTGTTGATAATATAAATATGGAAGAAGCAACGAACAAAGGTATTATTGTTGTTAATACTCCTGACGCCAATAGTGTTTCCGCTTGTGAATTGACTGTTGGCATGATACTTGCTTCCTGCCGTAATATTCCTCAAGCTAACATGAGCTTAAAGAGCGGCGTTTGGGGACGTAGCCGTTTTCAGGGCAGTGAATTGCGTGGTAAAACGTTGGGCATTATCGGTTTGGGCCGGATTGGCACGATGCTGGCAAAACGGATGATTGCGTTTGATATGAATATTATTGCTTATGACCCTTATATTACTGACGAATGTTTTACTCGCGCCAGAGCTACCAAAAAAGAAACTCTCGAAGAATTACTGAGTGAGGCTGATATTATTTCTATACATACGCCAAAAACTGCAGAAACTTACGGCATGATCGGCGAAAAAGAGCTAAAATATGTTAAAAATGGTGTACGGATGATCAATTGTGCGAGAGGCGGGCTGTATCAGGAACAGGCAATTGTTAAGGCGCTTGCCGACGGTGCTATTGCTTCTGCCGCATTTGATGTTTTGGATAAAGAACCTTGTACCGAATCTCCGCTGTATGATTTTGAAAGCTTTATTGCAACGCCGCATATCGGAGCGACAACCGATGAGGCTCAGGTTAATGTCGGCATCTCAGTTGCGGAGGAAGTTGTTGCAGCGCTACGTGGAGAGATGGTACCCAATGCCGTCAACCTACCGATTTTGAAGAATGAAGATCTGAGTGTTATTAAACCGTATCTGCGTTTAGGTGAGCTGTTAGGCAAACTTTATCACCAGCTTCAGAAAAAACCGGTCAAACGCGTGGTTGTTGATTACTGCGGCGTTGTAGCAAATCTTGATACCGGTATGATTACCAGAGCGGTCTTAAGGGGACTCTTTGAACCGGTCTTAAAAGAACAGATCAATTATGTCAATTCAAAAGTTGTAGCCGAAAGCCGCGGTATTTCTGTAGCTGAAAGTAAAGAGCCTGCCCAGCCTAATTATGATAGTCTTATCAAAGTCAAGATTTTTGCCGGCGAAAGAGAATATTGCTATTCCGGGACTATATTCGGCAATGACGATCCGCGGATTATTGAAATTGACGGTTTTCACTTTGATTTCCGTCCCGAAAAATATATGCTGATCGTGGAAAATGCTGATTTACCGGGTATGATAGGCAGGATCGGTACTGTAATGGGAGAGGCCGGTATCAATATATCCGGAATGCAGGTCAGTCCTGTTCCTAATACTGGCAAGGCGATGATGACGATTGGCGTCAGCCGAGAACCAAGCGACGAACAGTTAAATATGATCAGCTCGGTTGAGGATATCTATAAGGTTCGGTTTGTTACTTTTTAAGAGGGATTAACCATGGATAACTGGTTTTACGCCTACTTATCGAGGCTAAAGTTAATAAAACGCTGGAGCTTGATGCGCAATATAGTTGAGGAAAACGTTGCGGAGCATAGCTTACAGGTAGCGATAGTTGCTCATGCTTTGGCTGTAATTGGCAGGAAGTATTTCAACGATGATATAGACGAGCGGGAAGTGATAATGCGGGCGCTTTATCATGATGTCGGCGAGGTGATCATCGGTGATCTGCCGACACCGGTGAAATATTTTAACCCCGAGATTAAGACCTCGTACAGTGAAATTGAGAATGTTGCCAAGCAAAAGCTGTTAACTATGCTGCCGGAGCAATTAAAGGATGAGTATCAACCCCTGTTTTTTCCGCCCAGCGATAAGGTGCAAAGAATAGTTAAAGCGGCAGATAAGATAACGGCTTATATTAAGTGTCTCGAAGAAGGCGTAGCGGGAAATCGTGAATTTGCTTTGGCAGAGCAAAGCATATTAGCCGAGATAAACAAATACAGTGATCTGCCGCAGGTTGGTTGGTTTATGGAAAATTGCATAGCCGGTTTTACTAAAACCATTGATGAAATGGGATAAATTAAATATAAAAATGATGATGCTTTTGCATCATCATTTTTTGTGGTATAATAGCTGCACAGGCCGAAATCTTTGATTTCGAGCCTGAGCGCCTATTTTATAGCTGCGCTTTTCCCGTAAGGGAAAAGCCAGCAACATTCGCTTTAGCGGGTGTGTTATAATTATATAATATTATTTAAAAACATAATAATTTGATTAAATATAAAACAACTATCTGAATCGGATAAAATAAGTAAAAGCCGAGACGGAATGATCTGCCTTTTTCACCTTTATAGAGCATTATTATCGGTATGGCTGCCAATGCCAGAACCTGGATAACAGCAGTGTTCCAAATACCGTTATGGTAGTAGGATGAAATACCTTCCGCAATGTAGGGAAGAGAAATAAGTCCCCAGCCTATAAGCAGCTTACGATACTTATTGAAGAAGAGGTGTGATGTGAATATCATCAAAATCCCGTAGACGCCATAATCCATATTGAGAAATTCCGCGGCAAGTGCAAATAATACGACTAATAAATAACTGCTATTGCCTTGGTAAATATCGAAAACATAGATAGCGATAAGGCCTAAGGCCAACGTAAACAGAATATTTAGCGTATTCGTATCCATCATCTTCATATATGGTAATTGAAAAGCTGCGGCAAAAATCAATAATAGCATCAAGTATTTATATAGATTATGTGAATGGCGGTAGCCGTTGGCAATCAGATAGGCGAAAATGGGGAAGGCAAGACGACCGATCATCCGCAAGGCAATGATATCGGGGAACAGCAGGTAACCAACGTGATCAATCACCATTAAGGCACAACCGATAATTTTCAGCTGAAAGCAGCTGATTTGTAATCCAGATGTGGTTTTTTCCATAGCAGCTCCTTTCAAATTAATATTCCTTATTCGGTCTTTTGGGAGATAATCCTGTATTATAGATTTTTTAGAAAATGTTTTTCTTTGAGGTCTGAATGTGAAAAAACAAAACGAAAAATTAAAGTATTATATAATCACAGTGTTGGGCACTATATCCGTCGGAAGTTCTACTCCGGTAATTAAACATTTACTTAGCAGCGGCGTTGATGTTTATGTAGCCACTTTTGCCAGAATTGCTCTGCCAATTTTTTTTGCAGTAGGAATATTGGTGGCGAGCAGGGAAAAACCGGATTTGACGACGTTTCGCCGTCTGTGGAAACCGATTTTGTTAGCGAGCTTTTGCGGGCAAGCCGGTATGTGGATGTTAATGACATGGGCACTCCAATATACGCCAGCCGGTCAATCAATGTTGATTTATGGTATTAACCCGGTAATTATTATTGTTCTGGCCTATTTGATATTAAAGGAACCGATGGGAAAACGCCGGGTGTTGGGTACAATAATGGCAGTTATCGGTGTTACGTTGAGTATGATTGGCGGCAGTAATATTAGCGCCGGTTCCGTGTCTTTCTCACCTTGGGATTTAATATATATATTAACAGCTTTGTTGTGGGGAATATATTGTATTGTAATGAGAATATACGGAGATCAGATATCTGCGTACCAGTGCTTTTTTTGGCTGATATTATGTTCGATTATTATGTTCCTTCCATTTGCGTTGCCCCGGCTGTATCTATTGAAAAATTTGCATATGGAACAGATATTATGGCTGATATATTTAGGAATAATACCCGGTTCCTTGGGATTTTTGTCTTGGAACATTGGCTTGAATACGATTGGAGCTGTCCCATGCGGTATGATCAATAGCTTTTTGCCAGTAACAGCAGTTGTTATATCTACATTATGGCTGGGAGAAAGCATTACCTGGGTGCAGGCGGTCGGCGCGGTAATTGTAATATTAAGCGTCTGGAAAGGTCTGCGAAGTTCGACGACAGTTGTTGATATTGAAAAAGAGGTAAATACTTGAGTAAAAAGTATAAATATTTCATATTTCTTTTTCTAGTAGTATTAGGATCAGGCACAGGTACTCCGGTAGTAAAGATGCTGGTAGCAGATGGAGTTGATCCATATGTTGTTACCTTTTCCCGGATATTTATACCTGCAATTTTATGTTTGATGTGGATGATATTTGTTAGCAAGGAATTGCCGCGATTGCAAGATTTTCGCAGGCACTTTTGGCCATTGTTTTTTATGGGCGCTATCGGCGTTGCAGGTTTGTGGTTTTTGATGGCGATAGGACTACAGCATACCGAGGCAGGTAAGTCGACGCTGATTCATTCCATAAGTCCGGTAATAATTGTGCTGCTATCACATTTTGTTCTTAAAGAGGCCCTTGGCTGGAGGCGGATTGTCGGTATTATTATAGCCTGTTTGGGACTTGTTTTCTGCATCGTTGGCGGTGATCTTGCATATCTGAGAAGAATTTCCTTTAATTCCTGGGATTTAGTTTACCTAGGGACTGCAACTTGTTTTGCAACCTATACAATACTTATTCGAAAATACGGACATCAACTGTCGTACTTTCAGACATTTTTTTGGATATTGGTTGCCTCCACAATAATACTCTTGCCGTTGGTAATATTTAGGTTGGATTCGCTTTTTGATATAACAGCCAAACAATGGGCATATCTGCTTTATCTGGGAATTGTACCAGGAACAGTCTGTATGTTGTTATGGAATAAAGGAATCAATATCGTTGGAGCCGCCGTCGGCGGCATCATTAACAGCTTTTTTCCGGTTTCGGCGATTATACTATCGGCAATTTGGTTTGGCGAACGGCTGACCTGGTTACAGTATCTGGGTGCGGTTTTAGTGATTTGCGGTATTTGGAGGGGTATTAATAAAACCGTTATGCCGGTTAATTATGAAACAGGTCAAAGTCTGGATCCTGAAGAATAACGTGATACAAGCATCTAGAACTCGATCATATATTAAAAAGGAATAGGAAATAAGAATGGCCCGGTATCGGATAAAGAAAAATCCTCCAATTTCAGCGTCAGCGGATAATAACGAATACTGGCGGCAGGTAAACCCTCGGTACCGTCGCGATCTTGATATGGAGGAGATCGCGGAGCTGAATAAATTGGCTGATAATGATGAAGACGAGCATACGCAGGAGCTTACCCGCGGTATACGCTTCGTATTGCCGCTGATAGCGGTGGTTGTTTTAATATGTTTTACATATTTATTCTATGGTAATTATATAAATAACTGGGATGTGAATGATTTTAGCTTTCTCAAACAATCACTGGAATTGTCGGAAAATCAATCGCTTAATCAATTAAAGAATTCTGTAGTCAGTATTAAACATGATAATACTCAAGGGACAGGCTTCAATATCAGTGAAAATGGAATAATCGTAACTAACAAGCATGTTGTTACAGGCGCGAACAAACTCACAGTTACTTTTGATGACGGAAAGGCGTATATCGTAAACGATTGGCAGGAACTAAATGACGTAGATATAGCGCTGGTTTATTTACATGATAAAAATTTGCCATATTTGCAGTTGGCTGATAATTATCCGCAGATTGGCGATTCTGTAGTATTTATAGGTAATCCTTTAGGGTTTGATTATACAATCAGCCAGGGCGAGGTTAAAGAAATTTGGTTTCAACAGCAACCGTATCCGGTTATTTATATTTCCGGTCCTGTAATGCCCGGGTCCTCTGGTAGTCCTGTGTTTAACGACAAAGGACAGGTTATCGGTATTGTTTATGCCAGCATTGAAGGCATAGATAATAGCGGTTTGGTAATTCCCATCGATGCGGTTAATGATTATCTGGCTGAAAAATAAATAGACAAAAGTGTTCATATTTAGTTAGGGTTTTGTTATTTTAACAATAAATGCTTGACGCTGATCGCGTAATTTGTCATAATTAAGATTAATTTATTATATATATCAGCAGCAGGAGGCTTAAGATGAGCGATAAATTACTACCATTATCACCGGAACAGTTAGCAAAGATAGATGAAAAGTATGGCACACCGTTTCATCTATATATTGAAAAAGACATTCGGGCCAACGCGCGTCGCTTGAATGCGGCTTTTGCTTGGGCGCCTTCATTTAAAGAATATTTTGCGGTCAAAGCGCTGCCCAATCCTTATATTGTAAAAATATTGGCTGAAGAGGGGTTCGGCGCGGATTGCAGTTCTTTAGCCGAGTTAGTGATATCCGAGGCAGTCGGTTTACGTGGCAATGATATTTGTTTTACCTCTAATGATACGCCGATTAGAGAATATCAAAAAGCTTTGCAGTTGGACGCGGTTATTAATCTTGATGATATTACTCATATTGAGTTTCTTGAGCGGGGGGCGTATTTGCCGCAGACAATTTCATTTCGTTACAATCCCGGTAAGCTGCGGGGCGGTGGCAATACGATTATTGGTTATCCGGAGGAGGCTAAGTATGGACTGACGCGGCAACAACTGTTTGCGGCTATTGGTCAATGCCACGATAAAGGCATAAAGCATTTTGGTTTACACACGATGATTGTCTCTAATGAATTGAATGGCGAGTATTTCGTTGATACTGCCAGAATGATGTTTCAGTTAGCGGTAGAAATCAAACAGGAATTAAATATTGATATCGAGTTTATTAATCTTGGCGGTGGCATCGGCATCCCTTATCATCCTCAGCAAGAGGCGGTCAATTTGGAGAAAGTTGGCGAAGGCATTAGACAAGTATATCAGCAAATTTTAGTTGCCGCCGGTTTAGATGCAGTTAAGCTATGTATTGAAAGCGGACGGATGATTACCGGACCTTACGGATATTTGGTAACCAAAGTATTGCACCGTAAAGATACTTACAAAAACTATATCGGCGTTGACGCCTGCATGGCCGATTTGATGCGTCCGGCACTCTATGGCGCTTATCATCATATAACGGTAGCCGGTAAAGAGCGTCAGCCGGCGGATTATATTTATGATATTACCGGTTCATTATGTGAGAATAACGATAAATTCGCTATTGATAGACGTTTGCCGAAGATTGAAATTGGTGATTTGCTGGTAATCCATGATACCGGAGCACATGGACACGCTATGGGCTTTAATTATAACGGTAAGCTGCGATCAAAAGAATTGTTACTAAAAGAAAACGGCGAGATCCAATTGATTCGCCGTGCTGAAACGCTTGATGATTATTTTGTAACGCTTGATTTTCCCGGATTAAAACAAACGTGATATTTTTTAGCTAAGTAAATAAGTGAAAAAGTACAGCCGATAATTCGGCTGTACTTATTTATTCAAGCTCTCTCTGCCATGGAGGATGATTTGCTCAGCGATGGTTGCCATCTCAGTTGGAGTCCGCTTCAAATCAGATTCCAGCCAGGAACGGTAAATACCTATGCAACCGGCAAATATAAAGGCATAAAAATACTCAATGTTTTCTTTTTTGGGGCTGGAAAAATCTTTGAATAGCCATTCGTTGATAAATTTTTCTTTAACAATGTCTTTTATTTTATCGGCAAAAAATAAGTCGCCATGATTACCAAGAAATACGGCTGCAATATCAGTATTCTTAGAAAGAAACGTAAACACATCAATTAATACCGGCAGGGGTTCGCTTTGCAAGCCTTGATGATGATGGATGTCTAATAGTTTGATTAATTCCTCGATCATTTCATTTTCAATTTGTTCGACCATATCATATATATCGCGGTAGTGGAGGTAAAAAGTGCCGCGATTAACATCTACTTTATCCGTCAATTCGCGTACACTGATATCTTTAATGCTTTTTTCACGCATTAATTCCATTAAGCCCTGTCTTAAAAGCTTTTTAGTTTTACGTACGCGGCGATCGAGCGTTTGTTCGCTCATATTCAATACCTCCTCTTGAACAATAAATTGACAGATATATTATAATATACATAAAGATTATAAATCAACACTTGTTGGTCATATAAATAATATCTAGTTAAATTAATAAAGATAAAGGTAAATGCGTAAAAAAGCAGAAATTTGCTATACTATACAAATAAACTGGGAGGTGAAAAAAATGGATGCCGAAAAAAAAGCAGAACTTAAACAACAAATTAAGATCGCATTGGCATTGATCAGTAGCATTGCAAATACCATGAATTTTTTCAACAGTTCTTCCGTCTCAATTAGTGAAGGTGATGGTCATCGCCTGCAAGAGCAGATTAATATAGTTGCCGACAAACTAGCGGATATATCTCCCTATCACACCGAATATCTGCGTGACGCTTCTGGTAATCTCCTTTTGAAAGGGGCTTACGGCGGATTTTATAATAACCCGTTTTATTGGGGCGGTATGGTTGCAACTATGAAGTATCTTTATTCCGATTCGTTTGATCAGCATTATTTAAGCTAAAAATTGCTAAACCTGTACTTTTGTACAGGTTTTATTTTCTATACAGTATCTGCTGTAAAGTTGTTAATTATAAAAAAATAAGGTATGATATAATAGCTGCACAGGCCGAAATCTTTGATTTCGAGGCTGAGCGTCTATTTTATAGCTGAGGTTTTCCCGATTAGGGAAAATCCAGCTAGAATAGCTGCACAGGCCGAAATCTTTGATTTCGAGGCTGAGCGTCTATTTTATAGCTGAGGTTTTCCCGATTAGGGAAAATCCAGCTAGAATAGCTGCACAGGCTGAAATTTTGATTTCGTGACTAAGCGCCTATTTAAGCTTAAGCTTTTCCCATTAAGGGAAAAGCCAGCAATATCCGCTTCAGCGGATATGATATTATATAAGTTCTATTTTTAGGAGGTTTGTTAATGGCCAAATCGGCAAACCAGAAACTAAAATTACTACATATACTTAAGTTGCTTTATCAAAATTCGGATGAGGATCATCCGTTGACAATGGCGCAAATCATTGACAGTCTTAAAACAGCCGGTATTGATGCTGAGCGCAAAAGTATTTACGATGATTTTGAAGCGCTGCGTTTATTTGGTATCGATATCGAAAGTGTTCGTACCAGTACTACGGCTTATTATATCGCCAGCCGTACTTTTGAATTGCCTGAATTAAAACTGTTGATTGATATTGTACAGACATCTAAATTTATTACAAAAAAGAAATCCTTTGAGCTGATCAAAAAGATTGAGAGTTTGACCAGTATTTACGAAGCGCAGTCGCTGCGACGGCAAGTTTATGTAACCAACCGCATTAAAACTATCAACGAAAGTATTTATTACAACGTCGATATTTTACATGACGCGATATCTCATAATCACCAAATCAGTTTTCAATACTTTGAGTATACAATCAGTAAAGAAAGGCATTTGAAAAAGAATGGAGAGCGTTATATAGTCAGCCCGTTTGCTTTGAATTGGGATGATGAAAACTACTATTTAATTGGCTATGACGCAGAAGCTGCCGAAATTAGGCATTATCGTGTAGATAAAATGTTAGGCATTGAGGAAATTGAGAATTGCCGCGAGGGCGAAGATCAATTTAGTCAGATGGATATGGCGGTTTATGCATGTAAGACATTTGCCATGTTTACAGGTAACGAAAAAAATGTCACAATCGAATTTGCCAATAGTATGGTTGGCCCTGTGATAGATCGCTTCGGTAAAGATATAATGATTATTAAATCAGATCAGGACCATTTTACGGTTACGGTCAATGTTGCCGTCAGCCCGCAGTTTTTTGCCTGGTTGTTTGCTTTTGCCGACAAGGCGCGGGTGATTGCGCCTATGGAAGTTGTTAAACTAATGAAAGAGCATCTTGGAGCCGTCAATAATATCTATAAAGAAAGTAAATAACTATTAGGAGTGAATATGGATCATTGTTTCCCGCCGATTATAGATCAACAAGCAAAAATATTGATATTGGGTTCCCTGCCAGGGCCTCAGTCTTTGCGGGCAGGACAATATTATGCGCATCCGCAAAATAAATTTTGGCAGTTGATATTTTCCGTATTTTCCGCGCCGCCTTTAGATGACTATCAAACAAGGTGCGAATTTTTACTGCAGCAGCGCATTGGCCTTTGGGATGTCCTGAAATCAGCGGATAGGGAAGGCGCGTTGGATAATAATATCCGTAATGCTGTCGCTAATGATTTTCCGGCCTTTTTTGTTCATTACCCAGAGTTAAAGCGCATAATCTTTAATGGCCGCACCGCCGAGAAATATTTCAGGCAAAATTATGCTGATTTATTTCGGCAGATGGATCATGTTTGTGTTTTGTCTTCCAGTCCGGCTTGCGCGCGCGCCGATGGTATTAAAGAGCAAAATTGGCGGCAGGCACTAAAATTATGAGGAAGCAAAGATGAAGTTTGATTTACCGTCACAAGTAAGCGTCGCTTTAAATATTCTGGATGCAGCAGGTTATCAGGGATATATAATCGGCGGTTGCGTGCGCGACTATATATTGGGCAAAACTCCTCGTGATTTTGATATTGCGACCAATGCCCAACCGGTGGCAATGGAAAAGTTATTCAGTGAATATCCATTGGTTAAAACCGGTATTCAACATGGTACGGTTACGGTAATAATCGATTCATTGCCGCTGGAAATTACTACTTATCGTTGTGAGGGTGAATATATTGATAAGCGGCGTCCTCAAAACGTAAGTTTTATATCCAGTCTGCGGGAAGATTGTGCGCGGCGTGATTTTACTATCAATGCTATTGCCTATAATGAAACTGAAGGCCTGATAGACTATTATCATGGACTTGAAGATATTGCCGATAAAACCATACGCGCGGTCGGTGATGCCAACCAACGATTTAGCGAAGACGCTTTGCGAATTGTTCGAGCAGTTCGTTTTGCCTCGGAACTGGGATTTTTGATTGAAGATGAAACGAAAGAAGCAATTTTCCGTCATAGGGAATTACTTAATTATATTTCAATGGAGCGTGTCTACAGCGAATTGGTTAAATTGGTCTGCGGTAGTGATGCGCATAAAACGTTGATTGAGTATCTGGATGTAGTGACAGTATTTTTGCCTGAGCTGAAGACTCTAAAAGGGTTCGATCAATATAATCCTTTTCATATTTATGATGTCCTAACCCATACGGCAATGGTTGTGGCTAATATTTCGCCACTGCCACATCTTAGGTTGGCGGCGTTGCTCCATGATATTGCCAAACCGCCGACATTTTCACTTGATAAGAAAGGGATCGGCCACTTTTACGGTCATTGTGAGTTGGGTGCGCAGATGGCAAAAGAAATATTGCAGAGATTAAAGGCTGATAATTGGACAATAGAGAGAGTCGCTTTATTGATAAAATATCATGATGTTCATCTGGATGAGGAGCCTAAAATTGTCAAACGCTGGATGTCCAAATTGACGCCGGTTGTTTTTAATGAAATGCTGCTACTGAAAAGAGCAGATCGGTTAGCTAAAAATCCTCGGTTTACTGCCGAAAGGCTGGAACAGTTGGCAAGGATAGAGCAAATAAGTAAGCGGATATTGCAGGATCAAGAGTGCTTTCAACTAAAGGATTTGCAGATTAACGGTGATGATTTACAATCTCTGGGGTTTAAACAAGGTAAACAGATCGGCATTATATTAAATAAACTGTTGCGGTTGGTAATAGATGAGCAGTTGGAAAACGAATATTCTGTATTAGCAGCTAAAACAAAAGAATGGCAGATTAGCGGATAGACAGTTCATTAATCAAATAAAATACCCTTTTAGTTGATATAGCAGATGCAATCCAGCTAAAAGGGTGTAATATTATACTGATGTTTGAGAGTTTATTTAGGATTTATATAAAGTAAATTTTCTTTTCGGCAGCAGCCGTGATTGAGAAGATATCTGACCGGCCTGATAGTGCCGGTTTTTTTACAATATTCTTCAAGCAGTTCAAAGGCTTGATCATTTACTTGCCGGACCCTGCTTATTTCATCGGGATCAAGGTTGTTGAAATAGAAGTCATATTCCCAAATGCATCTCTTACCAAAATCGAACGGTGTGATAAAACCTAAGTCACCGTAAATACCATGTTTATCCGCGATTTTCTTTAGCTCATATTGCATTTCTTCAATTAATGAACTTTCGCAGGGGAGATAGCAAACTAATGCAACCGGTGGCTTTTCACGGCAATAACGTGAACTAAGTATTCGCGAAGTATTCAGCCAGACGAGATCAAGCATTTCCGGTTTCTGGTAAAGCTTCTCAAAGAAGGGTTGCAGTTCCGGATCAATATCTTCTACCATATGAGCAGGGGAAGGCGCCAGTGCCATTTCTGCAAGATCCTTGAATTGTTCAAGTTTCAAGAATTCGTATGGATCATCTTCAATCAAACTGTCGAGCAAGTCAAGCCATTCCGCTGATTTGAGAGTAGGTAAACTTTGACAAAGAATCTTAAATAAATCATTGTTAATAAATGAGTGGCCCATTTCTTTTACGCAGTTTATATCATAGGCGTCCCCAATCAAGAGAACAAGATACGGCATACCTAATTTATTGATAAAAAGATCCTTTGCTTCCGTAGCCAACTTCTTTGTGGGAGCCATGAAGGTTGCAAAGAATTCCTGGCCAAGGATAGCAATTGATAAACCAATTCTTCTGGCAGCGCACTCCTTGCTGAAGTCCATAGCCTTGCCGAGCGAATCAAAGGGGATGATGATCGCGTCTTCATCGTCAGTCTTTGCATGGAGCTTCATGCTTAACGAAACGCAGATAGCAAACGGTTCCGGCTCACCCAGTATATACTCATATGCAAAAAGATTGGGGGCATTAATATCATTCAAATCAAAATACCTGCCGTCTCTATCGATAAACTCGGCAGTGACATAATTATCGCCGGCCAGCCCATATGCTGTGGAAAAGGTTGAGAGAATGCCGGTGGTCATGATATTAGCGCAGACCAGAGACGAAGGTTCGGCGGTATGTACTCTAAACCCGCGTTTTTGTGCCTCCATTTGCATATCAAACGAAGAAACACCCGGTTCGACCTTAACCAACCAGTTCTTTTCATCAAATTCTATTGTTTTCATCCGGTGCAGGTCTAAAACAACGCCATCAGTAAAAGTTAAGCCATGGCTTGAGGCGCCGTTACCGCGTACTGCATATGTAATATTATTTTGATTAAGCAGCTTTATAATGGCGGAAATCTCTTCTTTTGTTTTGGGCATAACCACATAGTGAGGCATTTTGTATGTTGTATGCGGGCAAATGTCGTGATGATAGGCAATACCGATGGCCGGATCATTGGTAGCCCAATAATCTCCAACGATTTTTTTTAATTCTATAAGTATTTGATCATCATCCGTTTTAACGATTTCGCCACCGTTTTTTAAATAACTTTTGATATGTTCTTTTAATGCTTTCATTACTTTTAAGGGGCGTAATTCTTGAGTAAAGTAACAGGGATAATCGCATTTTCCACACAAATTGCAACTGTCGACAATTTCAATGCATCTATCGGTAACAGGTATTTTATTTTCGTATAGTGCTGCATAAAGATCCATTCTGCCTTGGGGGAAAAAACTGACGTAGTGCTTTTCCAGCCCCGAGGCGCAGATACCGCTTCCCAATATATCAATCTTACACATCGAAAAATGTCGACAATTCTTAGCAATTTTAACTATTTCATCTGTTTCATTATCTTTCATTACGTTTTCCCTTTCCTTATCAATTATGGTAACATACATTAAAATTTACTTGACACAAAATTAACCACATATGTCAATATAAAGTTGATGTTTATATTAATTTATAATTAACACCTATGTATGATATATGATTATAGGTAGGATTTACGATAGTGCTTTATTAAATATAAAATGAATGCTAATATTCGGTGAATTTATGGTATATCCCTTTATAAAAGAAAAATACCCTTGACGGGTATTTTTGTATTTAGATAGATTAAAGATATAATTATTTCGGGAAATTAGCTATTTTCCCCCAATCACAGGCTACCGCGTAAGACATGCAGCGATCAAATATATCGTAAGTCAGCGGCGGTGTGGAGAGATCGTTAACTACGCTTTTGGTATGGCTACGGTCAAATATTCTTTTATCGGATAAGTAAGGACGATAAATTTCAAAAAATCTGCCAAACAGTTCTTCCGCAGGATTAGGCGGATTGTCAAACGGTTTGCATATGGTTTTTATACCGCGTATGCCCAAAAACTTCTCAATGTAATCGGAAATAGTTAAGATGTTGGGGGGATTATCGCAGGTAATATTATAAATTCCTGCGTCGCCTTGTTCCATAATGCGAATAGTTGCTTCTACAAAATAATCAACGGATATCAAATTTACAGCTCCGTTTTCCGGCAAATAAACTGTCAGTGGCAGATATAATGTGCCATCGTTATTGATGTTAAATCCCCATTTTATTGATTTGGTGCCACCATGTTCGACAATATCTTTAACAAAGATATCTTTGATATAGGAAAGGGATTTGACCCCATAGTATAGCGCATTAAATTTAAGTGCTCTACCTGTTTTGGAATGTCCGTAAACGATGGAGGGGCGCAGTATGGAAAGAGGCATAGCGATTTTATTACAGCCTTTGGTGATAATATCTTCAGCCTGGGCTTTACTTTCCTCATAGACGTTGGTAAATTTATTGTTTTCAAGAGAGACAGGTGTTTCCAAACATATGCCTTCACACACACCGACAGCATAGGCTGTACTGATATAATAAAAATGCTCCGCCTGAGAGTCTTCTGCAAATTCCAGAATGGAGGCCAGATTGCTGATGTTGGATTCCATAACCTGTTTTCTGTTGCGTTCCGCAAATCTGGTGTCTGAAGCGCAATGGATAATCTTTCCGGTATTAGCGCATAACTGGCTATAAGCTTTGTCATCTAAACCAAAGTGCTTTTTGGTAAAGTCAACTTCAATTGGCAGTAACCTTTGCCGAGGGCCAATGTTAAGCCAGGTGACAAGATTGGATAATCTTTCGGCCAGCTTCATAGTTGAAGAACGCCCTAAAGCGATTACTTGATACCCGCGGTCAAGTAAGCCGGCTAACAAGAAAGCTCCTAAAAATCCTGTAGCTCCGGTTAGAACAATGTATTTATCTTTCCTATTTGCCATACGAACACCTCCTGCTCTAGATATAGAGCAAATTTTCCATTCTGCAGTACCCGCGGTTGACTATATACCGCAATTGCCTGATTGTGCCGGTTTTTTCACAATATTTATTAATTAGAGCACCGGCTTCCTCGGTCGCTTGCTGAATCCTTGTTAATTCGTCGGCGTCAAGAGGATCGAAATATAAATCATATTCCCAAACGCATCTTTTGCCGAAATCAAAGGGGGTGATAAAACCTAATTCGCTTTTAATTCTGTGTTTATCGGTTATTTTTTTGATTTCGTTTTGCATTTCTTCAATCAGCGGCGCGTCTATTGGCAGGTAGGAGACGAAACCGACAAACGGCTTTTCGCGGCAAAAGCGCGAGCTGATTATTCTAAATGTATTAAGCCAAACCAGACTTGTCATCTCCGGCCGCTCAAAAAGTTTTTTAAAGAATGGCTGTAAATCTTCATCCATATCTTGTACAATTTGCGAAGATGAAGGGGATAAGGCCATTTCAGTTAGATCGTTTACTTGTTCGATATTGAGGAATGAAAATGGTTCATCGCTTGATAATCCTTCTAACAATTCAAAACATCCCGAAGAATTCAGTGAAGGCAAACCAAGTAAAAGCGTCTTAAACAGTTTCTGATCGATTACCGGCTTTCCCATTTCCCGAACGCATTTTAAGTCATAGGTATCGCCAATAATCAGCGTCATATACTTCATACCTAGTTTATCGATAAATACATCTCGCGCTTCTTTGGACAAGTTCTTGGTAGGCGTCATAAACGATGACATGAATTCTTGTCCTAAGATGCTGATTGCCAGACCAATCCGCCTCACCGCGCATTCTTTGGCAAAATCTATAGCTTCCGGCAGCGATTCAAAAGGAATAATAACAGCGTCCTCGTCAGCTGTGAGAGGAAATAGTTTTAGACTGACCGACACGCAGATAGCATAGGGTTTCGCTTCCTCTAATTTGTAATCATAGGAAAAAAGATTGGGAGCACCAATTTCATTGAGATCGAAAATTTCGCCGTCTTTAGTGACAAACTCCGCATTAATAAAAATGTTGCCTGCTATCCCATATGCCGTAGCGAAGGTTGATATTAAACCGGTGGTCATAATATTGGCGCAAACCGTTGCCGATGGTTCTGCTGTAACAACCCGGAAACCGCGTTTTTGCGCTTCTGTCTGAATTTCAAATGCGGTAACACCAGCGCCAATTTTTACAGACCAGTTCTTTTCATCAAATTCTATGGTTTTCATCCGGTGCAGGTCCAATACCACACCTTCGGTAAAAGTCAGGCCGTGGCTGGATGCACCGTTACCACGCACAATGAAAGGAATTTTTCGCAGATTTAAAAGTTTTATAACAGCCGCAATTTCTTCCTTTGTCTGAGGCATTACAATGTATTGCGGCATTTTGAATTCTACATGGGGGCACATATCGTGGTGGTAAGCGATAGCGATGGCCGGATCATTGGTAGCCCAATAATCGCCGACTATTTTCTTTAATTCCAGCAATAATTCGTCATCGGGGGTCTTAACAATCTTACCGCCTTCTTTGAGATAATTGCTGACATATTCTTTAAGTGCCTTCATTACCTTGGCAGGACGTAATTGCTGAGTAAAATAGCAGGGGTAATCACATTTGCCACACAGATTGCAGCTATCGACAATTTCCAGACATTTTTCGGTAACAGGAATATGTTTTTCGCAAAGGGCCGCATAAAGATCCATTCTGCCTTCTGGATAAAAGCTTACGTATTGTTTTTCCAGACCAGATGGGCAAACACCGCAACCTAATATATCATCTTTGCAGAGTGAGTAATGCCGGCAGCTTTTGGCCATTTTCAATAAATCATTAGTTTCCTGAGGTGTTATATTAGTTGCTTTCATAATACCATTCTCCTATTCTTATGGCTGCTTGATTGCGACACCCATATACATAATATTGGTTATTTTACTTTCTACCATCCAAACTTTTTGGCCGAATTCCTTAAAGGATAATTCGCCTTTTACTTTTTTACGCAGATATCCGAGTACGGCGGGAAACGCAATATTTGGCATTAAGCCGATGTGATCCCTCCATGCCAAATTATTAACTTCTAAAAGCGACCTTAATTCCCTGGGTTTGATGAACATTTCCCAAACATGAAGATTGGTCGGAGCGACAGCCCAGAGCTTCCAGTCCTGTAATATATTTATAGCAATTAGTTTACTTAAGAAAGTACGGTTGATAGTGTCCCAGAAAAAAATGCCTCCCGGTTTTAATACCCGGGAAATTTCCGATATAACTTTGGGCAGATCTCTTACATGTTCTAAAACATCGCAACAAAATACGAAATCTATGGAGCTATCAGGGCAGGGAAGAGCCTCGCCTGTTCCCAATAAATACTCTATTTGCAGACCGTTTGCTAGGGAGTGATTAATGGCTGTTTGTATGGATTGCACCGATGGGTCGATACCGGTAACAGAGAATCCCATGCGGGCTAATTCCTCACTGAGAAATCCACCGCCGCAGCCGATATCAAGCGCTATTTTGCCTTGCGGATCAATGCTATTTTCTTTATGCAGAGTTTTTCGCAAGTAATTAATGCGTGTGGGGTTAAAAGAACACCAAAGAACAAATAACGGAGAATCATCGTGCCACCATTGGTTTTTTTTATCATTATACAATTCATTATCAATGCATTGATAAATATCGGTTGGAATTTTCTCCACAGATTAATCCTCCAATGATTAATTGTACAATAATAATCACTATTACACAAGTATATATTACTACTTTTAAGGAAATTTATCACCAAAAAAATCTAATCATTAAATAGATCCCCTTTAGTTATACATATGATACTGTTTAACATAAAGGGGAGTTATTTAATATTAAATTTTTACTTATTATTAAATAATTATACTATATTTTTTTAGCCAATAATCTATTTGTAATAAATATGCCAACAATTGCGGTGCGTTCATCAGTTGGCCGAACCAGGGGATGTTAGTTTCGCTGTTAATTGATGTTGCCAGATGCAAAACAGCATTCTTATTGATAAAAGGTAATATTGGGGACGTTTGATCGTTAAGCATGGAAATTGTTAAGCCACAGATTAAATCAATGAACTTAGGGTTATGCGTTTTGGGATAGGGGCTTTTTTTTCTCCACAACACATCTTCAGGCAATACTCCGGTCAATGCTTGCCGCAAAAGCCCCTTTTCCCTGTTTCGAAAATATTTCATCTCCCAGGGTACATTCCAGACATATTCGACTAAATTGTGGTCGCAAAACGGTACTCTGATTTCCAAACCTGTCGCCATACTCATTCTGTCTTTGCGGTCAAGTAAAGTAGGCATCCACCTGGTCAGGTTTAAATAAAATAATTCCCTCATATGAGCATTAACGGGATTATCTCCGCTGAAGCGAGGCACTTCATCAATTGCTTCCTGATAACGATTGGCCAGATATTCCTGGGGATTAATCATACTTAGCAATTCAGGTGAAAACAACTTTACCCGCTCATTGAGCTTTCTCGACCAGGGGAAAGTAATTGTATTAGTATCATTTTGAGTGTAGAACCAGGGGTAGCCGCCAAATACTTCATCCGCGCATTCTCCGGACAAACATACTGTTGCCTGTTTTTTTATCCAGCGGCTAAATAGTAATAATGAAGAATCAACATCGGTCATTCCTGGAAGATCTCGAGCTAATACCGCATTGAAAAGTGCATCTACCAGATCATTTGTTTCTATGAAGCAATTAGAGTGTTGGGAGTTAAGATATTCCGATACTATTTTTACCCATGGCACATCTGAGTTAGGCTGAAATTCATTTACTTTAAAGTGCTGATCATTACCGACGTAATCAACCGAAAATGTCATAATTTGCCCGGCATATTTTTGTTGATATTCTTCGGCGGCAATGGCGGCAATAGTGCTGGAATCAAGGCCTCCGGATAATAGAACGCCCAGTGGAACATCGGAAATGAGCTGACGTTTAACAGCGTCAAAGACCAGTTTCTTAACCTTATCTACAGTAGTATCAAAATCATCTTCATGGGCGTGACTGTTTAAATACCAATATTGATGAATGTTTGTTCCTTTATGGTCGACATACATACAAAAGCTGGGTTTTAATTCATTGATTCCGGAGAATGCGCCTTGCCCTGGAGTCCTTGCCGGCCCGATTACAAATATTTCCGCTAATCCCTGACTGTCTAATTTAGCGGAAATTAGAGGATGAGCAAGAATTGCTTTTATTTCGGAAGCAAAGATGAAATAATTATGTTGCTGACAATAAAATAACGGTTTAACACCGATACGATCTCGGGCAAGGAACAGACTTTGCCGGTTTGCATCCCAAATAGCAAAGGCAAAGATGCCGTTGAGCTTTTGCAGGCATTTTTCGCCCCATTCAATATAGGCAGTCAGAAGTACCTCCGTATCAGACCAGCCTTCAAAGCTATAACCTTTTGATATAAGTTGATGTCGGATATCTTCTGTATTATAAAGCTCACCGTTATATACGATGGTGTAAACATTATCGCCTATTTTTCTAGTCATAGGCTGTTTACCGCCTAGAGGATCGACAACAATCAACCGCCTTTGGCCAAATACCAAATGATCTGAGAACCAATAACCTGCTGCGTCCGGTCCGCGATGGGTAAGCGATTCTGTCATTTCTTTAATAATAATATTTTCTTCATTTATCAGATTCTCAGTAAAATTTGTATAGCCAACGATCCCACACACATATAATTCCTCCCAACAATATTTGAAAAACTCCTCTTTTTCAGTATATGTGGAGAGAATTTGTTCTGCTATTTTAATCGGAGCGTAAAACGGCGTTCTTATAAAAATTAATAATTAATTTTAATTAAATATTTATGTACAATATAGAATAATTTGTTATAATAAACAAATATAGGAAATATTTTTTTGAAGCATAGGAGGACGTATGATAGACAAGTTTAGGAAAATTCTGTTTTTTACCTTTATTTTTGTAACGCTAGTCTTGGCCTCAAGTATTTGTGTATCTTTGTTTTTAACGCCAGATGTAATAGCTGCTGAAGCAAAATCGGCAGAATATGATGGGTACATTGTAAAACTTAAAGACGATGCGTCGGCAAACGTAAGCTTGATGAGTTTAAACACCGCAGAGATAGGCGATGGATATTACGTTGTCGATAGCATTGATGATGCGGAAAAACTTGCCGATCAAAGCGATATTGAATTTATAGAACCGAATTACATAGTAAAACTGTTTGCTTACCCTGATGATACATATTATTCTCAATACCAAAGTACATATATGAATTTGATCGGCGCCAGTTCTGCCTGGAGTAAAGGGTACGATGGGGAAGACGTAACGGTTGCAGTTATTGATTCTGGTATTGTTAACGGACATGAGGATATTAATTATGGCAATGTTCTTACTGGTACTTGCTATACTTATGAATATATAAATCGCCACTGGACTGTGGTAGAAACTACCGGTTCTTCTGCTACTGCAGACGTTACGGGACACGGCTCGTTTGTTTCGGGAATAATTGCGGCGCAGATCAATAACTTTAAAGGCATTGCCGGAATAACGGATGAGGTGAATATTCTTCCTCTCAAGTGTTTTGCTAGCGAAGAAACAACAGAAGCTCAGATTCTTGCGGCTATTCAAGATGCGATTACCGCCGGAGTTGATGTTATCAACATGAGTTTTGGATCGGAATACTATTCACAAGCAGAAGAAGATATACTGCAAACCGCTGCTAACGCAGGAATAATACTTGTTGCTGCCGCGGGAAACGACGGGGATGATATCGATAAATATGGCGTCTATAATTACCCGGCAGCCTATGATTGCGTGATTTCGGTGGGCTCGGTTGATCCCTCCGGCAATATTTCATATTTTTCGCAGGTAAATGACAGCGTTTGGGTTGCCGCTCCCGGCGAAGATATCTTATCAATATGGTATGATCCTACTTATATTTACATGCAGGGTGACGGCACCTCCTTTTCGGCTCCTTTCGTTTCTGCATTAGCAGCGATAGCCAAGCAGTACGACAAGAATATTAAAGTCGATGAAATGAAGGTTTTACTAGAGTATTCCGCTGTTGATAAAGGAACGGCCGGCAAGGATAATTATTATGGATACGGCATAATAAACGTTGCTGATTTTATTTATGCGCTTGAACATAAACAAAGCTACAACATCATTTATCAACTGGATGGCGGTTCACTTGCGTCCGGTTATGTTTCTTCGTTTAAAATCTGGGATACACCGGTAACACTGCCGGAACCAACTAAACCTGACTGGAATTTTGGCGGCTGGTATACAGATGCCGGTTTTACCGGCAGCATAGTGACTGCGATACCGCAAGGTACATCTGACGACTATACTGTCTATGCGAGATGGTATGACGATGAGCAGACCACAGTTTCCGGTATTACTGTAAAAGGTTATACTGCCACTCTTAAGTCGGAGACAAACGATACATATGAAGTAGAAATACCGGAAGGCACAACAATTTCAGCGGCAGATATTATAGTAACAACAGCCTATACGGCCAATATCAGCATGGTAACGACCTCTGATTTCGGGGTCACCTGGAACTTTACCGTTACATCCGAGGCAACACCATTGAACCATAAGCATTACACAATCAATACTATTATAAATCACAGACCTACTGCAGTATCGGCAACCAAAACTGGCTCTGCAACACCGGCTTCTTATGACAATGAATCTACTGCAGTACCTTACCCTGATAATGTTTCGTCATGGTTCTCGGATCAGGAAGGCGATGCTCTTACTTTCGCCTTGGTTTCTGATACTGCCGAGGGTAGTGTGTCTCTAAATGATGGTACTCTTGAATATACGCCGTCTGTAGATGACGCTGGTAAAGACATTACAATTGTGATTAAAGCCAACGATGGCATGTCTGATAGCGCCTCAAACGTCACAGTAACAGTATCGGTCAGTGATATTCCTGGCAGTGACAATATGCTATCTACTACTACAGCGACATTCGATAAATTGACAAGCAGCAGCAACTATAGCGATATTTCTTTAGAAATGGCATTAGGCAATACGCTAAGCTCCATTAAAAACAGCGGCACTGCACTGGATGCCGGTAAAGATTATACTGTTACCGAAAGTACCAATGTTACGGTAAGCAAAGAATATCTTGCCAGCTTGGCTAACGGGAATTATATATTGATTTTTACCTTTGACAATGGATATAACGCCAGTATGGCGGTAACTGTTACCGACAGCACTGTTTCTGTAACCAATATTACGTTGGCTTACTCTAAAGTAGCTCCAGGCGGTCAGCTGACACTATCGGGTACAATAGCGCCGACGAACGCATCCAATAAGACAATCGTCTGGAGCTTGAAAGATTCCGGCACAACAGGCGCATCTGTTGAAGGAAGTAATTTTTCTGCAACAGCTAATGGTACAGCTATCGTAACGGCTACGATTGCCAATGGTATATCGGCAGGTACAGACTATGTCAAGGAATTTACAATTACCGTAAGTTCTGTTGCGGTGACTAATATTACTATAGCGAAATCAAGCGTAACCGCAGGCAGTAAATTGACATTGTCAGGGACGGTTGCTCCTGCAAATGCAACGTATACGACAATCGTTTGGAGCTTGAAGAGTGCCGATACTACCGGTGCCACCCTTGTAGGCAATACTCTTTCTACAACCACTGCAGGTACAGCCACAGTAACTGCTACTGTTGCCGACGGCGTATCAGTCGGTACCGACTATGTCAAAGATTTTACGATCACCGTTAGTTCCGGCGGCGGCGGCGGTGGTGGCGGCGGTTCTATGGAAGTGGTAGAAGATAATGATTATGTTAAACTGATTTGTGGCAATCAAGCATTTGAAATACCGTATACGATTGAAGACGATCAAGCCATCGTCGATATTGATGATGACACGCTTGATGAGTTAATTGACAGCGCCAATGGAAGTGGGGAAATCAGCATCGACTTCACTGCTGTAGATATTGAAGCGGTTACGTTGCCTTATGATGCATTTGCAGATATTACTAAAGCCGGGATAGGCGGACTAACGCTGAGATTGCCGTCGGCCAAAATTGATATTTCAGCCGAAGCCATGGAGAAAATCGTTGAACAAGCCAAGGGTAAGGATATAACAGTTTCAGCAGAACAGATTGATAAGTCCGCTCTGACAAATACACAGCGTCAGGTTGTTGGCGATAATCCGGTATATGGCCTGTCGGTTAAATGTGGCAGTACATCGGTTACCGAATTCAATGGCAACGTGACGATAAGCCTTCCATATGAACTGAAAAGCGGGCAAGATGCCGGGGGAGTAGTGATCTGGTATCTGGACAGCACCGGTAAGCTTACGGAAGTACCATGCACATATGATAAAACGACCAAAACGGTTACCTTCACAGTTACACACTTTTCCTATTATGTTATTTCATATGACGAGTCAAAAATAACGAAGAATATGTTTTCTGATGTTGACAAAGACGCTTGGTATTATGATGCTGTTATGTTCTGTACAAAAAACGGGATTACAAACGGTACCGGTGATGGTAAATTCAGTCCCGATGCGCTGCTTACGCGAGGCCAGTTTCTTGTTATGCTGATGAGGGCTTACGGTCTTGAGGCAACAGAAAATACCGGCAATAATTTTGCTGACGCCGGCAATACTTATTATACGGGTTACCTTGCTGCCGCGAAAAGTCTTGGCATTGCCAGTGGAGTGGGGGATAATATGTTTGCGCCGGATAGCCAAATAACCAGGCAGGACATGTGCGTGCTGTTATATAGAGTACTAAATATCCTTAATAAGCTGCCTGAAACATCCTCGGGTACATCCTTGACAGCGTACTCCGATTGTGACCGGATAGCGGGTTACGCGCAAGATGCAATGGGAGCATTTGTAGCCGACGGTGTAATATCGGGAAGCAATGGTCAACTCAACCCCGAAGGTATTTCGACTCGTGCTCAGATGGCGCAGGTACTATATAATGTTCTATACGTCCAATAATTTTTGTTATATTAGTTAATAAAGAGCAATGGAAAAAAATGTTTTCCATTGCTCTTTTATTTTGTTTTTAAAGCAGTCAGTTTTCGCTTGGCAGATTATTGGGGGCAATGATTTTTATATAAACATTTCACATTTTCGGCCATTTTTTCTACGGAATAGTTTTGAAAAAACGGGTGCTTTTTTACTCATAGTTTCAAGAACATCGCTATTTTCGATGTTTTATATTTCACGATTCGTGATGAAGAAAAGTAAATTTACTTGGATATTAGGTTAAACACTATTCTCAATTGTATTATCGTTGACTCCCGGGTTTAAACACAGGCATATCGCAATTGTGTAAAATTCCCTTTGACAAGGCAAAGCAGACAAGAGCAGCAATAAGTTCCCATATCGTCAGTATTCCCAGCCCGATCAAAACGCCGATTCCACCGTACATTCTGCCGACGAAAATGGCGGTAATCAATCCGGGCAGCATAATAACTATAACAGCAATTGTGTATATAAAAGTCAGAAGCCCTGTGCTTAAATCGGCTCCTGTCCAGCGTAGCGAAAGATAGTTGATGCCCAGTAGCAAAAAAGAAAACAGCGTATAAACCGCGATGGCAAGTATGATCAGCGGAGAGGATTCTCCCAATATATAACCTGCGATAAAGAATATTGCCAGGCTTTCTACCAGTACCTTAAATGCCAGTTCTAAATTACTCCAGACTATTTTACGAAAAGAGCTTTCGGGAATTAGATAGATATAATGCATATAAACTTCCTTCAAACCGCGCCCTGTTCCGATGAAAAAGATCTGCATCCACATGAGAATTTGCAGAATCATTAACAGCCCGCCGCTTTCGCCGCTCATAAACCGTGCTACCAGAGCAGCGCTAAATATTATAATGATGGAAGACGTTCCCCAAAGACCAAGCTTGTTGGCGCGGAATGATTCCCGCAAATGTTTATAAAAAATTGTGCTTGCTCCAGATCCAACGATGCCGGTTTTAGATACCTTTACTTTTTTCATCGAGGTGGCGTCTGTGTTAATCTGTCCCTCGGAGATGATGCGCTTTTTCTCAAATGAAGTTTCTGTGGCAACCAGCACATCTTCGTAATAATCGGGGTTACTTAGAACAATATATAGGATCAGCAGTGCACCAGACAGTACAATTAGCCCCAAAAACAAAAATCCGTTTCCCATATTACCGGAAATTAGTGAAACAATACCCTCTGATGCCCAGCCAGCCACAGGAGTCCATGTGATGATTGACGAATGCAGTGTGTTTTCAACTGCCGCAAGGGGAGCGTTGGTCTGGAGTAACTGTATGCAGATATAAATTATTAACGGCAGAAAGACAGCGACAGAAATAAACCTGACCACCATCTTCCGTGCAGGTTTGCCGTTTGACAGGCTATATATCAAAAGTGAGATTATTTGCAGCAAACAGACGGCAAGGATGAAGCCGAGCAGTACCAGCAGTACCGCATTAAATCCAACACCAAAGACATTGCTGAGAGTATTGCTTTGAAAAAGAATAAAAAAACCGGCCAGAAAGGCAATTTTTGCCATGCGCACAATCCCATACATCAATATCATACGTGGATTGACCGGAGAAACAAACAATAGGTTTACATCGCTCATGTCGAAGATTGTGTCGCCGTTTGCTAATCCCTTTTGAATGGCCATTACAACAAAAAAAAGTACGAGCAGGAAAAGAATACCTTTAAGCCAGTTGATATCAAGAATGCTACCCGCGCTTTGGCGCGTAGAAGTAGATAAAACAAAAATTCCTACGATCATCGCAATAATAGCTATCCATAACACCAGCTTTGCCGGTTTATGCAAAAGCTCAAGAAGGCTATTTTTTATACTTCTAATCAGCAAAAATGCTAGACTACTCATGACGCGTATCCTCCGGATGTCCTTCCGTAATTTCAAAATAGACGTCCTCAAGGCTTTGACCCGCTTTGATTTCCGAGCGGCGGCAAACGCGTTCAATTTGGCCTTTGACCATAATGTAGGTTACATCCCAGTTTTCCTCCATGCTTTCTATCATATGAGTGCTGACAAGCAATGCGCAGCCACTGTCCCGCAATTGCTGCATCACCGCTTTAAGTTCGCGGATGCCATGCGGATCGAGACCGACAAGAGGTTCGTCAAAAACAACAGCTTTGGGCTGAGGAAGGAGTGCACAGCATACGCTGACTTTTTGCTGCATTCCTTTAGAAAGTTCTTTACCTAACTTCATATTTTTATCATCCAGCTCAAATCGGCGTAACAGTTCCTTGGCATTTTGCTTCCAATTATCTAAGCGGTATGCTTTTGCAATAAACTCCAGATGTTCTGCCACTGTCAGCATCGGGTAAAGCACAGGGAATTCCGGGACATATCCCAGAAGGCGCTTTGCTTCTGTTGTATGGTTCTCATGTCCGTCGATAGTGATTGAACCACCGAAACGCAGAAGGCCGCAAATAGACTTAATCAGTGTAGACTTACCGGCGCCGTTTGGTCCGAGCAATACAGCAAGTTCTCCGCCGTCAATCGACAGATTGATATTGTTATTGGCGACTAGTTTGCCATATTTTTTTGACATGTTGTTAACATTAATCATAAAAATCTCCCAGATTGAATTATTTGATTGATTTATATTAGATAACTTATATAATATATCATAATATTTATATGATGTAAAATACCAAATATCTCTGGGCGCATTTTTGTGGTTTCGCAATGCTCAGGCGGCCTTTCGCGCTATGCTTCGCCGACCCATTTTGCTTCACTTTGTTCGCAAAATACATGGTTCGAATCCCTATTTATTATACCAAACAAAAAAGCCTACTTTCGTAGGCATTTTTATTTGGTTCGACAGAAGAGACATGAACCCACGCCATGTTAATCAGAACTGGTATCTAAATACAGCTTGTTTGACAATACTGCCACATCGTCACTTTCCAGCGAAAGGCACAAGTCTTCAACTTTCTGCTGTGCTTTGATCAAGATTATTTCCGAATTGGTTATCATTTCTTTTGCTTGCCGTGAAAGGTCGTTCAGGCATTCTATATTTATACCAGTTTGGGATAAGGTTTGCTTTGGTTGATTTTGTTCTGTTTTTAACTGGTTTTTGTTCACGGTATTCCTCCTTATCTAAATAAACATACCTCAATTAACATACCTCATAATTATTTGAAGGGAATATGCCTTAAAAGTCAATAAGGGATATTCCCTTAGCGCATAATATAGATGAGGTGATGGAAATGTATGAAAGAATTAGGAATATGCGTGAGGATAAAGATATAACACAGGCTACTATGGCTGCTTATCTGAATATTCATCAAACTACCTATTCGGATTATGAATTGGGTAATTTGAATATACCCATATCGGTTATGATTAAAATAGCGGATTTGTTCGCAACAAGTATTGATTATCTGGTGAATCGAACTGATGAGAAAAGAAACTACCCATCATCGCAAAAATAATGAGGGGATAGCGGCCACCTTCACTTTGCTCAGGCGGCCTTCTGCACTTCGCTCCGCCGACCCATTTTGCGTCACTTCGTTTGCAAAATACGTGGT
>DFZA01000016.1 GCA_002382665.1 Peptococcaceae bacterium UBA4068 | reverse complement strand
TCAAAGTAGATGCAGCAGACTATGTCAAATACAACGGATCGAATGCCCCTGACTTAACAGGCGAGCACACGGTATTGGTAAGAGTTGCTGAGGATCTTACTACAGATACTCCGGCTGGTTCTACAACTAGTCTGACGTTTACAACCAACTAAAAGCGAAACATCGTTCTATAAGCAATATGCCCAAATATGTAGTGATCTCCTGTATACAATGTATAGGGACTCTCTAACAAGCTTGGTGGCTGACTCCCCTACAAGGGCGTCAGCCACCAAGAAAAAAACAAGGGAGAATCGTCAGAATTGACGGTTCTCTTCTTTCTGTAAAACTTCAAGGGAATTTACTACGAAAGAATTCTCTATCCTCTATCAAGTCACATTTCAACACACCCAACACTTCTTCTCATTTCCACTATGCCAAATTACTGTATAAAATAAATTCTGCAATAAATCCCTTACAATTCGGATCGGTGCTGTAACTATTATAGCCGAAGAACTTTTTATTTTATCAGACCTCAAGCAGCAATCACCGCAGATTATTTTATAACTAGTAAGTAAAAAGACGTCCAATATAGACGTCTTTTACTTATAATATTAAAGATATTAATTAGCTTGAAATAGTTATTCAAAAAGGATATGGCTGTCATATATTTTAAGGTATAATAGTATTGAAGACTGTAGTGATTTTAAAGGAGTGACTGTTGATGTGCGGGCGATATTATCTTGATAATGAGATTAATGAGATGGAACTACAAAAGATCATTAATCAGATAAAACATAAATATTTTAATTCTCCGGAACTGGCGGAGATGAAAACAGGTGAAATCTTCCCTACCGAAATTGCTCCAGTAATTACAGCTGAAGAGCCGGCACTGATGAAGTGGGGATTTACCAGCTATGATAAAAAACATCATATAATTAATGCGCGGCTGGAAACAGCAAAGGAAAAACCGACTTTTCGCAATTTATTTTTGACACAGCGTTGTTTGATTCCGGCGAGCTACTATTTTGAATGGTCGAAGCATACGCCGATAAAACAGAAATACGCAATCGGAGAAAAAGAGCCAATCTATATGGCGGGATTGTATCGCTGGGAAGAAAAATTGTCGTTGCCGGTATTTGTGATCCTGACGCGTCAGGCGGCAGATAATTTAGCGTTTATTCATGATCGTATGCCGTTAATATTAGCTAGAGACACTCATCAATCATGGCTGGATAAATCGGCGGATTTGCGGGAAATTCAAGAAATCAATCCAACCCAGTTGACTTACCAGATTGTTTAAAATGTTTTGCTACTGACATGGCTTGGTACTATTTTATATAACGCCATACTATCAAGAGCATTATTGATGATCTGCGCTAAATCATCAATTTGTGCTTCGGCAGCTTGAAATTCCATACCCTCAACAATTTTCGGTGCAAATTTGCGACAGAATGTTACGGCAGACTGATATGACTGGTCATAGTCAGTTATTTTATAGATACGGCCAAAGACCAAAACGCTTTCATATTTGGCGGAAAATTTATCTGCAATCAAATCTGCGCTGCCGACAATGCTAAAACAAACGCGGTTATCACGTGCGAAATTTTCGATTTTCTGGCCTTTAATTGCCGTATGAATGATTATATCACCGCTTTTGTTATCGTAGACAAAACTAATTGGAACTCCGTATGGTTCGCCGTCTTCCGAAACTGTTGATAATACTCCCCAGTGAGCTGAATTTAGAATCTCATAGACACGGTCTTCGGCAATGTTTTTTTTGCTATGATGTCTTCGCCATGTCTCTGTTGGCAACTGTTTCATTCTTATCACTCCCTGAACTTTTGATATATTTAATATACATAAGTCAAATAATAAAGTCTGTTGTTTTTACCACAAAAGCAGATAATTTATTGTATATAAAATCAAGCTGCTCTGGTATCATGAGTTGCTGTGTAACAGTTATTTTCTGCTTTTATCCGGTATTTATTTATGATATAATAGCTGCACAGGCCGAAATCTATGATTTCGAGGCTAAGCGCCTATTTTATAGCTTAGGTTTTCCCGGTTAGGGAAAAGTAAGCTAGAATAGCTGCACAGGCCAAAATCTATGATTTCGAGGCTGAGCGCCTATTTAAGCTAGAGGTTTTCCCGTGAGGGAAAAGCCAGCAATATCCGCGTTAGCGGATATGATATAATATTTAAAGTATTTAACTAAGGAGTTTTAAGATGATAATATCCGATCTATTCAAAACAAAACATCTGGTATTTTCGTTGGAGGTCTTCCCTCCTCAAAAGACAAGTTCCATTGATACGATTTATAGCACTTTGGCTAACATAAATAACTTGCCTGCTGATTTTATCAGCGTTACATACGGCGCAGGTGGCAGTGATGCTCAGCGCAATAAGACCTGTGAAATTGCTTCATTAATCAAATCCGAATATGGGATTGAGCCTCTGTCCCATCTGACTTGTATATCTTCTGACCGTGTTGAAATTGGCAATACTCTTGATATTTTAAAAAGCCATGATATAAAAAATATTATGGCCTTGCGTGGTGACAAAAACCCTAGCTTGCCGATCAAGCATGACTTTACTCATGCCAGTGATTTGGTACGTTTTATTAAAGAATATGACGATTCTTTTAACATTGTTGGCGCTTGCTATCCGGAAGGGCATTTCGAATCTTCCAGCATATATCAAGATATTGAGAATTTGAAAATCAAGATTGACGCCGGTGTCAGTCATTTGATTACCCAATTGTTATTTGATAATGATTCTTTTTATGATTTCCGCGATAAGACTGTGGCCGCCGGTATTACTGTACCGATAGAAGTAGGTATTATGCCTATTACTAAAAAGTCGCAGATAGAAAAAACAGTATCTATGTGCGGCGCCAGCGTGCCGCATCGGTTTGCCGTGCTGATCAATCGCTATAGCGATGATCCGGAAGCATTGAGGGATGCCGGTATTGCTTATGCTACCGAGCAAATAATTAACCTGATTGCCAATGGCGTGCCAGGTATCCATATCTATACTATGAACGATATTGCTGTGGCTCAACAAATTTACGCAAATATCCGCAGTATCATCAATGCTGTCAATAAATAACGGAGGACGCATGAGTGACAGAGCATTCGGAGCGTATCATCCGACAGTAAACTTTCTTTATTTTGGTTTAGTAATATTATTCGGCATGTTCTTTCTTAATCCGATTTGCCTGATAATAGCATTTGTTTGCTCTTTTATATATTCAGTCGTCTTGAACGGTAAAAAGGCGCTGCGCTTTAACCTGCTGTATATGTTGCCGATGATGATATTATTGGCGGTGCTGAATCCCCTCTTTAATCATCAGGGGGTTACTATTCTCCGTTATTTTGCCAACGGCAATCCGCTGACATTGGAATCCATTGTTTACGGTATTGTCACGGCAGTGATGGTTGTGACAATTATTTGCTGGTTTTCCTGTTATAACGCGGTAATGAGTTCCGATAAATTTATCTATATATTTGGTAGGATTATACCTGCTCTGTCTTTGGTTTTTTCGATGGCGCTGCGTTTCGTGCCTAAATTCAAAGAACAGATGCAGGTAATTTCGTACGCTCAAAAATGTATTGGCCGCGACATATCCAATGGCAATATTTGGGAAAGGATACGGCATGGCTTGCGTATCGTTTCAATAATGGTTACTTGGGCGTTGGAAAATTCAATTGATACTGCGGATAGCATGAAAAGCCGGGGTTATGGTTTGCGTGGACGCACGGCTTTTTCACTATTTCGTTTTGAGCAGCGTGATAGATTTGCGCTAACTGCTTTGATTTTATGCGGTGGATATATTTTAATCGGCGCTGCTATTGGGAGTCTTGATTTTAGGTATTTCCCTTCCATACAGCCACTGATATTTAACGTCTTTGAGATGAGTTTGTTTGTCGCCTACGCTTTATTATGCGCTTTGCCGCTTATAATTACTTTACAGGAGGATAGGAAATGGAAACATATTCAATCAAAAACCTGACATTTTTTTATCCTGGAAAAAAGCAGGCGGCACTCGATAATATTAATCTTGATGTTCCACAGGGACAATTTATTACGGTTTGCGGTAAGTCCGGCTGCGGTAAAAGCACTTTGTTACGTCATCTCAAACCGGCTTTGACACCTCATGGGCTGTGTTCCGGCAGTATTTTATTTGCTGGACAATCTTTGGAGTCACTTGATCAAAGAACTCAGGCGGCGGCAATTGGTTTTGTTATGCAATCTCCCGATCATCAGATCGTTACGGATAAGGTTTGGCACGAATTAGCTTTTGGTTTGGAAAGTCTAGGATACGATACCCAGTCGATTCGTCTGCGCGTAGCGGAAATGGCTTCGTATTTCGGTATTCAAAACTGGTTTAACAGGAAAGTCAGTGAATTATCCGGCGGCCAGAAACAAATGCTGAATTTAGCAGCGATAATGACGATGCAGCCTCAGGTTTTATTACTGGACGAACCGACCAGTCAGCTTGATCCGATTGCAGCGGCAGATTTTATTGCCACAGTACGCAAGATTAACATGGAATTTGGCACTACGGTAATACTTTCTGAACATCGCCTAGAGGAAGCATTGCCGCTTTCAGACCGGGTTTTAGTCATGGACGAGGGCAGGATTATTGCTGATGGTACGCCAAAAGAGGTCGGTGCCGAGCTTAAATCAAGCGGCAATGATATGTTTATGGCAATTCCGACGCCGATGCGGGTTTATGCGGCTATTGACAATGATCTCCCCTGCCCGCTTACTGTGCGGGAAGGCCGTGATTGGCTGGAACAAATTGCTGCGGAACGCAGTGTTGATAATAGCCGCATTGAGGCTGGAACGATTGTTGATAGAAATTACCAGTCGGTTATTGAAATCAGAGATGTTTGGTTCCGTTATCAAAAAGATGCTAGCGATGTACTGAAGGGGTTGAACTTATCTGTAAAATGCGGTGAATTCTTCGCTATTTTGGGCGGTAACGCTACAGGTAAGACGACGATGCTGTCGCTCTTAAACGGCATAAATAAGCCGTATCGCGGCAGTATTGAATTGCTTGGACGAGATATAGCTAAAATTAGCGCCGGCGAGCGTTATGACGGCTTATTAGGCGTACTGCCACAATCGCCGCAGTCTTTGTTCGTTAAAAATACGGTTGGGCTTGATTTAAAGGAGATGTTGGCGGAAAGCAAGCTGACACCAGAGGAACAGCAGCGGCGTTTGGACGCGGTCATTGAACTATGTGAATTGGAACCGATACTAAACATGCACCCTTATGATATTTCCGGCGGTGAGCAGCAAAGAGCGGCGTTAGCCAAGGTATTATTACTGACGCCAAAGATATTGTTATTGGACGAACCTACAAAAGGATTGGACGCCCACTTTAAACAAAAATTTGCCGGTATTATCAAAAGCTTACAAAATGCCGGCGTTACAGTAGTAATGGTCAGCCATGATATTGAGTTTTGCGCTAAATATGCTGACAAATGCGCTTTATTTTTTGACGGAGCGATAGTGGCTGAAGATCAGCCCCGCCGGTTTTTCAGCGGTAACAGCTTTTATACGACTGCTGCCAACCGTATGGCAAGGCAATTGTTGCCTGATGCGATTACTGACGATGACATTATTACTGCTTTTGGTATCTCTCATCCGAATAATAAGCATGACTATACGAATTGTTTTAATCAAAAATGCCAATTGCTCTCTCCTCTGCCCGATAGTAAAATCGTTCCCCACTCTACTCCGCTTGCCAGAATTAGTTTTCGTAGGTGGTTGGGCGCAAGTTGTATGGCCTTGTTGTTTGTCGTTACTCTGCTGATGTTCAATAATCAATTTGCCCTCTGGGCAAATTCACTGGTGCAGTTCTTGCTGATTTTGGAAGTTATTCTCATCCCCGTAATTTTGTTTAAGCGACGGCGGATCAAGCCGGTAATAAAGCATAATCTGATTAAATCTGTTAAAGAACCGCTAACAAAACGAACCATTGCTGCCTTGATAATCATATTAATTGCCGTACCGCTGACAATATATTTTGGCAATGGGTTAATTGCCGAACGCAAATATTATATAATCAGCAGTTTATTGTTATTTGAAGCGTTGCTGCCGTTTGTTTTGGTTTTTGAGGGACGCAGACCACAAGCGCGTGAGCTGGTAATCATCGCTGTTCTTTGTACAATCGGCGTATTGGGCCGCGCTGCCTTCTTTATGCTGCCGCAGTTTAAACCGCTAATTGCTATTGTTATTATTACCGGCGTTTGTTTTGGCGGTGAAAGTGGATTTTTAGTAGGGTCTCTTTCCGCTTTAATATCTAATTTCTTTTTTAGTCAGGGACCATGGACTCCCTGGCAAATGCTAGCTTTAGGTTTGATAGGATTTTTAGCAGGAGTGATGTTTTCAAAACGGTTGTTGGCAAAAAGTAGATTTTCTCTCTGCATTTTTGGCGCTCTGGCAACAATACTGATTTATGGCGGAATTATTAATCCTGCGTCTGTACTAATGTTTCAATCATATCCGACAAGGGAAATGTTTTTGATATCATATGTCCAGGCTCTACCTATGGATTTGATTCATGCAGCATCAACTGTGTTTTTTATCTACTTTATTGCCGAACCGATGATCGAAAAATTGGAGCGGATTAAAATCAAGTATGGGTTAATAGAGATAAAATAAAAAAACCTGTCCATTAAAAGACAGGTTTAAATATCTGAATATCTGATCTGTTACTCATCGGTATTGTTGGCCTTTAATCCTCCCACTGAAGACTTTAAAAGCTCAATTTCACATTTGTCGGATATTTTCAGCCAAATAGTATTAGTTTTAATCCTGGTGATTGAACCAAGAATACCACCTGCTGTATAAATTTCATCGCCGACGCTTAATGACTCCATCATCTCTTTACGCTTTGTCTTGGTCTTTTTTTGAGGACGAATCATTAAAAAATAAAAAATTAAAATTAAAAATATGATATATCCTACCATTGTCAGCGATGAGCTTGTAGCTACTGTAAACAATCATTCCACCACCTTATATTATTAAAATAACCACTCTAACAAATTCTATACATTTGTTTAAATCCCTTGTCTTAACAAATAATTATTTTGATATTGACTTATAGTTCTTCAATTTGCTATAATAGAATCCGTGCGTAGGGGTATAGCTCAACTGGTAGAGTAGTGGACTCCAAATCCATTGGTTGAGGGTTCAAGTCCTTCTGCCCCTGCCAAAATAGAACGCTTGTTATATGCTAAAGAACGTAGCAAATAACAAGCGTTTTTTAATACCCAAAATAGCCAGACTATAACTTTTTGCTATGTTATTTGCCGGTATATTATTAACTGGGTTATTATTAATATTAATAAAAAAAGTATCCCTGCCCTTACGGGCAGGGATACTTTTTTTATTTTGTGCTAAATATTTACTTGGAGCTATCACTTGTACTGGATGAACTATCCGAACTGCTGCTAGTATCTTCTTCGGTATAATATTTAAACTCCATTGTCATATCGATTTTGGCAGCGTCCTTGGCTTTGGCTATTTTCTGGGATACTGCATCTGATACTGTCGTATCATCAACAGCACGTAATGATTCTTCTATTACATCTTTTACAGATTTATAATCACTGTGAATGCCATCAAGTTTAATAATATGATATCCGACATCTGTTAATACAGGTGTTTGTGTGATATCGCCAACCTTTTCCAACTTAAAAGCGGCAGCGGCAAACTCTGTATAAAATGAAGTGGTACCGGCAGGATCTGCACCAGTGGAATTAAAATACACATCCAACTTGCCGCCCTCAGATGCCGATCCAGTATCATCGGAGTATTGTTTTGCTAAATCAGCAAAATCTTTTCCGCTAGCCAGTTCCTTAATTATTTCTTCTGCTTTTGCCTTGGCAGCCGCAACTTCTTCTTCATTTGTAGGATCGGAAATGGCAATTAAGATATGCGATACTTGGCGGGTATTCCATTTAGCGGTATCTTTATCATATGCGGCTTTTATGTCTTCATCGGTAACTTTTTTGTCCGCTTCTAATTCAGCTTTGACCGCTTCGGTGAGTTTTTGATAATAAAGATTGTCTTTGATGAAATTTAAATGTCCGTAATCAAGTGCATCAAAGAAATAGTAATCATCTAAAGTGATTTTATAGTCTTTGGTCGCTATCTCGCGTACGATTGCGTTTTCCACAACTTTATCCCAAACATATTTTTCTAAATTACCCAAAATTTCTTTACTACTATCTTCGTCATTTAAATCATATCCGCTTTGCAGCATATAATCATAATAATTTGTATAAGAATCGGTAAAGTAATCACTAAAATAATAATTATACTCACCTGAGTAAATATTTTCTCCGTTGACTGTCCCAACTACATCACCGGCACCTTTATCGGAACAGCCGGCGGCTATAATCAGAACGACACAAACACTAAGAACAATAAGTAACTTTTTCAAACCAATATCATCCTCTCACGATATAGTTAATTAAGATTAAGCTCACCCAAACACAAACATTATTATAACATAAAAATAATTAGATGCAAAGGAAATAAACCATTTAATAATTTAAATTTTAGACAAATATATATATTTACTAGTATTTGATCATAATGCATCATAGATTATTGACCCGGCAATAGATTATTCGATAGTTATCAAACCGCCAACCCCTGCTGATTCCAACTTTTCAATAATATATCTATCGGCATGTCTTAAGCTGAACTTCTTCCCTTGCGAGCTCATTTGATGGTGAGCATTGATAATAACGTTAATGCCTTCGACAGAAACATCTGAAAGCGCAGATAGGTCCAAGATTAATTTGCTGAGTTTTGGCAGAGATTTTTTTAGTTCTGCTTCAAGATAAGGAGCTGTTACTGAATCTAACTTGCCTGCTATAAATAGTATCAATCTATCTTCGGATTGGATGCGATTAATATCCAATTTTCTGCAACCTCCCTAAATTAGAGTGTGCGAATAGCTAATTAATACAGATTTTCATTCGGGTGTTTATCCAACCAAATTTCTTTAAGAAGATCAATTTCTTCTCTGAATTCAGATATGGTTTGTTCTTCTTTCTTTGCCAATTCATCCAAAATTTCAAAACTAAAAGATGAACAACCGTAACTTGACCAATCGTTGTGAATTTTAGTATTCACACAGGAGCCGGTTTTTTGAGAAAAGCTAAATCTATTTTGCATCCCTTTGATATCTGTAGTACCATCAATAAGCATTTTGCCGTTTTGGTTATTTTTGATGGCATAAATACCACCAACAACCTTCCGCTGTTTATATTGAGTTATTAATTCTTTCTTATCGGTAATATTTGTCATATACTTCCCTTCTCCATTCTTAGATATTGGGCGTCAAATAATAATGTTAATAAATATTTCATATATATAATTCGCAACAATATGTTAATTACCTGCTTAAAGGCATAAAAATGACCCTATTTTGACTAACTCATATAAAAGAGTTTATTCTATAGGGCCATTTAATAATATGAGACAAGAATAGTTATCTTTTTGAATGCAATACTTTATAAAAGACTTTTTTAGGGTCTTTGACCAATAATATAATCAACCATACCAGTAAACCTAAGAGAACAACAGTAACACCTAGCAAGGTAGCATCTAAAGTGATTTCAAAGAATTCTCCGCCTTCGATTAGATATGCCATAACATGGTCAACAAACCACATCAGTGTTGCGCCCCAATAAATTAAACTTAACGTGCTTAACATATATTTGTCTTCCGGTGCATTTTTATACCAGATGACGGTTGATACTAAGGCTGCTATTGCAGTAAAAATTAGATACATGTTCTATTCCTCCGTTAATTTTCCACTTTAACATTTTTTGAAATATATTTTACTTTATGATCGGCGACCAGTACCATAACTATCCATATTAAGGTTACAAACACAGCCATTGATGTACCAATTGTTGCGATCTCATGCAGCATTGGAGCAATATCCGCCGGATTGTTCATGGCAGTCAGAAACGGCATCCAGGGGACTACTTCTCCGTGCCATATATGTTCCAAAGCTAATAAAACTACTCCACCCCACAATAACCTGGTTAGCCAACTCAATTTTTGACTCCAGCTTAAACCTGTTTCATTTGCTGAAACTAATTCTGATTGTTTGGTACATTTCACCTGAGAATCTCTTTCTTTTTTTTCCACAACCTTTTTTACAACTGTGACAATAATTGCCTCTGCCAAAGGTACCGTAAAACATGCCATATCGTTCTACCTCCTAATTATGAATATTTAATGATAATGAAATGTTATATTCCGCGAAGATTATAGTACAATGCTCTGTTTTTATACAAGCCGCTCTGGGGGATAAAAAGTGCGTATTTTTCAAAAAGAAAAATACGCACTTAAATGCCGCTATTAAAAAATATAAGGATGGCAATTTTTAATTATTTTATATATGTTGATGCCCCGGATGGGGATATTATTGAATTTCGTTATTTAATAAAACTATCGATCGCGCGATTAAGATTCTCAATTGCTTCTTCATCACCTGATTCAACGGCATCTACAATACAATGTTCTAAATGATCTTTTAAGATAACCTTGCCGGTACCATTGAGAGCCGAAATAACCGCAGACAATTGAATCAATACCTCGCTGCAGTCTTTACCATCCTCTACCATCCTTTTTACTGATTCCAGGTGTCCAATGGCGCGGGAGAGACGGTTTATTACGGCTTTGGTATTTTGGTGAGTGTGTTTATGTTCATGGCCTTCGATATTATTATGACTGTGCGTATATTGCGTGCCATCAGATGCTGTATGGGTATGAGATTGCTGAGCCTTCATAAATATACTCCCTACTTAAACAATATGAAATTATCAATATAATAACATTTTTAGCTTTAATTAACAAGTTTAATTGAATCTTCTCCAGGAAGACATTTAAGATCATCTGATCCACTGGTAATATCATAATTGCCACTTAACGTGACCGTGTTTGCTATTACTCTGCCGTGGACTGAATTGCCGGATATGGTTATTCTCCCTTTTGGTGCGAAAACAACACCGCTGGGGGCAGAATTGCCACTTATCGTAATATCCTTCTTTTGTGAGTAAATCAATACTTTGTTATTAGTTGAATTGTTGTTTCCGGAAAGTGTAATGTAGCCGGTAGCAAAGATACAGCTTCCCGGATATGAATAATTACCGCTGATTGTAATATTCCCATCCACATAAATTGGCGAAGTGAAGGTCATTGTAGTGTTACCACTTATTGTTAAATCTCCTTTAATATAAATAGGAGAAGAAACGGTTGTATTGCCACTGATATTTTTATTTTGTTTAGACATCGTTCCTGCTGCGTCAGCTTCACTTTTAATTATATCAGAAAAATCGTCAGGCATAGCCACGAACGGAGCAGGACTTTGGATTATAGTACCAATATAACAATTTTTGCCTTTGGAAACACTTGATGCCTGGCATATATTGGATATACTACAATTGCCAGATGCTGTAAATGTTGATACAGCTTCCACCGAGCCATTTATAGTGCCATTTCCGCTCATAGTACAGCTGGAGTTAGTATGAACATTTCCTGTTATATTACTGTTACCACTCATAGTTAATGCACCAGAAGGAGTTTTGTCCCCGGAAAAAAGCGCATAACCAAAAGCAGCGCTTCCGTTGCTTCCTCCGCCTCCTGTAGTTTTTTGGGCAACCGCACTGGCTGTAACTGTCGTATTATTAGAACCTAAAATCTGAGCCAGCGTATATGTAACCGTTCTTTTACATTCAACCTTAATCTTGGTTGAGTCACCATTATATGGAGTCGTTACAGTAACGGTATCTCCATCTTTCGTGACTCCATTTTGTGTTGCCTTCATGCCATTTTGTCCGGCATAAGTGACTGCGGTACTTTTAGCAGTTGAGGGGTTTGAGAGATCATTTGCTGCGGCTAATGCAGCAGCGTCGGCAGCATCCTGTAAGTTTGATTTTTGCAGAGCAACCGAACCTACATCAACCGCTATTGCTGCAAAACCAAGCATCGCCACCATTGCCAAGGCAACCAATACTATAGCTTGTCCGCTTTCACTTTTAGTTATTTTTTTTATCAGCTTTGACATAAAACCCAATCCTCTCACTTGTTAATAGGCAGAAGGATAACATTTTTACCACTTGATCCCGTGTAAGACCTATTAATATGGTAAATTGCAAATATATTGTTATACATAGCTTTGGTATACTATTTCATACTAATTATATAATAATTAGTTATTGATTTATTTACTATAGTGTTGTTTAATTATAATATATATAAAGTAATAAAATGTCAATAATTATTTAAATTGGGGGTATATACTATGCAAGAAGTATATGAATTTCTCAAAAAGTGCGACACTTATTTTCTCGCGACTATGGACGGCGATCAACCAAGGGTTCGTCCTTTTGGTACAGTGGATATTTTTGAAAATAAGCTATATTTTCAGACAGGTAAAGTTAAAAATGTATCAAAGCAGATAAAGTTGAATCCTAAAATTGAAATATGCGGTCTGTTGGACGGCAAGTGGATTCGGATAGAGGCAACCGCTATCGAGGATGATAATATTGAGGCACAAAAACACATACTGGACGCCTACCCGATGCTACAAAAAATGTATGCAGCCGGAGATGGTAACAATCAAGTATTCTATCTTAAAGACGCTACCGCCACTATATCATCTTATACCGATGCACCGAGGGTAATAAAGTTTTAAAACAATTTAAATGAGGCTGGGATTAATCCCAGCCTCCATATTTTTTGTTATTCTTCTCTTATGAGTTTGACCAATGCCTTAAATTTATTAATTATTATAACAATGATATTAGAAGTATGATTACTTTGCTTGTTTTCTTGAGCAGATCATCATTGTTGCGATATTACTATTTGGCAGTCAATTTTAACCCCAAAATTCCAACCACTATTAAGCAGAGAAATACAATCCTTAAAATACTGACAGGTTCCTTGAAGAGGAAAATGCCTAGTAATACTGCACCTAAAGCTCCAATCCCTGTCCAAATAGCATATGCCGTTCCAATAGGAAGTGTTTTAGTTGCAAGTGACAATAAGTATAAGCTGAATACTATGCCTCCAATAGCAATTAATGAAGGGACTAATTTCGTAAATCCATGGGAATATTTAAGCGCTATTGCCCATATAACTTCGAAAACTCCTCCAATTATCAAATATACCCAAGCCATTTTTACACCTCCGGAATATAAATTAAGTCTGAAAATAACATCTATTCTGCTCTGTCACAAGCAAAAACGCCATTTTTGACATGTTCCCCACAGAGTAATAAATCACAATTTTTATACTCTGGTTTCAGTCAGAAAAACTCGCAAGCCCCATATTTATAGGCTATTACACTTTCACTTCTCCACCTGCGACATCAATACTACGCACTCAACGTGCCTTGAGTGGGCAAAAAAGATGTCGTACCCCTCTGGTATCCCCTTGGCGGCAGATTACAACATAATAAGATAGGTCATTTACTTACTGAGACTTTTCAATAGATTCTTGCGCAAATGGATTTAGTCGAGGTTGGTCTATATAGTATGCGACACCGTTTGGCTTAAGCCAACTGTCTAAAAAATTAAGCAAACTATCCTTATCTTTCACGGCTCCCTCAGGTATGCCGTTAAAACCGAGGATTTCATCTGTCATCACGCCAGTTGCAAAGATAAAAACAGTTTTCTTCCAATTCTCTTTTGAGACAAGCAATATAAATTTCGTGCCCTGAGGCACAATTTTACCGTTATATGTATTTGTTATTTTTGTTACATTAAAAGGAATACGTTTCATATCTGGCGTAACTTTGAGAGTTTTTTTATGAAAGGGTAAATATAGTGTCTTGCGGGATGTTGTTATCTCAAGTACGATGTCTTTACCTACGAGTGTGTGCAACGATGGTACGGTATACGAAAATCTTTCTGATTCTACCTTATGTGCTTTATACGGCTCTAATATCAATGGAGCATCGAACTTCTTAACTTCAATTTTATATTTGTTCTCAAAAATTATATAAATGCTTTTTATAACTTGAGGAGACAAGGATTTGTTTTCTATAACGACCGAGAAATTATCTCCTTCATTTATTGAATGCGATTCGGAGAAGTTTAAAAACTTGATTTTTTTTGATACGAAAGTTATGGTAAACGTGTAGACAGTAATTAACAAAATACAGATATCGGCAGCAAATGTCGCCCATTCACGAATAGCAGAAAAGACAAACATGATATTCGTATACCCCCCCTTCAGAAGTTTATTCTTGTAAAATGTGGATTTTACGCATCAGTGTCACGCTTTCTGCATGTCTTGCGTGTACAATAATAAGACAAGCCTTTAACATATTGATATTACTGACTGTATCAGCAATGTCATCTGTTGTAGATTCTGCTAAATCCTTTATTTCCAATGGTTTGAGGCTCGTTGAAGCATGGTCACGCACTCAACATGCCCTGTTTGCGGAAACATATCGAATGGTTGGACTATTTTAGTTTGATAGCCGTGGGCAGTAAGCAGACGCAAATCTCTGGCTAAAGTTGCCGGATCACAGGACACATAGATGATTTTTGCCGCTCTGGTAGCCGTGGCGGCTTCGACAACCTCAGCTTCACAGCCGCTGCGCGGCGGGTCAAGCACGATGAGATCGGCGGCAATTCGCTGTTCAACCAATTCCGGCAGCAGCCGTTCCGCTTCACCGGTCAAAAAGCGGCAATTGCCAATATTATTACGACGGGCATTGGCCTGGGCGTCTTGTACGGCAGGATCAAAGTTTTCGATACAGATCACTCTTGCCGCCGTCCGTGCTAACATCAAACCGATACTGCCGGTGCCGGAATATATATCAAGAACTGTTTCGTTGCCCGTTAAATCAGCAATATCTAGTATATATTTATACATTTTGGCCATTTGCAGCGGATTGACCTGCGTAAAAGACCCTGGTGAAAAAACTATTGCGTTATCGCCGCATTTATCTTCCAGCCGTTCCGTACCGCAGATGTGACGCCACTTAATACCGAATATACCGTAAACCGGCAGGCCAAAGTTTTCCCAAACGGATACAATCCGTTGATCAGTATTAATTAGCTTGGCTCCGATCTGCTCCATTTCCGGCAGATGGCGCTCGGTAACAAATATGATCATCAGTTTGTCGCCTTTGGTATCACAATGCAGCGCTATATGCTTTAGGTCGCGTAGCTTATCGGCATAGTCCGGCAATATTTTTCTCAGCAGCGTTGTGGCATCATTGAGCAACAGCATTAACAATAGACAGTTTTCCGCATCAATGACCTGATTACTACGGTTACGAAAGAAACCGACGCCTTGATATAAATTACCGAAATGGCAATGAAGCTGTGCGCGATTGCGGTAATTAAACGGTTGGTCGGCGGCAATAACCGGATTAACTCCAATATCAATACCGCCGATGCGGCGTAGCGCATCGGCAACTATTCCTTGCTTTAATTGAAGTTGTTCCCAATAATCAATATGCTGCAGTGAACAGCCACCACACTCTACCGCTATTGGACAAAATGGTTCTCTGCGGTTTGGCGACGGCTCAATAAACTCTACAATTTCGGCTCTGGCGTAGCGCGGTTTTATATCGCTGACCTGTACTTTTACTTTTTCACCCGGTAATGCTGAAGCAACAAAGACAACTTGTTCGTCAAATCTGCCAACGCCATCACCGTTAATTGTGAAGCCATCAATAATTAATTCAATGGTTTGTCCTTTTTCTAACATATTACACCCCCTAAAAACTCATATTCTCAATGAATAATCTGTTAAAGTCCTGGTACTGGGAAAGATTTATACAATTAACTTTTGTGGCGAGAGTTGAGTCAATGTTATATTTCTGGGGATTTAATAAAACCTCTAAAGCACCGGCTAAGGCGGTATTCCCTGCTATTTCTATTTTATTCTGGAGTTCCGGCGCCAATATACCTATTTTGCATAAATAGTCATTTTTTATATGAAAGCCGAAGCCGCCGGCAATATATACTTTTCCCAGAGCATTATAGTCTATCCCGGCCACGGTGCAAAGAATCTCAACACCGGTTTTGATAGCGGACTTGGCAAGCTGAATTTGACGAATATCTTTTTGCGTGATATAAATATTAGCTTCGGCATCGATTATTATGCGGGTATCGCCATTTTGTTTTGTTACAAGCGGATGTTGATTGATGTGGCCGGATGGTGAAATTATCCTCTCCTGCAACGCGGCGGCAACAGCAGCAATTAAACCACTGCCGGCAATGCCGATGGCTTTTGTATTGCCGATGGTTGTATATTGAAAACGAGCATTATTGATCCATATATTATCAATAGCGCCTTCAATAGCCGGAACACCGCAACTGACGGACATCCCTTCAAATGCCGGCGATGCCGCTACGGCAGTAGCGTAATAGTTATTATTAGTTTTTAGTAACATTTCGCCGTTTGTGCCAATATCGATCATCAACTGGGGCTGATCGGAATTATCAAATATATAATTGGCGCCGGCGATTATATCACCGCCGATAAATGCATCGGCTGCCGGAACGCAATATAGTTGGCAATTATCTGCTACAGGCAAAAATTTGGCGGCATCCAAGATAATCTCGCCGGATAATACAGGCTGATATGGGGCGCTGCCCATGCTTACAGGGCTGGTATTTGCTAAAATATGAATCATTGTATTATTTCCGGCTGCAACGATCCGCTCTATTTCGTTACTGCTGATATTTGCAGCAGCGCAAACAGTATTTATCAAATGATGTAGATCTTTAATAATCAACGCATGCAATTGTGAAATACCATCGCTATTTTTGCTGGCGTATTCGATACGCGAGATTATGTCTGAGCCGAAACGTTGCTGTGAATTTGCTGTTGCCGCCGATGCGAGAATTTGTCCGTTTTGCAAATTTGCCAGCAATGCGGCGGCTGTCGTAGTACCGATATCAAAAGCAATGCCGTATCCGGAAGCAGGATCTATTTGTAAACTCTTTTGTTTATGGGCAATAAGGCCGGATAAGTTTTTGTTTGGTAATATATCGATATCGATATCGGAAGTTACTGTATGACAGCAAGCCAGCCTAAACCCGTCTGATAATTCTGCATTTGATAATAAACTGATTTCTGTAGCTGTTGGTGTAGGTGCATTTTTATTAAAATAGCGCACTAAACAACGGCCGCAACGGCCATTACCACCGCAGGGAGCGGTAATCAATCCTTTTTGCGATAAAAATCGATATAAATTATCTCCGAAGGCAGTTTCGAAACTTGTTTTTTCGCCGTATAATGTGATGGATACCATATAAATTACCTCTAACTAAATTAAACGGTAGTAATTGTTTTTTGTCAAGCAATTTTGTATTCATATTCATTTTTTCTCAAATTTTCATGCTTATTATCTTGCATCGTGCAAAAGTCGGTGTTATACTTGTTGTGGAATTTGAGATTCCCGGTAATTATTATAAACTTTGGAGGTTTGATTGCAATGATTGACTACTCAAAGGTTATTACGCCGATAGTTTCGACTGTTAAACCATCCGGTATCCGTAAATATTTTGATATTGCGGCAACTATGGAAAATGTTATCTCTCTTGGCGTAGGAGAACCTGACTTCGTTACTCCTGAACATATCCGTCAAGCCGGTATTGATTCTATTAACGCCGGTAAAACCCAGTATACCGCTAACTATGGTTTATTGGATTTGCGTAAAGAAATCAGTCAATATTTAGAAAAACGTTTTGACATTTCTTATGATCCCGCTACTGAGATTTTGACCACCGTTGGCGGTTCAGAAGCTATTGATATTTGCCTGAGAGTATTTTTATCTCCCGGCGATGAAATACTTGTTCCCGAACCTTCGTTTGTTTGCTATGGTCCGTTATCCGCTATTACCGGCGCTACCCCTGTGCCGATTAAGACAATAAAAGAAAATAGTTTCAAATTGATGCCCGAAGATGTGAAAGCGGCTATTACGCCCAAAACAAAGGCATTAATCTTATCGTATCCGTGCAACCCTACAGGCGCTGTGATGACGCGCGACGAGTTACAGGCTATTGCCAACGTACTTGAAGGAACTAATATCATTGTTATCGCCGACGAAATTTATGCCGAATTATGCTATGGTTTAAAGCATACTTCATTTGCTTCTCTACCCAGCATGAGAGAAAGGACTGTTGTTGTCAGCGGTTTTTCAAAAGCATTCGCTATGACCGGTTGGCGTCTTGGTTATTGCTGCGCTCCTAAAGAATTGATGATGTATATCGGCAGAGTTCACCAATATGCTTTGATGTGTGCCCCGACTGCCGCACAGTATGCGGCAATTGAAGCTTTAAAGAACGGCATTCCGGATATTGAATATATGGCGACTAAGTATAACGAACGTCGTCTGATGCTCCATAAAGGCCTGCTTGATTTGGGATTTGATTGCTTCGAGCCGCAAGGCGCATTCTATATGTTCCCTGACGTTTCTATGTATGCGGCTGACGGTGAAGATTTTGTTGAATCCTTGCTTAAAGCCCAAAGAGTTGCTGTTGTTCCCGGTAATGCCTTTGGTGAAAGCGGTAAAAATCACGTTCGTATTTCCTATGCCTACTCTGTTGAACAACTTAAGGCTGCATTGGAACGTATTGAAAAATTCGTTTCTAGCAAAAAATAAATGGTTTATTATAATACTGCAGGCCTCGCCAAGAAATGGCGAGGCCTTTTTATATAAAATAAGTTTGTATTTTATAAAGTTTTAATATATACTAAATTAACACTCGACAAATTTCATCGATATATATTATGAACTTAGGGGTGCTGTTTTAGTGAACTTAATTCATGTTTATAAATCAAAAATAAAAAAAGCTTTTAAGGGCATTAGTGATTTTACACCAGAACAGCAATTAATATACAAAAATGATATCCTTAAAGAAACATATCGACGCACTCTGGTTGTCATTGTATTAGTATCACTGATTCAGATTTCCAATTTGCATGTCTATGTTGCTGATCAAATGCATGCGGGTTATGCATTTCTTCATTTATATATCCCAATTGGTTTGTTTTTAATTAATCTGATATACCTAGTTATTTTTATCAGTAGAAGAAATCAAATTGAAAATCATTATAAACTTTATAACTTGGTTATAAAAAGTTACTGGTTTTTATTAATGGCCGGATCGATTATATTTTCTTTTGTCGAAATGAAAGAAAGTCATACAATTGAGAATTTTACTCTTTATATATTAGCATTGGGTATCGTTCCTATTTTTGGTATGGCTGAAATTATTTCATTAATTGTGATTTATTTAGCGGTAAACATCATTATGATAATTAATATCGGTACTATGCAGCCAAACACTATTCAGCTGATGGTTGTTTTGGCTGTATTATCATTTTATGCTGCAATTACCCAGTATTTATTTACTTTTGACGTGTTTGTTGAAAAGCAGAATTTAGCTAGGACAAATAAAAAGCTGGAACTTTTGTCCGAAACAGACCAATTGACCGGTTTATTTAATCGTCGCGGTATGGAAAAACAATTATATCGATTGAATTTCGGCGCCGGAGATAATATTGATTTAAGTATGTTGATGATTGATGTTGATTACTTTAAAGCATACAACGATAAATATTTTCATGCCAAAGGTGATCAATGCTTAATCAAAATTGCCGATTGCCTAAAAAGTAATCCCTATTTTGATGATGATATAGCTGTCCGTTATGGAGGGGAAGAATTTTTGATTATATCAAGAAATATTGATGATCATAAAATAATCGACCATGCTTTAAATATTAAGAAAGCGATACATGATTTACATATTCCATTTGGCATAACCGAAGATTCTCCTTATATCACCGTTAGTATTGGTTTGGCAACAAAAAGATTTGACAATCAATGCGCAAGTATCAATAGTTTTCTTGCTGATCTGTTTTATCAATCTGATAAAGAACTATATAACGCAAAAAACAATGGTCGTAATTGCGTTTCTTTTGGTAATTTTTTCTATCGATAAATATTTTTATTATCTTTATCTTGCATCAAAGAATAAAAATTGATAGAATATTAGCATCTAGCAACTTGAGTCGACATATTGCTATTACTTAAAGGGGGAATCTTAAAATAAAGGGGGGAATCAGAGAATGATTTTTGAGAAATTGGGTTCTCTTGCCAAAAATGCTGCTAATAAAACGGAAGATGCAATTGAAATTGCTAAGCTCAATTCAAAAATAAATGCAGAAAATAATAAAATTTCGGCAGTTAAGATGCATATTGGTGAATACTGTTGGGCCAGATATACTGCAGGCGCAAGCTTAGATGAAGAAATAATGAATCTTTGTAATAAAATCGAAGATTTGCTGAAAAACATAGCGACAGCCGAAGCGGAGATCCAGAGTATTAAATCAGCGGCTACAATGTCAAGTATTTCATATAGTCAAAAACAATCTAAATCACCTACTCTCGTTTGTAAAGAGGAAACTGAAACTGAGATAAGTTGTAGCAATGACGAAGTTATAGACGTTGATACAAGTGTTAATGAAGATGATGGATCAGAAAAAATTAAAAATATTTGTTCTAATTGTGAAATGGAAATAACCGATCCTGCCAAATTCTGCCCATCATGCGGAACTAAACTTAACAACGAATAGATAATTTCCGATATATTAACAGATAAAAATGATATATAAAACAATGTCCTGTTCATAATTAGTTGAACAGGACATTTATATAAACAAATAATAAAAAAAGTAGACATGTATTTCATGTCTACTTTTATATATTGTGTTGTTTGAACCCTGTTAATACTGATTATTCGTTGTCTTTCTCGGCTTTGGCCTTTTCAATCACTTTATCAGCAATATTGGCCGGTACCTCTTCGTAACGGGCGAATTTCATAGTGAACTTTCCTCTACCCTGAGTGATTGATTTAAGATCAATAGCATAGCGATGCATTTCCGACAAAGGTGCTTGAGCATGGATTAATTGGCGTTTACCTTCTTTTTCCATCCCCATGATCCGTCCGCGTTTGGTATTCATATCACCCATAATATCGCCCATATATTGATCAGGAACGAGAATTTCCACATCCATTACCGGTTCGAGTAAAACCGGTTTGGCTAATTCGCAGGCCTTTTTGAATGCCAAATTGGCGGCAATTTTAAAGGCCATTTCTGAAGAGTCAACATCATGGTACGAGCCGTCAACAAGTGTGATCTTTAAATTACTGACCGGGAATCCGGCTAATATACCTTCGGCTAATGACTCACGCATGCCCTTTTCCACCGCAGGGATATATTGTTTGGGCACTGAGCCACCGAAGATTTTTTCTACAAATGTGAAATCGTTTTCCGGATCGGGAGCAATATCAATTTTAACATGTCCGTATTGACCGTGGCCACCACTTTGTTTCTTATGCTTGCCTTCAACAGTTTGAGCAGTACCGCGGATGGTTTCTCTATAAGGAATTTTAACTTCGATCTGATCTACATCAACCCCGAATTTACGTTGAAGTCTGTCGATAACGATATTGATATGCGCTTCGCCCATACCCGTCAACAGCGTTTGTTTTGTTGCTACGCTCTTTTCATAGCGCAGAGTTGGATCTTCCTCCAATAAACGGTTGATAGCATTGCCGAGCTTATCTTCATCGCCTTTAGTACGCGGCGAAATAGCTACTGTCAGCGTTGGAATCAGAAAATCTATCCCTTCGAGAACAATACCGCTGTCTTTGGTAGTTAATGTTTCGCCGGTAATGGTTTGCGCCAGTTTGCTGACAACACCAATATCGCCAAGATTAAATTCCGCAAGCGGCTCCTGGGTTTTACCGATCATAGTCGAAAGTTGGCTGACTTTCTCATCAACAGCCTTATTGGCGTTGAAAAGCAACGTATCGCCTTTCATTTTGCCGGAGTAAACTTTAAACATGCTTATTTTACCAACATAAGGATCAGCCATGGTCTTGAAAATCAGTGAGGCAACCGGTTTGGTAGCGGCGGCTTCATCTAAATAGGCCAAGGGGTTTGGAGCATAGTCAATCAAAAGATCCATCAATTTATCTGCGCCGATATTTTTCAATGCCGAACCGCAAAGTACCGGCACAACTTTGGCGCTTTTGACGCCTTCTTTGAGTCCAATAATGATTTCGTCAATGGTCAGTTGTTCACCGTCCAAATATTTCATAGTTATTTCATCGTCGCCTTCGGCAGCAGCCTCAATCAACATTTCGCGATATTTCTCAACATCAGCTTTTAATGAGTCGGGGATTGCCGTCTCGGACACTTTACCGTTTTCATATTTATACGCTTTTTGAGAGATCAAATCAACCATGCCATCGAAAGCTGCTTCTTTGCCAATCGGTAATTGCACCGGTACAATCTGGCGTGTCAAGCTTTGTTTCATTGAATCAATAGCTTTAAAGAAATCGGCATTTTCCCTGTCCATTTTATTAATAAACCCGATAATGGGTGTATTTTTATCATCAGCTAATTCCCAAATAATCTCAGTTGTAACTTCGACACCTGCTACAGCGTCTAATACCATAACGAGGCTGTCGGCAACACGCAGTGTGCTGGAAATCTCTCCAAAAAAATCGGAAAAGCCTGGTACATCAAGTACATTAATTTTGTGATCCCGCCAAATGCAGGCCAACAGTGAAGTGTTGACAGAACTTTTACGCTTCAACTCTTCTGGATGATAATCGGAAACGGTATTACCGTCATCAACCTTGCCTAAACGAGTAGTAACACCGGTATTAAAGACCATTGCCTCAGCAAGCGATGTTTTACCGGCTCCCTGATGAGCAACTAATCCTACATTACGAAGCTGCGTAGATGGGAAAACCTTCATTTAATATCCTCCTTCAGCGGCTTAATATAATCTATTTTGGTTTTTGCCATAACAATATATATTATATGCTTCCGTTTAAAATCCTCTATAATTATGAAGATTTTGCTTGGATTTTTACTTAAGTTGGTTGTTATTTAATTATATTTTAGTTCATATGATGAATAAAGATCAATATCAAGAGAGATGACAATGACTAAAGCTAAACATACCCTTTTTGCCGGTACAATATTACTATTGCTATCCAATATGCTAGTCAAAGGGCTAGGTTTTGGTTACCGAGTAGTATTGGTGCGATTACTGGGTACCGAAGGTATTGGCTTAATTGAAATGGTAACGCCGGTCTACGCTTTTTTATTGGTAATAGCCGGTTGCGGCATTCAATTGGCTTTATCGCAACTTATAGCCAAAAGACAAGGCAAAAACATCGCTTCCCTGTTTTCAACAGCTTTGGTACTGCTCTTGATCGGTGGCTCTGCCATAACACTGATAGCTCGTGTCTTTGCGCCGTTTATTTGCGAATACTTGATTGCGGACAACCGTGCCTATTATTGTTTTCTTGCAATACTGCCAGCTGTGTTGATAATAACTGCTTCGTCGGCATTCAGAGGTTATTTTCAAGGCACTAAAGATATCGCCACTATCGGTTTATCACAAAGCGTTGAGCAAATAGTCAGGGTTGTCGTCGGTGTTTTTTTGGTGCTGCAATTTCTTGATATGAGCATTGAAAAGACTATTACTGCAACATCAATTGCTTCAGTATGCGGCGAAACAGCCGGTTTTATTTATTTATTGCTGCGCATGCGTGGCAACTCTACCCTGCGCCAACTAAAAAAGCATTTTTCATTTATTCAATCAGAAGCCGTCAACCTGCTGTGCTTTGGCGCGCCGGTTACTCTCACGCGATTGAGCATAACAATCATTATGATGCTACAGGCAATCTTAATTCCTTTAGCCTTACAACACGCCGGATGGGATATGAGGGCGGCAACAGAAATGTACGGTCGATTTACCGGTGTGGCCATGACGCTTTTGCATCTACCAGGTGTATTTACATCCGCATTAGTAGTGGCAATAGTACCGGCGGTTGCTGAAAACATAGGAGTTAATCGCGGCCTGCAGGCACATCGCATTAATCAGTCCCTGCAAGTGGTAATGGTATTTACTTTGCCGGGCATGATCTGTCTTAATTTATACTCCGGTCTGTTATGCAGCGAAATTTTCAATAATCCACCGGCGGCTCAATTATTACAAATTCTCTCCTGGGGCGGTATATTTTTCTATATACAAGTGACTCTTATTGGCATATTACAAGGGTTAGGTGAAGTAAAGTCGTTATTTTATAACGGCTTAATCAGCGGCATTGTATTATTGGTTGGCATTGCCTTGCTGACTTCCCGACCGCAATTAGGCATTAACGGTGCGGCAATTGCAGTAAACATATCATGGGTTTGCGGATTCTCTCTTAATCTGCTGCGGTTATTAACTGTAAGCCGAATCAAGTTGGATTGGAAAAATATCATATTTAAGCCGCTGCTCGCAGGTGCGGCAGCGGTCGCTTTTGGAAAGATGATGGAAGTTGCAATAACAAATTCACAAAGTCTGGAATTTGCCATATCTCAGGCAACAAGTATTATCTGCATCTATATAATAATACTTATAATCAGCGGAGGATTTAATATCGGTTGGAAGCGGTTATTTAAAAGGTAAAGTTTTGCTCTTTTAAACTGCTCAAAATTTTATAATCTGTCAGATCAGCCGTCAACGGGGTAATAGAAATAAAATTATTATTGATTGCCCAGACGTCTGTTTCTTTATCATTACCGCTGTTATCGACATCACCGGAAAGCCAATAATAGGGGCGGCCATGCGGATCTTCACGCAATTCAAAGACATTATTATACCAACGTCTCCCCATTTGTGTGCAACGAACGCCTTTGATCACTTCCCTGCCACCGGATGGGACGTTTATATTGTACATTATTGGATTGGCCGGCATATTCTTTTGCCATTTGCAACAGAGATCTCTTACAAAACCTGCGGCGTAGGCGAAATCACCTTTGTGTTCAGTGATCGAAACGGCTATTGAGGGTATGCCGTAAAGATAACCTTCTATAGCTCCCGATACGGTACCGGAGTAAATTATATCCGTGCCAAGGTTAGGTCCATGATTAATACCGGAGACTACAATATCCGGTTTGTCGTCCAGAATTTGTTCTATAGCCAATTTAACACAATCTGTAGGTAAACCTTGTACCACCCAGGAACGCCAATCGTGTGATTGTTCGAGCGGGCGCATTCTTAGCGGTGTGTGGACTGTAATGCCGTGACCTGAACCACTTTGTTCATACATTGGTGCGACTACGGAAACTTCAGCGATTTTGCATAAAGAAGTTGCCAAAATCATGATTCCTTCGGCATATATTCCATCATCGTTGGTAATAAGAATACGCATATATTCCTCCTCTTATTAATAAAGACTTAGCCTGTCAAGCGGCCAGTAACAACAAACCGCTTCACCTTTGATATCATCTTCCGGAACAAAAGGATTTAACCAAAGATGGCTGTCATAGCTGTTATTGCGGTTGTCGCCAAGTAAGAAATAACAATTATCCGGTATGGTTACCGGCCCATAATCATATAGGGGCTTCTCTGCAATATAATCCTCGGATAATGCTTTACCATCAATATATACAGCACCGTATTTAATCTCTACCGTTTCACCGGGCAAGGCGATAACTCTCTTTATTAAATCTTCATTGCTGAGCGCTTTTTCCTCTGAAGTGAAGACAATTATATCGCCACGTTGCGGAGCAAGTTTACCGACATAAGCCAAACGGTTGAGAATGACACGATCGCTGATCTCAATCGTTGGCAACATAGAACCGGAAATTATTACTCTGGTATCGACCACCGATAATTTGAGCACAACCGCTATTACAACTGCATATATAATTACTTTTAACATTTCTTTGGCCGAATTCTTCTTGGTTTCTTTAGCAGACGGCTTGCCGGAAGATATAATATCTTTTCCGGAAGGCATATTTTCATCATGTAATTCTTTTTTTTGTACCATATTTTCTCCTATGATTTTATCAAAGATAACGCTTCGGCACGCGTCATATGGCGATAATTAAATAGACCGCGTACTGCAGATGTTATAGTAGTTGAACCGGGTTTTTTCACACCGCGCATTGTCATACACATATGTTCGGCTTCGATAATAACAAAAGCTCCTTGAGGATCAAGTGCTTCCATTAGTGCGTCGGCAATTTGTGTTGTCAATCGTTCCTGTAATTGCGGTCTGTGAGCATAGCCGTCAACAACCCGCACGATTTTTGACAGCCCGGTTATCCGTCCGTTTTTTGGGATATAGGCGACATGCGCCTTGCCAAAGAACGGCATAAAATGATGCTCGCAAATCGAGTACAAAGGAATATCCTTTACAATAACCATCTCGCCATGCTTGTCCTCTGTAAATTGGGTGGTTAAGAACTGTTTAGGGTCCGTGCCGATACCTTCAAATATATCGGCATACATCTGCGCTACTCTTTGCGGAGTATCACGGAGGCCTTCACGTTCCGGATCTTCATCAATTGCTTCTAAAATCATTCTAAAAGCTGCGGCAATTTTTTCTTTGTCCATACTTATTTCTTCTTTCTTCAAATGATTAAATCATATTTTATGCTTTTTATAAGTCTTCGTCAAGGGGGCATATCTATAAGACATTAAATCATATAATTGATTTAGATATAAATAAGGAGGGATCGTATGAAAACAACAAAAACACCGGTAGCAATGCTGGAAGGCATACAACCTAAATCGCTGATGTATGGCATTGTTACAACCTTGGTATTAATACTGTTTCTGTCGATGATATCCGCGATTATTGTTTACTATAGTAATATTCCGGAGAGCAGTCTCAATGTTTTTGCCACAGTAATTAATATTATCTCCTTAGCCGCGGGCGGATATGTAGGAAGTAAAACTGCCAGGTCAAGAGGATTAATCCATGGCTTAATCATTGGCCTGGTTGTTGTTATAATATTAATTATTGCCGGTAATAACGGCGGATCAAATTTGCCGGTAACCGCCGCCTACAGCATTTTGGCTGCAATTATCGGCGGCGTACTCGGCGTAAAATGAATGCTGGTTAATATTCATCTTCCGGAGGCATATGATTATTCTTTTTATCCTTGCGGGTGGCCAGGAGTATTTTGAGCATGAAGTTCGGTAACTTTAAATAAAAGACTCGCATAAAATCACCTTCTTATCTAGGTACTGATATATAATACTTAGCATATTAGCGTTTGTGCAAGTCTATTCCAGCCATTTTTTAATTTCCTGCGCCAAATCGTCATCATCCCCCTGAATTTTGTGCATTTGCGGCAACGAATCTATAAAACGCCGGCCGTAAAACTTGCTGACAATACGACCATCTAAGACACAGAAAACACCGGTATCGGTAGTAGAACGAATCAGACGGCCAAAACCCTGGCGGAAGCGGATAATAGCTTGCGGCAAACTGTAATCTCTAAAACTATTGCCGCCGGCAGCTTCTATTTTTTCCATCTTGGCTACCGCCAATGGTGAGTTGGGAGGCCAAAAAGGTAAGCGTACCACAATTACCAACGATAACGGACTGCCAATGACGTCTATTCCCTCCCAGAAACTGTTGGCACCTAAAATGCAGCAAGATTTTTCGCTTTGCAGTCTTTTCAGTAATTGAACCGGCTCACCGTTGATTTTGTGCGCTAATACGGTAATGCCCTGCGCTGCCAGCGGCTGTTTGATTTGTTCATAAACAGCTCTTAATTGAGCGTAGGAAGTAAAAAGCACCAGGGTCCTGCCGCCAGCGGCAGATATTAATTTGATTAACGTTGATGAGATTTTTTGTACGCAGATAATTTCGCTGGTTTTGGACAAGTCCGGAAGCGAGTTGCAAATCAAGAACAGCGATTGATCTTCATAATAAAAAGGTGATGTGACAATTAGTTCGTCGGGAGAACAATCCAATAAATCTAAGCCAATATGATTCTTGAAATAGGTAAAAGTGCCATCATCCGCCATTGTGGCAGATGTGAATATGATTGAGCGGCCCTGTTCCATCAGATTTGATTTAAGTAATTCTCCCAGTTCAATCGGCGCAATATTGATAGTGGGTAGTTTATCGGCGCTAATAAATCCGACCCAATAAACCTGATTGGTTTCATTGCCGCTATTCCATTGTTCAAATAGTGATTTAATACCTAATAAGGATATTGTTGATTTCTGTAACTCTTCTCTACCATTTATAGATATGCCGTTTTGCTCTTCTAAAAGCGAAAGCAAATCTGTCAAACTATAGATTTGATCTTTGAGTTGGGCTATAGCGGCGCATAGATTTTCTGCTGTGTCAGACAGCAATTGCCATCCGCTTTGTTGGCGGTGCTGGGGTAAAATGCGTATTTTTGCCGGATAGTAATTAGCAGCTGCAGCCTCCGGAAAAACTGTTTCGCTTGCAAGATTAAAGAATTGATTGGCCTCTGCTGATATGTTACCGGCAATTTCACGGGATTTATTAATTTTGGTGATTATTTCTTCGGCATCATTGTCATTGACAAATAAAATTGGCAAGGATAATGCAACTGAATCAAGTAATTTTTTGATGCGCACCAATGTCAGCTTAATTTCATAATAATTGCCCTCTTCGGATAATTGTTCTCCGGCAGCCTTTTCAAGATGATGCGCTTCATCAATAATCAGATATGGTATATTGGGCAGGAATCCCTTTTCCATAGTGGCATTGGCAATTAATAATGAATGATTGATAATACAAATATCGGCTGATTCGGCTGCTTTGCGCGCTTGCTGTAAAAAGCAGCCGTTTTTTCTATAGGGACATGAGTTTAAACAATTTTCATGTCTGGCATTTATTGATTGCCATTTCCATTTGTCAAAGCTATTGAGAGCGAGACTGCCAACATCGCCGGTATGAATGCTGCCCAACCAAACTGCGATGCGCATATTGAAATAACGGTTTTCTTCGCTTACGGCATTAAGTTGGTTTTGATATAGCCTACGACACAAATAATTACCGCGGCCTTTGAGTAACGCTGCGGAAATGGGTTTATCCAGCATCTGTTCTAGTAACGGTATATCTTTGAGCAGTAACTGTTCCTGGAGATTGATTGTATATGTGCTGATGACGACTTTTTGACCCGAATCAAGCGCCAGCATAGCTGCAGGCAACAAATATGCCAATGATTTGCCGGTACCGGTTCCGGCCTCAGCGATCAGAAAACGCTGATTATTAAAACTTTGGGCAACTGCAACGGACATTTGCGCTTGCTCAGGTCGGTATTCAAAGCCGGGCATGCGTGTAGCGCAAACCCCGTCCGCAGAAAAAAAATCCTCTATTTGTTCAACCGGTATTATGTAATCATCATTGATATCAGGCAAGTTATTGGTATTTGGTTGCGATTTTGTTTGAGCAGGCATAGAAAATAATGAATTGCCTGTACTGGTAGCCGAGCCTTTGCATAAACCGGCAATCAATTGTCCTAAAGGGCTGTTATCGCCGATTGATAGAGCGAGAAGATGGCTTTTAACATTTATTGGCAGTGTGGCAATAGCTACGAAACATTTGATAAACAACTCGGCTGTGGCCAGAGCATCGGATAACGCTCTGTGGGCGGAATCGTTATTGATGGATAAAGTTTCACAAAGATACGCTAAAGCATAACTGTGAAAAGTGGGAAAAGCGATTTGCGCGAGGGTTATGCTATCGATCCATTGCTGCTCGAGGGGCAAATATCTTTTGAGAAAAGTGCGGTCAAAATGAGCATTATGAGCAATGATTACGGCATCACCTATAAAACCGCTCAAACTGGCGCAGGCGTCAGTAATATCAGGCTGATTTTCCAGCATATTATCATTTATGCCGGTAAGACGAACAACTAATGGGTTGAGTTTACGATGAGGATTAACAAGCATGCTGAATTGGGAAACTACTTCTCCCTGCTCTATCCGTACCGCACCGATCTCAATGATATCGTCATTATTAAGATCTAAACCGGTTGTTTCCAAATCGATTACTACAAAATTACTAATTTCCATGCTTGCCTCGGATTTTCTTTAGTATAATTACTAAATTTCAATTACTTCTCGACCGCCGCCGGTCAGACATATGCCACCGTTATTCGTAACCAAATAGGTATCTTCAACACCAACCGTACCAACGCCGCTCACCCCTACTTTGGGTTCCAAAGCTACAACCATATTTTCGGCAAGCGGTTCATCAAAGCCTTTGGCAATTACCGGATATTCGTCAATATATAGGCCGACACCGTGACCGATAAACGCTACTCGCCGCTGACCGTAGCCCATAAAATTTTCTTGCAGTTCCGGACTAATTCGCTGACAAACATTACTATAAATTTGCGCAGGAATGTTGCCTGGTTTTAATTGCTCTGCCGCTAAACGCTGAGCAGCTATGCATTGATTATGTAGATCAAGAGCCTGTTGCGGCAGGCGTGATTTAAAAGAATAGACCTGGGTTTTGTCGGTCTGGTAACCCATATAACCGTAGGCGATATCAATAAAAATCAAATCGCCTTTTTGCAGCCGTCTTTCTCTGCTGCCGATCGAAGGTAAAAGCGGTGACATACCGGTCATTCCTCCCGGTCCGTCAAAATTGGTTGCGGCCAATGTGGAGGTGCCAAAACCGTATTGACCGACGCAGACTTCGGTCTGGAAGCCGGCAAATCTGGTAAGCCCCTGGTGTCCTTCGACTAACATGGCGTTATAAAGCTGTGAGAGCATCTCTATCTCGCTCATGCCTTCTTTGAATAAATTTGGCATGATTTCCGTCAGTACATGGTTATGTTGGCGTCCGGATTCTTGGATGAACTCCAATTCATATGCGCTCTTAATTGAACGTGTTTTTAACAATAGCCTGTCCAATGACAAGATCTGTTCTATTGGCAGGTATTTTTGAATGCGGTTAAGCATGGCGATGGGCATTTTTTCGGTTTCGATATATGTTTTGCCCAAGCTTTCGCCGAGTTTAGTCAGTATATCTTTATAGCTGTTCATGGCAATTATATTTTTTATTGGCGATTCAGCACAGGAACGCTCATAGCTGCGGCGGACAAACAACATGACATCGCCGTTGCGGCGAAGTAGCAGTACACCGTCGGGCATTGTGCCGGTAAAATAATAAAGATTGATTCTGTCAATTATTATTGCGCTGTCCCAATCCTGGCCGCAGTTGTTTAACTGTTCAAATAACCGCTGTAGGCGGTTGGTAGATTCTTCTATTGGTAATTTCAAATACATGCTATTTCCTCCTTTGAGTCTACGATATTCTGCAATGAGAGCAATAGCTCCGTTAATAAATCAAGCCTTTTTTCCGCCGGTAATTGATTAGCAGTTTTGAATTTTAAGATAAACGATTTTTTCTCCGTAAAACTAAGACGCTGCTGCCATTTAGATGATAAAGCCAGCAGGTGTTCACCGGAAATATGATGGTTTTCGGCCAACTTGATTTCCAGATAACCTTGTTTCTGAATAATCGAACCGATTCGCAAACGTCTGGCGACAATTTTGATTTTTCCGGAGGCAATCAGATTGGCTAAAGGTTGATTGAAGCTGCCGTAGCGGTCTTGCAGCTCACTGGCAATGGCATCGATTTCTGTAAATGATGTGGCTGCGGCAATACGCTTATAAACTTCTACCTTTTGCGTAGAATCTTCAATATAACTATCGGGAATATAGGCGTCAATTTGTAATTCTAAAAGGGTGCTGACGCTGCTTTCCTCTATTTCTTTACCTTCCGCGGCCGCCATTTCTTCTTCCAAAAGGCGGCAATAGAGATCAAAACCGACGGCAAGCAAATGGCCATGCTGCTCCGGACCAAGGATATTACCAGCGCCGCGCAGCTCCAGATCTCTCATGGCAATTTTGAATCCGGCGCCTAATTCAGTAAAATCGCGGATGGCAATCAAGCGTTTTTTTGCTAAGTCGTTAATCAGCTTATTTTTTTGATAAGTGAAATAGGCGAAAGCCTGCCGCTCGGAGCGGCCAACACGTCCGCGTAATTGATATAATTGCGCCAGTCCGAAATTATCTGCCTCATTGACTATTAGAGTATTAACATTGGGAATATCGAGACCTGACTCAATGATAGTAGTACAGACAAGAATATCGGCGGTACCGGCGACGAAATCGAGCATCACCTGCTCCAGCTCACGCTCTTTCATTTGACCGTGTGCAATGGCTATCCGGGCATTAGGAAATAAGCTTGCAAGATCAGTTGCCAATGGAAAAATATCATGGACACGGTTGTGAACAAAATATACTTGGCCACCGCGTTGCAATTCTTTATTGATTACTTCCTGAATCAGGTGCGAATGGTATTCAACTACATAAGTTTGCACCGGTCGGCGGTCCGGCGGCGGCGTTGCTATGATGCTCATGTCACGCATGCCGGCCAACGCCATATGCAGAGTACGTGGAATTGGCGTGGCGCTTAGAGTCAGAACATCAACGGTCCCTTTTAATGACTTGATTTTCTCTTTGTGGGATACGCCGAAGCGTTGCTCTTCGTCAACGATCAATAACCCTAAATCTTTATATTTGACATCTGCCGAAAGCAAACGATGAGTCCCGACTATAATATCCAACTTACCTTCGCAAAGACGGGAAAGCATTTCTTTTTGCTGTTTTGGCGTGGCAAAGCGGCTAAGACAGCCATAACTGACCGGATAGCCACTAAATCTTTCTTCGATAGTATGACAATGCTGCTGGGCTAAAACTGTGGTTGGAACCAGTATTGCAACTTGTTTAGCATCCATAACTGCTTTAAAAGCGGCACGTAGTGCTAATTCGGTTTTACCATAGCCGACATCGCCGCAGAGCAAGCGATCCATTGGTTTGGGCAGTTCCATATCATGTTTTATTTCTTCTTCCGCTTTGACCTGATCCGGCGTTTCCGTGTAAGGGAACGCATCCTCAAACTCTTTTTGCCAGACGCTATCGGCTGAAAACGCATAGCCTACTACTGCTTCTCTTTTCGCATAAAGAGCCAGCAACTCTTCTGCCATGTCTCTGACGCTGCGGCGGACTTTTGTCTTAACTTTTTGCCATTCATTGCCGCCCAATTTATAGAGTTTGGGTGCGTTGCCGTCGCTGCCGATGTATTTTTGGATCAAATCAAGTTGGTCGATCGGCAGATAGAGTTTATCTTCACCGGCATACTGTATATAAATATAGTCTTTTTGGATATTGCCAAGCGCCAGGCGTTCAACGCCCATGTAGCGCCCGATGCCTTGTGTAATATGAACAACATAGTCACCGACACGCAAATCAGTAAAGCTGCTGAGCCTTTCACCAGCTGAAAATACTCTGCGTCGGCTGAATTTCTTTTCCTGGGCAAATAACTCATTTTCGGTAATCAGTGCTAATTTTAATTCGCTGCTTTCGAAACCTTTACTAAATCCTGCTTCTATAATTTGCAGATTTGGATAATCGATTTCCTGAATAATCGATCTTATTCGTTCGATACGCGGTTCGCTACTGGCACTAAGCAATAGACGGTAATTGCGCTTGCGGAAATTCTGGCAATCATCTTTAAATGCAGAGGGATTGGCCGCGTATGATGGTAAGTCGCGGCTAAAACATTGGCTGCGCAAATCTATTTTAAGGCCGCCGTCATCATTTTCCAATTGTGAAAATATCACCTTTGGTAGCTGAGCAAAATCAGCAAATAGAAATGGCTGATCGATAAAATTATCAAAATATGATGGCAATAACTGACCTGCAGTTAATAAGTCGTGATAATGGCTGTGACGTTCGCTATCCAAATCAAGGCTAATTTGCTGCAGTTTTGCGGCTTCCGAAAGCACCAACAGCCCATCGTCAAAATATGAAAGTAAACTTGCAGCATCATCATAAAATAAGGGTAGCAGTGATTCCATATTGGAATCCCAGATCCCTTGTTCCAATAGATCGATCATAGGCGTGAAGCGCTCATTAAGCTGTGCCCTACCGGAAGTATGAAGTTTGGCGGACAATTCTCTGATACTTTTACGCAGCCGGCGTATAGCCTGGCCGCGGGCTACGGCGTTGAGAGGCAATTCGTGAGCCGGCGGTAGCAACAGCTCGTCAATTTCGCCCAGGGATATTTGCGCCGAAGGAGAAAAAACTCTGAGAGAGCAAAGCTGGTCATCAAAAAATTCCAAACGTACCGGCTGAGGCGTATTAATAGGAAACACATCGATAATATCGCCGCGCACACTAAAACTGCCGGCCATATCTGTTAGCTTGACTCGTTCGTAGCCCATATCGATCAGCTTTGATGGTAATGTTTCAAAATCAACTTCGATATCTTTTCGCAGTAAAAAATGGTTATCAGTGAAAACATGCGGCGGTACTAATATACGGCTGACGCTTTCAATTGAGGCGACAACTATTAGTTTTTCACCGCGGCTAAGACGGGATAGAACATTGACGCGGGAGATAACCAGTTCCATGTTTTGGGCATAGGTAGCAAAAGGTAACAGTTCCAAAAGTGGGAAAAGGACGCATTGGTCGCCGACAAAAGGCAAAATATTTTTATAAAGTACTACGGCTTCTTCCTCGGTAGTTGTCACAAACAATAGAGAATTACCGCTATCATTAAATAATGAAGCGGCCCATGCTGCCTGTGGCAACAACGATAAGCCGCTGACTAATACAGAGCCCCCTCTGCTCACCGTCGCGGCTGCGTTTTGATATGCTTTGGTGTGTGACCAAGAAGTTAATATTTCCTGCAAGACTACCTCCATGGCAAAATGCTCTTTAGAAGCAGCAATAATGGTTGGATAAATCTTTATCTATATATTAATCTAGAATATCCTTAATAGTGTCTGTGTTTTCTTTATTTTTTATATTATATTTGTTCATGGCTGCGGCTATACCCTCGTCAATCCAATCGAGGGATGCTACCGCCGCCCTTAAAAAGGCCGGTTGATAAATACCAATATCCTCGCTGTTAAACTGCTTCAATACATAATCAACTGTGTCAAAAGGCGCTTTGCCGATACCAATTTTCAGGCGGGAAAATTTGTCGATGCCTAATTGCTCGATGATTGAAGTTACTCCCTTTTGACCGCCGCTGCCGCCATCGCTTTTGAAACGAATCTGCGCAGGAGGTAAATCTAAATCATCATGTATGATTAGAATATCATTAAAATCAACTTTGTAATATTGGCTTAGTTTGCTGACGGCAAAACCACTGTGGTTCATGAATAGCTGCGGTTTGGCAAGGATTATTTTCTGGTCATGGAAAATTGAAGATGCGCAATCACAATCACAAACTTTTTTACCGAAATTAATATTTAGGCGGTCCGCTATTTGATCCAATACTAAGAAGCCGGCATTATGACGTGTCAGCTGATAGTTTTGGCCGGGATTGCCTAAACCGAAAATGATTTTCACCGATATTCTCCTCTAATCAAATTACCATATTTATTCTACCACATAATAATCAGCGAAAAAAGAGCATAAGAAAAAACTTTGGTCAATATAATTCAAATATAATCAAATTTTTCGGAGGAATATATATGACCTCAGATATCAAAAAAAATGAGAAATTAAGCCGCAAAGTCAGGGCTTTGCCGGTATACAGTATTAACGAGGGGGTTTTCTTAGGTTCGGTGAGACTGTTATTAATTGATCCGGCGGCCAAACAAGTAGTTGCTTTGTTGCTGGAACGCCGTCGGCTGGCCAAAGAAGAACGGATATTGCCGTTTTCAGCAATTATAAGTATTGGTGACGATGCAATTACGATTCAAAATTCAACTGATATCCAAAAGAAAAGCGCGTTTGTCCAATATACACGTCTCTTGCGGCAACCGATTCAACCAATAGGCGCGCGCTGCTTTACTGCCGGTGGAAATACTTTGGGTAGGATCGATGAGTACCGCTTTGATTGTACAAGTGGGAAAATTTGCGGTCTGGAGATTACCGCCGACGGATTGTTCAAAGAGAAGATTTTAATCAACGGTTCACACATCATGGCAATGTCGTCACATACAGTTATGCTTTCCGACAAATGTCTTGATGATTATCAGGTTATTGATAATTCCTTACTTTCTTCTATGGAAACGGCCAAGGATAAAGCCACTGCCGCTGCACGGGGTACGTTCGAGGCTTCCAAAAAGATTTCCCAGAACATATCTTCAAAGTTAAAAAATATCGAAGAAATTCAATTAGAAGTTGTTGCTGAGGAACCCAGCGAAGAACCTCTGTTGATGGAAAACATGGAAAATGAGTCGGAAAACGAAATCGAGAACGAAACAAAAAGTGGCATAGATAATAATCAGGAAATAACTGAAGCAAATGAAAACGATCAGGCGATACAAAATACAATTGAAATTGAGGTGAAATTTGTTCCGGATAAAAAAACTGAACCGAATGATCAGATAAATGCAACATACGATGATCAATCAATTAATGACCAAGCAATCGATGATCAAGCAATCGATGCCCAAGCAATCGATGATCAAGCAATGGTTCCTGATGATGAATATGATGAATATGATGAACCGATAAGAACATAAAATAAGACCAAAATAAAAGGCGGCAATAAATGCCGCCTTTTTGAATCCGACTCTAATTTGCTGAATATCTACGTAATGATTGCAAGTCATCGGCAATTTGCGATGCCATGCTATTTATTACCTGATCTCGGTTTTCACCTTTAAGAGCTGCGGAGAAGCGTCCCTGCATACTCAGATACTCGGCGGGAGATTCAGGAGATGCTGCACCCTCAACAAACTTTCTGGTAGGATTGGTAAACTCAATCTTACCGTTCTCAGCTTCAAATAATAACCAGGCGCCGCAATTAACAGCTTTACGGCTGATATTAATCATATCTTCGGCTGCAAATTTCCAGCCGGTGTAACAGGGAGCTAATATTTCAATATATCTGAAACCTTTGCTATTTTTAGCTTTGATAAGCTTATCATAAAAATCACCGGGATTGGCTAAAGAAGCTGTTGCTAAATATGGAATATGGTGGTCAAGCATTAGCAAAGGCATATTCTTTTTTTCGACTTGTTTACCAGTCGGCGTAGTTGTGGTTGCGGCAAAACGTGGCGTGGCGCCGCTGCGCTGTACGCCGGTATTGCTGTATGCTTCATTATTATAGCAAATATGAATAAAGTCGTCATTGCGTTCGGCAGCTGCCGATAAAGCCTGAAAACCGATATCATAGGTGCCGCCATCGCCTATCCAGGTAAATACAAGAGGTTTTTCTCCGCTCAGCCGGCCTTTTTTTTGTAAAGATTCCAGTGCGTATTCCATACCTGCAGCCGAAGAACCGGCAGCGGCAAAACAAATATTTAATATCGGATAATTAAATGACGATTTAGGCAGTAAGCCGATGGAAGCAACAGAACAAGAAGGCGTCATTAAACAAATGGCATTGGGCCCAAAAGCCTTGCCGACTATTCTTAAAGCGGCTGTTGCCGGGCAACCGCCGCAAGCGCCGTTCCCAGCCATAACAATTTCATCACGAGGAAGATTTTTAATTGCAGTAGTCATATTTACTCTTACCTCCGTATATCCCAAGCCGATGTTACAGCGTCGGCCATCATTTGATAATTTACGTCTGAACCGCCGATGCCCATAATCTGATTGGCAATTTCTATCTTAGCAGCACGATTGAATAAAGAGGCTTTTAATTCGGAAAATACGATACCGCCTTCTGTACCCAATCCATAATTGCGGTCCAGTACCATTACACGTGCGCCATCAGGCAAAACAGCGGACAATGCTGCTGCCGGGAAAGGTCTGAATGATCTGATTTTGATCAGACCGGTTTTGACTCCCTGCTCTCTTAATAAATCTATGGACAAGCGCGCTTCTGCGGCCATGCTGCCGATGGTTACGATAAATGTATCTGCATCATCGCAACGATAGGTATCAATTAAATCACCGTCCCAGAAGCCTGTCAGATCACGGTAAACACTTGCTGCTTCAACAATAATCTTATCTGCGTTCTTTGTATCATTAAATAATTCTTCCCTAAAACCGGGATAAAGATCGGCGCCGGTAACGCAGGCATAAGCGCTGGGATTGGCCGGATTTGCTATCCAGCCATTAGGCTGCCGTTGCAAAAATTTATCAATAATTTCCTGATCAGGCATATTTACAATCATCCGGCAATGCGAAAGAATGAATCCGTCCATATTGACCATCACGGGGATACGCACCCGTTCCGCAATATAATAAGCTTGCAAAATGGTATTAAAAACTTCCTGCAGAGAGCAACAATATAATTGCAGCCAACCGGTATCTCTCTGTGAAAGCGAATCGCTGTGGTCTGCCCAGAGTGTCCAAGGTGCAAAAACAGCGCGGTTGACATTAACCATCACAAGCGGGAAGCGACAACCGGAAGCCATATGCAGAACTTCGTGCATATATAGCAAACCTTGAGACGATGTGGCAGTAAAAGCGCGCGCACCCACGGCTGCCGCAGCAACACAAGCGGCCATAGCGCTGTGTTCTCCTTCTACCGGCAGGAAGCGGCAATTCATCTCGCCTGATTCGGTAAGCGCGGCGATTTCTTCAACAACACTGGTTTGCGGGGTGATAGGATATGCCGCTACCATATCTACATCGGCGCATTTTACAGCTTGCGCCACTACATGACATCCCGTATCAAATAATTTCTTCATTGTTATCCTCTACTCTTCTCTGATCATATTGATTGCGTTACGCGGACATTCTTTGGCGCAAATACCGCAGCCTTTGCAGAAATCATAATTGATTTGCAAATTGTCGCGGTCAATTACGCCGTCGGGGCAATATATCCAGCAAAATAAGCATTTTATACACTTGTCTTTATCTATTTCCGGTCGAAACATCCGCCAGGAGCCGGTATCGCCGCCCGCGCCTATGACCGGATATGATACCGGATATTTTGATGGAAAATCATTACGTTGTTCCATGATTATTTTCGCCTCTCTTGCATTGTCTTGTAGCCAATATTGGCAACTTCGGCATTACGCATCCCGGTATTACCCGTCCATTTTTCACAAATGGCCTGTTCAAGTTTTTCAAAGGGGACGTCGATCTCAAAAGCAACAGCACCCATCAGAGGGATATTGATAAAAGGTACTCGTCCAATAACAAGATTTTCATCAATCGCAATTTTAGTTGCATCAATGCAGGTTAATGGATAGCTGCAATCCAAAGGTTGATGATGATTGAGTATTATTCTACCATTTTCTTTAATACCCTGTTCAATGGCTGAAGCCAATAATTTCTGATTAAGTACTACCAAAATATCAGGTTGTCGGCATTCGCTGCGAATATATATTTCCTGATCGGAAATACGTAACAATGCTTTAACAGGTGCGCCGCGCCGCTCAACACCAAAGGAAGGCAATGATTGTACTTGAGAACCGGTCTTAATTGCCGCAGACGCCAGCATTTCTGCCAGCGTCACAATTCCTTCACCGCCGTAGCCGTGAAATCTTATTTCTAGCATTTTTATATCTCCTATTTAAGAATTGATTTTACATAATGGATAAAATGGGGAAAAACAATTCCCGGCTCGCTCAACGTACGATCCCAGCGTTTTACCCATTCAAAAGATAAGTAACCGCTAAAACCATCTTTTTTCAGCATATTAATAATTGTCTTATTGGGTATATCACCCTCGCCCATCATTTTGTATACAGTCTCGCCATCGATAAACAAAGAATCCTTCAGATGCAAATAACGTAAATATGGCTTAAGATTTTCGTATGTCATTTGCGGTTGTTCATAATAATAGCGGTATGGGTGATTAACATCCCAAAGCGCCCCGGCATACGCAGAATCGACTTTCTTTAATATTTGTGCCATTAATTGGCTTTTGGCAAATACACCGTTGCTTTCCAATAGTACGCATACTCCTTTGGGGGCAGCGTATGTCGCCAACTCGCGTAGGTTCTCTTCGACTAATCCGGTATCCACCTCGCCTTGCGGCTGGGAGTCCTGATCGCCAAGCACACGCACGTAAGCTGTACCCATTCTTTGCGCGGTATCTATATATTCTTTACTGATCCGTAATACATCTGCTTGATTTTGTTTGTCGCATAAATAACAGGCGGAAGTAAAGCAGGAGATTTCTAATTTTAAATCAGCCAGGCGTTTCTTGGTTGCCGCGGCTTTAGACTGTGAAAATAATTCTATAGACGGCGCATAAATCTCTTTACCTATACCTCTTATTTCAATACCATCATAACCCAAATCGGCGGCAGCCGCAACGATTTCCCCCCATTCCCAGCCGGGGCATCCTAATGTGGAAAAAACAATTCTCATGTTAATGCCTCCTTATAGATATTTATCTACTCTATGCTGTTTCTGTGGCATCCTCATCCTGCAAGCCAAGTTCTTCAACAGCCATTTCTCTAAGCTTGAACTTCTGTATTTTACCGCTGGCTGTCATAGGTAAAGCGTCAATGAAGCGAAAATAACTAGGCACTTTGTGACGGGCAATATTTGCATAGCAATATTCTTTTAGTTCGTCTTCGGTTAGCGTACAACCTGCTTTGACAATAACATAAGCTAATATTTCTTCCCCGTATTTACGACTGGGAATACCTATCACCTGCACATCTGATACTGATGGGTGGGTATAGAGAAAGTCTTCAATTTCTTTAGGATAGATATTTTCACCGCCGCGGATAACCATATCCTTAATCCTACCGGTGATTTTGTAATAACCTTCTTCATCCACCGAGGCTATATCACCTGAATGAAGCCAACCGTCTTTATCGATTACCTGTGCGGTGGCCTCAGGCATATTATAGTAGCCCTTCATAATATTATAACCGCGGGCAATGAATTCGCCAGGTTGGTTTAGCGGCATCTCTTTGCCGCTTTCTGGATCAACAATTTTGGCCTCAATATGCGGCAATACCTGCCCGACAGTTGTTACACGCTTCTCTAATGGGTCATAAGTACGGGTCTGCGTGCAGCCAGGAGACGACTCCGTCAGACCGTAAACGATAGTGATTTCGCGCATATTCATTTTGTCTACTACATCTTGCATGACTTTTATCGGACAAGGCGAACCAGCCATGATACCGGTGCGCATAGAGGAAAAATCAAACTTGCTAAAATCTTTATGATCCAGCATGGAAATAAACATTGTCGGTACACCGTGTACAGCTGTGCAGCGTTCGGATTGAATAGCTTCCATAACTTTTAGAGCGTTAAAATATTCGATCGGTACCATGGTTGTACCATGGGTCATGGAGGCTATGATGGCTAAAACCATGCCGAAACAATGGAAAAATGGCACTGTTATGCATAAACGGTCTTTTTCGGTAAAGGCCATGCAATCGCCGATAGCTTTGCCATTGTTAACTAAGTTATAGTGTGTTAGCATAACGCCTTTGGGAAAGCCGGTAGTACCTGATGTATATTGGATGTTGATTACTTGATTAATAGTAAGTGAAGATTGCCGAGCTGCTAATACCTCATCGCTAACTTTCTCTCCCAAGGCATTAATATCATCCCAGTGAAACATTCCAGCGGGAGCAGGCTCGTCGCCAAAAAATATAATGTTTTTTAAAAATGGGAATTTTTCCGAATTAAGCTTACCGGGTTCTGATGTAGCTAACTTAGGACAAAGTTGATTGATAATATCTACGTAATCGACATCTCTGTTTTTACGCATTAATATCAAGGTCGTCGCATCACATTGCCGCAGCAGGTATTCTAGCTCAAATACCTTATAATTTGTATTTACGGTTACCATCGGCGAGCCGATTTTAGCTGTAGCAAACATATTGATTAGCCATTGTTGATGATTGGTCGCCCAAATAGCGACATTATCGCCAACCTGAACTCCTAAAGATAGCAACCCCTTCGCAAAAAGATTGCAGTCATCGCGAAATTCTCTGTAAGAACGACGATAATTACGGTCGGTATAAACAACTCCGTCATTATCGGGATATTTATCAACAATTTGGTCAAGCATATCACCCAGAGTTATTTCCAATAATTCTTCTGACAAAACTTTCACCCCCGAATTGTGCACGTTATGGTAATTTTAATATATATCAGAATTATTGTCAATTAGTTAGTTTCACTAACTATTATTGATCGTTTGGTTGCGGAGTATCATGCTCTTTGAGCGTTAGACTAAAACGATGAGAGCCGTCTTTTTGAGCGCGGAAATAGAGATAATTCGAACTAGATGGATAAAGAGCCGCAGTTAATGAGGCTTCCCCGGGCGAGGCAATTGGTCCCGGTGGCAAGCCGTAATAAATATAAGTATTATATGGAGAATCAATTTTTAGATCGCTATAAAGCAGCGGATATTTGGCTTTCCCAAGTATGAACTGAACCGTCGCGCATGATTGTAGCTTCATACTAATTTTAAGGCGATTATAAAAGACGCTGGCAATCAATGGCCGTTCATCGGCAACTTTGGCTTCCTTTTCAACTAAAGAGGCCATTGTTACAACTTCTTTAACAGACTTATCCAATTCGTTTGCCTTTTGCTGGTATTTTTCATTCCAGATTTCATCGAATTCGGCTAAAAGCATATCAATAATTTTTTTTTCGGTCCAATCTTTTTCGACCATATAAGTATTGGGAAAAAGAAATCCTTCTAAGCGGTTGGCTGTACCGGCGGTAGGTAGATAGTCATAGGGAAAATCGCCATTTTGCGCGTAATTCATAAACGCTTCTTTTTCAACTAAACCGGCTTTAACAAAAATATCGGCTGTCTCGGAGACGGTTAAACCTTCCGGAATAGTAACTTTGACACTATCGGCGTCAGTACCATTCAGTAATATTTTACTGATATCCGCAAGGCTCCATCTGCCTGCGGTAAACTTATATGTACCGGCGCGTAGCTCGCTATCTATTTTATGCTCCATGGCATAAAATTTAAATATACTGGAATTCCTCGTTAAACCGGCATCATAAAGCAAGGAAGAAATAGCACCTGAACTACTGCCATCCGCAATTTTAACACTAACATCATCACTGATGGTGATTGGTTTGAATAGTGAACTATAAACAACTGAAATAACAAGTACTACAATTACAGCTAAAACTAAAATTTTTGCCGATTTGCGAATTTTTCTTATTTTTGCCATTAGAACCTCCAAATAAGAAATAGAATTTTAATGTAAATACATCACGATAATAACAAATATATACTATTTTTTGTCATATATCAACTTAAAAATAGCAAGGCTACTATTTAAGCAACAGCTATATTGTGAATTCATTTAATTTTATTATAGATTAGCATTACTAAGGAGAGAGCATCGGATTTCTCATTTTCTTGTCTAATTAATTTCAAGTGGGCCTAGCACCTCAAATTATCAACAGACATATTGTACATTATATAGAAAGATAGGAGGTTACAAATATGAGCGCATGTCCGGGTATTATTATGCCCTGCGGTGATGCATGTATCTTAGCCGGCTATGGTTTTGTGGCCATTCAGAACCCTACCCGTGTCTATGAATACGCGGCGGCATTTGTTAATGGAACAATTTTCCCAGATCTTAATATACCAAAGGGAAAATATGGGCCTAAAGAAAACTTTTTTGAGGGAATGGCGGGGGTGTCGGGAATGATGGCAACGTCAGGAAAGAGATAAGGGGGTAATAATATGAGTGATGAACAAGCTGCGATGATGCTTAGACTGCAGCAACTTGGCCTGGTATTGGACGATCTGAGAATATATCTTGACACCCATCTTACTGACAGCGCCGCAATTGAGCGCTTTAATGCGACTGCTGAGGAATATAAAGCTATGCATGAGCAATACAGCAAGAAATATTCGCCGTTACGACAAGATGATCCGAGCAACAGTGAAAACAAGTGGGACTGGGGAACGAGCGACTTCCCTTGGGACTTTTAAGGAGGATAGATTATGTGGGTTTATGAAAAAAAGTTGCAATATCCGGTAAAAGTGGACATGAACAAGCCAAATCCCCGTCTCGCCAAGCAGTTGATAAGCCAGTATGGCGGACCGGATGGCGAACTCGCTGCCTCGCTTCGCTATCTTACCCAGCGCTGGACTATGCCGACGAAAAACACACAGGCCGTGGTTACTGATATTGGTACGGAAGAAATGGCTCATTTGGAAATTATCGGCACACTTGTATATAAACTGATGAAAAACGCAACCAAAGAACAGATCGTGGCCGCCGGTTATGACGCTTTTGTTGATCACGGCAAGGCTGTTTTTTATGTTGACGCTGTCGGCAACCCCTGGACAGCCGCCTATATACAGGCTAAAGACGATCCGATTGCAGATCTTACCGAAGATATGGCGGCCGAACAAAAGGCGCGCGCTACATATAATCATCTTTTGGATCTAACCGATGATCCAGGTGTAGCCGATGCTCTCCGTTTCCTCCGCGAAAGAGAAATAGTGCATTTCCAACGCTTCGGCGAAGCCTTAGTTCAGGTACAAGAAAACTATGCCTGCAAAAAAGTTTTTTCTAGTAATGCTCAAAATGCTCAATATTAATAATTAATCAGTAAAGGAAAAATAACAAAAAGCAGGGTTTTACCCTGCTTTTAATAATTAGTATCATTATTACTAAATCTTTTATGGAATAATATCAGCTATGCTGTTAAGTACTAATCTGGGTCGAAACGGATATTGATGGATGTTTTCCTGTGTGGTAACGCCGGATAAAACCAAGACCGTATCCAGTCCGCTTTCAATACCGGCAATTATGTCGGTATCCATGCGGTCGCCTATCATCACGGCTTCCTCAGAATGTACGCCAAGCATCCCTAAGCCTGTACGCATCATTAATGGATTTGGCTTACCGACATAATATGCTTTTTTACCGGTCGAAATTTCTATTGGAGCAATAAGCGCTCTGCAAGCCGGTATTATACCGTGTTCTGATGGACAGGTAGTATCGGTATTGGTACCTATTAGTTTCGCACCGTTTAAAACATGTTTGACAGCGCGGCAAATGTTATCGTAATTATAATTATTGGTTTCGCCAATTACAACATAGTCGGGATCAAAATCGTTGATAGTAATGCCGGCGTCATGGAGAGCGTTAAATAACCCCGGCTCCCCTATTACATATGCGCTACATCCCGGGTTTTGCTTGCCTAAAAATTTTGCTGTAGCTAAAGCGCTGGTATAGAAATGACTTTCGTCAACATCAAGTCCCATGCGGCGCAATTTTAATTGTAATTCTTTGGGAGATTTGCCACTGCCATTGGTGAGAAATAAAAATTTCTTATCCTCTTTATATAACCAATCTACAAACTCTATTACCCCGGGAATTAAAACGTTTCCATGGTAAATTACACCGTCCATATCGCAGATAAACCCTTTTTTTGCTCTTAATAAATCCATATTACTCCTTAGATAATTGTTTTTTTATTTATATTATAATTACTTAAATGTAAAATCTTCAATATGATTATTGTTAATTATTTGTTATCTTTCATCAAGCGGGAATTGAACTGTAACTGTGGTGCCTTGATTTTCTTTACTTTGCAATTTTATTATTGCATTATGATATTTAGCTGCATGTTTAACAATGGCCAGCCCTAATCCTGTACCGCCGGTTTGTTTGGAGTGGCTGCTTTCGACACGGTAAAACCGTTCGAAAATTCTTTCCTGCTGTTCTTTGACTATACCTATGCCGGTATCGGTTACGGATAGTATAACCACATCATCTTCTTTGATAACCGACACATCAATTCTACCGCCGATATGGTTGTATTTTATCGCATTATCGCAGAGATTATAAATAATTTCGTCGATCAGATGTGTTACACCCCGAATTACCGCCGGACCACCGGAAAGATATATTTGCACTTGTTTATTATCAGCCTGCTGCTGTAGCCTATCGATTACAATTTGAGCTATTTTATATATATCAATTTTTTCTTTGGGTAAATCAATACTGGTTTCGTCGAGCTTAGACAGGTTGATAATATCGTCGACCAGCATTATTAACCTTTGTGTTTCAGAATATATCTGATCAATAAAATGATTGATATCATCAGGTTTGACCAGGCCGTTTTTGATTATTTCCGCACATCCGGAAATCGAATGTAGCGGAGTTTTTAATTCATGGGAAACATTAGCAGTAAATTCTCTACGCATCTGTTCCGCCTGATTGCGTTCGGTTACATCAATAATCAGTAATATCACTCCATCCACGTCTTGTGCCGATTGCACAGGACTGGCAATTAACTGATATTGTTTATTATTAAGATTTTGTATTTCTTCACAACGGACGCCTGAATAAGCATTTTTGAGCATCTTTTGCAGAGTCAAGCTTCTATCTATAGTGATAATATCTTTGCCTATATATACATCGATATCAATGCCAAACAAACCGGCTGCAGTTTTATTGATACTCAAGACCAGCCCTTTGCTATTGAGCAATATCAGCCCCTCGTTCATGTTTTCTGTTATGGCTGCAAACTCTTCCTGTTTTCGTGTTAGTTCGGATATTTGCTTGTTGATTTGTCGGTGTTGTTTTTCAATACGCGTCAGCAAAGGTGCAATTTCTTCGTAGGTGTCATTAGATAACGGTTGATCCAGATTAATATCGTTGATCGGTTTGACAATTGAAGCTGTTTGCCTTTTTGCTAAATACATTGAAAGAAAAGCTACTATCAAAGCTATTATCAGTACTAAATAAAGAATAATATCACGTATGGAAGCAAATATGCTGTCTATTGTGCATGATACTCTCAGTATATTGCCATCATCAAGCCGCATGGCATAATAGTATGTCTGCATTCCGATAGTTGCGGACATGCGTGTTGCCTCCCCTGAGCCTGTTCGCAATGCTTGCTGAACCTCGGGGCGGTTGAGATGATTCTCCATTTTTGCTGCGTTTGAATAATTATCGTAAATAACCGTACCGTCCGATGCAATTAAAGTAAGGCGGTTGTTATCTTTGCCCTCAATTTTGTTTTCTATCTGTACCAGGTATTGTTCACCGGAAATATTTAAGGCAGCATCAATATACAAGGCTTCTTTTTGAACCTCAGTTTTCATAACCTGATAAAAATGATTATATAAAACACCAAAAATAATTGCCGAGCATAATACGGTGGTTAAAATTGAAGTTAATAATATGCTCTTAAATATCTTGCGCTTCATAGCTTTCCTCCAGGCGGTAGCCTATTCCCCGGACAGTTATGATATAATTGCAGCAATCGCCAAGCTTTTGCCTTAATGTACGGATATGGACATCGACCGTACGCGTTTCGCCGTCAAAATCATATCCCCAGATGCTAGCAAGCAATTGGTCGCGGGTGAATACCTGACCCGGATTTTCCATCAGGATCCTCAACAGCTCAAATTCCTTGAGCGTTAATATCACTCTTTGGCCTTTGACCAATACGATATGCTCATTTACGTTTAGATTTATTTCACCAACTTTTAATATGGAAATATTATTGTTTGCAACAGTACGGCGCAGTACTGCTTTGACTCGAGAAACCATTTCCATCATGCCAAACGGTTTGGCTAGATAATCGTCGGCGCCTAAATCAAGACCGATAACTTTATCATATTCCGTAGTTTTAGCAGTGGCCATTATTATAGGTATAGCAGCAGTTTTTGCGGAAGCTTTGAGATGTTTAAGTATAGAAATGCCATCCTCACCCGGCAGCATAATATCAAGCAGTATCAATTGCGGCAATTCATTTTGCAACGCCGCATAAAGTTCTTTGCTGTCCGCGCAACCGGATGCTTTTAAGCCGGTCGAATTTAGCGTATAGACCATCAAATCACGAATACCGGCATCATCTTCAACGCAATAGATCACAGTTGATTTCCTCCTTCATGGTTACCGGTGATTGAAAAAACAACCCATTCGGCGATATTGACTGCATGATCGCCGATCCGCTCGAAATGCTTGGCTATCATCAGTAGATCAAGCGCGTATTCGCTATCGGCGCCGCTTGTGCCAAAAATAATTACCAAAGCCTTTTTTACTTTGTTAAATAGCGAGTCTACAACATCGTCGTAGTCGATAACCGCCCTTGCTATTTGTAAGTCTTGCTTCACAAAGGCATCGATACTTTCCGTCACCATTTTAATTGTGGCGCGGGCCATCTCGCCAATATGGATGGTATCATCGGACTCATTAATGTTGGCCATAGTAACGATTTCCGCAATATCCGCCGCCTGGTCGCCGATGCGTTCCATATCGGTGATCATTTTCAGCGCTGAAGATATTTGCCGCAAATCGCGCGCTACCGGTTGCTGCAATAATAATAGCTTTAAGCATAATGCTTCAATTTCACGTTCTTTTTGTTCTATCTCTCTGTCAAACGCATCAACATTTTTTGCTGTTATCATATCTCCTTCTGTTAGCGCTTTTGCTGCCATGGCAATGGCGTTTTCGCATAATACGCCCATGGAGATCAATTCTTTGTTTAAAAGAGCCAGCTGCTCGTCAAAATGACTTCTCATTATCCAAACCTCCCCGTGATATAATCTTCTGTTCGTTTATCTTTGGGCATAGAGAACAATTTTTCGGTTTTATCATACTCTATTACTTCACCTAATAAGAAGAAGGCCGTATAGTCCGAGATGCGCACAGCTTGCTGCATATTATGCGTCACTATAATGATAGTATAATTCTTTTTTAAATCGCTGGCAAGCTCTTCAATTTTGGCTGTTGAGATCGGGTCGAGAGCGCTGGTCGGTTCATCCATCAGCAGCACTTCCGGACCAACGGCCAATGCGCGGGCTATGCATAGACGCTGTTGCTGGCCTCCTGATAATCCCAGTGCCGACTTTTTCAACCTATCTTTGGCTTCTTCCCAGATAGCGGCGTCACGCAATGATCTTTCAACTATATCATCAAGCTTTACTTTGCTTTTTATACCATGGGTGCGCGGTCCGAAGGCTATATTATCATAGATGCTCATAGGAAAAGGATTTGGTTTCTGGAATACCATGCCTACCCTTTTGCGTAGCATATTGATATCCATGTCGCCGTATATGTCCTCACCGTCAAGTCTGGCGCTACCGGTGATGCGACAACCTTCAATTAAATCATTCATACGGTTCAAAGATTTGAGCAGCGTTGATTTACCACAACCGGAAGGTCCGATAAAAGCGGTGATTTCTTTGGCAGGAATATTTAAATATACTTGTTTAAGCGCCTGAAAATTATCGTAATATAGATCAAGGTTTTCTATTTGAAATTTTTCCATGTTAATTTTCTCTCCCTATCTTCCTGGCAACAAATCCTGAAAGCGCATTGATGACGACAACAATTATTAATAATACAACTGCTGTGGCATACGTCTGATCTATATAAAGACCTTCGCTGGCCAGAACATACATATGCACCGATAATGTACGGGTAGAATCAAATACGCTGGTAGGCACTTGAGCAACCGAGCCGGCAGTATAAATTAGCGCTGCCGACTCGCCCAATATTCTGCCGATACTAAGTATAATACCGGCAAGAATGCCCGGTACTGCCGACGGCAGTACAATTTTAAATACTGTACGCAATCTGCCGGCACCTAAACCAAAGCTGCCTTCTCTGTAAGTATCCGGCACAGATTTTAATGCTTCCTCAGTTGTGCGCATGATTAAAGGCAGTATCATAATTGCTAATGTGAACGCGCCCGCTAATAATGATACTCCCCAGTGCAGCATGATGACAAAACAAAGATATCCAAATAGTCCGTAGACTATTGAAGGTATGCCCGATAATGTTTCCGCCGTTATGCGTATAAGTCCCACCATTTTGTTGCCGCGATTAGCATATTCAACCAAATATACCGAGGAAAATATACCGACCGGCACCGCTAACAGTAATGAAAGCAGCAACATTAGAATCGTATTGATCAAAGCGGGCATCAATGATACGTTTTCGGAATTATAGAGCCACTGGAAAAGTTGCGGGCTTAAATGCGGTATACCTTTGATCAATATATATATGACTATAAAAAGCAATAGGCATATTGTAATCACTGCGGCGATGTTCACGGCAAGGTACATTAAAAACGAAGCCGGACTTTTCCTGTATGAAAGCCATTTTTGGGCGTTGTTTCTGGTGTTGATTTTATTCACTAGTTGATTCTCCTTTTCAGCAGTGAAAATGAGAGATTAATAATTAATATGAAGACAAACAGCACTACGGCGGTGGCAATTAACGCTTCCCTGTGTAAGTCCGCGGAATATCCCATTTCCAGTACAATATTGGTAGTCATGGTGCGTACACCTTTGAGAATTCCATCCGGCATTCTTGCCTGATTACCGGCAACCATCATCACCGCCATTGTTTCACCGATTGCTCTACCTACCCCCAGTATCACTGCGGCAAAGACTCCTGATTTGGCAGCGGGCAAAACGGTGAAGAATACACTACGCTCATGGCTGGCGCCCAGCGCCAACCCGCCTTCGTAATAATGATCCGGCACAGCACGGATGGATGCTTCCGATACACTGATAATGGTTGGTAAAATCATTATGCCAAGCAATATTGATGCCGTCAGCATGCTCGGTCCGTTGCCGCCGAAATTATCACGGACAAAGGGTACCAGCACTACTAATCCGAAAAAGCCGTAGACCACTGAAGGAATACCGGCTAAAAGATCGATGGCTGGTTTGATAAAACCATAGAGCCAATTGGGACAGAATTTGGCTAAATAAACCGCGGTAAGAATACCAATCGGTACGCCGATTACCAGCGCTCCGGCAGTAACATAGATACTGCCGAGAATCATCGGTAGAATACCGTAAATGTCATTGGCCGGTCGCCATTCCGTACCCAGAAGGAATTTAAAAATACCGATTTTGCCGATGGCCGGAACGCCGTTAACAAATAGAAAGACACATATCAATATGACTGAGACAATTGATATACAGGCCGTTATGGCAAATATTATCTTAAATATCTGTTCTTTATGATTTTTCATAATTGCTCCTATAGTACTCATTCCCAGGGGCTACGGATGGCCGTAACCCCTGGTTATTTAATATAGTCTTAATTATTTGCTTACCTCAGACCATGTTGTGATTTCGCCGGTGAAGATGCTGCATACCTGATCGGTGGTCAAATTTTCGACAGAGTTATCATTGTTGATTATTACCGCGATACCATCAGTTGCAATTTTTGTAGTAGTCAGACCGCTGGATTTTTCACTGTCTTTAAGATCACGTGACGACATTCCGATATCGCAGATACCGTCAATGGTGGAGGTTATGCCAGTCGAAGAATCGCTTTGCTGGACTTCAACTGTTACGTCAGGATTGATAGCAATATAAGCTTCTTTAAGTTTTTCCATGACAGGCGTTACTGAAGATGATCCGGCGACAACTATTTTGCCTGTTACGTTTTTGCCGTTATAAGCTGCCGCATCAGATATCGCGATGTACCCGCTGTCTTCAACAACTGCCTGACCGTCTGCGCTCAGTATAAAATCAATGAAGTCCTGTGCGGTAGCGGAGAGATCTGATGTTGTGACAATATTAAACGGACGGGAAATTTTGTAACTGCCGTTTTCGATATTGTCTACTGAAGCTTCAGCGCCGTCAATTTTCACTGCTTTGATTGTTTCGTTTAAAGAACCAAGAGAAATGTAACCAATCGCATATTCGTTGCCGGCAACTGTCGTCATCATAACCGAGGTGCTATTGGTAATATCTGCTTCTGTTGTCGTATAGTCTACTTTTTCTCCATTTTCATCTTTCTGTTCAACGCCGAATAGTTCAATAAATGCTCCTCTGGTGCCGGATCCGTCTTCACGGGAAATTACGCTGATTGTTTTAGAATTATCAAAAGTGCTTTCTTCGTCCTGGGTGTCTTCCGATGTGCTGTTGCATCCTGCTACCAATGCTACTGTTAATAACAAAGATAAAACCAAAATAGATATTTTTTTCATTTTTATTTGCTCCTTTTCTTTATTTCAATTACTATGTTAATTTTTTTGGGTAAAATCCAAAAGGTATTTAATGTTAAATAATTGTAAAATCAGACAAGATTTGTAAAAAATAAAAAAGAGAGGGCATAGCCCTCTCTTTGTAAAGTCAGTATTATTTGTTATATTTGACTGTCGTCTATCTCATCAAGGATACGACGGCGGTCATCATAAACGCTGATTTTTCGCTTGACCTCATCGCAAATCGAAAAGTCTAAATCGGCGCAAATTACACCTTGCCGATTATCAAGCTCCGCTAAGACCTCGCCTATCGGTGAAATAATCATGGAGCTGCCGGGATAAATCTTTTCTTTGGTATCAGTAGCATTGGCAGAAATAACAAAACAACTATTTTCCACTGCTCTGGCTTTGCATAAGATTCGCCATTCTCTAAGTCTGGATAGCGGCCATTCCGCCGGTACAGTGATTATTTGCGCGCCGCGCAAAGTTAAATTGCGGATAAATTCGGGAAAACGTAAGTCATAACAGATGGTCATGCCAATTTTAATATCTTTAAACTCGCAAAATCCCCACTCGTTTCCAGCTTTAAAATACTGGTGCTCCATCAAGCCATGTGAAAAAAGATGAGCTTTGCGGTATTTTTGCGCTATATTACCGTTATTATCAATCGCAAAAGATGTATTGTAAAAATCATTACCTTTCTTTTCGGCAATAGAACCGCCTACAATAAAAATATTTTCTTTAGCAGCAATTTCTCTGAGCATCGAGATGCTGGGTCCGGTACTGCTTTCCGCTAAACGATCTAATTTTGAAAGAAGATAACCGCAATTCCAAAGTTCCGGCAGTAAAACTAATTCCGCTCCATTAGCCGCAGCTTGATGAAGCAATTCAGCCGCGCGAAGACTGTTTTCTTTGATATTTCCCATTTGAACATCATATTGGATAGCGGCAACTCTCATAAATTAATTTCTCCTATATTAATTTACTGCGGCGAATATCCTTTTCGGCGCAAAGTCGATGGATTTCACACATTTCTATAATTCTTGATACCGTACGATAACCTATCGCATCATTCATTTCTGTCAAATTAAGATTGGTGGTAATTATACACGGCAGCAGATTATTTAACCGATAATTTATTAATGTAAAGATAATATTACGCATCCAGGGACTAAAATTATGGGCTCCCAAATCATCAAGAATCAATACTGGAATATGGCGTGCTCTATCGACTATTGTTGATTCATTTAAATTACTATTTTCCTGATAGCTAAATCTTAGCTGATCCAAAAATTCCGGGACAATCAAAAATAAAACGTCAATATCATGCTCTACCAAGTAATTAGCTATTGCCGCGGCTAAGAATGTTTTACCGACGCCGATATCTCCTTCCAGCATTATTCCCCGTCTGGCTTGATTTTTGGCTGCGGTATAAGCAAAATGTTTGGCAGCGGAAAATGTTTTTTCAGCTAATTGACGGTATGTTGAGCCGGAGTTTGACTGTAAATAATCAGCGTAATACCCTAGATTAAAATTATCAAACTGATATTCAAGCAATCCGGCAGTGATACCGGCGTTTTCCTTGCGTTTAGCCAGATAATTTTGTTTGCGGCATGCACAAGGATAGGCCATATCGTCTTTAAGTACCCAACCCGTATCCTGGCAGAGTGTGCATTGATAATTATCAGCTTCGGTATGCGGTAAATTTTTGAGTATTTTTTTGAAATCAGCTTTTTCTAAGTCATTCTTCATGGGTTTTTCCTTATACTATGCTTTGAGAATTTTTTCATATAAATCATTGAAATTGTCGTCTTGATGTACTGTATCAATATCCAGCTTGGGGTTCTTTTTTGTAGATTTATTTTGCGGTGGTTGATGATTGTCAAATTGTTGTACTGCTGCTAACGTAAGCAAATTAGCGCGTTTCCAATTGAGCAATATCTTATCGATATATGCAAAAGTAGCTTTGCCTTGTAAAACCGAGCGACGTAACGCTTCCTCAATTAATTCGACCGGTATCGAGTCTTTTTCCAGCCAATGTGAAATTTTTTCGTTTTCTATCGGTGAAAGCAGTCGGCCTATCTCTTTTTCAAAGCGCACATATAAATGGCCCAATTCGCGTGCCCGCTCTTTAGATGGAGCATCTTTTTTGATGTTTTTATTACTATTTTTATCGCTGCTTTTATGAAAGCACCAATTATCATAAAGTTCATCAAAGATGCCGCTGGTATCGTACTTATCCTCACGTTCTGAAGCATACAGCAATTCTTTTTCTATAAACGGCACGAGAATTTCTTGCGCTTCTAATTTGGAGCAGCTGAACTCTTCACAAACATCATCTATATTAATTTTTTGACAATTGCGGCCAATAAGACGCAAAAGAATAATTAACTCCTGCTCGTTTAAACCAAGTTGCTGATATTCACGCAGCAACATCGTCGGAAAAGTACGGCAATCTGCTAATACTTCCTGGGCAAAAGCAGAGTTATTAATCTGTGACTTTCTTTTAATCATTAATTACTAGCTCCAATTCAACTGATCTTACTTAGATATTCGCGAACACGGTAGAGTTTTTCGAAGTCATTGCTGATAGCAATTTTCTGAAGCAAAGTATTAATATCAACAAGTAAGCTCTCGTCAAATACAGTTTGAACAAACTTATTATCATGCTCTACCTGTTCAACTGGAGCTTTGGCTAATGCTTCGGCAACTGTCAGGATATGAATCTCTCCTAAAGCTGGCACAAATGTTTCAATGCCGTATTGTTTGTTAATTATGTCCGCAAATTCCAAAGAAGAACTTTCTTCACCATGAGTTACAAAAATCTTGCCTGGCATAGAAGAAAATTTTCCAATCCAAGAGAGCAACTCTTCTTTGTCCGCGTGAGCTGAAAATCCTTCTAAAGAATAGATATTGGCATTGACTTCGACTTCCTCACCCAAGATCGTTACGCGCTTTTCTCCTTCGGTAATGCGTCGGCCTAAAGTACCCTCGGCTTGATAGCCAATAAAAATAACCGAACATTCTTTGCGCCATAGATTATGCTTCAGATGATGTTTAATCCGACCGGCATCGGCCATACCACTGGCGGATATAATAATATTGCCGCTTTTAGCAAAATTTAAAGCCATTGATTCTTCCGCTGTTCTAACATATTGCAGATTTGGCAATATAAAAGGAGCAACACCTGTTTTGTTATATAGTGAGGCAGTTAACTTATCGAAATATTCACTGTGATTGGCAAATATCTGCGTTGCCTCAATTGCCAGCGGGCTATCGACATAGACCTTTTGATTGTTCCATCCTTCACGTTCCAGTATAAAATGCAGCATCATTAAAATATCCTGAGTACGGTCGACGGCAAAGGCCGGAATTATCACGTTGCCGCCGGCTGCAAATGTACTGCGAATAATCTCCGTTAATTTCTTTTCCTGTTCTTGCTCTTCGCCGTTATGAATACGGTTGCCGTATGTAGATTCAATTACCAGAAAATCGGCGGTGTCTATAGTTTCGGGATCGTTGATTATAGCATGCGAATAACGTCCAAGATCGCCGCTGAAGACGATTTTATGCTGCTTGCCGTCTTCCTCATAGACAATTTCCACAATAGCTGATCCAAGAATATGTCCGGCGTCACGCAGTGTCACCGATATACCAGCGCAAGGTGAAAATGTCTCGTCATATTTTACCGCTTTAAATAGTGGTTGTACTTCAAAAGCGTCGGCGGCGGTATAGATAGGAGCAATGGGAGGTTCTCCGGCGCGTAGTTTCTTGCGATTTTTCCTTTCAACTTCCATCTCTTGTATATGCCCGCAATCCGGTAATAAAATAGCCGCCAAATCAATTGTGCCGCTTGTTGCATAAATATTATTTTTAAAGCCTTTGAGAAATAATTTGGGTATCAGGCCACAATGATCTATGTGTGCGTGAGTAAGTATCATAAAATCAATTTCCGCAGGATTAAAGGAAAAGTCGCGATAGTTGTTTTCTTTTAATGCTTTATTACCTTGGAAAAGGCCGCAGTCAACAAGGCATTTCTTCTCGCCGTATTCCAACAAATAACATGATCCAGTAACTGTTCTTGCCGCACCGTAAAATGTAATCTTCATATTGAAACCTCCGCAGTTAAAAATTAACTTGAATAACAAATATTATATACTAAATTTTTGAATAACAAAAGAAAAAAATCTATTTAAAATATTTGACATGATACTTTGAAACAGGTATAATATCACTGTTGTAAACGGGACGTAGCGCAGTTTGGTAGCGCACCTGCCTTGGGAGCAGGGGGTCGCACGTTCAAATCGTGTCGTCCCGACCAATAATTTTACGTGTCCCGACGTTTATTATAGATTATTATTGATGGGGTGTAGCCAAGCGGTAAGGCAACGGTCTCTGAAATCGTCATTCAATGGTTCGAATCCATTCACCCCAGCCAAATAGAACTGAAATAAGAAAACTATTGTTTTAAGCGATGGTTTTCTTATTTTTTTAGATTTCTTTTGCCGGGGAATCATTATGGTATTTTTCGGTGATTATTTTATATAGCGAAGAAGCATCTGTAGCTTTTATAGTTTCAGCGATATTAATAATTTCAAATTCAATTTCTTTATTGCCAAACCGAACGCTGACTTTATCCCCTACTTTTACTTCAGTGCCAGCTTTTGCAGGCCGACCATTAATTAAGGCCCGGCTTGCGTCGCAAAATTCTTTTGCCACTGTCCTTCTTTTGATAATCCTGGATACCTTTAAAAATTTATCTAATCGCATTGGCAATACTCCTAAAATTCAGTCTGCTGCCATAAAGCAGATATTTCCGATTCTGAGGTTTTCTCCCAAGTAAGGCCGTGATTTTGTATTGTGTTTTCAACTTGATTAAAACGTTTTATATATTTATCTACACTTTGCCTTAAAGAGTCTTCAGCATCAATACCGGTAAGCTTGGCCATAGTAACTAAACTAAATAACATATCGCCAATTAATTGCATTTGTCGGGATTTATCAGATTCGGCAAATAGTTCCATATCGTTAATAATTTGCTTTTCACAATCATTAATCGGCGCCGGATTTAGGCCGACGCGTCCGGCTTTATCTAAAACTTTTTGCGCCAGCAGCAATGAAGGCATATTGCGATTAATCTTCATAACGCCATGTGATTCATTTTTTTCTCTTTCATCTAATTTAATAGTCTCCCACTGGCTTAATACTTGCTGTGCAGTATCGGCATGAGACGCGCCAAAAACATGAGGATGGCGACGAATCATCTTATTATTTACACCAGCTACAACGTCATTAATATCGTATTTCCCATCTTCGGCTGCCAGTTGGGCGTGGAATACAACCTGTAGCAAAACATCGCCTAGTTCGTCGCAAATTTTTGCGTCGTCGGTTGAATCTATAGCATCAACTGCCTCATAAGCTTCTTCAATTAAATACTTTTTAAGACTCTGGCTATTCTGCTCTTTATCCCATGGGCATCCGTTCTCCCCACGTAAATCAGCCATAATCTCTATTAATTGCTGCCAGAGTTGACTGTCAGCAATTGGTTTATTATTCAATATCCTCACCTCATTAATATTGTATCAAAATTTGTCAGATAAAACCATATAATACCGAAAAAAAACAGTGGCAGACTACTTTAAGTCTGCCACTGTTTTTTTATTTTATATCTCAGCTTAAACGCTCGCCCATCCGCATTTTATCGGCAACCATGGCAATAAATTCAGAATTGGTTGGTTTACCACGCTCAATATTAATCGTATAACCGAAATATTTATTCATTAATTCCACATTTCCGCGATCCCAAGCCAGTTCGATAGCATGACGAATTGCTCTTTCTACCCGACTTGAAGTGGTATTGTATTTATCGGCAATCATTGGATACAGCTCTTTGGTTACCGCCCCCATTAGATTGCTTTCTTCCGTTACCATTAATATCGCATCACGTAGATATTGATATCCTTTTACATGAGCTGGTACACCCATTTGATGTATTACTTTAGTTATTTCTATTTCAAGATTTCCGTTTTTAGCAGAAATAATTGCGGGAGCTGCCACGTCGCCTGTCAACTGACGAATTCTTTTTTCTAGAATATCTAGGTCAAAGGGTTTCATAATATAATAATCAGCGCCTAATTCCATGGCTTTATGTGTAAGATTTGCTTGTCCAAAAGAAGTCATAAATACAACATGCGGAATTTTAATTGATTTCATTTCTACTATTTTTTCTAAAACACCAATTCCATCTAAATGAGGCATAACTAAATCCAATACCACAATATCAGGTTGATATTTCTCGATCATTTCTAATCCGCGGAGGCCGTTATTGGCAGTACCACAAACATGATAATAATCAATATTCGAAAAATATTCTTCTAAAGCTGAAACAAAATTATTATCATCATCAACAAATAATATCTTTATTATATCATCCATTTATCTATCCCGCTTTCCTTCAAATTTTTATTTATAGAACAAAATATTATAAATTCTTCCCTCCCTTTAATTAAACTATATTAAATTTAATAAATCTTTTATGATAAAACTTTTTCGCTAAAATATATGGTATTCCTGCCATAATATCGGCTTTTAGCTTGGGTTTTGTTACGACAAATATCCCTTAAAAAGGGGGAAATTTGTCGAATTATATAATAATTAGTCGATTAATCCGGCCTCTTCAATCATCCATTCGCTAAAACAAGCATAACCGCGAGTGGGATCATTAACAAATACATGACTGACGGCTCCTACCAATTTACCATTCTGAACTATCGGACTACCGCTCATTCCTTGAATAATTCCGCCCGTTTTAGATAGTAAGTCTTTATCTACAACTTCTATAATCATACCTTTACCGGCTGATTTATAATTTGGCATTAATTTAACGATATTTATATTAAAAGATTCTATTTTCTCACCATCTATAACCGTATACATTTTGGCAGCGCCGGTTTTAACCTGTGATATTGTCGCTACTTCCAATTGATCAGGCAATATATTATTATCAACTTCCTGCTCTAATGATCCAAAAATCCCAAAAGTACCATTCATGGCGATATTACCTCTCCATTCATCATTAACGAAAACACCAATTTTTTCACCGGGAGTACCTTTGATGCCTATCTTGATGCTTTGAATTGAAGCTCTGACAATTACGCCCTTTTCTTTACCTTTAACACCGTGCTCTAAATCGGAAACGCTATGACCTAACGCTCCATATATTTCGGTATCCGGATCATAAAAAGTTAGCGTGCCTACACCGGCTGTATTATCTCTAACATAAAGGCCTATTCTAAAACTATTTGTATCCATACAATGTAATGGAGTAATAGTTGTTTCATATTCTTTATTATTACGAATATATTTGATTACACATTTTTGATTTTGTGTTCCTGCTTTATTAATAATAGTTGCTATTTGTTCGTTAGTATGGATTTTTTGATTATTAATACTGGTGATAAAATCACCGACTTTTATACCAGCTTCCCCTGCCGGATAACATGGTTGTTTATCCTTATCTATTACCGCAGAAATTCCTACTACTGTAACACCGTCAGTCTGTAACAAAACACCTATTGAATGACCACCCGTTATTACATCTATAGGATCCCGTTCTTTTACATTAATTGTTTTAAACGGAAGAATACCGTTAATACTTAATTGCACTTCATAACTATTGTTTAAATCATTTGGTTGGGCTGCAGTGCTACTGACGGCAGAAGAATCACCAATTTTTTCTATAGCTATAACTGGCAATTTATAGTTTTGTTCAGGTAATACAATCGATTCCCCTTTTACTACACTCTGGTATGACGGTAATACTAAAAAATCATAATAAGCAATATCGAATGAACTTAAAAAAATTATTAAAAAAAGAATTAAAAAAAGCGGCGGTCGACGCAAATATGCTTTATATTGATAAATTTCCTGCTTTCTCCATCTCATGAAATCTTCCTCTCTTAATTTTGTCGATAATTTATCTTGGTCGCATATTGGTTGCGCTATCCTTTCCAAAATTAAGAGAATGAGGCAAATGTTGATAATGATATAGATATTTAGCTGTGACTTATTGCGACTTTCTTTGTGAATTTTCGCAGCAGGAAATAATTTTGTCAAATAGAAAAATCAAAAGCAAAAGGAGGAGCAATTATGCAAATTTCATTTTCCAATAAAAAATACGGCAACAGTGTTTGGCTAGTTGCAAAAATTAAAGGTGAAATTGATATGGCCGTTGCAGGAGATTTTCGCCAAAAATTACAGGACAAAATGGATATTAGTAATTGCCATAATTTGCTTTTAAATATGCGTGATGTGACTTTTATCGATAGTTCCGGTTTAGGCGTTATCTTAGGCCGTTATCGGCAGATGGCGGCGATGGGTGGCAAAATTGCCATTAGCGGAGCTAAAGAAAATGTCTACAGACTGCTTTTGGCATCAGGATTAGATAAAATTATCCAAATAGATAAGCCTGAAAGTCTTTGGCGCACCGGGGAGGTAAAAAAATGAACGAAAATATTTACAATAAAATTTCTATGCAATTTCTTAGTAAAAGTGAAAATGTTTCTTTGGCGCGTATCGTAATATCTTCGTTGATTTCTACCCGGGATATCAGCATGGCGGAACTGGATGAAATTAAAGTTGCAGTCAGCGAAGCAGTGACTAATTCTATAATACACGGCTATCGGGGACGTGAAGACTGTATGATTGAAATGAAGGTGAATGTGGCCGCTGAACAAATGATTATAAGCATTCACGACGACGGCATTGGCATCGACGATATCGAATTAGCTATGCGGCCCGGATATTCTACGCTTGGCGAACATATGGGACTCGGTTTTGCCTTTATGACCTCATTTATGGATAATGTCGAAGTGCAATCAAATGTTGGCAGAGGTACTACAGTTATTTTAAGCAAAAATTTTAATGCTTCTGTAGCGCAAGCAACACAAGCAATATGAATGCCAAGCCGGTATATCATCTGATTCAATTGGCGCAATCAGGTGATAATGCAGCCAAAGAACAATTAATCCGAGAAAATTCAAATCTCGTTTATAGTATTGCCAAACGATTTTTAGCCAGCGGCAGGGAATTCGAGGATTTACTTCAGGTTGGTTATATAGGCCTTTTTAAATCTATTGAAAAATTTGATTTTAATTACCAGGTTAGTTTTTCTACATACGCGGTGCCGATGATCATGGGTGAAATTCGCCGCTTTCTTCGGGATGATTCGCCACTTAAAATAAGCAGAACTCTCAAAGAAAGAGCCTTATTGATTCACAAGAAGCGCGAACAGTTGCTGCAAAAGCATGGACAGGAACCAACACTTAATCAATTATCAGCAGAGCTTTCACTGTCAATAGAAGCAATAATTGCCGCCACGGAGGCAACACAGATGCCATTGTCATTGAATCAGTCTGTTTCTGAAAAAAATGGCGATACATTATGTCTTGGTGATGTAGTAGTTGATGATATGCATTCCAATGAGAAGATTATTAATAATATTGAAATAAACAATCTTCTAGATAGCCTGACGCCGCGATTGGCTGAACTTTTACGTATGCGTTATATTGAAGACAAAACTCAAGTCGAAGTTGCAAAAATTATGCAGTTATCTCAAGTACAAGTCTCACGTTTGGAAAAACAGGCTCTGTTAAAATTAAGAGAATCTATAATATAAAAAAAGTGCGGCAGTTGCCGCACTTTTTTTAAAATATTCTTATTTAATTCTCATGCTGCCGGTTTTATTAAATCTGTCATGCCAGCTTAATGCTTCACTTAATATATGAGGCGTATGGCAAGCGCCCGGTTTTGTTTCTTTTAATGCTCTTTGATAATAGTCCTGCAACATGGGACGATAATCCGGGTGCGAACAATTATTGATTACTTCCAATGCTCTTTCACGCGGTGATTTATTGCGTAAATCGGCCAAACCATGTTCGGTGACAATCACGCAAACATCGTGTTCTGTGTGATCAACATGCGAGCACATCGGCACTATGCAGGAAATATCGCCATTTTTAGCGGTCGAACCGGTCATAAAAATTGAAAGATAGGCACTGCGGGCAAAATCTCCTGAACCGCCGATACCATTCATTAAACGCGTACCCATAATATGTGTTGAATTGACATTTCCGTAAATATCCGCTTCAATGGCCGTATTCATGGCGATAACACCCAGACGGCGAGCAACTTCCGGACTATTGCTGATTTCCTGAGGACGAAGAATAATATGTTTTTTATAAAAATCAATGTTATCGATAAATTTCTTCAGATAATCAGATGAGGGTGTTACGGCTGTGCCGGAAGCTACCGTGAATTTGCCGCTGTCCAATAAATCAAAGGCGGCATCCTGAATGACTTCGGAATAAAACTGCAACTCAGAAAACTCGGATTTGGAAAGACCGAACATAACGGCATTTGCCACGTTGCCAACGCCGGATTGCAACGGCAGTAAGTTTTTCGGTAATCTGCCGGCCGCGACTTCTTTACGCAAGAAGGAGATTATATACTCGGCCATAATATTCGCTGTTTCATCGGGATCTGAAAGCGGGCGCACGCCGTCCGGAATATCCGTGATCACTATTCCGGCAATTTTGTCAGCGCCGCATTTAATAAACGGAACACCGATACGCTGATTTGCTTTAACAAGCGGGATCGGTTGCCTTTCAGGCGGATCGGCAGGAATGTATATATCGTGCATACCTTCTAATTCGATAGGTTGGATAGTATTTAACTCTATTAAAACTTTTTTAGCGCATTGGACAAATGAGGTGGTGCTGCCAACCGAAGTGGTAGGAACGATATCACCGTCTTCAGTGATAGCGCAAGCTTCAACAATTGCCATATCAATATCGCCATAAAAACCGTAACGGACATTTTGCGCATGCAGACTTAAATGAGCATCAAAAAATTCGGCGCCGTCAGTACAATTGAGGCATTTACGCATCGAAGTATTGGTTTGATAAGGACTGCGGTGAGCAATAATACCGGCAGCAGATAAAGCGCCGTCCAATTCCTCGCCAACAGACGCTCCGGTCATTAAACTGATTTTTAATTTTTCACCGGATTCTTTAACTTTTTTGGCCAACGCTAAAGGAATGGCTTTTGGATAACCGGAAGGTGTGAAACCCGACGTACCGATAATCATGCCATCTTTGATTAATGCCGCAGCTTGATCCGCAGTAATCACTTTATCCAATAATTTTGCGCAACGAATTCTCTCCTGATAACTCATATAATTCCCTCCATTTTGTAAATAAACACAAACAATGCAATTGTAATCCAATATGAATTATTTTGCAAGTATTTGTCGCTTGTTAAAAAAAGACTGACTATTTAAAAAAAAAGATGCGACCACTAAATTGCCGCATCTTATAAAAACTATTTGTCTATTTTGATTTAATACAGGACTCGACAAAACTACGTGGATACATAGTTCGTTCCGTTACTTGATCTACTGTCATTCCCTGTTGCAAAAATCTACGGCAGACAACCGACATATCCTCGCCTACTTCGATGATATGATGATCGGGATCAAAAAAACGGATAACCCGCTGACCCCAAGGATGTTCAACAACTTGGTGTAAATACTCGATATTGGCAAAAGACTGGAGATGTGTTAAAAACACGTCTAGATCTTCTTCTTCAAAATATAACTCACTGTCTTTGCCGTTAAAAGATATATCTTTTGGTTCTTTATTGATAAAGCCGGCCCATGAGTCTTTTGTTTGCAACGAAAATGAACCAGCAAATGTTATATTGGTGCCAAAATCGGCAATAACTTGGCATTTTAGCACTTGACAGTAGAAATTTCGCGAACGCTTCATATCTTCAACTACTAATAATGGACAAATATATTTCATATCAACTAACCTCCAAACTATCCTAAATTTATTTTCCAATATTATTGAAACTACCATTTATTACCTATATACTTACATTATAATACTTAACTTTGATATATTTTTATATATAGATGATGATATCACATATGATCTCTAATTTATTATTTATTTTACTATTATTATAAAACAATTTTTGAGGAGAGTGAAGAGTTAATGAGGGAAAAATTTTTGGGTATCGCGTTAGCATTAGCATTATCTTTTAGTATGCTATTTGTAATGCAGATTCCCGCACTGGCGTCCACGTCCGATACGGACATGGATGCACTGGCGGCTATTGGTATTGATACAGGTGCCGCTCCGGATGGTTATAATGCGTTAAGCACAGATAACCCTTATGGTACTAATACCATACAAATATCGCCGGTATATGAGCTTTATACGGTTGGGCTCAAGAATCAAGTAAGCTTTGACTCATCGTACGGTACCACAAGTGTATTGCAAAACGGCAATAACACGGCAAATCATTCTACTATCAGTGATAGTAATTTTTTGCAATCGGTATTGTTCGGTAACGAAAAGTGGGATGCAACTACAGTTCAAAGCATCATGGGCAACGGTACAACTACCAATATTAAAAGCGGTACAACTACCGCAGACGGCATTTATAACCTGATAAGCTCCGGTACTATAACTGATATAAATGCCAATAACATATCAGCAAACGGCTATTTGACCGGAGCCAGCAATGCTTCCACCAATTTGGGAAACGGATTTAAATATGCGTTATCCTCGGTAGCCGCCGGAAATTTTGACGGTAATACCAGTGCACTGTCAGCACAAACTGTTATGGTATACACATCTGATTACAGCAGTAACGGCGGACTTTATCTGCACTTTGGCAATGCAGCCACCGGAACATACGGCGACAATGCAAAAACACTGCTGACCTCAGAAAATGATATCGGCAATCCGGATTTGACTTATAATAACAAATCCGTTGAAAACTTTGCCCAAAACCCATATCAGCTGCAAAACTATCTTCAGGTTGCTACAGGAGACTGGAATGGTGACGGCTTAGACGAAGTCGCAGTATATGTTCCAGAAGCCGGCAACTCCCGTATCATGGTATACGCACTGCAGTTAACAGATGCTGATGATAAGGATACCGCCTATCTTGATGCATCCAATTGGTCTGTGGTCTGGACATATTATCTACACGAGGGTGACGTTGTTTCCAACATGGTGTCCCTTGTCAATGGCGATGTTAATCAAGATGGAACTGATGATTTGGCTGCTACATGGGGATATTATTACGGGCCGACGCAAAATACCGGTTCAACAGCTGTGGTTATGTTTGGCGCCAAAGGAACAGCAATGCTTGGCACATCGCAACAATTCGATCTTAAATATGGCAGCTCCAATATCGTTCGCGCATCCTTCGCCTTTGGCGACATGGCCGGCAGCGACGAGGATGTACTTATCCTTTGCGGACAATCTGACGCCGACTTAAAACAAGGCAACACACTCTCGCGCTATGTTGCTCTCTACAGTTGGGATGGCGACTCATTTACTTCAAACGTGTATCAGAATTTCGATCTATTTGCCAAGGATGACGACGGCAATTATGTCTGGGATGCAATGAAATATGATTACCATAGTGATAAGTTCTATTCACTGCCTTTATGCGTAGCTAACGCGGCTGTTATTTCTCAAGGTGTCTCGGGTGGCGGTGATCTGCTCTACTTTGACAGTCTGATTATTGAATACACCGACAACGGGCTTAATATTAAAGAATCATGGGATAACACCGAAGCCATGCAGCAGAATAAAACCAACTGCGTTGAGTATGTTGAATATAGTGCGGCCGCCGGCGACCTTACAGGTCAAACCGGGAGCGGCGCGTTGATTACCATGACGCAGACACTTAGTACTACTTCACAGCAGTCAACATATTATACGGTTAACGGCTCACATCAGGAGCCGATTTGGGTCAGGGCTTATTATTATCAGAACTGGTTTTATAAACTTTTTGATATCAGGACATATTATTACTATATCAGCGGCTTTAATACGGTAACCGATCCTACACCCGTATACGCCAACTATGAGCAGTTGACAATGGGCAAGGCGTATATGGTCACAGTAGATCCTTTCACGAAATCTGGTGGTTCGTATTATTACTTACGCAGCGAAACTGATTTTTCTTCGTCTCTCTGCCTTGCCAATACGGATAATGACTCCAGCTATATGAATTATACCGGTACTCACTACTATACATATACTGATCCGCAAGTGTTGGCAGTTTTGGCGTCGCCTCCGTATTTTTCCGATCTGCTTGGCCGGGATGACCTTTCCGGCAGCTATTCTGAATCCACTACCAGTTATTCGAGCACCAGCGGCGGCGGTATCGGGGCCAACGTGTCAGCCACAATAACTTTGGGCGCGTATGTTTCATATGAGCAGGATATCGAAGTTTTCGGAGTAAAGGTGGCATCAGTCGAGGCGGAAGCGCAAATCACTGCCGGTTTTACCTGGGAAATGGAACAAACGTGTACGCTGGAGCAGACCATCACATATAGCGCTGCTGCAGGAGAAGATATGATTGCACTCTACTCCATACCAATGGAGATATATCAATATGAAACATATGTGCCGAATGGCAGCGGCGTCTATAAGAAGGTACTTACCACAGTAAATATCCCTCATGAAGCATCAAAAAGGTTGATGTCTCTCAATGAGTATGAATCAATCGCCAAAGATTACAGTGTACTGCCGTCAGTTGCTGACAATGTTTTGACTCATGACGTTGGTGATCCCTCTACTTATCCCTCCGGTACCGATGGTTATAATGTCATCGCAGAATATACAAATGGTGCTCCTGCTGCCGTAGGTTTTAGCAGTGTTGAAGGCGGATCAGGCATCACTCAGGAGATTGCCATGTCCACCGAAACCCGCAACGCTTTCACTGTTACAGCCGCAGTTGAGGCAAAAGCCGGGGCAGGTGCCGGCGGTTTTAAAGTCGGCGTCATTGCCGGCGCTGAGGTTGGCGCCGGATTGGTTCTCATCTCTACAGATGGAAGTTCATTCTCAGGCGAAATGCAGAACATGCCGATTGAGGCCCAGCCATACAGTTACGGTATGAACTGGCGGATTTTCTGTTACAAATACACTAATGGCGGTAATTCTTTCCCTGTAGTAAGTTATATAGTCAGTGATGTGCAGAAACCGCCGATGCTTCCCAATGATTTTGAGCAAGATGTATCCACGACTGATGATCATTCCATAACTCTCACCTGGAGCTATGACAAAAATGTATCAGGTTTTCAGATTTACCGTTATTACGATTTTCCTGATGGCACAGGAAGTTACGCATTAGATTTTGTTCCCTTTACCGCTGCTACTGATTATGACAGCGATACCGGTACCTACTACTTTAGTTATACTGACGATGGCCTCAGCCCCTATACAGAATATACATATCAGATACAGACAGTCAGAGCCACTACTCCGAAAAAGAGTATCTACAGTGAGCCGATGAGCTGCCGTACCAAGACAGAGGTCGGTTATCCGGCAATTAACATTAGTGGATTAGTTAACGGACAACTGCCAATATATCCTGATGCTGACAGCACCGTTACTTTAAGCGTGGATAATCCAGACAGCTATAATGGTCTGTCATATCAATGGCAAAAGCTGATTGATGGCAGTTGGACAAATATCTCCGGCAAAACTAATGATGAATTTACTATCTCTAATGCCGGAATTGCCGATAACATTACCTACCGCTGCCGCGTCAACGCCATCTATTATGACGAAAGTACAGCTACAAACTATTATATCTCAGCTTACTCTGATGCAATCTCCACTGTTTACTCAAAACGCACCCCCACCGGCACACTGACAGCTGCTGAAAATGTTATACCAGCTTCCGGTGGAACTATTCTTGATGGTTTGACGACCAACATAGAGCTGCACTCAGCAAACATTAACCATTCTGCGGCGCCTACCGGCAACGTCACATTCACGATTACAGGAACCGACTATAACTACAGCGAGACAGTTGCGCTGTCCACCTCAAATACCACAGATAGCTTTGACGGGGCGGATAAATATTATTCTACTGCCTCTATGTCTATAGCCAGTTTACCTGACGGCGTCTACACCGTTACCGCCTATTATAGCGGCAGCAGGGTGTTTAAAGATAAAGAATTAGCGACAGGTGTTCTGGTAATCGTAGGTGACGGATCGGCCTACCGGCTGACTCTCTCCTCATCTTCCAATGGTGGCAACTCTGTCACAGGTTTTGACTATAGCGACAATATCTATCCGTCACTTGTTTCGATTGCTAAAGATATTGATGACAACATTCAATCAACTCCTGTAAACAATGTAACCTACAGGCTGGTTAGCAGCGGATCTGACGACAGCACCGCATTTACCGCAGGCAGCGCCACACCATATGTAGGCAGCTATACCATGCAGGCTGTAGTCAACGGAGATGTTGTGGCAACACAGGATTTCACCATTTATAAAAAGACCATCACCATATCCGTTGAGGATAAAGGAAATGTCAGCACTTCTGCAGTTGAGGAAAATCCCCCGGTTATTGTCAGCTCAGACCTCAGTGACGTAGAGCTTGCCGCACTTAAACTTTCCTATACGGCAACTAATTCCGCAGGCGGCCCGGCAACACTCAAGAATACTACTCTTCCCGGTAATTATACAGTTACAGCGTGTAGCAGCAGCGAAACCCCTGCTGGTCTCTACAATAATTACAGCATCACTTACGTTCCGGGAATCTATACGATCATCGGAGCAACTTACAGACTGACTGCTGTAGCCGCTGATTATACCGATCAGTCCGGTTCGAGGACTGTCGGTAAAGTAGGCATCAGCAACGCCTCTCAGACCTATGCTGACTACTCTTCCGAAACAAACGTCCTATTGTATGCGACACCGGAAGCCGGTTACCAGATTGACACCTGGACAGCATTATTTAACAACGGCTCTACAGATACTCAAGTTGGCGGCAGTACCTACACATTAAAAACACAGGCCCAGACAGTTACCGTAACGGTAACATTTAAACCGGCTGAAATCAGATTGTTTACTGTAGCTCAGCCGACTGCAGGCGGTTCTGTTACTTGTTCAGACGATTATTTTACCTCCGGCGCGTATGTCAGTTACGGCGCAGAATATTCGTTCAACGCATTTCCGGTTACAGGTTATCATTTCAGTAAATGGCAAACCCTTGCCGGATTCATTACCACCACATATAATGGCGTCACCAACGCTGACGGCTCCAATACCCTGACAATTGGTGTCGGCACAACTTCTATGACAGTATTTGCACGTTTTGAGCGTGACTCCTACAGCCTTACTCTGAACGGTAACATTGAAGCATATTACATGTATGATGATGACGGTGATTTATCAACCGATCCGATTAAGATGAAGATCAACAGCGGCAGTACCGTGCCAGGGGATACCGAGATTACCGTAACTCCCAAGGTTGGATATCAAGCCGCAGCAGGCGCATACTTCACAGTAGATGATACCGTGACTGCAGATAATCAAAGCCATGCATTTCACATCATCAAGAATACTGTTGTGTCGCTGGATACTGTCCGCAACAGCTATGCTGTAACAACTGCCGCTGAAAATGGCTCTATTGCCGTTGCCATTGACGGTGCATCAGCATCCGGTGATGAACTTACCGCGGTAGAAGGCGGTTCTTCTGTCACCTTCACTGCCCATGCTGATCGCGGCTACGTATTTGACCACTGGGTTAAAAATAACGAAGATGTAGCAAACAGCACGAAAACGCTGACTATTAAAGAGCTAGGCAGCGCTACCGACGTAACCGCTGTATTTACACAAAATACGGAATACAACGTTACTGCAGTGGTTAGCGCCGCAGATCGCGGGACGATGCATTATACGCTCTACGACATCTATGGCGATCTTGTTGATGATGAAAATACTCTAATGCCTGATACGCTGACCGTCTATGACGGCGAATCTATTATCCTCACCGTTAGTGTAAACAGCGGCAGCATGATGGAACAATGGAAGGTCAACGGCTCCAATACATATTCCACGCAGAAAACATACACTATCGATGATATTGACGGCGATATTGACGCTGTTGCATATTTAAAGGCTGCAAGCAACTACTGCGTATACTTCCTACCAATTGGTGATTCCGGCAGTACTCTGGAAGCAACAGCCGATGATATGAGCTTTGACAGCGGTAATCTACAGGCCGGTGGCAGCACTTTGATATTCTCCGCCACACCGGAAGATGGATTTATGGTTGATTACTGGACTGTTACCGAAGGTGACTTGACAACCGATGAGAATGAAGAGTTAACTGATAATGACAGCAATGTTATTGTTGATCCTACCTACAGTATTGATCCACTGAAGCAAAACATTACTGTCAGGGCTTACTTCACTGATTTGGCAACAAATGATGTCACACTGCCCGATGATTCGGATATGGGCATATCCGCTATCACTTATGTAACGCCGTTACTTCCTACTGATGACGGTATTCGTGACCTCACATCGGAAAGCGTCCGCAACGGCGGTACGGTTATGATGACCTTTACGCCTTGCGACGGCTACGGCACTGATATTGATCGTCTGGAAGATTTGCTACAGGACGCGGTGAATGACGACGCCAGTGTTTCCGTTGAGGAAAACGATGGTGTATATTCAGCAACGATAATTAACCTGACGCAACAGTTTAGCCTGACAGACACAGACATATATTACAACGTTTATAATATTAGCTTACCCGACGGTGTGACCGCATCATCCGAGATTGCAGCGGCGGGTGATACCGTGACTCTTACCGTAAAGCCCAACAGCGGTCATAAGCTTTCTACGCTGACACTTGACAACGGTACCTTGAACGAGGTAGTTTCATCCTCTACCCTGACATATACATTTACCATGCCGGCCACTGACGTTACAGTCAGCGTAAACTTTGTTTTGAGCGGTAGCGACGGCGACGGCGATGGCGGCGGTGGTGGTGGCGGTTCAGAGCAAATAACCATACCTGTATCCGGCAATCAGAACAGTATTGATATTTCCGTTACCGTTAATGACGGAATAGCCGATTTGGATCTCGACAGCGACGCTTTGGCAGAGCTAATTTCCGGCAGTAGTGACAACGGTATCATCAGTTTTGATTTGTCCTCGCTTGATGATGTAACGGCTGCTGTTATTCCATCCGATGCATTTAACGTCCTACAAGACTCCGCAGACAGCATTGACGGACTCCAGATTTCATTGCCAGCCGGCTCTGTTACCTTTGACGCCGCGGCAATTGCCGCCATCGGTAATGTGGGTAATGGTGATGTGACTCTTGAAGCGTCGATGGTTGATACTACAAAACTCACTGCTGATCAACAGGCGTTGATTAACGGCAGGCCGGTAATCGACCTGACGTTGACCGTAGGCAACAAAGTCGTATCGGACTTCGGCTCCGGCAATGTTGAGGTCAGCGTGCCGTATTCGCTTGGTCCTAACGAAGATCCAGACGCTGTGGTTGTTTGGTATCTTAACGACGCGGGAGTTCTTGAACCTGTTACAGGCAAATACGATGCTGCCACAAAATCCGTAGTATTTGAAACAGACCACTTTTCCAAATATATCATCGGTTCCCTGCCCTTTACGGACGTGAACAGCGATATGTGGTATTTTGACAGCGTGTCGTTCGTTTACGCAAATAACCTTTTCTGCGGAACCAGTGATACAAACTTCTCGCCTGAGGCAACCATGACCCGCGCTATGCTGGTTACGGTCCTGTGGCGCATTGAAGGTGAACCATCCGTCAGCGGAAATTCGTTTACAGATGTTGAAAGTAGCAAATGGTATACAACTGCTGTGGCTTGGGCCGCTACCAATGGCATCGTTAGCGGTTACGGTAACGGTCTGTTTGGCACCAACGATTTAATCACACGTGAACAAACAGCCACTATTCTTATGAATTATGCAAAACACAAGGGATACGACGTCTCCGCAACGGCTGATATCGGTAATTATAACGATGCCGAATCTATCAGTTCCTGGGCAAAAGCAGCTATGCAATGGGCTAATGCGGAAGGTTTGATCAACGGTAGTGGCAATAACCTTGATCCCATCGGCAACAGCCAACGCTGCCAGGTCGCAGCAATTTTGCAGAGGTTTATAGAAAATTGTTCTAAGTAATTGCCAAATTAGTAATAAAAAGGATCGCCTTAAGGCGATCCTTTTTATTATTACGTTCTACTTAATTTATTCAATGGCGCTGACATCGGTATAACCGTCAGGGATTTTTAACATGTCGTTTGGCACCTGATCGGTCAATTCATGTACTACCATAACTGTTTCAATATTCGCGACAGTACAACTTATGGCATAAAGGCTGTCGTCATCTTTGAGATAATATCGAATAGTCACGTTGCTGTCATCATTGATGCCGGCTTTCTTTAACGCATCTGCATCTTCTTTATTCTTATTGGTCAAATCAACTTTAATATGATATTCGTCGTAATGGTAGTTGATAGAACCAACTCCCGCTGAAACCAAAGAAGCAATAGCGCCAGAGCCGCTTTTAACATAAGTCATATTTTTGTAATCTGTTTTATAAGTCGAAAGCTCATCTATATTTAATTGTGTAACCGTATAGGTATTGGTATCAGCATTGATATCATACATTTTATCATTATCTATGATGGTGAACAGTACCTTGTTATCAACATTGACTTTTGAAGCTAATATGTCACCAGAAACTGCCTGGGAACCCTCAAAATCCATACCCATTGCATACATGGTATATGTCATATAAAAATTTTCACTGTGCATCAAACGTGCATAATCGCCTGATGGTAAATCCGTAAAAGCATCTTTTTTCTCAGTAGTCTGTTTAGCAGTATCATTGGCAGCAGTATCATTGGCAGCAGTATCTTTTTTGTCACCACAGGCAGAAAAAGATATTACCATCATCACAGCTAGAAATAGTATCAAGAGCCTTTTTTGCATGATTGTTTCCTCCAGAACATTATCAAAAATATTGGCTTTATTATAATATAAATTAAATATTATTACCAGCACAATGAAGAAAAAATAAAAAAGAGAGCCATATGGCATCTCTTTTTTGGCGCGCTGTAAGGGATTCGAACCCCTGACCTTCTGGTCCGTAGCCAGACGCTCTATCCAGCTGAGCTAACAGCGCATATGCATTTCTGGTAGAAGTGATCTATAAAACCGAACGCATCACCTATACCAGAAATGGCGGAGAGCAAGGGATTCGAACCCTCGATACAGGTTTTGGCCCGTATACTCGCTTAGCAGGCGAGCGCCTTCGACCGACTCGGCCAACTCTCCAAATTACTCAAACGGTACTGGCGGAGGGGGTGGGATTCGAACCCACGGAACCCTTTCAGGCTCAACGGTTTTCAAGACCGTCACCTTCAACCGCTCGGACACCCCTCCACTAAAGTGGCTTGAGCTACAATGCATATAATAGCAAATCAAAGCGCTTCTGTCAATGAAATTGGCAGTTTTTTTTTAATTAGCTATGAATTATTATTGAATATCGACTAAAACTATATTATCATAAAATAATTGAGAAATTATTATTATACGGAGGTGTTTTTATGCTGGACTTAAAATTTGTCCGGGCGAATCCTCATGTGATTATAGATGCCTTGGCTTCTCGCGGCGGCAAAATTTCACTTGACAGTTTTCTTGCTTTTGAAAAAGAACGCAGAGAGATTCTCGCACGCGTTGAAGAAATGAAAGCAAAACGCAATACAGTTTCCAAACAAATCGGTAAAATGAAACAAGCTAATCAGGACGCTTCGGATATTATGGAAGAGATGCGTAATCTTGGCGATACGATTGCTGCTCTCGATGAACGGCTGCGTCAGGTTGAAACATCATTGGAAGAAAGCCTGCTGGCGATCCCCAATATTCCCAATAAAGAAGTGCCTATCGGCATTGATGACAGCGCTAATGTTGAAATCCGCCGCTGGGGCGAAATTCCGCAATTTGATTTTCAGCCGCTAAATCACTGGGATATCGGTGAAAACCTTGATATTCTTGATTTTGTCCGCGGCAGTAAAATTTCCGGCGCCCGCTTCACTGTTTATAAGAAATACGGCGCAAGATTAGAAAGAGCGTTAGTTAACTTTTATCTGAATGAGCATACTTCACGTGGTTATACAGAGATATTTCCGCCCTTTATGGTAAACAGCACCAGTATGAGGGGTACGGGGCAATTGCCAAAATTCAAAGAAGATATGTTTCATATCGAAGGCACGGATTATTATCTGATTCCTACGGCTGAAGTACCGCTGACCAATCTATTTGGCGGCGAAGTCTTGGATGCCTCTGACCTGCCTATCTATTTCGTAGCTTATTCGGCATGTTTCCGCGCCGAAGCCGGCGCCGCCGGACGCGATACTCGCGGTTTGATTCGCCAACACCAATTTAATAAAGTTGAACTGGTTAAATTTGTATTTCCTGAAAATAGCTATCAGGAACTCGAAAAACTGACAGCCGATGCCGAACATGTCTTGCAGCAATTGGAACTTCCCTACCGCGTTGTTTGCTTGTCTACAGGCGATCTTGGCTTCTCTTCTGCAAAGACTTATGACCTTGAAGTCTGGATGGCCGGAGCCGGTGGTTATCGGGAAATTTCCTCCTGTTCCAATTTTGAAGATTTTCAGGCGCGCCGTGCCAATATCCGTTTCCGCAGAGAACAAGGCAGTAAACCGGAATATCTGCATACCTTAAACGGTTCCGGCGTTGCGATTGGCCGTACTGTTGCGGCAATTTTGGAAAATTATCAACAAGCCGACGGCAGTGTCAAAGTACCAAAAGTACTGATCCCTTATATGGGATGTGAAGTAATAAAATAAAACAAAACGGCCGGATTTCCGGCCGTTTTGTTTCTAATCACGGTCTGTAAAAACTTTGCGTTTTTCGATAATAACTTTTTGGCAGGCGCCAACGCCGGTGCCAAGTTCGAATTTATACCCAAGCTCGTAAAGCGCTAATTCCAAAGCCCCAATAGCGGCAATTAAGTCCATATCGCGGACGAATCCGAGATGGGCTATACGGAAGCTGGTCTTCTTAATATCGCCCATACCGCCGGCGATAACCGTATCATATTTTTCACGCATAATGCCTGTTATTTCCGCAGCAGTAATTCCCTCCGGACAATATACTGCGGTTACTGCGCCGCCTGCAACCTGATCGTCTGCAACAGGTTTCAATCCCAATGCTTTAATTGATGCCCTGATGGCGTCTCTGCGAAAATAATGCTCCGCAATAACATTATCTATTCCCTGCTCGTTAAGCATATTGACTGCCTCGTCTAAAGCATAAACGAGTGAGACAGCCGGAGTAAAAGGTGTCTGTCTATCATCCGCATATTTTTTGGCCTTTGATAAATCTAAATAAAATTTATGATTATGATTGTTGGCAGCCGCCGCCCAAGCACGCTGGCTGACGGTAACAAGGCAAAGACCTGGCGGTACCATCAATGCTTTTTGCGAGGAAGTAACTACAACATCCAATCCCCATTCATCAGTTTTAAGCGGGCATGCGCCTAAGCCACTGACGGCGTCAACCAGCAACAGGGCCGGATGATTACCGCGAGCTGCCGAAATCTTATCGAGCGGATTATAGACACCGGTAGAAGTCTCGTGCTGCTGGATGATAATTGCTTTGATTTTTTGCTCGGTATCAGCCGCAAGTTTTTCGGCAATAACCGCAGGATCAACAGCCTTGCCCATAGGGAATTCGATATAATCAATATCCATACCGTGAGCTTCGGCAATGTCTCTATAGCGGCGTCCAAAGTTACCGGTGGATGCAACTATTACTTTATCACCGCTATTAAGAAAATTGACAACCGAGGCCTCAAGCCCTGCCGTCCCAGAGCAAGTCAATATTAATAAATCATTTTTCGTACAAAAAATGCGTTTGGCATTTTCGGTAACTTGGCCAAATATATCTTTAAAGGTACCGCTGCGATGGCTAATCATCGGTTGATTGGCAGCCTGTAGCACCCTATTTGGTATTTGTGTCGGTCCCGGTAACAGTAAAAATTGGTTTTCCATTTTTACATCTCCCTAAGATATCTTTTTTTTGATATAATCGATAGCTATTTTCTTACAGTGTGTTTTCTCTTCAATAAATTTAACAAGTTTAAGATATATGTTTTATCGGCAGATGATATAGGTTGACCGCCTAAAATAATATTATCGTTTTTAAGGAATTCCTCAATATCGATATCTTGGACTTCATTTTCTAACAAATCATTTGTCTCAAACAGCTCCGCAACAGTTACTTCCAAAGCATTGGCAATCAAAATAACACTGTCAATATTAGGGCTTTTTTCACCGCTTTCGATATAACTGATGGCGCTTTGAGACATATTGGCCAGTTCAGCTAAGTCACTTTGTTTTAAGCCACGTTGTTTACGCATTGATTTAATATGTTCGCCAATATCAATCGGAGCATTTGTATTTTCTTTCATAACAACATCACCTACCTTATCACTAAATTTATAATATCAAAGTTTTGATATTATGTCCAGTAATTTCCATAAATTAATCATTATTTCGACTGCTTGACTCTTTACGTAAAAAAAGATAAAATACAACTGTTGTCTTTATATTAAGCTATAAATTCATGTCCTCGTAGCTCAGTAGGATAGAGCGGTCGCCTCCTAAGCGACAGGTCGCACGTTCAAATCGTGTCGGGGACGCCACTTTTATAAAGATAATGGAAGGATTCGAACCCTTAAGGTTTGAATCCTTTTGTCTTTGTAGTATACTCATAACAGGACGATGAGGAAAGGATTACTATGGAAAATAAAGAAAAAACTATTGGTCTTTGGTTTGATATGTGGTTAAAAAAGCAGGATTTAGGAATTGCAGACATTTTCACTAATGATGCAGTTTACATTGAAAGTTGGGGACCAAAATATAAAGGCACTGATAAAATCAAGCATTGGTTTACCGAATGGAATACCCGTGGAAATGTACTTGCGTGGGACATTAAGCAGTTCTTTCATAAAGGAAATCAAACAATAGTTGAGTGGTATTTCAAGAACACTATGAATGATGGAAAGGTTGAAGCCTTTGATGGCGTTTCCATTATTGAATGGACAGTGTATGGTAAAATCCGCTTCTTAAAAGAATTTGGATGCAATATCAATAACTATGACCCATATCAAAATAGTTTGAACCCACAATTTAGAGATGAAGAAACGATGTGGTTTTAAACATGTCTGTTTTTTGCTGGCAAGCTAAATTGTGCATAATGAGCATAATTAGAACCTACATCTAAATTGAGCAAATGACACAAAAATGCTGTAATCTTGAATGATGATTACAGTATTTTTATAAATAAAACTCTATTTAGTGAATAGGTCTAGAGGAATTTCACATGTTTCTAATTATCCACCACCAAATAAATGAAGTATTTGTAAGTCATCGCCTTCGCTAACAGTTGTCTGCTGCCATAAATAATCCTCAATAACTTCTCCGTTTAGCTTAACAACCAGCAGCTTATATACAAAATTATTTTCGTCAATAATTTTTTGGATAGTGGAATTTTCTTTACATTGATATTTATCATTATTGAGTATTATCATTTTGCTTTTACCTCTTATCAGATATTATTCTGCATAATCAGGCCAAAAGCCTTCCGCTTGCAAATATGGTTTTACTACCGCAACTACTTCGGGAAAGTCAATACCCAACTCCTCCAGTTTCTGCAATTTGGGTATGCCGTTTGGCGTCCAGCCGCGGCGCTTGTATACCGCATCAACAAGCGTTTCGAATTGCTGTTCCCGCCAAATACGCAGAATTGCTATTTTTTCTTCAACGCTTTTGGCGACGGGATCAATCCCTGTTTTTTCTTTAAGTTGCTTATCATATCTATTTTCACGCGACAGATATTCTTCTTTTGTCACCGGGCCTAATGAGCGATAGGGGGGCTTATCATGGCAACGCTGGCCGCTGCCCATTCTGAGAATGAAAACGCGCTGAAAGGTATATACACGATCGCTCATTTTAAGTATGTCATTTTCAGCAATTGATTTACCGGTTACGCCTTCAAAAACTTGACAGTAATTGCGTACATGTCCCGGCACTTTGGCAGGATCGTCGGAATATTTATTATCAGCAGGGGTAATATCATTCCAGGGCAGCTTACACATGCCTAATAAACCGAACCAGGTTCTAAACAACGGAAAATAATATAGAGCTTCGGCTTTATCTTCAAAAGTCGGCATCTGGTTATTAACAATATCCATGAATATCAGCCAGGCCTCATCATGTTGAGGACCCTTGTTACAAAGAGCATAACCTCCTTGCTGCGCTAAAGACTCTTTCATCAGATACTCTGAATACTCCAAGCCTTTTTGTTCCATACCGATATCTTCTAGGAAATTTTTATCCGCGCCATATTCTTCAACAAATATTTTTTTCATCTCTCTGACGCCGCGCCCCACAATTATACCAAAGCCCTCACCTCGGGACATCTGATGCATCAATTCACAAAGAGACTCACCATTACCCCATGATAAATCAAGGCCGCCGGTATGCTCTAGCGTGATTATGCCGCGATCAAAACATTCCATGGCAAAAGCCGTCATTGTGCCCATGGAAATTGTATCAAGTCCATAAGTATCGCAATAGAAATTTGCTTCTAATATCCAGTCGGGGTCAAAGGTGCCGGTATTGGCACCTAATCCGGCTGCGTTTTCGTATTCTGGGCCGTCAACGCAAACCCGTTGGCCTTTATAAGGTCCTGTGCGCAGTAAAAAATTGTTAACGGCCTTGGCACAGGAAAGAGAACAGCCATACCAGCAGCCGTCAGGTACGCCTTGAGTCACATAATTATCTATGAAAACCTGGGAAGTAATCTTTTCTGTCTGGGGATCAGAACCGAATTGATAATTGTAACACGGCAACAGATCGTATTGATCCATGACCTCAATAATATTGGCTGTACCGATTTTACGCATATTATTTTGCAGATGGTCAGAATTAGCAACTTCTTTATGCAGCCTAATACCTGCGGTATTAATCAGCCTTTTCTCTGCGGGGTTATTGATATCGCCGTTTACACCTCGATATCGGCAAACAATAGCTTTGATATGCTTATCCCTGAAAACCCGGCCGATACCTCCCCTGCCCGCCTGCTTAAGCCGTGCACAACCACGCCTTTTATCCCAGAACGAGAAGTTGAGCATACCGATGTTGCAATTTTCTGCGGCGGTTCCGGAACAGACTATGGCAATACTTGACTTGTCATCGTCATTATTGGCATACATGTCACTGAGTTGTTCAACCAAAATATGGCTATCGATTGCCTCACTCGGCGCTGTTTCAATGCGAATTTCATGCTCATTGCCATCAATAAAAATGATCACATCATTGTCTGCCTTACCTTGCAGTTCCAAGGCATCGAATCCGGAAAATTTGAGAAAAGGGCCAAAATACCCGCCAACGTTACTATCAATCGGTAAATGCGTTAAAGGTGAAAGAGCGCATACCAATGATTTGCCTGCGCCGGGATACTGTGTAATACCGGAGAGAGGGCCGTGCGCTATAACAATTTCATTTTCAGGATCATTCCACTTGGTTTGCGGTGTTACTGCCTGCCAAAGATAATAAAGACCAAACCCGCGGCCACCGGTAAACTTTTCTTTGATTTCTGGCGTTATTTGCTTCTCTTTAACAGTCATGCTGTCTAAATCAATATATAACAAACGGTTGTTATATCCCCTATAAATAGGATTATGTTTATATCTATATTCTGTTAACAGTTGGTGTTGCGAAGCAAGCAATTGGGATTCGCTATTCACTAACTTCCCTCTTTCTTTTAAAAAATATTGTTCTACTCTGATAATCTCAGCGCGCCTGTAGGACAAGCGCGGACACATAAGCCGCAGGCGATGCATTTAAATGGTGTCGGCAGATCGTCATGGTAATATATCAGACCTCTATCACATTCGCCGATGCATATCAAGCAGCCTACGCATTTATTTTTATCTATCTTCCAAACACCGTTGTCATCAACATATAAGGCCATAGGCGTACACATTTTTGCGCATACTCCGCATTGATCGCATACTGCTAATCTATATTGCCCGTGATATCCGCCATATTGATTGGAAAAAATACGAATAGCGCTCTTCTCCCTATTTTCTTCTTTAAAAAAAGCCTTGGAACAGACAATTTCACAACGGCCACAGCCATTACAAAGGCTATAATCTACTATGAGCTTTCTCACAACAAAACTCCCTTAATCCCTATTAATCAGCACTTAATTTTATATTATAGTATAATAATCAACATTCGACAAGTATAACAACTTAATTAGTCAGGACAACAATTCATTTATTGAGGTTATAATAATAAAATCCGTCGATCTTTCGACGGATTTTAACATGTTTTTATTAAATCAACCACCGTGATGGAGGTCGACAATTACTAATTTGTCGCCGTTTTTTACTTTCTTTTCCCGCCATAGAAATTGTTCGACTACCAATCCGTTGAGAGCAACCAATATATTTGGATAGGAAAATTTTTTATCTTCGATAATTGCCTGTATGCTAGTATTTTCCTCGCAATCGTATGGCTCGTCGTTAAGTGTTATCATTTATGCTCACCTCCCTGATCATATCAGATGCAAATAAACATAAGCAATTAAATCTATTATATTATTCTTTATGCGTTTTTACTTCCTGCTGCAGGGCTTTGATCTCTTTGGCAAAAGTTGAAATATCCTCAAAATTGCGATATACAGAAGCAAATCTGACATAAGCTACCTGATCCACTTCGCGTAAATGTTTCATAACCAATTCGCCTATCTCTTTGGAATAAACTTCACGTTCCAGATTATTACGCAGTTCACGCTCAATATCATCGACGATCTGTTCTAAAACTCTGATGGGTACTTTACGTTTATCGCAGGCTTTGATCAAACCATTGAGTATTTTATTGGGATCAAATAATTCACGCCTGTTATCGTTTTTTACAACTATCAGCGGTGTCTCTTCAACCCGTTCATATGTCGTAAACCGTTTCCCGCATTGCAAACATTCACGTCGGCGGCGAATGCTTTTGCCATCATCAACTGGCCGGGAGTCTAAAACTTTGGAGTCGAAATAGCCACAATATATACATTGCATGGCGATACCTCCTAATTTGAAAGACATCCTGTATATGTATAATATTACTATACCATATATAGTTTTGACAAGCATTTTGATAAAAAAACCAGTAATAATATTGATTATTAAATGATTTACAGCATATATTTTGCCAGAGGTGATAAAAATGTTACGAATTTCTGATTTACGTCATAAAGATATAATCAATAATATTGACGGCAAAAGATTAGGACTTATTCGGGATATTGAATTGAATTTAAGAGAAGGCAGAATTGATGCTTTAATATTACCGTCTGAAAATCGGATAATTGGGTTGCTTTCTCGAGCCGAAGATATTAATGTAATGTGGCCGCAAATTCAAAAAATAGGCGTTGATGTGATATTGATTGAAATGGAAAAAATAACGCCGGTTCAGCGAGATACTGAAAAACGGCGTTATCGTGAAGAGGATTATGATGCTCTGCTTTCCGAATGGGAGGATGATTATTAGACGCTTCGGACATTTTAGTGTTTTGAAAACCAATCAGCTAATTTGCTGTGGACTTCGACAGTAGGTTGAGAATTATTTTCAGTAGCCATAGCGTCCACTGCTTCGGTTTCACTTGCTATATCCACAAAACACAGCGGTGGAAACAGCACGCACCACCAGTTATGCCCGGCGCCGGCTCCTAAGGTAATGGTTAATGAGTCATAATAGCCGGCGTCTAAAACTGTGCCATCGTAATTAATTGTGGGAAACTGTTCGTTAGTGAGACAAGCCTTGGATTTATAACCCACCTGTTCTGCCAACACCTGATTTGCTAATTCTTCAATCTGCGGTAATTTCTTTTCGACAATAGCCATAGCTTCTTCTTTATTTTTTGCTTCGGCTAAGGAATCGGCAAGCATCACTATTACTTTGTCTCTGATCTTTAATTTTAGACTTTGGTCTAATGCGCTATCGCTATTGGCGCGAATGTGTAGACGTAACGGTGAATTACCAACTTCAAGCGATACCGCGTTGGCCTGCTGATAATAACCGATACCAACGATAGCTATTATTGCTAAAAGAACTGCGATAAAAGTTCTGGACTTTAATATATTTTTCATTTTTTACTCCTAATATAATTACATATATTTGCGCAATTGTTGTAAGGCGCTTTTTTCCAACCGAGAGACCTGAGCCTGCGAGATGCCGATTTCTTCGGCAACTTCCATTTGCGTGCGTCCGTCAAAGAAGCGAAGATTGATTATTGTTTTTTCCCTTTCTCCGAGACGTGATAGTCCCTCGCGGATATTTACCAACTCTAACCATTGAGGTTCACTGTTCTTGTCATCTTTGATCTGATCCATAACATAGATCGGGTCGCCGCCATCATGATAAATCGGTTCGAATAGAGATACAGGATCTTGTATCGCATCAAGTGCAAACACTATATCCTCAACTGGTAATTCTATTGCCTTAGCGATTTGTTCAATGGTTGGTTCCTTGTTGCATTCAACCGATAATCGATCACGCGCCTGCAGAGCCTTGTAGGCAATATCGCGTAGCGAACGGCTTACTCTGATACTGTTATTATCACGCAAATAGCGTCGGATTTCTCCAATGATCATGGGCACTGCATAAGTTGAGAGACGAACATTTTGTGATAAATCAAAATTATCGATGGCTTTGATTAAGCCAATGCATCCGACCTGAAACAGATCGTCGGCATTTTCGCCTCTGTTGTTGAACCGCTGGATAACGCTGAGTACAAGTCGTAAATTGCCTGAAATCAATTCTTCTCGGGCTGAGTTATCTCCCTGTTGCGCCACTTTAAATAACTCTGTCATCTTCCCTGCTGACAGAACCGGCAGCTTTGATGTATTAACGCCGCAAATCTCCACTTTATTTAGCAAAGTATTTTCCTCCGGAATAGTTGGCGATTATGCTTAAATTATTGCCCCGTTGGAAATAAAATATACCTTGTATAGTAATTGCATATTGCGATACAAATAATATAGTGATAGAATAAGACGGTGTTTCTATAAAATCGGATTATATACAAGGAGATTTAATTTGCAAATCACAAATATTCGTAACATTGCTATCATCGCTCACGTTGATCACGGTAAAACTACACTCGTTGACCAAATGCTCAAACAATGCGGTACATTTCGCGCTAATCAGGTGGTTGAAGATCGCATTATGGACAATAACGCCCTGGAGCGCGAAAGAGGAATTACCATTCTTGCCAAAAACACTTCGATTTTTTGGCATGATACCAAAATTAATATTGTTGATACCCCAGGACACGCCGATTTTTCCGGCGAGGTTGAGCGGGTTTTAAAAATGGTTAATGGCGTTTTGCTGCTTGTCGATTCTTTTGAAGGGCCGATGCCGCAAACCCGTTTCGTATTGCAAAAAGCCATGGAGCTTAACCATAAAATTATTATTGTCATTAACAAAACAGATCGCCCCGACGCTCGCAGCGAAGATGTGGCGCTGGAAGTTCTAGGTTTATTAACCGAGCTATCTGCATCTGAAACACAATTGGATAGCCCGATAATTTACTGTTCCGCACGTCAAGGAATTGCCTCACTTGACCCGAATCATCTGGGTGATGATTTAGAACCTTTGTTTGACATGATTGTTGAGCATATTCCCCCTGCGGAAGGAGATCCTGACCAGCCGCTGCAACTACTGGTTTCAGCAGTGGATTACAACGATTATACCGGCCGTATGGGTATCGGCCGTATCGAAAACGGTATAATTTATGCTAATAGAGATGTAGCTGTTACCAGTTACGATAGCGATGATGGACCAAAAATCCACCGTATTTCATCATTATTCAGTATTGAGGGTTTACAACGTCGTGCTGTCGAACAAGCATCTGCCGGAGATATTATTTGCTTTTCCGGTATTGATAATATTAATATTGGTCAGACACTCTGCGATACCGAGCATATCAATCCCCTGCCGTTTGTTAAAGTAGGCGAACCGACAATGGAGATGCTATTTTCTGTTAATGACAGTCCCTTTGCCGGACGTGAGGGTAAATATGTCACTTCCCGCCATTTAAGAGACCGTTTGTATCGCGAATTACTCAAAGATGTATCGCTCAAAGTATTAGATACCGATTCACCCGATTGTTTCAGTGTTTTGGGACGTGGTGAAATGCATCTTTCAATATTAATAGAAACAATGAGACGGCAAGGCTATGAGTTTGCCGTTTCCCCACCGAAAGTGATTATTCATGAAAAAAATGGCCATAAATATGAGCCTACAGAACGGTTGCATATAGATGTTCCGGAAGAGTATCTGGGGCACGTTATGGAAAAAATGGGCGAACGTAAAGGTGTTTTGATTTCCATGACGCCTGCAGGAAAAAGGATCAAGGCAGAGTTTGTTATTCCCTCGCGCAGCCTTTTTGGCTATCGCAATGAATTTTTGACCGATACCAAGGGCGAAGGTATTATGGGCTCTGTATTTTATGAATATCAGGAATATAAGGGGGATATTAATCGCCGCGAATATGGCGCTCTGACAGCCTTCGAAACCGGCACTGCTGTAACTTATGGTCTATATAATGCTCAGGAACGCGGAATGCTGTTTATTGAACCGGGAACTGCTGTTTATGAAGGTATGATCGTAGGGCAGAATCCCAAAAACGAGGATATCGCCGTTAATGTCTGTAAAAAGAAACAGGTCAGCAATATGCGCGCATCTGGCAGTGACGAAACCCTGCGTTTAATTCCGCCTAAAAAGATGTCTCTTGAACAGTGCTTGGAGTTTCTCGCCGATGACGAATTGATGGAAGTAACACCACAAAACCTGCGTCTACGCAAACGTGTGCTCAGCACTAATTTGCGGCTCAAGCAAGCTTCATATAAGAAATAAGGAGTAAGTATGTTTATTATCGGTTGCCATCAATCATCATCAGCCGGATTTTTGGCGATGGGACGGCAAATGCTGGAGATCGGCGCAAATACTTGTCAGTATTTTACCCGCAATCCCCGTGGAGCCAAAGCAAAAGAGATTGATCCGCAGGATGTTAGCGCATTTTTGGATTTGATCGGTCAAGCTAATGTTTCCTACTTAATTGCCCACGCACCATATACGCTTAATGCCTGCGCCGCCGAACATCATTTGCGCCAGTTTACTTCCGAGATCATTGCCGATGATCTAGCCAGGATGGAAATGACGCCAGGTAATTATTATAATTTCCATCCCGGTTTTCATGTTAATCAAGGTATCGATATCGGTATCAGCCAAATTGCCGAAACGCTCAACAAAGTATTGAAGGCAGATCAAACCACAACTGTGTTGCTGGAGACTTTGTCAGGTAAAGGGTCGGAAGTCGGTGGAAATTTTGAGCAACTTCATAGAATTATTGATCAAGTTGATTTCGATGAAAAGCTTGGCATCTGCCTCGACACTTGTCATGTTTGGGACAGCGGTTATGATATTGTCAATAATCTTGACGGTGTATTAACAGAATTCGATGAAATAATCGGTATTGACCGTCTCAAGGCTATTCACTTAAATGACAGCAAAAATCCACTCGGTAGCCATAAAGACCGCCATGCAAAAATAGGCGAAGGTGAAATTGGTATTGAAGGTATAACAGGCATTATCAATCACCCAGCGCTGCGAGGTTTGCCTTTTTGTTTGGAAACGCCTAATGACATAGATGGTTATGCCGAGGAAATTAAGTTGTTAAAGAGTTTAAGATCAGAATAATTAACTACTATATACTACAAAAAAACGCTGTGCAGTTTACCTGCACAGCGTTTTATTTATGCTTTTTATGGTCTGATATTAGTATCCTTAACAATGTAGATCGGTCTTTGTTTTACTTCCATATAGGTTTTAGATAAATACTGTCCGATAATGCCAAGAAATAGCATTTGTAATCCACCGATAAAAAGTATGATGCAAACAAGGGTTGTCCAACCGCTTGTAGGATTTCCAAAAATCAATGTCTTAACTGCCGTATATATAGCCATGATAATGGCTATTATGAATATAATAACACCGCAATATGACGCCAGTTCAAGCGGCGCAGATGAGAAGGATAATATTCCATCTATGGCATATCTGAAAAGTGAATCATAAGACCACTTTGTCTTCCCTGCTATCCGTGGCGCATTATGATAGGGTATCCATTTCGTTTCAAACCCGACAAAAGCAAATAAACCTTTTGAATATCTGTTATATTCCTTGAATGAGAGTATGGAATCAACCATTTTGCGGGACATCATTCGATAATCCCCTGCTCCATCATTTGATTTTGTCTTTGATGTTTTATTTATTACGGAATAGAATTTCTTTGTTAAAAAGTTTCTCAACTTAGACTCACCGGAGCGGTCTGATCGAACCGCACAGGCACAATCTACATTATCAGATTTTACAGCCTGATACATTTCCGGCAATAGTTCCGGCGGATGCTGCAAATCCGCATCCATAATAACCACATAATCACCAGTAGCTTCCCGCAGCCCGGCGAACATTGCCGCCTCCTTGCCAAAATTTCTGGAAAATGATATATATTTTAATTTTGTATCAGAAATTGAATATTTTTTTATAATTGACAAGCTGTTATCGTAGCTACCGTCATCAACAAATATTAATTCGTAGTTAATATTTTCGATATTATCTAAAACTTTGACAATCTCAATGTAAATTAACGGCAGCGATGCTTCTTCATTATAGTAAGGTATTACAATACTAATTAGATCCATGGACGGACCTGCTTTCTTTAAATACTATTGCTTTACTGAATACATAATTGGCAATTACCACAACAACGGCGGCGATGACTTTTGCCGTAAATGGCGTTAACAAGAGAATTTCGATAAAGACATACATGATTAACATTTCAAGCAGTAACGAATATATACGAAATTGTACAAACATAAACAATTCTTTCAAAATATTCCGGCTTTGAGAGTTAAATACATATTTTCTGTTCGTTATATAAGCAAACAAAACTGCAACTATCCAAGCAATTACGTTTGCGTAACTCCAATGCTGCATAAAGACAGCATTGACGAGTTGGAAAACAATCCAGTTTACGGCAGTTGTTAAAACACCGAAAATGAGATAATTTCTTATCTCCTTATATTTAAGATACTTTTTTATCTTATCTAATATTGTTATCTTTTTCTTAGTATCTTTTTTATCCATCTGATTTTTCCCGTTTACAATCGAAAATTATATTTAATACAAATAGTGTGAAACCAATTATTGTAAATACTATAGCGGCTTTTTTATAAGGCGCGTTGTATATGATAACAATGCGATGATCTCCCTTGGTAATCGGAAAACCCACAAAAGCCGTATTGACTTTTTGATAAGTAGGAAAATAGCAATAATAACAATAAAGAGGGGTAACAATGGAATCAGCGGTTTGGGGCGCACATAGAGAGCACCATTCAGAAGATAAGAAAATACCGGGATAACAAGCAATATTATTAATATAATTGAAATAATTTTATCACTTTTTCTTCCAATGATCAAGATTGTTATCAAAGATACCAATGCAATACTCAGCAAACCTAAGGAATAACTGCTGTAGTATAAGGATTGGAAAAAATATAATGTTAGGGGTATTAAGGACGTATGCGAAAAGTTCTTAAATATAGAAATAGTACTGTCAGTACTTCCGTCGTCAATAAGTATCAGCTCATGTAGTTAATACACCAAATATTAGATAGTAAATAATTTCTTTATATTTTAAAATTAAATTTCTAAACACTATATCCATAACTTATCTTAATACTATATTTAATTTATTACTGATATTTTTCGCTTTTTGTCGATAATTATGTTTAAAAAAAACAGTATTAATCCAATCAGAGATAAAGCAATTCCCACTTTTTTAAATGGTGCGTGAAATTCGATGACTATATGATGGTAACCCTTTTCTATCGGAAAGCCGACAAAAGCCGTATTTACTTTTTGATAGTTTTGAGGTACACCGTCAACTGTAATAGAAAATCCTTTGTCGTAGGGTAACGTTGTAGCTAAATATCCATCATTTGTAACCTGAATATTTCCCGTTATCTTATTGTCTGCGGTTTCTTTCGAATTAACAATAAACGGATCAATTTTATTAAGGTTCTCTTCTAAAGTTGATACAGGGATGGAATATGCTTCGATATTAAAGACTTCATATTTACCTGATGAAAGATTTATTATCAGGCTATTAATTGATTTGTTTGACGAAATTATATACTCAAAACTATTGTTATAGTTTTGATAATACGCCGATTTGTTTGACAGCTTGTTTTTTATTCCGTTAATAGAAATGAAAGTATCTAGATCGTTTTGGTTTTCTGCATTAGATATATCACATCTAATGAACAGAATTACTTTATTCAAATCTATACTCAGAGGAATTTCCAGTGATGCATTTAACCCCGCTTCAATAAGAAAATGTCCATTTTCATTATCTATAGTTAGGTTTTTCTGATTTATTGTTGAAATTGCGCTATTATTAATATCAATTTTTTTGATTTGAGAATTTAATAAATTATTGTAATCATCAGTTTTATCTTCATTAATTATTATACTTTCAAACAAAGACTCTGTATTGTAAGGAAATACGAGTTTTTCAAAGTCTTCAAGGCTTATAGTCTGGCTTAAAGCAAATGCTAACGGCATCGTGTTATCGTTTTCATATAGCAGATATTCGCCTTTTTGTCCAACTTGGTAATAGCCTGCCGGTATGCTCTGATTGTTTTTGGCAACGATATATTTTACGTTCATATAATTTTGAAAGAAAATGTTATTTGACGAAGAACAATTCAATCGGTTTCTAATAGAAATTGGATTATATAATATATCAAAATAAAACTTATTGTAATCAATATTGTAGGTTGAAGAGTATATGGAAGTCTGAAAATATATATCATCATATACTTGATTACATGTCAAACCGCTTTTTGAAAGGTCGTTGATGCGATAGAAAGATGTGTCGTCTTGTAATACATCCAGTATCAGCCTGATTTTGTCCGAACTGTAGATATCTGAGTAATCTGCATTTGAAACAAGCTCATCGCCGGTTAGTTGCAAAATCTCTTGAACTTGTGCTGTTATACCAGTACCTTGAATGTCAAAATCGGTTAAATGATAGAAACCTATGTTTACAATCAGACAAATTATACCGGAAACGCATGTTATTAAAATAAACAGTATTGGTACAACCGTACGCTTAATACGATAGTTTATTGTGCTGTTATTTTTTATAACCTGGACTAGCTTCGTCAGAAAGATTGCAATAATAATAATATAGAGAGGTAAGAAAGGTATCAATGACTTTGACCGTACATAAAGAGTACCGTTTAGCAAATATGAAAATACGGGAAAAATCAATAGCAATATCAATATTAATGAAAGAGTCTTTTCACTTTTTTCCCTGCTAAATAATACTATAATCAATGCTAGCAAAGAAATGCCAGTTAATCCTAGTGAATAACTGTTGTATAACAGCGCTTCCAATGTAAAAATACAGCTTGGTATAAAAGACGAAATAAATGTTGATAAAAAATCGCTATCCACGCTCCTCCCGCTCAGAATCACATAAATGGTCGGAAGCCAAAGCACTGATGACATCAGAACAGCGATTGCTACTCCTTTAAGTAGTGGTAACAGCTCACGTAGCAAAAAGCGTATATTAATACCTTGTTTTATCTCAATATACCGATATCCGAAATATATAAACAATGTTAGAATGCAACCAATACTGTAAAAATAGCTTGTCATTATACAAAGGAATACGCATAAAACAAATAGCAATTTCCTTTGAGTTTTATAGTATTGATCCACTCCAATTAATCCCATAAACAAAAACGGGAAGTAATTTACAAACATAATTTGTTTATGAGATTGATATATAATCGGTCCTGCAAATAGAAAACAAACCGAAGCAATCAATGAAATTGAGCATGAGAATCCTAAATATCTTAGCCAATGATAGCATAAGCATGCGCTAATAATGACGATAATGATACTCGCAGCCTGAATATAGACTGTCATTGATATTGATGGCAGCAGATATGAGATGAGGATGATAGGATTTAACAGACCATAATAAGAGAAGTAATAGATATTTTGACCAGCACCTATATTCAGTACAAAATCAGGTAACAAATTTCCTGTCTCATAAAATTTTTGTCGGAAATAATCAGGAAAGACACTGATTTGAGAAATCCAGTCGGTTGTTGATCCGTACAAAAAACCGTCTTTATGGATTATCGCAATCATTATCAACGCAAGTAATATCAAGGTGATGTAAGCTAAAGTATCGTTGGGTATTGTTTTGTTTTTAATAAACTTAATCACTGGATATACTCTTTATCATTAAAATATATTGCAAGCTGCAATTTTATTGTTGCCATGAAAAAAAATAATATGCCTGTATATGTTAAATGCATAGGCATATTATTAATTCGTTTTTTTAAAAAGTCTCTGTTAGCGTTTTAAATCTTTTATTAAAGCCTTGGTCTGCAAATCAATTCTTTTTGATTCGCAGATTTTCTGTAGTGCTTTATTAAAGGTTAGATCATCAAGACTGTTATGTTGTAAAAACTCTAATGTTCGCGTCGGAAATTTGATATAACAAACAGATACTGCCCAGGCAACTGCCATTTTCAGATAGTAGCCGTCATGATGAATTAAATCCAGTGATGCTAAAACTCTATCTATATAATTTTCATTTATATAATGACTTAACATCATAACCACGCCAAAACGCAGATAATATTCATGGTTATCCGAAAAAATCGGCTGTAAGAACTCCCATACTTCAGACTGATATTTATCTGCAATTTTTAATCCACAGCAAAAACTATCACAGACAGCCCAGTTGTTGATTTTGGGAAGGAAAGTTGAAACATGTTTTAATATTTCCGTTAAATCTGTCTTTATCAAACCGATTACTATTCCATGAATCAACGTCTGCTCCATATAAATGTCGTCGTTATTTTCTGCCTCATCTAAATAACTTCGCCAATCATATTTGGCAATTTCTCTGGCTATTTGGCGTAGATATGGCGAACGCACACCAAGAATATTATCAACACCTGGAATTAATCCGCGATTAAATTTTTGATATTCAGGTTCAGATAAGCTTTTTAATCTGGCTATTATTTGCTCCTGCATATTGTCTCCTTTAAAAAACCCTTGGTAATTTCTTACCAAGGGTTTAATTTTATCCAAAATATCTTTTTAACAGACCGGCAAAACCCTTGCCATGTCGCGCTTCGTCTTTGCACATCTCATGAACCGTATCATGGATAGCATCGTAGTTAAGCTGTTTGGCAAGCGTTGCCAATTCTTTTTTACCGGCGCAAGCGCCATGTTCAGCCTCTGCGCGTAATGTTAGGTTTTTCTTTGTATCTGCATATACGCATTCACCAAGTAATTCTGCAAAACGCGCAGCATGATCGGCTTCCTCAAAAGCATAGCGTTTGAATGCTTCAGCAACTTCCGGATAACCGTCTCTATCAGCTTGCCTGCTCATAGCCAAATACATACCAACTTCGGTGCATTCGCCATTGAAATTTGCCCGTAAACCTTCAAGCACTCTATCATCAATGCCGCTGGCAATACCGATCTTATGTTCATCAGCATAGACTCCCAAATCTTTTTGAACGCTAAATTTCGACGCAGGAGCCTTGCATTGAGGACAATGTTCTGGAGCCTGATCGCCTTCGTAAACATAACCGCAAACAGAGCAAACAAATTTCGTCATACTGATTACCTCCATTAATTAATTATTATTAGTAATAATTACTAGTAACATTATATCAAATTTTTGGGGTAAAATCAAGTATTATTTAATTTTATTTTCTACATATGCGACTATATCGGCAACTGAATCTAAATTATCAGTATCATCGATTGTAATATTGAATTCTTCTTCAATACTTAGCATAATCTCTACCATGCATAGTGAGTCAATTTTCATATCTATTAAGGAACTGTCTCGGGTAATCAAGCTTTTATCAATTTCCAATTTCTCAGCAATAATTTCACTAATCTTCTCAAATACCATAGCTAGTCCTCCCTGTTTCTATTTAGATAATTATATACTTTAGCAGCATTTATGTCAATATATATCTCTTTTATTATTTTGATCCAGTTTCTATTTTGTTTTTCATACTGCATTCAGCGCAATATCCATACAATTTGACGGAATGGTCTATGATATTGAAAGAGAATTTTTCTAATACGTCATTCTCCAAATCTTCCATTAAGTCATCAAGGGCGTCCTCAACGCGCCCGCAGCCAAGACAAATCAAATGATGATGACGATGATTTTTACCGTCAAAATTTTCGACTAACTCATATCGGCTCATTCCGTCATCAAAATCAACTTTATCGGTAATACCGATATTCGTAAAAATACCCAGTGTTCTGTAAACTGTGGATAATCCGATTTTAAGATGCCGCTGTGTGAGCTTTATAAATATTTCTTCTGCAGTAAGGTGAGCCGGAGCATTTTCACAAAGAATACTATATACTTCCGCACGCTGAGATGTAAATGAGTGACCGCTTTCTTCCAACTTGTTTTTAAATGAAGAATTGTTTTTCATATTATCATTCCTCTAAATAAACAGACTGCAGATATTATAAGCAATAAATGATACGCACCAGGCTACTAACAACTGATATATTATAACTCCAAAAGCGAATTTTAACGACCTGCTTTCACGGCGAATGGCGGCAATTGTAGCAATACAAGGGGTATATAACAATACGAAAACCAGAAATGCCAGCGCCGCCGCCGGTGATATAATTGCTGTAAGTGAACCGGCCAACAACTTAGCGCCGTATAAAACGCTTAAAGTTGAAACAACAGCCTCTTTAGCCATAAATCCCGTCATTAACGCAACTATCAGTTGCCAGTGATCAATTCCCAGCGGTTTAAACAGTGGAACTAAAAAGACGCCGATTGCCTGCAGCATACTATTGCTTTCATTTACAAGATAAAGATGCCAACTAAAATGACTGAAGAACCAAATAATTACCGAAGCGAGCAAAATGATGCTACCTGCTCTTGAGATAAAATCCCAAAGTCTGCTCCAAACCGTACGGAATACGCAATGCCAGACAGGCTTTCGATATGGAGGCATCTCCATCAAAAATACTGTTCTCTCTTTTTTCATAATCAAAGGTTTTAGTAATGTTGCTGTTATTAATCCAATTATAATTCCTAAAGCGTATAGTCCGAATATTATCAAACCTTGATGCGCGGCAAAAAATACTGCTACAAACAAAGCATAAACAGGCATTTTTGCACCGCAGCTCATAAACGGAACAACAGCCATTGTCAATAGGCGCTCACGCTTATTTTCCAAAACGCGACATGACATTATTGCCGGAACACTACAGCCAAAACCCAATATCATGGGAATGAAAGACATACCGGAAAGACCGAAACCAGATAGTAATCTATCGGTCATAAATGCTGCCCGTGACATATATCCGCTATATTCCAATATTGCCAAACAGAAAAAAAGAATTGCCAACTGCGGTACAAAAACCATCACACCACCTACACCGCCGATCACACCTTCGACAATCAAGCTGCGCAAACCATCTACAGCGCCTGCCGAAATCAACAAGGCGTCAACTGTTCGTGGTAGCCAACCAGCAAGGAAAATTTTCAAAAGATCACATAAAAAGTTGCCAACAGGACCAAAGGCAAAATAAAATACCGCAAGCATTATCAAAGCAAATATTGGTAATGCGAGATATCTATTACATAATATTGAATCAAGTTTTTTGCTAGTCTTATGTCGGTTTACATATGGGGATTTTTTTAATGTGTGAGCAATAATATCGGCAATTATCATATATCGCTCACGACCAATCAACATTTCCCAGCGATCACCAGTGCCTTCACTGATCGTGTCAGCATTATGTGGCCAATGTTCCATGAGTTTTTGTAATGCCAGCCAGCGAGGATTTATATGCTCGGGAATCATTGAAGCATCAAGCGCTGCGGCTGTATCATTGATAGTTTTGTTCAAGTCGGGAGAAAACCTGGATGCCAGCTTATTTTTATCAACAAGTGCAGGATTTTTTGATACCTCCACCACTTTTTCCATCAATCTTTTGATGCCGGTACGCTGTGTCGCCGAGATGCGAATACACGGCACGCCCAATTCCTCACTTAAATATTCAGCGTCAAGCGTTAACCCTTGATTAGCAAGCTCATCACCCATATTTAACGCTACAACTACCGGAACTCCTGTATCGATTAATTGAGTTGTTAAATATAGATTACGCTCCAAATTGGTCGAATCAACGACATTAATAATTACATCCGGATGATAATTAAGAAAGTATTCGCAGACGGTGATTTGTTCCGGCGAATGCGTAAATAATGAGTAAATACCTGGCAAATCAATTATGTCAATATAATTATTGTCATAGTGGAAATGGCCAATTTCCAATGTTACCGTAACGCCTGTCCAGTTGCCTACAGTTTTGTTATCACCGGTTAATTCATTAAATAAAGTTGTTTTACCGCAGTTGGGATTTCCCAACAAAGCAACTTCAAGTTTCATGCTTTATTGGCCACCTTTTTTGTTAATTTTTCTACATTTATTAACGCCGCCAGATTGCGACGAAGAGCTAATTCATAATCCATTACTTCTACCCAAATTGGATCACCTAACGGTGCCTTATGTATTAACTTAATGACAACGCCTTCTAAAAGGCCCATGTCAAGCAGCTTTTGACGTGTATTGCTTGGTAAACAATCCAAGGATACAACTTTTGCCGATTCACCTATTGTTAAATCATTGATGCTCATTTATTAGAATACTCCTTAATTGAGAACCATTCTCATTATATTATTAAATATATTTCTCATTCTACTGCCAGAGAGAATGAGAACCATTCTCATTTTATATTATATGAATCTGTTTGTCAATAATTACTTGAAATATATTAATTTTTTTGTCGAAATATTAGGTGCCAGTTGTGTATTCCTTGATGAAAAGATAGAAACAGTAAATGTCGGCTCTATATCCTGCCCCATGGAAGAAAAACATTTCATTGAATGGGTATATCTTCAACCCTCCCCCGGCGGTCACAAAAAATCTTTTAAACCAGGCAATCAACCACTGTTAAGTTTCTCAATTCTGGACGATATTTTGATTGCCGTCTATGCATATTGTAATTATCATGGACTTTGAAAAACTGAAATTTAGTTTTTTGACTAATTAATAAAGTCATGTGCAATATGCACATGACTTTATTAATATTTTCATTTATATTCAAGAAGAATATCTTACCTGACATATAATTAAATATAAGTATAATCAAATATAAAGTAAACTTGTATTATAATCAAATCACATCTCCTTTTGATATTTGCTCGTATAGTAGATACCTAAAATGTAATAAAGTAGGAATACCATAACAATAACTAATGTCAGCCATAATGGCGCATTTAAAAGAACAGTGATAAAGGCAATCCCTATCACAAACCACTGGGTAATGTCTGCGGCTTTTGCTTTAGCTTGATTGCGTATAATAGTATTTCTTTCATCTTTGATTTCTATTTCTTTTCGTTTTGCCATCTGCGGATTTTTCTTATCAATATGTTTCGCATATAGATTAGCTATGTTCATACCGATTAATCCGGCGCCCAGGCCTAGTAATACGCCCTGTACTGATTTTTGTACCAGTTCTTGAAAGAATATACCTGATGCTAAAAGGCATATGCCAACAACCAACATAATTATATAAATAGAAGTTTTCTTTAACATGTTATATCCTCCTCGTAAATAAAAATTTCTTCAATTTTCATATTAAAATATCGCGCAATTTTAAAAGCTAAAATGATCGAGGGGTTATACCGCCCATTTTCCAAAGAACCAATTGTTTGTCGCGACACCTCTAACGCCTCTGCAAGTTCTTCCTGTTTAATTCCACGCTGTTTGCGAATTTCTTCCAATCTATTCTTCATCAGCCTCCTCCTTTCCCATGAATGGAAAGTGCGCTTTCCATAACAAATATACTATGCCAAATCAAAAATGTCAAGTTAGCTTTCCGTTATTTTTGAGTTTTTTCCAGGTTTTTATTTGCAATCGATTGAGAGATGTTATATGGCTAATACAGTTATCGTCATCTATACAAAAGATGGCAACACAAAAACAGCTGCCAGATTGTTGAACCTATGCATAAACGGGAAAGTAATTGAATTGAAAGAAGAAAACAAAGGTAGCGTTATACAATTGTTACTAAAAAATGATCACGATTATCGTAAACGCCATGGCTTGATATTGCCGATGCAGTTAACATATATTTGATGCTTCCCATTCGGGCCAGTAATGCGGTTCCGGCAATCAATACTTTTAGATAGGATTCAGATATGAATCTGTATAATTAAAAACCTGGGTAATTAATACCCAGGTTTTTCTAGCTATTCTTTTATGCGTAACGTTTATCTCCCAAATAAAATATAGTAAAGAGTCCTGGTCCACAATGTGCACCAACGACAGCGCCAAGGCTCATAATCGTAATTTTCGATATTGTAGGAAATGTCTCGAGCACTTTTTGTTTCATGAATTCCGCATCTTCCAAGCAGTCGGCGTGATTAATAAATACTTCTTTGCCATCCGGCTGGGTGAAATCATTTTTCATTCTATCCAGGATATTAAGAAGTGCCGCTTTCCTGCCGCGTATTTTAGAGGCCGCAACAAGATGTCCGCTATCCGATACATAAAGTACGGGTTTAATAGAAAGAAGCGATCCTATCAAAGCAGCGGCATTGGATACGCGTCCTCCCCGTTTAAGAAACTCGAGATCATCCACGGTAAACCAATGAATAATTTTTAGCTTATTTGCCTCCGCCCAGTCTATGGTCTCGGCGAAGGTCTTGCCTTCATCTCTGAGTTTGACCATATAATGTAGCAACATCCCCAGACCGCCTGATACACAAAGAGTATCCATCAAATAAAAATTCTGGTCTGGGTAGTCGTTATTTATTTGTTTGGCAGCCTCTTGGGCATTAATAAACGAATGAGATATCTGACGGGTCATGTCAACAAATATAACATTTTTTCCTGTATCCATGAGATTTTTGAAAAATTCATAATAAGTATAAGTATTGATCATTGAGGTTGCTGTCATAGCACCCTCTCTCATGCGCTTATACGTATATGCTCTTGTTTCTTCTTTGCAATCATCAGTAAATAGATTATTGTCAACAGTATAAGTATAACTAATAAGCGGTACATCATGCTCAGTAAAATATTCCGCTGGTAGATCTGCTGTCGAAGCCGCAGCAATTATAAAATCCGCCATTTTTCCCCTCCATATGTATTTATATTATTATGAAGACCATTACTACCGATTATTGATGATTATTATAACATACTAATCAACTACTGTAAATAATGGTGAAAAGCAATCAATATATTTTATATAATCCATTTTTTCTGGATGATTTATAAGCACTTGATAAGTGGCTGAATAATAAAAAAGTAATCCAAACCCTTTGCCCGGCAGCTCTAGGTTTAGATTATTTTTGTAATGTCTTTACCTCAAATTGATACAGAGTTTCATAAAAATGTATTATTGTTTTGGCATATTTCCCAGTAGTTCTTCCATCGTATCTCCATGAGAACGACAAATTCTTTTCAGACCAAATAAATTCTCAGGATCATTCGTTATTTTATTAATGCCATCATTGCAGGATAACGTTGCCTTAAATCCAAGTTTTTTGAGTGTTTCCTCTGTATTTTTGCTTGATTTGCCATAGGGGTATGTGAATGTATTTGGCATTTTTCTAGTTTCTCTATATATTTCATCCTGTAATTTTAAAATATCGTATGTTAAGACCTTTTCATATTCTTCGATCAATTCTGTGCTGCACTGCATGCATCCGAATCTATCACTATTTATACTATGCAAGTCATATGTATGATTCTGAACCTCAACATACCCTGAGTTAATCATTTCATTTAATTGACTCCATGTTACATGTGAATAATCTACATCAGAAATTAGACCATAGCCAGTCAGAAACACATTTATCAGAAAATCGAATTATTAGAAAAGCGTTTGGCCAATTTAAATTAGCAAGTTTTGCCTCAAGCATTTAATTTTCTTTTATCCATCATCCATATCACTATCTCTATTAATCTCTTCAGAGAAAACTACTCTATTTTTATCTGATAAGACCGGAGGTTTCTTATTTGTCTTATTTTCGGCCTTAATTTGAGACTCGTGTAAGAGTTTTTGTGCATTTTTTGATTCCTTACTTATTTTTGAACATTTAATATCGTGTTTTGCCATAAAATCACCTCACATTTAGTATTACCTATTGCTGTTTATTTATAATAAATTTAAAATCCATGGTTAGGTTATCCCCTACACATGGATTTCTTTATTTGAGTAATGGCAAAAAAAGATTATTCTTTAACTAAGGCATATATTTTCTAAAGCTTCTCAAACTTACCAAATAGCGAAATCTTATTTTTTGTAAATCATCCCTCAGTTCTTTTTGCTTATTTTGCATAAATGTATAATAGCCTTTTTGAGTAAGCCACCCAAATATGTACCTACTAGCGTAATAAAGAAGCAAGTTGTTAAAATTAGAAACATTCCGGAAATTTTCTCACATAATGTTGCCCCTGTTATGATACGAATAAAAAGCAACGGAAAGCACAATATTACAGCACAGTAAGAAGCTACAAGCTTCTTGCTAGTTGCAAACCCATATAATAATGATATTATGAACCAACCGAGAGGCACGAACACAAAACCCATGCTCATTAAAATGTCGGTTTTATCACCCGTCATCGTATGAAGAGCAATAACTGGAGATAGATAAAGGTTCAGTATACTAACGATTATAAAGAGAATTTCCCATTTTATCTTCTTTATCTTATCATACAAAGCATTCACCTATACAAGTATATCAAAAATAGTTTGCGCTTCAAATTCCCATTTATTTCTCTGAAGTCGGAACACCATCTTTATATTATAGCATAAAATAAAAATCGTTTCTACAGGATGATTTCTCAATTCCTGTAGAAACGATTTTGGTGCGAGCAGCGGGACTTGAACCCGCACGCCTC
>DFZA01000005.1:77141-261382 GCA_002382665.1 Peptococcaceae bacterium UBA4068 | reverse complement strand
ATCCTCGCTCATTATACAACCTCCTTTAATGAATTAAATTCACCAAAATAAAATATCCCTAAACAGCTGCTATTACAAGTTAGCTGTTAAGAGATATAGTACCGGCTTTGATCAAAACATCATCACAAAAAATCGCTCACTTATCTGCTGATTATTTTTTGCTGACCAACCTTTTACCATATCCCTTTTCTTGCATCAGAAGGCGAAATTATTTCTAATTTCACCCAATCGGTTTCTTTTCCGTGGGATACTCCTTTAGGAGCGGAAACTTGAGAATATTAGGTTGAATCTTCTTAATGAAAATATAACACAAACCGAGAATATTGTCAAAATACATTTAATGGTTTTTATTCATAATATATTTTGTATTTTTCTGTCAAAAATTTATAATGAATGCCAATTTTTAGCTTTTTTTATTAAGCTCATTCATAAGTATTGAAGCGATAACTTTTTTATTTTGCTTTACTAAAATTTTTTGTTCGACGGCTTGTCTCTGTGCAATATTTTTAATTATCCGATGTCTATCGGATATAATATTTACCTCTTTAAACAGGTATTCCTGGCGACCTCTGACATCTCTGGCCAATTGTCGACAAAATTCAATGAAATTATACACCGTATCATGCGGATAAGTCAATAGCTCGGCACAAATCTCTACTGCTGCTACAAACATATCAAATTCGCTTGACTCCGTTTTGGCAATACGTTCCAACAATACAGCCGAATATGGTGCGTTAGTATAAGTGGCAGCATACGATTTATTTCCGATATTCTGGCAACCTGCCTCCTGACGAGCAATACGATCAACAACACGGTGCGCCAAATCAGCAAAATACTGTTTATCCAATCCGCTAAATGTATAATTGAAGCCAAAATATTTGCCATATGCTTTCATGGTATCGTTATATCCGAGAGTAATATTACTTTCCATCTGTTCCCGCTCAAAATTAAGCATATAGCCCAGAAATTTAGCTGGATGTATGTACTTAATCATCGGATGATGCAGGTAGTTTTCATGTGTTAAATTATTATTCAGGTCAATAGCAACAATCTCATCCGCTCCTAAACGTAAGGCGCTGGCAATTGGCAAATTATCGTGATAACCGCCATCAATATAGTTTTGCCCACCGATGTCACAAAGAGGAAATGCCGGGAAGCAGGAAGCTGACGCCAACACCCACGGGATCAGGGATTCTTTATGAATTTCTTTTTTGGTTACCTCAATAGGAATCATGGAAGGAAATTTAACTGTAATCAGCGCATAGTCAATCGGGGAATTAAAAAAACGCTGTTCGTTCATACAATCATTAAGTACGTTTTTGAATGGCGTGATATCTGCGCCTTTGGAATTGAGGTAATTCTTTAAAAACGGCCCGATCGAATCCATTTGATTGATAATTGATTCAAATGACTTACTAACTTTGATACCACCGGCCATAACGTCATCAATAGTAATTTGATGCCAGAGCGCCTCTGTTGTCTGAAAGTCGCCCTGCACATACAATGCGCCGTTGACCGCGCCAATCGAAGTACCGGTAACTATTTGAAAATCGATATGTAGCTCTCGCAGTGCTTTCCAAGCGCCAAGCTCGTAGGCGCCACGGGCACCGCCACCGCACAAAACCAAAGCCCGTTTCATATAAGACCTCCGCAACTAAGCTAACAGCTTTACAGCGAATTGTTTAATCCTCTCAGTATAAATACGAGGCAGAGGCGCCTTCTGCTCATCTGCCTTTTTAGCAATCATTTTGGCAACATACCTGTCAATACCTTTTTGTTTTTCAATAACCAGCTCGCCGCCAAACGAATCTATTACTATAGCCTTTTTGGCAACCTCGTCAGGTAGATTATCTTCGATCAGTTCATCCATATCTTCACTAAAACCGTTGCAGAAAAAGAAACCGATCTTTTTACTAAGCAATTGCTGCTGATGTTCATTGATAAAAATACCTGCTGTTTTATGAATATAGCCCATGCGAATACTGGCGCCGATTATTATCAAATCATATTTATCCAAAATGGGAGTTTTTTTGGTAAGATCAACAAGATCCGCTCCGGCTAAATATCCCGCCAGCATTTTAGCGCATTTGGCAGTTGTCCCCGTTTTAGAAGCATATGCAACCAGTATTTTCATATCAATTACCCATCAGATGAATTATTACTTGGCATTTTTCCTGGCAATCACAGCCTTGGCGCGCGTAGCAATAACAGTGGGTGTTAGGCCGTAAGCACGCAGCAATGCATCAGGGCTGCCGGATTGGCCAAACTTATCGTCTATACCCACACGTGCAAAAGGAACCGAGCAATTTTCCGCCAGAGCTTCGGCAATAGCAGAGCCTAATCCGCCATAGATGCTGTGTTCTTCAACACTGATTGCCGCGCCACAGAGTCCGGCACTTTCCACAACAGCATCAATGTCAAGCGGTTTAATCGTATGAACGTTTATTACAGTAGCCGAAATACTTTCCTGCGCTAGCAATTCTGCTGCCTCTAATGCTACCGCAACCATCATGCCGCAGGCAAATATGGCAATATCCCTTCCCGGACGTAATAAAACCGTTTCACCAAGCTTAAACTGATAATTTTCATCATTTATCTGCGGGGTAGCCAACCTACCCAAGCGCAGATAAGCCGGGCCCTGATATGCGGCCAGCGCTTTGACCGCCTGCTCGGTTTCAATAGCGTCTGCCGGTACGACAACTGTCATATTCGGCAGCGTACGCATCAATGAAATATCTTCTATTGACTGATGGGTGCCGCCGTCCTCGCCGACGGTAATACCGGCATGCGTTGCAGCAATTTTAACATTAAGCTGCGGATGGGCAACGCTGTTGCGGATTTGTTCAAAGGCGCGCCCGACAGCAAATATCGCAAAAGAGCTGACAAAAGGCGTCTTGCCGCATGCAGCCAGACCAGCCGCAACCCCTATCATATTCTGTTCGGCAATACCGACGTTAAAAAACCGTTCCGGCGCTACCGCCGCAAAATCGGCGGTCTTTGTCGATTTCGATAAATCTGCGTCAAGCACAACCAGATTTTTATCTGTGGCGGCCAATTCAGCCAATGTTTTGCCATAAGCTTCTCTAGTGGCAATTTTCTTTTTCTCTTCCATAGCCAATCAACTCCTTTTTATGCCAGTTCGGACAGCGCTTGCTCCGCCTGTTGCTGTTTGGGAGCAGAACCATGCCACGAAGCCTGATTTTCCATAAAACTAACACCTTTGCCTTTAATCGTATCGGCAATTATTACCGACGGACGCTCTTTAACCTGTTTAGCGGCAGCTATTGCCGCAGCGATTTGTTCCAGATTATGACCGTCGATTTTCTGTACATGCCAGCCGAAACTTTGCCATTTTTCTTCAAGCGGCTCCGGAGACATTACATCGGTTATTAAGCCGTCAATTTGCAAGCGGTTATGATCGACAAAAGCAATGACGTGATCCAACCGGTAATGCGCCGCAAACATCGCCGCTTCCCAAACCTGGCCTTCCTGATTTTCTCCGTCGCCCATTATTACATATACATAGTAATCCTTGTTATCCAATCTGCCTGCCAACGCCATACCGTTGGCCGCCGATAATCCCTGCCCCAGCGAACCGCTGGACATATCAACACCTGGCAGTTTTTTCATATCCGGGTGTCCCTGCAGGCGGCTTCCCAGCTTACGAAGGTTGTCCAATTCTTCAACCGGGAAAAAGCCTTTAAGAGCTAAAGCCGCATACAACGCCGGTGCGGCGTGACCTTTGGATAAAATCAGACGGTCTCTGTCCTCCCATTTGGGATTAGACGGATCAATGCGCATGGCATCAAAATATAGCTCTGCCAAAATATCTGCCGCTGAAAGCGAACCACCGGGATGGCCGGATCCAGCCTGAGTCACCATAGAAATGATTTTCCTTCTCATTTCTTTAGCATTTTCGGCTACAACATCCAATGACATAAATTACACCTCTTTATTTATAATAATAGAATGCTATTTTTTACTAACTAACATTTGCAGATAAGCTGCGATAAACCCGTCGATTTCTCCATTCATTACCGCATCGGTATTACCCATCTCATAACCGGTACGGTGATCCTTTACTAACCGATAAGGCTGAAATATATAAGAGCGGATCTGGGAACCCCAGCCTATATCCTGTTGTTCTCCGCGTAGCTGCGCCAATTCCGCCTCGCGTTCCTGCAGTTTCTTATCAAGCAGCCGCGCCTTTAAGATCGCCATGGCTCTGTCCTTGTTGGCAAACTGGGAACGTTCGTCCTGACATTGGGCCACGATGCCCGTCGGCAGATGGGTAATCCGCACCGCCGAATCGGTCTTATTCAGATGCTGCCCGCCTTTGCCACTCGAGCGGTAGGTGTCTATTCTTAAATCGTCGCTGTTGATCTCTATCTCATTATCATCAGCTACCTGCGGTAACACATCGACAGAGGCAAACGAAGTATGCCTTCGTCCAGCCGCGTCAAACGGAGAGATGCGCACCAAGCGGTGAACCCCTTTTTCCGATTTGAAATAGCCGTAGGCATTACGACCCTTTACCGAAACAGTAGCGCTTTTTACGCCGCCTTCATCATCTGGTAAGCTATCTATCAGCTCAAGTTTATATCCATGGTTTTCGGCATAGCGGCTAAACATCCGCAATAACATCTGCACCCAGTCCTGAGCCTCCAACCCCCCGGCGCCGGAGTGTAGAGCAATTATTGCATCATGACTATCATATTCACCGCTCAATAACAAGGACAGCTCACGGTCGGAAAGCATCTTGGCAACTTTTTTTATTTCCGCCGCTGCCTCCACCGCTAATGATTCATCATCTTCCTCCAGAGCTAAATCCCAAAGAGCCGCTACATCAGCAAATGCAGTTGTTAATTGCTCGTAGTCTTTTACGGTATCTTTGAGTTCATTAATCTCTCGCAGTAAGGTCTGAGCCTTTTCACGCTCCTGCCAAAAATCGGAAGCTAACGTAAACTGCTCTTTCTCGGCAATCTTTGCCGATTTGCCTTCAATGTCAAAGTGACCTCCCAAGCGTATTAATTCTATCTTTTAGTGAGGCTAATTCACCCCGTAAATCCTCCAGCATAGTGTCACTCCGTTCATTAATCGTTTTTGTCTTTACCGCAACATTTCTTGTACTTTTTGCCGCTGCCACAAGGGCAGGGGTCATTCCTGCCAATCCGCTCCGACGCTGATTTGCGCTGCGGCGATTTAGTTACTGTTGATGTACCGTTTTCATTGGTTTGCGTGTTTTTACGCTCCTGCGGCGTCTCAACAATACTTGCGCGCATACATAAGCGCACAGTATCGGTCTTGATATCCCAAATCATACCGTCAAACATAGTAAACGCTTCCTGCTTATATTCAACCAAAGGGTCCCTCTGACCTAAAGCGCGCAGACCGATACCCTGTCGTAATTGATCCATAGCGTCAAGATGGTCCATCCAATGTCTGTCTACCACTTGCAGCACGATCAATTTTTCCAACAGCCGCATTTTCTCCGAACCCATATCTTGTTCGCGCTGTTGATAATATGCCTGCATACGCTCTTTGAATAATTCAGGCACTTCTTCCTTGGTTAATTCCTTAATCTCATCTTCTGTCGGGCAATCTTTTGGTAAATACTTGGCCATATCATGTGTTAATGCCGGTAAATCCCACTCTTCCGGAAAATTACTGACATTAGAATATTCGCCGACTACCATACCCGCCACATCGTCGATCATGCCGACTACACTTTCTTGGATATCGTCTTCGTAAAGCGCGCGGCGGCGTTCACCGTAGATAATTTCACGTTGGGTATTCATCACATCGTCGTAATCGAGTACGCTCTTGCGCATCAGGAAATGCCGTTCTTCCACTTTCTTTTGCGCCGATTCTAGCGAGTGGGATACCATTTTGGAATCAATTGGCATTGTGTCATCAACACCTATTTTATCCATAATCGAGCTTAAATTATCCCCACCGAAACGCTTCATCAAATCGTCCTCGACGGAAATGAAAAAGCGGCTGCTGCCTGGGTCGCCCTGACGGCCGGAACGGCCACGCAACTGATTATCAATACGGCGGCTTTCATGACGTTCTGTGCCGATAATATGCAACCCGCCCAAGGCGACTACTTGCTTGTGTTCTTCGGCTGTTTGCGCCTTATATTTTTCAATTAATTCAGCACGCTCCTGATTCGTATATTCGCGTTCGCTGTCGGTATCCATCTCCATTTCGGCTAAGGCTTGAGGATTACCGCCTAAAACGATGTCCGTACCACGGCCGGCCATATTAGTGGCAATGGTTACGGCACCCAAACGGCCCGCTTGCGCGACTATTTCTGCTTCTTTTTCATGGAATTTGGCGTTCAAAACGTGGTGGGTGACACCGCGATGCTTAAGCATTTTCGAAAGCCGCTCCGATTTTTCGATGGAAATTGTACCGACCAGTACCGGTCGGCCTTTTTCATGCTCCTCGGCTATTTCCTCAACTACAGCTTTAAATTTGCCGTCCTCGGTACGGTAAATAATGTCGGCATTGTCAATCCTGATCATCGGTACATTGGGCGGAATCTCCACAACGTCAAAATTATAAATCTTGCGGAATTCTTCTTCCTCGGTTTTGGCGGTACCGGTCATACCGGACAATATTTTATACATACGGAAATAATTCTGGAATGTGATAGTCGCCAGCGTTTGGCTTTCACGTTCTATCTTAACATTTTCTTTGGCCTCGATAGCCTGATGCAGCCCTTCGCTGTAACGGCGGCCGAACATCAAGCGACCTGTGAATTCGTCAACAATAATTACTTCGCCGTCTTTTACCACATAATCGCGGTCGCGCTTAAACAATACTTTGGCGCGCAGAGCCTGATTAATATGATGATTGAGCTCTGTGTTTTTATCATCATAAAGGTTGTCTACCCCTAAAGCGCGCTCAACTCTGGCAACGCCTTCTTCTGTCAAAGATACTGCCCGATCTTTGATATCAACGGTATAATCCGCATCTTCACCTTCACGTAAACGAGAGGCAATCGAAGCAGCCTGATAATAAAGTTCCGTAGGCTTGTCAGAAGGACCGGAAATAATTAACGGCGTGCGGGCTTCGTCGATCAGAATACTGTCAACCTCGTCGACGATTGCATAATATAAAGGCCGCTGAGCCATATGAGCTTTGCTGAATGCCATATTGTCACGCAAATAATCAAAACCAAATTCGTTATTAGTGCCGTAAGTAATATCAGCGGCATAGGACTCGATTTTATCCTTTGATTCAAGGCCGTGAACGATCAACCCCACATCGAGCCCGAGAAAACGATAAACGCGTCCCATCCATTCACTGTCACGTTTGGCCAGATAATCATTGACGGTAATCACATGCACGCCCTTGCCGAACAAAGCATGCAGATAAGCCGGCGCCGTGGCCACTAGAGTTTTACCTTCACCGGTTTTCATCTCAGCGATCCGGCCATCGGAAAGCGCCATACCGCCGATTATTTGCACATCAAAGTGACGCATACCCAGCGATCTTTGGGCTGCTTCCCGCGCCACCGCAAAGGCTTCCGGCAATAATTCGCCGGCAGTAGCGCCGTTATCAATGCGTCCTTTGAATTCTGCTGTTTTTGCTTGTAAATCCTGATCATTTAACGCGGCGATCTCCGGTTCAAAACCGTTTACTGCCTGCAATATTTTTGTATATTTTTTTATATCCTTGGCATTATCATCAAACAAGTTGCCAAAAAAGCTGCACATTAATGACACCTCCACGATTTCGGGTTAAACTAACTCAAGTTGTATATATTTCGCGGTTTGTCCAACATTTCCTCTATTAACTTTTTTCGCGTTAGGTGTCAATATTGATTTATGCTATTTTTCTTTGGTGGCCGCCAAAGACAATATCTTATTAAATAAGCGACTACCGGTTAAATCCACGGCTTCAAAATCCATTGCTTTATTATAGAAACATTCGAGATTATCATGGAGCGACTTGGCGTCGGCAATTGCCGACGCTGCCTCGGCAACGAGAGAATCAAATTTTTCTTGCCATGCCTCGGCATCTTCTGCGAATACTCCGCCATCAACGATTAAATCGTCACAATTAATAACAATATCCTGCGCTCTTACATCTTTGGGTTCTGCGCCGCAATCAACAACGGACACTCCCAGCGACGGTAGGAGAATCATTTCGATTTGCTGAGGCATAAAAGTATTATGATAGATTTCGATATTATGGCCTTTTTCTTCTGACAGCGCCGCAATTGCAGCAATCAATCGCTCTTTACCGCAACCGATTGTGCCGGTAAGCATATAACGGACATTAGCGGTGCGGCTTATCGCATCAGTAAAGCTGATAAATCCTCTCGGAGTTACCGTCGAAGAGAACAGATGTCGCACCGGTAAACTCTGGTGGAGGAATATGCCCTCTACCAATGTCATTTGTGCAGTTGCCATTTTCCGCTCATCAATTAACGTATTGTTGTTTTGCTGTAGCTTAACCATCAAATCTCCGGCTTCGGACAGCTTGCTGTAACATGTTTCAAAACAGGCACTGATTTCTGTATTTATTTCAATAATCTCCTGTTTATGGTGTCGCAAATATTGGTCGTTCCAGTGCTCGCCAAGATTGATAATTTCATCGATCGCTCCCGGATATAGTGGGTCAATGTTATGTGGAGCAGTGCCGTCAATTACTCCCACTGACAGCACCGGAATTATAACGCCGTCCAACGAATCATTGTCCGAGGAACATTGCCAAAATTCAACATCATAGCCGCGTTCAAGCATTGCTATACCAATTTTGCGCATTAATGTCGACTTGCCTGTGCCCGGTCCGCCTTTGAGAATAAACACCCGATCCAATCCCGATAATCCATCACGATAAAACGAATAAAATCCCTGCGGCGTATTACTTCCCGGAAAAACATACTTGGCTCTTCCTTGACGCATATACTCACATCCTTAGAATTTTTCTCCTAATATCATATTCAACAAGATAGTTAACGTGCATATTCATCTGTTTAGCATCATAGTATAAATAAGCATTTTTTATAAATCGTCGGGAGGTTGCACTATGGACAAAATCACATTGCCGATAGTCCGCACCGTTTTTTTACCTAAAGGCTCCCCCGGTATTTGCACTATTAAGCAAATTACAACCGATATCCGCGATCCTATGATATCGGCAGCAGACGGTCAAATTTACGTGAGCGGCGAAGTGGATATTATCATTGATTACTTATCATACGCCACAGATGAAACAGCAGGTAGAAGCAGCGGTTTTAAAGACCTTGATGAATATCTGCCCGGCAGCGGCAGACTATGGCAGGCATTATTGACATTGCCTTTTGAAATGACAACAACGGGCTTACTCAACTGTTCCAGCGATTGTGAGTTGGCAACCGGCGAGATTAAATGGTTTCTGGTCTCACCTCATGCCATAGAAATGACTATGGATCTGCAGCTTAACGAACCCACGTACAGTGATGATGAATTAACGCAAGGTATGCGGGATTACCAACAAGGACTTCGCGATTTGCAGCAAGGACTAGAGGATTTGCAGGCTGGCGAAGCGGCAAGGCGAGCCGGAGAAGCGGCAAGGCAATCGGCATCAGGAGCTAAAGTAAAAACAGTTTTTGAAAGGAAGACGGAAATGAGTGAAATACCTGGAAAACAAAAAACTAAAGCTAATGAAAACGTACAAATGACAAAAATGCCGGAGGCAAATAAACAAAAAACAGAATCCAGCGAGAATATGGAGAATCCGCAAATGTCTGGCGCTACTAAACAAAAAATGGAATCTGCAGAAACGAAGAAAATGGAATCCAGCGAGAATATGGAGAATCCGCAAATGTCCGGCGCTACTAAACAAAAAATGGAATCTGCGGAAACGAAGAAAATGGAATCCAACGAGAATATGGAGAATCCGCAAATGTCTGGTGCTACTAAACAAAAAATGGAATATAGCGAAAATACTCAAAACATGAAAATGTCTGGAGCTGCTAAGCAAAAAATGGAATCCAGCGAAAATATAGAGAATCCGCAAATGTCCGGCGCTACTAAACAAAAAATGGAATCTGCAGAAACGAAGAAAATGGAATCCGGCGAGAATATGGAGAATCCGCAAATGTCCGGCGCTACTAAACAAAAAATGGAATATAGCGAAAATACTCGAAACATGAAAATGTCTGGGGCTGCTAAGCAAAAAATGGAATCCAGCGAAAATATGGAGAATCCGCAAATGTCTGGCGCTACTAAACAAGGAATAAAATCACAAATTCAATCGGATACAACGCAACTGCCAAAAACTAACCAGCAGGAGCAATCAACTCCAAATCAAGCTGGCATTATGGGAAAACAGCAATCAAATATGCAAAAACAAACTTCACCCAGTACATATACAAAAGGAGCAACCGCAAAACCACAAAGCAATCAATCTACAACTGCCAGTTGCTATAAAATGAGGTTTTACCGTGTGATGCCCAATGATAACTGGAGTGATATCGCTCTCAAAACCGGCTGCAGCGTCGAAGCACTAATCGCCGCCAACGGTTCGGCAGGTCAGCAATTAACACCTGGTAAAGTGTTGATAATCAAATAACAAGAGTAAATAGCTATGTAAACGCATAAACTATCCCCAAAATATTTTTTGGGGATAGTTATTGTGCAGTCATGGATTTTTTTAATATTCGCTGCCGCCTCGGGAATCTTGATGGCGTTACAAGGCTCCATTAACGGCGCATTGGGCAAAATAATCGGTACGCTTGAAGGCAATTTTATGGTTCATGCCATTGGATTGGCCGCTGTAGCGTTGCTGCTTTTTGCCTTGGGACTAGGTCGGGGCGATCTTGGTAAATTTGCGGAGGCGCCCTGGTATCTTTATCTGGGCGGTATAATCAATGTCGCTATTATTTATGGTGTTATGCTTTCCATAGCCAAAAACGGCGCTGGTAATGCAACCACAGCTATCATTACCGGTCAATTAGCAATGGCCTTAATTATTGATTGGCTGGGATTGTTTGGGCTGGAAAAGTTCCCCATGACTTGGGGACGCGGTATTGGATTGGTAATGATGGCAGTTGCCGCAAAATTACTACTGGTAAAATAATAGTACTATATTATCGACATTAAAAAGCAGGTACCCACAAGCTGAAACCTGCTTTTACATATTTATTATTGACTCTTTTTGATAAATGCGGCCATATCATCGATTACTCGCTGGTCAACATTGGCCGCAATCTGGTATTCTTCTATCACCGAATTGATGTCAGAGCCATGGGATGGCATAAACAAATGATTAAGCCCCGGATAAAGGAAAAATTCGGCTTGCGGATTGCCGGCAAGTACTGTTTCCCAGGCAGTAAAATCTTCCTTGGGTGAAATCTGAACATCATCATCGCCTTGTAATATTAAAAATGGCTTATGAATAGATTGGGCGATCGCCGCCGCATCATAACTTTGTATCTCTTTTACATAATTTGCAGGTATACCAAAAACCGTGTTCTTAGCCAGTTCAGATTCGCTCCAGTTGGGCAACTGGGACAATTTTTCTTTTTCCGCTGTCAGCAACTGCTGATTCTTTACTATTTCATTTTTATCACTTAAAGCGGCAATAACGGCTTTGTTTTGATCGATAATAATATCGGTTAACGGACGGGGACTACCAGCTAAGATAATTAACCCGGAAAAAATACCGCCGCTTTGCAGTGCAATTCGCGGCGCCAGCATACCGCCAAGACTATAGCCAACGATATATACTTGGTTGTAGCCTTGATCCCTCAACAACTGACCGGCCGTGATCGCATCGTCAGTAGTTTCTTCCTTTACGGTAATACTGTCTGTCATATCTGCCATTTTACTGCCATAAGTGTAAGTCCGCTTATCATACCGCAGCACATCAATACCTTGCTTTGCCAACCCCCAGGCTATATCGCGAAAAGGTTTATTAGCGTAAATACTCTCATCCATATCACCGGGTCCGGATCCATGCACCAACACCACTGCCACAGTCGATTGGCCAGTGCTTTGACGGGTGATTTTGCCGGCCAGTTCCCATTCGCTGCCCTGATTTAGCTTTACATCAATTTCTTCCAAGCCATCCGGCAGCGTCGCATTCAATTGATCCGGATTATAGTATGAAAAAAACAAACCTGCTACCTGGTTGTTATCATCAAAGCTGATAGTTACTTTGACACCGCTTTTACTGAATCTACAGTAGGCCATTACCTGCTGATAACCAGAATTATTGGCTGTTTCAATCTTTTCAATCTGTTTAAAATCCCCTGTTGAGGCAATTGTTTGTTCCCAAGCTTGTTGCAGTTTTTCAACAGGTAACGCTGACAACATTTCTTGATTGAAATCGATGGTACAAGCCTGATAATTACCGCTCAGTAAATTATCGACATAATCAATAACGTATTGATGATAATCAAAGTCGTTATCATTTTTGGTTTGTTCACATGAACAAAAACAAATTGTCGATAGAAAGAGAATAACTATTAATAGGTTCTTCTTCATGATTTAAAACCCCACCATATTATTACAATAATCATTTCCGCAACGGTATATCTTTTCCTCTACTAATATAATTAATAATTTACGACCGATGCTCCTTTTGAATAATATTTAACAAATTAAGATATAATAACTAAGATTTTTATTAAAGAAAGGGGTAAAACAATGGGTATTGTAACTAATAAAACCGATAAATTTCAAGCATGTATAGATGCATGCACAAAATGCGCACAAGCTTGTTTTGAGTGTTTTAACGAATGTCTCAATGAAGCGGATCTCAATGCCAGAAAAAACTGCGTCAGTATATTGATTGAATGTGCTATGATGTGTCAAATGTCAGCGGCAATGATGGCAATGAGTGGCGTATATGCTGCCCAACATTGTGCTGTATGTGCTAAAATCTGTGACGATTGTGCTAAAGAATGTGAAATGTTTAAAGATGATCATTGCACTAAATGTGCAAAAATATGTCGTTTTTGTGCTGAGGAATGCAGAAAAATGGCTTCAATGTAATTTATAATTACAAGATATTAGTTATTAAAAAACCTGCTAAATAAGCAGGTTTTTTTGGTGACGCGTAGGGGATTCGAACCCCTGGATGCCAGCGTGAAAGGCTGGTGAGTTAAGCCGCTTCTCCAACGCGCCCTATGGTAGCGGTGACTGGATTTGAACCAGTGACACCCCGGGTATGAGCCGAGTGCTCTAACCGCTGAGCTACACCGCCACATATCAAATGACACTCGTCTATTATGACAAAGCAGCAGCAAGTTGTCAATACTTATTTTCTCTTTTTTATTTATTTTATCACTGTTTAGCATTAATATATCAGGTTTATTATCAAAATTAACAGCTTTTTATAATCATTAAACAATAAGTAAATTTTTTGTTTGATATTTTGCTTTTGGGGGTTGCCGCTAAAATAATTAAGCGATCTTTTTATTTTTTGCGCCCTTTACTGCTGTAAGTTTTGGCAACTATCTTATTTTTTTTTCATAATATGTAGATGAGCCCTGACAAATATTTGGTCTTTTACATATTTATAGGAGGAACAAAAATGGATGTAAGTACACTAAAAAGAAAACTGTCTAGCCGCAAATTATGGACAGCCGTAGTTGGCGTTATCACCGGTTTGGCGGTGGCTTTTGGACTTGATCAAAATACAATCAGTACCGTTGCCGGCGCAGTTACGGCAGCTTCGTCGGTGATTATATATATTGCCAGCGAAGCCAAAGTTGACGCAGCTGCTGTTACAAAAGCAATAGAAGCAGCCGAGGCGGCACAAAAAGCGGCAGATGCTATTAAAAATTAAATAGTAATATTTAAACGTTAACATATGAAAAACAGACCACCTGCATATCCGTAGGTGGTCTGTTACTGGTTCTGAGATTATGAGCATTTGGCAATTACTATGGACTCTATAGTGCCGGCAAAAATATCCACCGCCTGAGGATCAAACTGTGTACCGCAGAATTGCGCTAAAATCAAAAAACACTGAGTTATAAGTATAGGGTAAAAGGTCCAGGTTGAAAATAACGGAGCGATGCGGAGATGTTTGATCTTGACTAAAATAAAAGCTGCGCAAATGGTTATTATCATTTTTACCTGGCTCCTCACTCAGCATTAATTATTTAACCAATTATTTCCATAAATTCAATAAGATTTATAAAAATATTCATTTTTTATGTAAAAAACAAAAATATTTAGCAATTATATGTCAACAAAAGCTATATTTTATTTGTATAAATCGATTGTTGTTGTCCAATAATAATTCTGAGGTGATTAATATGGTATTAAGCCAAAAAGAAAGTAGTTTGTTAAAAGATTTGAAATCTCAGGAACAGCTTTGCGTGGAAAAATACTCTAAATATGCTTCACAAGCTAGTGATAGTCAGCTATCAAGCATGTTATCTCAAATTGGACAAATTGAACAACAGCATCTTTCCACAATAACTCAATTAGAAAGCGGCACAATACCGCAAATGGCCAGCAGCAGTTCCGCACAATCTTCTTCTCAAAGTTCTCAGAGTGCATCTGCATCTTCACAGAGCAGTGCTTCCCAGGGAAGTTCTTCAATGAGTAGTTCAGGCTCTCAAGGCTCTTCGCAAAGTGCTTCCCCAACAGCCGGACAAAGTAATCCAGATGGCGGCGGTTCTTTAAGCTCTTCCGCTTCCACTCAGTCTATGAACAGTAATAAGCAGAATGACAGTTTTATTTGCTCGGATATTCTTGCTACCGAAAAACATGTTTCCGGGATATACAATACCAGTATTTTTGAATTTAAAGACGCCAACATCAGAAATGCCTTAAATCATATCCAAAAAGAAGAGCAGGGTCACGGAGAACAAATTTACAACTATATGCAACAGAATAACATGTATAACTAAATATCACTTATAACGAAAAAACGCAGCCGGAAATTTTTCGGCTGCGTTTCTATTTGTAATATCAATCATATTTATCAATTTTATCAATCCGACTTAATATCTTTATCTCTCATAGCTGGGTTATCAATCAAGCGTCCATCCTGATCAAACCGCGAGCCATGGCATGGGCATTCCCAAGTGTTTTCGGTTTTATTATACTTTAAGGCGCATCCCATATGCGGACAACGCTTGCCGGTAGGAGCTAACAAGTTAACAATTGATTCAAATCCATTGATAAACAGCTGGGGTTTCAGCATACTTCGATGCGGCGAATACACTTCTGCATAATCGGGTTTTTGGCCGATAATCATATCGGTTAAAAGCATCGCCGAAACCATAGATGATGTCATTCCCCATTTATTAAAGCCGGTGGCTACATATAAATCAGGCGTCATAGATGAATAATGGCCGATATAAGGAACACCGTCAAGCGTCATACAATCCTGATTTGACCAGGCGTAACTTTCATGCGCTTCGGGGAAATGCTTCTTGGCAAAATCACGTAATTCCTGATATCTGCCACCTTCTTTACCGGTGCGGTGGTCACCACCACCAAGAATCAACAGGTCCTGATAGTTTCTGAAAGTCATACCTTTTTGTGCTTCATCAACATACATGCCGTTTAGATCAGGGGCATTTTTTAAAGCGATTAGATAAGAACGATCTTGATACATTTTTAAGAAATAGCTGCCGTGACTGTTGATAAATGGGAAATGTGTAGCCACAATGATCTTATTGGCAGTTATATTGCCGCCGGTGGTAATGGCAGTATGCTTATCTATTTCTTTGACAAATGTGTTTTCGTAGATATTCAGACCTTCGGCTATACCGGCCATAAACTTAAGCGGATTGAACTGCGCCTGATTCTTAAATTCGATTGCTGCTATAGGTTTGACCGGCAGAGGCATTTTTTCCACATACTCGGCTTTAAATCCTAACTTATTTACTGTGTCTACCTCTTTGCCAATTATCGATTTATCGTTCATTGAGTAAACAAAGTTACTCATTTCTACAAAATCACAATCTATATTCTTTGCAAGATCTTTATACTTTGCCAAAGCTTTCTCGTTGGCCTGTAAATACATTTTGGCTTTTTCGATACCCACGCTACTATATAATTTGTCGTATATAAGTCCATGTTGGGAAGTTACTTTAGCGGTAGTGTTTTTGGTTATACCCAGACCGACGGATTTTGCTTCCACCAACGTATAATTAACACCTCTTTGTTTGAGAAAATAGGCAGTAAGAACACCTGCCAGACCGCCGCCTATTATCAACACATCTGTTTTTGTTTTACCCTGCAGCTTTTCAAAGTGTGGTAGTGTTACACTGTCTGTCCATACCGATTTCATTTACTAATCTCCTCCCAATCGTTAGTTGGCGGCAAGCATTGATAATTTTCACAAACATAAAATGTTGTTTTATCATTTATCAAGGGATATTCCTTGTTTGCGCCCTCAAGTATTTTGATGGTTGTGTTTAACTTGAAACTTTTTAATCTTTCTATATCGCTTTTTTGCTTTAAAACACAAATAATCTCTCTTGACGGGTAAAGACTCATTGCCAACGCCGACAAATAAAAACAATAACCGACCGGATAGTTTCTGGCCTGCCCGGCCATAAATTCCAACTGCCTCCGGCCAATTTTAGCCAGATTTTTATCGTTATTCAAACGCGACAATTTGATCAAATTATAAGTCATAACAGAATTGCCGCTGGGCAATGCAGTGTCATAAGTTTCTTTATTTTTGATAATCAACTGCTCATTTTGGGAACCGTAAAGATAAAATCCGCCTTTTTCGGTATCATAAAATTCTTTTATAGCTGTCTCGGTAAGCTTGGTCGCCTTTTCCAGGTAGCTGTTATCAAAGCAAGCTTCATAAAGATTGATCAAAGCGTAAATATAATAAGCATAATCGTCAAAGAAACCGCGGCCAGATTTTTTACCTTCACGAAAGCTGACATATAAGCTGCTGTTGCTTGCCAGATTTTTTGCGATAAATTTTTCCGCTGTCTGAGCAACAGTAAGATAATTTGTACTATTCATAACTCTGTACATAGAGGCAAAAGCGGCAATCATCAATGAGTTCCAGGAAGTCAGTATTTTATCATCAAGATGCAACTTCGTTCTGGATCTGCGGTATTCATAGAGCTTTGGCAAATAAAAAGCAAAGCTTTCGTCAATACCGCCATTGTTTAATAGATTTGGTATATTTTTACCTTCGAAGTTTCCTTCCGGAGTCATGCCATAAAATTTATTGATCTTTTCCCCTGCTTCTTGACCAAAGAGTTTGATAATTTCGTCATAATCAAAAACGTAAAACTTACCTTCCACACCATCGCTGTCAGCATCTTGGGCAGAATAGAATCCACCTTTCTGATCAGTCATCTCCCGTAGAATATAATCCGATGTCTTGATGGCAACTTTTCGGTAGAGTGGAATTTTGGTTATCTGGAAAGCTTTAATGTAGCAAATAATCATTAACGCATTGTCATAAAGCATCTTTTCAAAATGGGGAACTAAAAAAAAGTTATCGGTCGAATAGCGGCAAAAGCCGCCGCCGATATGGTCGCAGATACCGCCTTTGTACATCTGTTGCAATGTTTTTTCCACCATATTCAAAACATGACTATCATTCTCCAACTCATAATAATTCAACAAAAACATCAGATTATGGGGCGCAGGGAATTTTGGCGCTGTGCCAAAACCACCGTTTTTCTGATCAAAAGAGCTTTTAAAAGCTGATACCGCTTCATCGATTAATCTCTTTGAAGGTTCCGCTGTTTTATCGGCTGTTTTACTTAAAAATTCGATGATCTGATCGCCGGATTTGAGCAATATTTCTCTGTTGTTTTGCCATTTATCTTTGATGTTTGAAAGCAAATCAACCAGCCCAACCAGGCCATGCTGTGAAGTTTTTGGGAAATAAGTGCCGGCAAAAAACGGTTTTTGCTCGGGCGTCATAAAGATGGTCAGCGGCCAGCCTCCGCGGCCTGTAAAAGCCTGGCAGACATTCATATAGATGCTGTCGATATCAGGACGCTCTTCTTTATCAACTTTGATTGAGATGAAGTTTTCGTTTAAAATTTTGGCAACTTGCGGATCCTCAAAACTTTCATGCGCCATCACATGACACCAATGGCAGGTGCTGTAACCGATGCTTAATAGAATTGGCTTATCTTCCTCGCGTGCAGCTTTAAATGTCTCATCACTCCAAGGTTGCCAATACACCGGATTTAGCGCATGCTGCAACAAATACGGGCTGGTTTCTTTCTGCAAATTGTTTTGATTTAACATCTTATCACCTCCTTAGTAGTATGGTCGAAAAAATAGATTGTATAACTTATTTAACCAAGTAGTCACTTATTAAAATGCCGTAGGATAGTTTTTAAACGATTTTGCGGCAAATAGCATCTTTGGAAATTTTTAAGAATAAGATATACTTAGCTCGACCACTTTATGAGGAGGTATAACATGTCTGAACAGCACTTTTATGATAAAGATTTTAATAAAACCATTAACGATATCAATGATACGATCGACAACCTCTATCTGACTGAAGATTGCTATGAAAAAAACAAGCTATTAAATAATTTACGCAAACAAATAGCAAATATTACCATGATGATGCAAAACAATCAAAACTATTCAAAAAATAATATTGAGCCCGTTACCCAAAATGATCCAAGAGTTTTTACGCCGGAGGAACTATCTACATATACAGGTAAAAACGGCAATCCGGCTTATGTGGCTGTTAACGGCGTGGTATATGACATGACCAATGTAGCTGCATGGGGTGGCGCTACCCACTTTGGTCTAACGCCTGGCAAAGACTTGAGCGGCGTATTTGCATCATGCCATGACGGCCAGCCGATATTAAGCACATTACCTGTGGTCGGGGTGATGGCGCCGTGAAAAAACAAATAAATAGTTGTCCAAATCAAACAGAAAAATTGAAATTAGTATCTATGCTTGCCAACAAAGCTATTATGGCAATCAAAAACGGTACGATAAAAAAAAGAAACCTGGTCTGGCTGGAGCTGACAGGTTGTTCTGGTAACATTATTTCCTTACTTGACGCAGCAAATCCCGGATTTAAAAATTTGGCAACGCAAATGGTAAACATCATATTCGATAACTCTCTGATGGTAGCCGAAGGTCAGGCGGCCATGGAAAAGCTATTTGCTATTACCGCCGACGATTATATCTTAGTAGTAGAAGGCGCAATCGCCAGCAAAGACAATGGCCTTTATAATATTATCGGACAATTTAACGGCCAGCCAATCACTGCTTATCGCGCTATCAATGAACTTGGGCCAAAGGCTTCTTATGTGATTGCCATGGGCGCTTGTGCCAGCGATGGCGGCATATCGGCCGGCAGGCCTAATCCTTCTGGCTCTCTGTCGGTACAAAGTATTTTAAACAGAAAAGTGATCAAATTGCCCGGCTGCCCTTGTCATCCGGACTGGCTGACAGGCACACTATCCTACATATTACTCTACGGGCAGCCTGAACTGGACAATAAAGACAGACCAACCATGTTTTACAGTACTCTGATTCACGACGTTTGCCCCCGCAGACCTTATTTTGACCAAGGTATATTTGCCGAAAAGCTCGGTGATAAATCCTGTATGTTTAAAATCGGCTGCAGGGGTCCGGTAACGCCGGTTGACTGCCCGGTCAGAAAGTGGAATCAACATGTCAACTGGCCGATCGGCGACGATAGCCCTTGTATCGGCTGTGCCCAATTCGGTTTCCCTGACCGGATGGAGCCGTTTATCAGTTATAATACAACCAGAGAGGTATAATTATGAGCGAACGATTAGTGATTAATCCCGTAACGCGCATCAGCGGCTTTTTGGAAATTGATGCAACGGTTGAAGATAATATCGTAACCGATACGCATACCAAAGGCCTGCTTTTCCGAGGCTTTGAAAAAATGCTTACCGGCAGAAGCCCTTTTGACGCCGTATATTTTACCCAGCGCATTTGCGGCATCTGCTCTTCAGCGCATGCCATGGCCTCGACAATGGCCTTGGAAGACGCTATGGACATTGAAGTATCTGATCAGGGCAAATATTTAAGGGATATTATTCACGGCTGCGAGTATCTACAAAACCATATCAGGCATTTTTATCAATATACGTTACCGGATTATGTCGCTATGCCGCAGAACAACACTCTTTTTATCGCCAAGCAAACAGATTTAAGACTACCAAAAATCAAAAATGATTTGCTGGTTCAGCATTATTTCGATTCGCTGGATATCAGCCGCAGCGCTCATGAAATGCTAGCTGTATTGGGAGGCAAAGCCCCTCATAACCATGGCGTATTTATCGGCGGCATAACTACGCAGGCCACAAAGGAAAAAATTTCCAGACTTTTCTCGCTGCTACATAACATCACCGAGTTTATTGACAGTAAAATGGTACCTGACACACAAACAGTAGCTCAGTATTACCAGGATTATTTTGAGATGGGGAAGGGTTACGGTAACTTTCTCAGTTACGGCTGCTTTAACAATTACAGTCAGCTCGGTACGCTTTATTTAAATCCTTTTATCTATCACGACGGCATCAAGCAAGTGCTGGACCCTGAAAGAATCACCGAGAATATAGCAACTTCCTGGTATACCGACCAAACAGAGACCTATGCACCAAACGAAACGATTGCCGAACCCGATATTGCTAAGAGTCAAGCATACTCCTGGGTTAAGGCCCCTAGATATAATGGCCTGCCCTACGAGTCCGGCCCACTAGCCAGAATGTGGCTAAGCGGCGAGTACCGCCATGGCATATCAGCTATGGACAGAACTATCGCCAGAGTGCTGGAAGCCAAAAAAATTGCCGCGATTATCAAGGTTTTGTTAAGCAACCTGATTCCCGGAACCGATGTTCAGCAAGTATATTCGGTTCCCTCCACAGCTTTTGGTAAGGGATTGATTGATACAACCCGCGGCGCGCTTGGTCATTGGTTGAAAATAGAAAACCAGTTGATTTCTTTTTATCAGATCATCGCCCCTACTACTTGGAATCTTTCTACCAGAACAGAAGATAATTTACCCGGCCCGGGGGAAAAAGCGCTGATCGGCACACAGATCACTGATCCGTCCAATCCGGTTGAGCTGGGCAGAATTATTCGCAGTTTTGACCCTTGTATATCTTGCGCCACCCATATCTACCAAAGCGGCAACCTAATTAATTCAATACAGATCGTGTCATGAAACGGATAGTTGTAATCGGCATCGGTAATATACTAATGCAGGATGACGGTATCGGCGTGTTGATTGTTAACGCCATTAAGTTTGAGCTGCAAAAATTAGATATTGAGGCATTCAGCGGCGAAACCGATGTGCAATATTGCCTTGACCAGATAAATCAAGATGATTTTTTAATCATGATTGATGCGATTCAACAGCAAAACAGAGCCGGTAACATTCAGTTGATTGGATTAAACCAAGCAATTAGTAATATAACCGCTTTCGATAGCCAGCATCAGTTTAGCATGTTTGAGGCGTTAAGAATCTATTACCCACATATCCAAGGATATTTGATTGGCATCGAAACGGAGCAATTCAACATGGGGGTTGCCATCAGCGAACGATTAGCAAGCAATTTTACGCAAATATCAGACGAAGTGTTAGAAATAATATTAAATATAAGCAAAGACGTAATATAAAAAGGCCACCGTTAAAAAACGGTGGCCTAGAAGTGGTCAGCGAGCTGAGAAACGAGCGAGACCAGGCACGGTCGAAACCGGCGACGTAGGCGTATTAAAGATACGTCGAGGAGACAGGGGTGGCCGTAACGACGTATCGCGAAGTTTATCGACACGCTGAGGCCACCGTAAAAAACGGTGGCCTTTTTATAGCAGTATTTTTATTTAACCACGGCTCTCCTGAGCAGCAGCCAGCTAAATAAACCGAACACAGCGGCGTAAACCAGCCAACTGGTGATGGCGTGAGCCGGGTTTGCCGGACCTGCTGCAGATAATCCCATGGAAAATTCCACAAATTTAACATAAGCGCGGCCAATCTTACCATCTGCTAACGTAGAGTTAAGAATCGGCAGCACGATGCAGAGAAATACCGGTACGCCGACGCCAACCGCTACTTTGCCCGGTTTATTGAGCCTATAAAACAGTACGGTAATAAAATAGCCGAATGCAAAAACAGTTATATAGAAGCAAAAGTTGAATAAGAATCCAATAAGCTGCATGCCTACTGAGCTTACAACACCTCCGTTAGCTCCATATATCAAATCAAACAAAGAGACAACAACAATAGAATCACCACTGGACATAGCTACTGCTGCAAATATGGTCAGTAATATTTTATCGATAATCGCCATTATTAAACAAATCGTAACCGCCGTCAATATTCTTGAGTAAAATATAACTTTTCTCGAGACGCTGTTTTGCTCAAGCATTAGAAAATTCTCTCTAAATGCGCAAAGTCCGCTGACAAATAAAAATACTAATGTTGCAACCTCCAGTCCATTAAAACTTACATTAGATGACACCGTAACGAAAGTGGTGCAAATAATAACGGAAAACACACAAATAATAATAATATAATAGAATAAAATAGATTTTAGATGGTCGGTCAATTGATATTGAAAAGAAGGTTTAAGATTCATTTTATATTCCCCCGTTCATATATTGGTAAGCTGGATAAACAGCTTTTGCAGGTCTACCTTGGCAATTTCCAGACCATCGGCATTATCATAATCCGCCTGCCCCATAATATAAGCCGTTTTAAATCCGGCCATTACTTCACAGCCGAGCAATTCTTTACCCGCTGTATAAACGTCAACATCAACGATTTTACCAGATACAGAGTAACTGTCGGACAACAGTTTTTCACGCGCTTGACTACAGATAATACGCCCCTCTTTGATAATCACAACGTCTTCGATCAAATTAGCAACTTCCTCAATCAAATGCGTAGAGATAATCACCGTAAAGGGATTATTACTATATTTTTCCAACAGCAGCCGGTAAAATAAATCACGGTTATTGGCGTCAAGTCCCAAAACCGGCTCATCAAGCAATAAGTAGGGTGTATTGACCGATAACGCTACTATCAGCTTGAATATGGTCAGAAAACCGGTTGATAATGATTTAACCTTTTTATTCAGCTTTAATCCGAATTGATCGGCCAAAGATTTGGCATAAGTTTCATCGAACTGAGGATAAAACAGCTTAGTCCATTTAAATACGTCTTTGATACGCATACTTTCGGGGTAATACGTTTTTTCACCCATCGCATATAGCCTGCCAATAGCAGCATCGTTTTCCTGAGCCGGCATACCGTCAATAGCTACCGTTCCGTTTTCGGCAAAGATCCGGTTAGAGATAATACTGAGTAACGAAGTTTTACCGGCGCCGTTTCTGCCCAGAAGCCCATAAATTTTATTATCGTCAAAAGTTACGCTGACATCATTAAGAGCACAGGTTTTGCCATAATATTTAGTGATGCTTTTTACTTCAATACTCATTTGTCAAACCCCCCTTCGATCATTGCCTGGATTTCTGCTTTTGATATCTGCAAACGCTTGGCCTCTGCAATCAAACCCTCTATGAAATTTTGGTAAAATGAGTGTTTCCTTTTATCTTTTAGCTTCTCGACCGCTCCGGTTTTTACAAACATACCTAACCCTCTTTTCTTATAAACTATCCCAGCATCGGTCAACATATTGATTCCTTTCAAGGCCGTGGCTGGGTTGATTTTGTAATTGACGGAAAACTCCGTAATCGACGGTATCTGGCTTTCCTCGGCAAAAGCACCGCTTAGTATTGCGTCTTCCATCCCTTCCGCTATCTGAAGGAAAATCGGCTTATCGGAGTTTGTATTGATTTGCATCTTGATCCCTCCTTTCCGAACGTTGGTTAGTTACTATACCAACTAACTATAATACCATTATATTCAGAGTTTTTCTGGATGTCAACAGTTTTTTAAAATATTTTCTCAAAATAGAAACCGCCCTAAAGGACGGTTTCTATAGTATCGATATTTTAATATCTACTGTTCTACATCTGATCTTGATACAGGTATCAAAAATCGCTTCCCGGTTCTCTTTGGTTTGTGCAGCCATCAACTAGACAGCCATGATCTATACAATAGTTGCCGTATTCATCATAATTAGTACAGCCGCTTACCGCATAGGTAGTATTTGAAGTATCACTGAAATTATAACTATGGTTGGAATATGTATTATTGCCATAAATACCTGCTGACGAAAGGATACTCATTAATATTATATAACCGATAAGCGTAAGAATCATGGCTGCTTTATTAACGCCACCAAATTTATGAATATGTTGCGATTTAAATGGCTCATTAAGCGTTCGGCCTTCGTTGACCAACTTATCGATATGCAGTTTATAAATATAATTACTAAGCACGCCGGAAGTTATAGCCATTGCAAACAATAATAGTGAACTGCCCCATCCGCCAATAATAGAAAAGACAAACTGAATCGCCAGAGCGGCGAAACCCCATTTGTACATTTTACGATAAATAAACCAAAACGGTACAAATAAGAAAGCGCACCAGTTCCAACTCGATTTTGTCTCGGACATCCAAAATTTCTCGAATTTACGTTTATAATAATAAACTTTTACCTGAATATAAGCGTCATCTTCACCAGTATTCACGTATGATGACCGCCAGTTATTATAATTATTATAATTGTTATCATTGCTCTGATCCGATGTTTTATATACGGTACGCATTTGTTGCACAAAATCTTGTGCCTGAGATGCGTTTGTGGTACTTACAGGGTTTACTGGTTTTCCGCATTCCGGACAATACATATTATCAGCAGTGATCTGCCGACCGCAACGGATACAATACCTTGGCCCATCTTCTAGCTGATCTACGCTTATGTTCTCTGGCACTTGTTTTTTTGGTGTGCCGCATTTGGGACAAAATTTTTGTTCTTCCCCTAATTTTGTACCGCAATTATCACAGAAATATTCTTCCATAAATCACCCTCCAGAAATTACCGATGTTGATAGTAGTTTCTTAATATAATAATCATTAAATATTAATTATTATAATTATAATAACAAATGTTGCTAAATAAATCAAATATTTTCAAATATTATAAAGAACGAGAAATCAAACATCTCGCTCTTTTAATAGAAATTAAAATTCAAATTCTCATCAAATTCCGGCGTGTTTTCTGTTCCGTCCAAATATCTTGACAACTTCATACCAGAACACCGATATCGCAGCTACAATAATAGCCATCAGCAATAGCGAACCGGATAATGGCGCTAATTTTAAATAGATATTAAGCGGCGTATATAAAACAACCAGCAACATCAAGACTGTGCCGATATTAGCAGCCCACATGACTTTATCTTTGGCTAACAGCTTCATAGATTGAATAGCAAAATGGTGGTCTGAGCTGTTGACCTGAACCAGGAACAAATTAGCGAGAATAATAATTGCCAATCCGGCGGAGCGTGCCAATGGCGCATTGCCGGAATACTGCATCAGCGTATAGTAATATGTTCCGAAAGAAGCCGCAAATACTACCAGTCCCTGGATAACGCTTTTGCAAAGCATACCGGCAGATAACAGTTTGGCACGAGGATTCCGAGGAGGCCGGTTCATTATATCCACTTCGGCAGGCTGGCGTTCGAGCACTATCGAACAGGTTGGGTCAATGATTAATTCCAGCAGCACGACATGCAGCGGTAATAATAATAGATTGCCCGGAGAGATGCCGATTAAAGGCGCCAGTAAAGAAGCAAAGGCGATCGGAATATGAATAGTAAACACATAACCCACCGCTTTACGGATATTATCATAAATACGTCTGCCATCTTTTACGGTTTCCACGATAGTAGAAAAATTATCGTCCAGTAAAATAAAATCGGCTGCTTCTCTGGATACCTCGCTACCCCGCTTGCCCATGGCAATACCAATATCGGCGTTTTTCAAGGCTGGCGCGTCATTGACACCGTCGCCGGTCATAGCCACAATCTCGCCGTTTTCTTTAAAGGCTTTGACGATACGCATTTTGTGTTCGGGGACAACACGCGAAAAAATACTTACGGTCTTAACCCTTTCCCTCAGTTGTTCATCGCTGAGCTGATTAAGCATATCGCCGGTAATTATATTATCGCAGTCGCGCATTCCGATCTTCTTGGCGATAGCCGATGCTGTGATACCATTATCACCGGTAATCATCACCACCCGAATACCGGCCTTATTACAGACAGCGATATCCCGCTTGACGCTTTCTCGCGGTGGGTCGGCAAGACCGATCAGACCTAAGAAATTAAGCTGACAATCGGTGATTTGCTCGGGAATCTGTTCTCTTGACTCCGGCCGCATCATACCTACCGCAATCACCCGCAGCCCTTGAGAGGACATTTCGCTAATCTTCTGTTCTGCAAGTTCCCTATCCGTATCTGTCATTGAACAGATATTCAGAATACGTTCAGGTGAACCTTTGGCTGCTACGATCAATGCATTATCATGATGCCAAACATGACCCATCATCTTAAGCTGATTGGTGAAGGCATATTCAGTGATCAGATCGCCGCCGAATAAATGTTCTTTGGGTATGTCCTGACTCTCACAATAACGAATCATGGCTTTTTCCATTGGGTCGTAAGCGTCAACCTCACAGGCCAACCCCATAACCTCGCAAAGGTTGTATTGGTCGCCGTCTAGCGCCCAAGTATCCTGAACAGTCATTTGGTTGACGGTAATAGTGCCGGTTTTATCGACACAGAGAACAGATACATCGCCCAATGTTTCTACAGCCGCCAATTTTCGCACCAACGATTGCTTTTTGGCCAGCCGCCAAGCACCCATCGAAAGAAAGACTGTTAATATAACCGGAAATTCTTCCGGTATCATAGCCATGGCCAGCGTGATACCGGAGAGGATACTCTCAATGATTCTCTCATGAAAGTCATGGCTAGGTATGTTTAAGTATGTGACTATACCAACCAATATAAACAAAACCGCCGCTATGCCTGCGCTGATTTTGACCAGGCTACCAGTCTGCTTTTGCAGCGGCGTTGCCTCATCAACAGCAGCGGCGACATTGGCGCCGATTTTACCGTACTCGGTCGCTTGACCAATCTTATCTACTTTAACAATCGCAGTTCCCTGAGTAACTAATGTACCGGCATAGCAGTAATCCCGCCGCCAATAATCGCTGGCAAGGCGTAATTTATCTTCAGTTACCTTCCAAACTCCTTCGGACTCTCCGGTCAAAGAGGACTCGTCAACGCAAAGGTCGCTGCAACTTACCACAAAACCGTCGGCAGGGATTTTCACACCCTCATAGACGATCATTAAGTCACCGGGCACCAGGTCACAACTGGTAATTTCAGTCTCCACCCCGTCACGGATTACTGTTATACGCGGTGCAGAAAGGTCTTTGAGCGCATTGAGCGTTCTATCAGTTTTCCATTCCTGAATCACATCAATACTGATAATGCCAATTACAAAAATCAGCATCACAGCGCCGTCGCGCGGTTCGCCAAGAATGAAATAAATAATTGCCGCCACCAACAGCAGCACAAACATTGGCTCAATAATAATCTTCAGCGCTTTGCTAAAAAAACTTTCGTTTTGCTGAGGTGTCAGCTCGTTTTTACCGTATTGTTGCTGCAAATCAGCAGCTTCAGCAACACTCAGGCCCTTTAGTGGTTGATTGTTTTCAGTCATATAAGTTACCTCCGTTTACCTTGCGGTATCGTTTGATAGCTCTACGGCACTCCATTCAGTCTGTATGTTTCCACTAAAAGGGTTAAAAAAACCACGTTTGCGGAACATACTACTGTCCCACAGACGTGATCGACTCATCTGCTGTCACCTGTTTCAAAGGTAACCCGGCCCCACGAACCCTAAACAAGGTCCATCGCCTGCTCAGTTTGTACTGTTGATCTCGCATTCCTTTTGCAGAATGTAATGCAGTGCAAAGAGATTTAATACATTATATGACGGCGGTTGTTAATTGTCAACAAAGTTTTGACGATTAATATAATAGGCGGATATACTGACCAAACACCCGGTTTTTTATTTTTACTTCCCTACCAAAGGAACTTTCTGTTTCCAAGAAGATATACACTCCACCAACTGGTCTTCCATAACAGGAATCAGCGTTCCGACAGTATTATATATTCATTTACTTCTATTATTGGCAACTTCAAATATACAGGTTATAATTTGCATATAATAATAATCAATAAAATACATCGTAAAGTCGTCATATTATAATATATGCCCAAAAATCAAAAGGGGGAAGATAGATGTCTTTGATTGGCGCATTCGTTGTTCCACACCCACCGTTGATTGTATCTCAAATCGGCAAAGGTAAACAAAAAGAAATTCAAAAAACTATTGATGCTTATCAGCAAGTTGGCCGCCGAACCCAAGAACTCAAACCGGATACGATCATAATCACCTCGCCTCATTCAATTATGTATGCCGATTATTTGCATATCTCGCCTGGTGAAAGAGCCTCGGGTGATTTTGGAGATTTTGGCGCTCCGGATGTAGCTTTCAAAGTAAAATATGACAGTGATTTTGTTGAGCGTCTCTGTCGACTGGCCGAAGAAGAATTAATACCTGCCGGTACCTTGGGAGAAAGGTATAAAAAGCTGGATCACAGCACAATGGTACCGCTCTATTTCGTCAATCAATACTACCTTGATTACTGTCTGGTGCGCATCGGCATTTCCGGGCTTTCGCCGCTGGTCCACTATCGTTTTGGCAAATGCATTGTTCAGGCAGCTGATGAAAGTAATAAGCGCGTGCTTTTTATTGCCAGCGGCGATCTGTCCCATAAACTCACAGAAGATGGACCTTACGGCATAGCCGAAGAGGGCCCGGTATTTGACCGCCAATTGACTGAAGCATTAGTGCAAGGGGATTTCTTAAGACTTATGACTTTTAACGAAGAATTTTGCGAAGCTGCCGCCGAATGCGGGTTACGTTCGTTCCTTATTATGGCCGGCGCGCTGGACGGCAAAAAAATAAAACCGCAGCTACTCTCCTACGAGGGGCCTTTAGGCGTCGGCTATGCGGTTGCCTCTTTCGATATAATCGGCAATGATGATAACAGACATTTTGATCAAATCTATGAGCAGGCCGAAATGATGCGCCTTCAAGAAACACAAACGCAGGAAGATAATTATGTGCAGTTGGCGCGTCAATCTTTAGAGCATTATGTCAAAACCGGACGACAGCTACAACGTCCGGATGATTTACCTGATGAGTTGTTGCAGCACAAAGCCGGCGTCTTTGTTTCTATAAAGATCAGCGGCAGATTGCGCGGCTGCATCGGCACCATTGCACCGGTAACCGACAACACTGCCGATGAGATCATCCGTGACGCCGTCAGCGCCTGTTCCGAGGATCCCCGCTTTGAGCCGGTGCGTCCCGACGAATTGCCCTGGCTCGAATACAGCGTCGACGTTCTCGGAGAAGCCGAACCTATTGAGTCTATTGATCAGCTGGACGTTATTCGCTACGGGGTCATTGTCAGCTCAAGAGGACGGCGGGGTTTATTACTACCCGACCTGGCCGGAGTAAATACTCCGCAGAAGCAGGTTTCAATCGCCTTGCAGAAGGCAGGTATTTCTTCTCATGATAAATATTCGCTGGAACGGTTTGAGGTGGTGAGGCATAAATGAGCAAGCTGATCTGCGAGATTTGTCCGAATCATTGCCAACTTGATGATCAGCAAACCGGTTTTTGCCATGCCCGCAGCAATATTGACGGCAAAATCACCTCCAGCAATTATGGATTGATCACTTCGATGGCTCTTGATCCGATAGAAAAAAAGCCGCTTTATAATTTCTGCCCTGGCAGCATGATTCTTTCTGTGGGTAGTTACGGGTGTAATTTCCGCTGCTCATTTTGTCAAAACTATCAAATATCAATGGCCGACAGTAAACAGGCGCAAACCAACTATATTACGCCGTATCGGCTGGTTAAATTGGCCGTCTCACTGAAATCGCAAGGCAATATCGGTATAGCTTATACCTATAACGAGCCGCTAATCGGTTATGAATTTGTGATGGATTGCGCTCAAATCGCCAAACTAAATGACTTGAAAAACGTGCTGGTAACCAATGGCTATATTTGTGCAAAACCGCTTAAAAAGATATTGCCCTATATCGACGCTCTGAACATCGACCTCAAAGCTTTTAACGAGGAATTTTACCGGCAAATCAACGGAGATTTGGACACGGTCAAGCAGACAATCAAGCTTTCCGCCCAATCCTGTCATGTTGAAATAACTACGCTGATCATCCCCGGCGAAAACGACAGTGAAGAAGAAATCCGTGAGCTTAGCCGCTGGCTAAGTTCAATACGTCCTGATATACCGCTACATCTCACCCGCTTTTTCCCCCGCTATCAAATGACAGACCGTAATCCGACCGATATCAATAAGATTAACGCTTTAGCGGATGTAGCACGGGAATATCTGGATCATGTTTATATCGGAAACTGCTAATAGAAGAGCTGCTACCAGATTAGGTAACAGCTCTTTTTATAATTACTTTTTCTTAACAGGTATTTGTAGTTCCGTTAGCCAATCTTCTTCGTTTTCCTTATTCCAAATCCCGTCAATATAGCTTTCTCTCGGGTTGTCGATTGCCAGATATCCGTTATCTTCGATCCATTTGAAGGCATAAGCGTAGGCGTGAGCCAAATCTGCATATGCTCCTTTATGCATTACCGATACCGCGTTGATCGCCTCAACTTTTTTAAACTTGATATCGTCGAAATCTTCTTTCATTTGATCAATCGCTTCACAAAATTCGATGTGAAAATCTTTCTCCTTATATTCGCCGTCAAGATAAACGATAAAACAATACTCAGGAATCGAACATTTCAGGTCCGGGTACTTGGCTGTGACCTTTGCGCCAATGGCCGGTATAAGCTGGAAATAATCATCATAGCTGGGTACAGTCATCTTTGTAGAATAAACAATACACTCGGGCAACTCTTTGATCGTCGCATGATAATTCATAATAACCTCCTCCGTTTGACCGGATAATATAAATTCGATTCGGGAGAGTTGGTCTTGACAATTATCTAATTCGGCAATAAGTTCGGCTTTGCGTTTTTGTAATATGCCTTGACTATCAACTCCAGATAAAATCAATTTGATTTCATCAATGGATAAACCGATTTGCCGCAGCGATTGGATTTGATGAAGCTGAAACAACTGCTGTGATGAATAAAACCGGTAACCGCTATATTTGTCTGTCTGTTCCGGTTTTAGCAACCCGATCTCATCATAATAGCGCAAAGTCTTAATAGTGGTTCTACCCATTTTGGAAAAATCACCGATTCGGTACAAAGGACCACGCTCCTTCCTCGTAAATTCATACTACTATCTCCGGCAAGGGGAGAGTCAACATCCATTTATAAATAATTATAATAAATATTTTTGTTATGTAAATCAATTATTGGATATAATTACCGATTCTTTTTTATTGCCATACTACTAGCAAAAACTATATAATTATAATCATAATTTACATAATAGAAAATGGGAGTAAGATGCATTTATCAAAAGAACAAAAGACATTTTTTTATGCCAGTACCGAAGATATATTGCATTCAAACGAACTAAAAAAACTCAATGGTTTTGTACAGCATCGCGGTATCAACCGTTTGGATCATTGTATTGCAGTTGCCTTAATCAGTTTCAAATTTTGTTTGTTGTTTAATCTTGATATTGATAAAAAAAGCATGGTACGAGGCGCCTTAATGCATGATTTTTATCTCTACGACTGGCGTGAACAAACAGGCCGTAAAGGATTTTTGTTCCATAGTTTTACCCATCCCAAAGAAGCATACAATACCGCATCCACACATTTTCAGATCAATAGTTTGGAACGAGAGATAATTTTAAATCATATGTGGCCGCTGACCGTTATGGCGCCGCTAAGCAACGAGGCGATGATCGTCAGCTTTGCGGATAAATACTGCACAATAAAAGAAGTATTGCGCTCCCGGAAAAAGTTTTGCCGATCGGAAATTATCGCGGAATTAAATCAATCATCAAGCTATTAGTTAAACCATTTACATACCGATATTTCCACCAGTTATTTAATATCCCTATCTTTAAAAAAAATGGCTATATTATTAGCCATTTTTTATTTTGCATTTATTTTACCGAACTGCCAAAACTAATAACATATTTGTGACATGGTCACTGTTATCGTTTAAAATAAATGTTATTTTTTATAAATAGGAGGTGTTAGATATGATCACATTAAATAGTGTTGCAGCACAAAAGTTTAAAGAAATTGCCTCAAAAACTGCCAACCCCGAAAATCAAATGTTACGGATATTTTTTAAAGGTTATGGTTGAGGTGGTCCCCGCTGGGGATTAACTCTGGACGAGTTAAAAAAAGATTATGACATTATTCAGGAAAGCAACGGCATAAAAATAGTATATGACAACAATATCGCAAGCGAATTAGGAAGCTTGATTATCGATTATTCGGACAAGTGGTATAATCGAGGCTTTTATATCAGTGGTAGTTGTTGATGGTTTTATTTGCAGATTTGACAAGGTCAATCACGTCTCTATCCTCCAATTGGCTGAAATTCAGATAATAGGCGCCTGTGAAATTGTCAAAAATACTGAAACAAAAAAAATCCGCCCGGGATAAGCCCGGGCGGTTAATATTTTTTATATTAAGGTATTTTGATCTCGTAATTAAACGATTCTTTATTGACTATTTTTTTAAAAACATCTGTTTTTGAAACAAATGCTTCAACAACCTGCCTGTCAAATTGTGTACCTGCTCCTTGAGTCAATTGGTTTATTGCATCTTCAAATTTAAGCTTGGAGCGGTAATGGCGGTCGGACATCATCGCATCAAAAGCGTCAACTACTGCAATAACCCTCGCCATAAACGGTATTTCATCGCCCTTGAGCCTATCAGGATAGCCCCTGCCGTCAACGCGCTCGTGATGACATTTGACAATCGGCACCACTTCCTTGAACATTGAAACGGCCGAGAGAATTTTGGCGCCCCTAACCGGGTGTTTTTTTATTTCCGCATATTCTTTATCACTCAGTTTATCCGTTTTAAAGAGGATGTCATCTGAGGTGCCAATTTTGCCAACATCATGGAAAATACCGCTGATCCTCAATAATTCCAGCTCCTCGATGGATAAGTTAAATGCTTTGCCTAATTCTACGGCAAAATAAGCAACCCGATCTGAATGGCCTCTCGTGTAAATATCCTTGGCGTCAACAACCAGTCTTAAGGCTTCGATGGTATCCATATATCTTTCACGAAGCTCATCGTAAGTCTTATTTAACTCATCGTTCTTAGTGTTAACCAGCGAGTGCAAAAAAGCATTGCTGATTGAAGACGCTGCCTGGCTGGCGTATATTTCCAGCAGCTTGGTACCTTCATCGAGTTTATCGCCTTCAACAACAATAATGCCAATATCCTGCATAAACTCATTCATTAAAGGGATAATCAATTGTTGCTCAAAATTAACAACCTCCCTGTTAATTCTGGCATTACCTATCTGTTCCATCAGCAACGGATCAAGCATGTCCATGAAATCTTCAATTTCAGCTTTATATTTGCCGATGCCTTTAAAAATACTGTTGTTGCCGCCGCTGACATTCGTCACATCATCAACCAGTATAAATGCGTCTTTACTGCTGACCAATGAAAGAATTTCCGTTAATATATCCTCTAGAATATTACCTATCGGCTGAAGCTGATAAATTTTGGGAACAGCCTGCAATATTTTATTCAAGCCATCTTGGAATTTCTTGATGGTTCGCATCTGGGAAATCGATTTTATCCCCGATTCAACCAATAACTGCAGTTGATCAAAATTATCGCCTTTTTCACAATATCCCTGTATATCCAAAGCCCTGATCGTCTCCAACGGCGGCGCCAAATCTTTATGACCCGTCAGCAGGAGAATATAAATTTCATTATTGAATTCCCTGATTTTTTCTACTACCCTATCACCATGGATCGGATGCATCAGATAATCCAATATCAACAGATCAAACCGCTCTTCTCTGATTTTATCTATAGCCTGATAAGGGTCTGTCATGCCCGTATAATAATAACCGCTTCTTTTCAGCATTACTGATAAAGAATCAATAATACCAATCTCGTCATCTAAAATAAATATTTTGTATTCAGAGGAAACCTGACTTTTAGAAATTCGCATTTATGACACCTCCTATTGCCCTGTTTTAAGATAAGGAATAGTAATAATAAAAGCCGTTCCGACATTTTCTGCGGTCTTAAATTCCATATTACCAAAAAACCGGCCTTTTATTGTAGAATACGACATATATAGTCCTAGTCCTGTTCCATTTTTGCCTTTTGTTGTCAACATTTCTTTGAAAAGCCTGTCCTGTACCTTTTGGGGAATACCTTTACCGTAATCCTGAATTTTAAATATGACATTTTTATTATCCTTGGTAATCTCAAAATCAATTATTCCCTCTTGACCTTCGTAAGCCTGAATAGCGTTGGTAATGATATTGTTTATTACCTGTACCAGATTGATTACTTCTCCTTGTATCTCGGTATTGAGATCAATATCGAATTTCTCGTTTAAAGTACAATGATACTTCTTCAAATCGTGCCTCATCAGAACGCTGATGCGTTTAACCAGATCACCAACATAGAATTTCTCGCTGCTGGAATAATTTAGCTGCACGGCCTGACCTTTTACCGCGTTTATGACATCAGTCATATAAGTGCAGTACGGCTTCATTTTATGCAGCCAATCATGCATTTCGGCGGCTATTTCCAAATGGTCATCTTGGGTTACCCTCTTGTCGCCTACAGAATTTTTATATTCGTCAACCAAATCGTTTAATGCTTCAATGCCGCCGGCTAATGACATGATGGGTGTTTTCAGATTGTGCGCAATACCGCCGATCATCTGCCCCAATGACGCCAGACGTTCCTTTTCCATTAACACTTCCTGATTGTTTTTAATGATCTCAATATTCTTTTTATGCTCGGTAATATTCTGGAAAAGAATGATCGAACCCAAAAAATGCTGATTGGAAAATATCGGCGTTATAGTGATTTGGAAATACTGATTAAAATTGGGCCCTTCGATATGTTCCTCAGAAGAATAATTAGTTTCCTTACCAATTGCTTCACTCCATTTAGTGCAGTCTTCTTCGCTGAAATATATACCTCGATATTTCAGCAGTAGTACTGAAAGATTTTCTCTTCTTTTTGGTTTGATTATTGGCTTGAAAGTGTCGACAAATGTCTGATTAAAATCAATAATTTCCGCCTTGTTATTAACTATCAGATATCCCTCAGAAATCAAATCAACAATTTTCTGCAAGGCAACCGGCACAACATTAAGAAAATCGAACTTAAATATAGCAATCATAAATAGCAGCATAGAAAAGGCAAAAGAAATGTTTTCCCAAAATACCGGCATCTCTACTATTTTTGTCGTACTGATAATTACTACAGATAGCGGTAGGAAAAAAGCTAACGATATCAGCAAGGATTGTTTGGAAAAGTAACCGGAATTTTTGATCGAGAACACCAATAAATATAAAATACCGATGACAATACATGAGTATGAATATATCTCATGAAACAGATAATACGGGCCATATTCAAAGTCCGTACTGACGAAACTGGCCTTGATAATAAAAAGCTGTTGATAATGACTGGAAAAGATGATCGCCAGTGTGATTATCGGCACAATATACAACCAGATATACTTCCAGAAATTCACCCGCGTCTTGGCAAAAATAATGCCTGTCATCATCAATGAAATCGGTAACAGGCAGACTCCTACGTAAACGAGCTTTTCCAATATCACGACATTGTTTGCGTTTTCCACAAAGATCTGGATCAATCTCGCAGCCGACCAAAACAATGTAAAAAAGATCACACTTAAAAATGCATAGTGGATCTGCTGTTTGTTTTTCATTCTCATACCAATAATGACCAGCACCACCATTGTCAGTGTTGATATTATTGATAATGTCTGTAATAAAACAATATTTGTAAACATGCTTATACCCTTTACCTGGTCTTAATTATAAAACCTTAACCTAAACAATTCGGCCAACTGCGGCCGGCAGGAAATTAACACTTCTCATATATTCCAGTACTTTTGATAAATATACCTGATCAATCTGCGGCCAGACAAATCCGGCTTTTGCCAGATAATCCACCGTAAAGTCGGCCTTGATATCTAAAGTTGCGCGATGCGCCAAGTCTCCGGTATCGTTCAAGTAAACCAGCATACCCTGCATTGGATCACGTTTGTTTTTACTCTTAAATTCTTGTTTCAGCAGCTTCTCTATCTGGGTATTATTCATTGGTCTGATTGCAATATTAATACTCCTGAACATTTCCAGCAAGTGACCTACACTGAGCATTTTGTTGTTGAAGATATGAAAAATCCTGCCATCAGCTTCATTAGTGGCGGCAATTTTGACAATCGCCCGCGCCGCGCAATCAATCGGCGTTAATTCAATTTGTTCAGCTAAAATGCCCTCGGAGATAATACCTGTATTTACAACCGAGCCGATAGCGCTGTAGAAGGCATTATCGGCAATGTTTTGCTGGAAAAAGCCGTCGCTATACCGGCCCGTCAAATTACCCATGCGGAAAATAGTCGCCCTTAAGCCCTTTTCAGTAGCCTTAAGCAGGCAGTTTTCCGCCTCAAATTTACTCCGGACATAGATATTGCCGTAAACATCCTGTCCCACATAGAAATTCCGTTCCGTAAACTCGCCGTCAACAGCGTTGTCAACAAGATAGTCACCGGTCACCGAAACAGTTGATATATGATTGAGCTTAATATTATATCTGAGCGCAAAATCGACTACTTCCCTGGTGCCTTTAACGTTGACTTGTTCGATTCGCGTATAATCGCCAAAATATTTGACCATCGCAGCCGAATGGATAATACAGTCGATGCTCCTGCCCAAGATCTCGTATCGATCCGCTGTCAAACCTAATTTACTCAATGTGATATCCCCATTAAGGCATATAACCCGCTTGCCGAGATAAGTCAAGTATTTGTTCCCGAAATATATGGAAAGCATTTTAATCAGTCTGGCTTCCGCAGCCTGCTGATTTTCTCCGCGAACCAGACAGTATACGACGCTTTGACTGCTCTCTAACAGTTCGCTTAAAATATGTACTCCCAAAAACCCGGTTGCGCCTGTCAGCAAAACATTATTGATTTCTCTGGTTGTCAGCATATCTATACTATCTTCCGGCCACTCCACAGTAGCTACGTTGCTTAAGACCAGTTCATCCGCCGGTTTTTCTTCGATTTGACCCTGTATCTTCTCGGCCAGCTCACGCACCGTGGGGTAGGAATAGAAATCATTGGCGGTAAGTCCCCAGTTATATCCATATATTTTGGAGTAAATTACCAGTACCAATAAAGAATCGGCGCCAAGGTCAAACAAATTGTCGTCAATGCCAACCGCCCTTTTTTCTGTAATATTGGTAAAAAGCGCCTCCTCGAAAGCAGCAACCAGCTTCTTTTCAATCTCATTACGCGGCGGAGCATAAACAGCCTCACTGTCCCCGCCAGATGGCAACGGCAGCATCTTTTTATCTAATTTTCCGTTGGCGGAAAGCGGCAAAGATTGCACCCTGACAAAATATGACGGTATCATATATTCCGGCAGATCGTTCAAGAGAAAATGTTTGAGATTACGGGACGAAACTTCAGAGTTACCAATATAGTACGCGCAAAGATACTTTTTATCGTCCTGTTCTATTCCCGTAACCACAGCCTCTTTTATTTCCGGGTGAAGCAATAATTTATTTTCTACCTCTCCTAACTCAATACGGAATCCCCGTATTTTCACTTGGAAGTCAATTCTGCCAAGATACTCAATATCACCTTCCGCATACCATCTGGCAAGATCTCCGGTTCTGTATAAACGGTCATTGTCATCAAAGGGGTTGGGGATAAACTTCTCGGCAGTAAGCTGTAGATTATTGATATAACCCCTGGCCAGGCCAATACCGCCGATAAACAATTCACCGGCAATTCCAATCGGTACCATATTGAGGTGTTTGTCCAATATATATAGCTTAATATTATCGATCGGTTTACCGATCGGTACGGTATTCAATTCTACACGCGGCGAGCAATCGAAACTGGAAACATCGATTGCTGCTTCGGTTGGACCGTAAAGATTGGCCAATCTCGTCCCAAAAGCATTATTGAGCAGTTGATTGAATTTTTCCGTTTGGCGAAGGCTAAGCGCTTCCCCGCTGGAAAATACCTGCTGTAATGAAGACAAGTCATCGATATGATCGTAGCTTTCCAGGAACTTGAGAAACATTGCCAACATTGAAGGAACGAAATGCATAGTTGTGACGCGGTATTTTTTGATTGCCTCAATAATTGCTCGCGGATCTTTTTCTCCACCTGGTTCAAGCAGGCAAACTTTTGCGCCAACTATAGACCACCAGAGGATTTCCCAAACCGATACGTCAAAAGAAAATGGCGTTTTTTGTAAGATAACGCTGTCTTGATCCAGCGGATACTTTTTTTGCATCCAGTGCAATCTGTTAACAAGACTGCGGTGTTCATTCATAACGCCTTTAGGTTTACCGGTCGAACCGGAAGTGTAGATAATATAGGCCAGATCCCGCGCTGAACTGATATACGCAGGTTCTGAATTATCACCGGTATATAAAGACGCATCGGATAAATTAATAACTTCTAGCTGGTAAAACGATGCTGTTTTAATCTCATTGTTGATCAGCATAATCCCGGCGCCGCAATCCTCAAGTACATACCTAATCCGTTCCTCCGGATACATAGGATTAACTGGCAGATAAGCTCCGCCGGCTTTGAGAATACCCATAATGCCGATGATCATTTCCACTGAACGATCCAGCATCAAAGCAACCACACTGTCGTTCCTTACGCCTTTGCCACGCAAAATATTGGCCAGTGCATTAGCCTTTTCGTTTAACTCACGGTATGTCAAGCTCTGCTCACCAAACATTATCGTGGTGCTATCAGGCGTTTTTTCCACCTGTTCGGCAAATAACTGCTGGATGGTTTTATCGTGTGGAAAATCAGCGGCGGTATCGTTAAATCTATTTAATATCTTCTGTTTTTCTTTTTCCGATAGCATTTCCAGATTGCATATTTTTTTCTGAGGATTATCTAGCGCATGCCAAAGAACATTAATTATATGTTGATGGATAAAATCAATTTCAGTGGCATAAAACAAATCGGTCGAATAATCGTAGTCCACTATCAAACGGCCGTCGCTTTCCCTGTCGTTAAGATTGATAATCAGCGATTCGATCTGATAGCCGTTAAAGTGCCATCTGGTAATATACTGGTCCGAATTACTAAGTTTTATAAACTTGGAATTTTGATATGTCAGCACAATATCAAACAAACTTACTGCAGTCTTATTTTTCTCTCTGACTTCTTTGAGAATCAGATCAAAAGGATATTTTTGGTGTTTCAATGCGCCGAGTGTTTCTTTGCATACCTGCTCGACAAAGGTATTAAAATCCATATCATCCCGCAGATTAAAACGCATTGGCACAGCAATATTCGCAAACATACCAACGGTTTCTCGCTCGACTGCGTTAACTCTATTTAAAAAAGTCGAACCTAATACAAGATCCTCCTTACCCGTTACCCTGTTGATATACATAGCAAAACCAGCCATAAATAAACTAAATTCCGAGACTTTATTTTGCTGGCAGTATTCACGGATTTTCTGAGTGAGCTTTTGCGGTATTATCTGTGTCTTGCGACGGGCTTTGGTCAAGCCGGTTTTTTCTTTGCGGCTTTTTATAACAGTTGCTTCCTGCCAATTGGCAAATTTGCCTGACCAGTATTGACGGTCGTTGTCAAACCTTTTTGATTCAAAATACTTTTCTTCAGACGATATGTAATCAATAAAAGACGGCCTGGTTCTATCGGCTAGATAGGTACCCTCTTTGAGATCATTGTAATTTTCGATAAACTGGTTACCCATCAAAACCATCGTCCAGGCATCGGCAATAAGATGATGAACTCTGACAAATATACCGCCGTCATTATCGTTAATTCTTACCAACGCCACATAGTAAAGATCGGTATCTAATAAAGTCATGGGAAATTTTGCTTGCTTTTCGTCCCATTTAAACAAATCATTTATATTACCGGCAAAATCAAAAAAATCAAGCTTTTTATATTGATAATCGACAACATACTGTAGAGGTTCGCCATCGATTTCAGTAATGTGCAAACGGGCAGCGTCATTTTCTTTGATAAATAGATTAACCGCCTGCTCTAAAAGCTCGAAATCAACATTTGCCAATATCCTCATCGTGCCGGCAACATTGCTCATACTTGTGCCAGGAAAAAGCTGTTCACTGGACCAAATACTTTTTTGGACATGAGTCAACGGATAATATTTATGCTCCATTCGCCAATACTCCCCAAAATACCAGATATTTACAGATAATTTGTCGATTTGTTATTCTGGATAAATTGATCAATTCCTTTTACTATTTACAGATAAGCTGCAAGTTTTTTAGAAAAAATGCTGCGTTACCGTTTGTTTTGTTCCAATAAGAAAGGGTTATGAGATATATAAACAAAACTCAAACCCTTTGCTTTATTTTTTATCTGTTAAATTATTAGGCTTCTTTTAGAGAATACTCCGCCAACATCTGTTTGAGCTTCTTATTCTCATCTTCGATCATTTTTATTTTATCCGGGTCAAAGCTGTTTCCGCCGTATTTGATCTTCCATTCGAAGAAATCTCTGAGATAGATTTCCGCCTTTTCTGCAGATACTGGCGGGCAATAATAATTACCTTGCCCCAAAAAGCATTCCTGATCTTTAAAGAATTCGATTTCTTCTTTGTTCTCGATTCCTTCAACCAATATTTTTAGATTCAGTGATTTACCCATATGAATGATCGCTTTAATCAGGTTAAGCGTATTGCTATCATCCATATTCTGAACAAGGTTTCTACCTATCTTTAAGTATTCGATAGTTAAACGGTTAAAAACCGAAAATGAGAAAATACCGGTACCAAAATCATCGACCGAAACCCTAACGCCTAGTTTTTCCAGATCCCTGGTAATCGGTACGGCTTCATCAATATCCAGTAGGAAACCCTCGCTGATATCAATTTCCAACCAGCATGGCGCAAGGCCGGTCTTATTCAAAACGCCCTGTACTATCTCAATAAAATTCCTTTGCTTAAATTGTTTATTGGAAACATTCACAATAACTCGAAAAGGACCAAAACCTGCGTCTTTCCACTGTCTGTTTCTTTTGCAGGCGTTTTCAAGCACCCATTCCCCTATGCCGTAAATTAAACCGGATTCTTCGGCAATCGGTATAAATTCCTCTGGTTGGATCATCCCGAAATCCGCATGCTGCCAACGCAGCAATGCTTCCATCCCGACAATATCCCCGGAAAAGAAATTGATTATCGGTTGATAATAAATTGACAGCTCATTATCGTCAATGGCCTTTTTCAGCGCCTGTTCCAACTGCATTCTGCGAACTATTTTATTCTGCATGTCTTTATGATATATACAGTAAAGATTAGCGCCGTTTTCTTTTGCCATAAACATCGCTTCATCTGCCTTACGTATCAACGTTTCCGCATCGTCGCCATGCAGCGGATACAAGCTGATACCGATGCTGGCAGTAACATACATCTCTTCGTCACCAATCAAAAATGGTTCTTTGAGATAATATAGTATCCGTTGCGCCGTCAATTCCGATTTCTCAACGTCTGCATCATCAAGCAATATAATAAATTCGTCTCCCCCCTGCCGGGAAACGATATCAATATCACGCACGCTGCTTAAAAGCCTATCAGCTACCAACTTCAGAACAATATCTCCTATTTCATGGCCCATCGTGTCGTTGATGATTTTAAACCGGTCAAGATCGAGATACAACAACGCCATGCCGATACCTTTTCTTTTTCCCCGCGATAAAGTCTTATTAATATATTCGTTAAAAATGTTTCTGTTCGGCAGACCGGTCAGAGTATCATGATAAGCCAAATATTCAATTTTTTTCTCTATATCTTTTTGTTCGGTAATATCCACAAGCAGCCCAATATACTGCTGAATTTGTCCGAATAAATCCTCTACCGGCGACATATGATTTTCGACCCATCTTGTTTCACCGTCGCCACAGATAATTCTGTATTTGACACTGGCCGGCTGATCGATTTTTTTCTCACTTTGCAGCTCTTTCCGCCAGTTGATCACATCGTTTAAATCATCGGGATGGATTGTTTTTTTCCAATTTTTATTAAACTTATTTTTGGCATATCCAAACATATTAGAAGCACTCTGAGAGATATAAATTTCTCCAGTCTGAATATCGAAACAATAAATATATATATCGAATGTATTAAACGAATCGAAAAATTTTTGATAATCTTCAATTATTTGGATATCAATCATAAGCTATTTTCTCCAAATAAATATTCTTTTTACAGTTTTTGACAAATAAGATTAAAATCCTTTATTTTCCATATATATTGCATTAATTATTCTTATACATGTATAATATGTAAATACATTAATTATTATAAATGTCCTAAATTTGGACCTCAACCTTGAGATTAATTATAAACACTACATTACCCGTGTATTAATAAAACGAATATATAATACTCCAATTATAATAGAATTTTATAGATATAACTGCAGGTAAATGGGGCCTAATATCACGAATTATATATTGTTTTGTAATCTGATACGTTTACAAAATGAATCAGCAAAATGCTTAAGGGGAAAAGCTTATGCGACGACGTGATCGCCGCCCGTAGCTGCATCGCCAAGGGCAGGGGGCCCCCCTTCCTGTACTTAACCTTGGCGAGCGGCTGACGGTTAATCGCTATCGCCAACGGAGTTAATATGAACCAACAACCCCGATTTTTAGTAGAAACTGCGTTGCTGACACATGGTCTGCCGTCTGTCAGTGATGATAAGTTGGTGCAAACCTTTGACTGCACTAACCCAACTTTTGCCTGGATAGATCAAGGGCGGCTGGTTTTGGGTAATATTGAACAATTTGTGCCTTTTCGCAGTCGCGCCATGGAACCGTTGAGAATTGACCATGTCCATTTTAATCAGGCGCTCTATGACGGATTATCCGGCGCGTTAACAGCCTCCGGGACCATGGCGGCCTGCGCCGCATCAGATATAACCGTAGCCGTAAGCTGCGGTATCGGCGGTATCATGGGCGAAGACATCTGCAGCGATCTACCGGCGTTGTCTGATCTACCCTGTGCCTTAATCGCTACCTCACCCAAGGATATGATGGAGATTGACAAAACCATCGGTTATTTGACTGGCAACTGCGTTAATGTACTCGGTTACCGTAATAACAAATGTAATGGTTTTCTATTCGTTAACCCGCAACCTGCAGAGATATCATCCTTTACCGGAAATACACTTTCATCACATACGCTGTTAATGGCCGCCATACCCGAACAATTGCGGCTTGCAGATCATTCCCTGCTTGATGCAGCAATAACCGCCGGTGTTAAACAAAAACAAAACGGCGGCTATTTTCATCCAGCGGTCAACGCTGCATTGGATATACTATCCGCCGGTATATCGTCACGATTACAATTAGATGCTCTGCACTTCAATATCAAACTAGCTGCAGAGCTGACCTAACCTAAATACATATACATTTAGCATCAAAGGAGGCTCTTATGGTTAATCAAATGCCGATCTTCATTTAAAAATAAACGGATACTGATTACCGGTTGTCCTTCTGGAGGCGTTATTGATAAAGTAGTAGGAACAATTGAAAACAATGGCGGCACCGTCATTTGTTTCGAAAACTGCAGCGGTATCAAAGCAAACCGAATCCATATAGACGACCAAGCGCCGGACATCATGGGCGAAATTGCCGCAGCGTATCTTGAAATAGAATGCTCGGTGTTCAGTCCCAACCGCTGCCGTGAGCAAATGCTCCAAGAACTTATCGATGAATTCAAAGTCGACGGTGTGATTGATGTAGTGCTGCAGGCCTATCATACCTACAATATCGAAACTGCGTCAATCCGTAATCTCTGTAAAAATAAAGCGATCCCTTACCTGACCGTTGAAACAGATTATTCTCAAAGCGATTCCGGACAACTGACCACCAGAATTGCTGCATTTATTGAGATAATGGATTAGTTACAATAATTATTAAAAGGAGGGCCTGGTGTTTTGGACTGACCCTCCTTTTTTATTAACTTGTATACTAGAGAGTTAAGAGATTCTTCAAAATTTGCGCCATCTGTGCACGAGTGGAAAGCTCTTGAGGATTAAGTTGGCCGTTGCTACCGGAAATGACACCACTTGCTACTAATGAGGCAAAAGCATCTTGGGCGTAAGCTGAAATATCAGCCGCGTCACTGAAGCTGTCGAGCGTATTTGTCGACGTTGCTTCCGGCAGTTGTCCAAGCTTGTCAAGCGCGCGATACAATAACGTAAACATTTCCTGCCTGCTAATATTGGCGTCAGGTGCGAACATATTGTTACCAATACCGTTGGCAATACCCAATTTTTTCGCTGTTGCCAGATAATCCGTATAATAGGTATCACCCGCATCTGAGAAGTTATTCGTCAGAGCGTCTTGGGGTTCTATGCCGTAGGCGTTCATCAGCATCACTACAAACTGACCGCGCGTCAAAGTGTTTTCCGGACCATACATATTGTTGCCCATACCGCTGGTTATTTCTCTGGCGGCAATAAAGGTAACCGCATCATAGTACCAAGCGGTTTTAGCAACATCACTAAATGTGACTTGATTATAACCAACACCGTAAACGGAGAGATGGTCAAGGGTAAAATCGACGGTACCGATTGCGCTGTTATAGTATCCTTCAATCATGTTCAAATTGCCGCTTTCATCTATATAATAGACTACTATGGCATTGGGATTCTCACCGTTTTGCAGCGTATAGGGAATGCTAATGCTGACTGATCCGCCGCCAAGATTGGAAATCAGCTCGTCATCAGCCATCAGTGTAAAGTCGTATACCGGTCTATCGCCAATTGCCGCCTGCACATCAGCAGTCAAAGTCGCAACATCTACAGCCTCGATCGTCAGGCTAACGTCACCGGTCGCCGAAGCAGCGCTGATATAATCAGTAGCAACGGCGTCAAACGTAACAATCCCCATATCCGTTTCTACGATAACGCTGGCATCCGTACTATCGGCCACTTCGTCAAATACGTCACCCGGCATATTTACTGTAAGACCATTATCCGTGTTTGTCAGCGTGCCGCTGATCGTCGTACCTTGATCCGTGGTCGTCACGATAAACGCATCGCTAGTTTCGGGCGTTGTAGTAACCGTACTGCCGCCGCTGGTTTTTTTATTCCAGTCTGCATACAATGTCAGACTGTAGGCAGGCATCAAAGATGTGGCGAGATAGCGAGTACCGCCGCCATTCTCTTCCGTATACCAACCGCCAAAATTATAACCAGTTCTGGTAAGCGTCGGCAAATCGCCAAGAGCTTTACCGGCTGCAACCCAGACGCTGTCTGGGTTTTCAACGCTGGAAGCATCAGAAACAAATTCTACTTCGTAGATATAAGTCGTGCTATGTGAGCCATAATCGACTACGTCGTCGCTGCGTTCCTCATTGATAAGCGTATCAAACTCAGGCTGATCGCTGCCCCACCAGTTGCCGGTAGCGTCAAGCGTGTCACCGTTTGAAATACGGGATATGGAATAATGGGTTTGGATACCGTAGTTAATGTTTCCATAGATATTGTTGTTGTTGAAATAGTTAGGTGAAGCCGGATAGGCTTCTATGATAGCTTCAACATCGCTCGACCTGAGATAGAAACCAATACCGTTGCCCGTAACCGTGTTGCCGTTGAACGTATTATTTGAAGAGCACCTCAGTTGGATACCATAAGCGTTATTTGTAATCGTGTTGCCGATCACTGTGTTATCAGATGACGTCCAAAGATATATTCCGTTTTTCGTTCCCGTCGTGTCCACACCGACAATAGAATTTTCTCGGATCGTGTTACCGTTGCAGTCCATGTCAACATAGATTCCGTCCGCGCCGCCACAACCGCTGATATCATTACCACGTATCATAGTGTTATTGACGGAATGGACGGTCGCTTGTAGCGGTGAGTATGTATAATAGCCGACCAGCGCAATACCATAGGCAGCACAATTAGTGATCGTATTATTACGGATAATATTGTTTTCGCAATCGGCATCCCCGGCGGCAGAGGCCGTAATCACAATGCCGTTGGCATTTCCGGAAAGAGTATTATTTTCTATTGTGCAACCGGAAATGTCGGCAAGCCCGATACCGCTACAAGTGATAGGATCAGCACCGGAATTGACAACGTTAAAGCCGCTGAACGTAACATCGTCGGCAATAATCGAGACCACAATTCCGGAACCAGCGCCGTCGATTGTAGACACACCATCAGTCGCACCAAATAAATATATCTCTTTGTCGATAAATATGTTTTCAACATATTTACCAGCCGCAACATTGATTGTGCCGCCTACTGCAGCAGCATCAATGGCATCCTGAATATTGTCAAAGGCATCAACGCCCCAGATATGCCCGCCGCAGGCTACGGAAGTATAATCATCATCGACATATATTTCTTCACCGCTCAACGCAGTCATATTGGCGTTAGTATAGAATGGGATATAATCGACCGCGTCAACATCGGCATCATAGATACCGGCTGCAACTGCCGTAGCGACAGCGGTGCCCCACCAGTTATACTCGGCATCAATGGCCGAAAAGCCGGCCAATGTGCAAAGCTGATAGCCGTCGCCATCCGTATCATTTCCATATATCTTATTATCATTAATGGCGTTAAGACCGGTATCAGGATATTCCGGACTGTATCTAATCCAGACGCCGTTGCGGTCGTTATCAGTGATGACATTGCCGTTAATAGAGTTTTGATTAGCCCCCATCAACTCAATACCTGAACCGGTATTACCGGAAAGCGTATTTCCGGTCACGGTATTTCCGCCCGACTTCCATAAATAGATGCCGTTGGCATCCTGTCCGGCGGAACTGTTGACACCGTTTAACTGGGTTGAACCGGAAATAGTATTATCCGAGATCATATTGTCGTCGCAAAGCACGCCGCAATAAATACCGTCGATAGTATTATCGGTAATGGCGTTCTCGGAAAGTGTATTGCCTGTGGAATAGCATTCATCAACACTATATCCCTCAAGCCATATTCCATACGCAGCATTATCTGTAAAGGTATTATTAGTTACAGTGCTATCTTGGGTAGCATAAAGAACAATGCCGCTGGCATTATCTTCGGCAATATTGTTTTGTAACAGAACTCTCGAAGAAAACGCCACGCCGATACCGGCGCTCGTGGTCGGGTCTGTGGCGGAATTCTTCACGGTAAAGCCGCTGAACGTGACGTCGCTGCAACCAAAAAATCCGGCGACCGCGCTCAGACCGCTCATTTCAACATCAGCAGCGCCATCTTGACCGTCAATGATTGTTGTATCAGCATCTTCTCCGATTATGGATACCGATTCAACGTTTGATTTGCCATCGACCAAAAAGCTGTCATAGCTACCTGCGGCGACATAAACTGTTCCACCCTCGCGAACATTGTCAACAGCATCCTGGATCGTGGCAAAAGCGTTGGCGCCATATACATAAATGCCGTCGCCGATAATGTTGCCATAAGAGTCGCCGTCATAGTCATCATCAACATAGATATTGGACGGGGCTAACAGTGTATAGTAAAAAGCCTTAGTGTCGGCTCCGCCGTTAATAGTATAATTGTTTTGACCCCATTCAGCGTCTTTATCATCAGTGACCATCACCAATAATTCCAGCGCGTCTTCTCTCAGCAAGTAAGTATTCATGGTGATGGTCCAGGTTCCGGCAGTAGCCGTGCCTTCGTACTTGACTTTTTCTTTAACTGCCGTCGCTTTGTGCTGGCCGACGCAGAAACCAACCGCTTCGTACATGCGTATTTCATTCTCGCCATACGCGGCAACCAGCTCAGATCTTGTATGTTCATAAAACGCATCATCGATTGCATCGATCAACCCCTCAACCCCTGTCGCATTTGCCGGAAGGTTGATTTGAACACAATTAGCATAAACTCTGTTGCTCTCTCCGGCTTCGACGCCAAAATAGATATCAAGCTGTAGCTCATCAAGGTTGCTGTTTGCCGAGGCAAAAGAGAAAGTAAAAGCCTGCGTGCTATCAAGTGTTGTTTCAGCCATCGGCGTCACACCGTCCCCGACGGCTCTGACAAGCGACTCGGCAACTTGCAGAGTAAACGTGTATGGCTGTGAATTACCGAAAGAATCCTCTATTACTTCATCAGCCACGGAAAATGTAAAAGCGCCTAACTGACCGGCTTCTTCGTTTCCGGGGTTAGGCGTAATGATCAGGGTCTTATTTGTTGTATCACTGGTGTCAAGCGATATTGTACCGTATACTGTACCTTCAGGGATCGTACCGCCTTCGATGGTCACATTGGGTGTGCCGACCAAGCTAACGGGCTCGTCCATCGTAACCCTGATAGATGTTACTTCATCGCCTAAAATGCAAGTTATTGTGCCATTCGTACTTGTGATGTCGGTGCCTTCAATAGTCGCCACTAGGCTTGTCATTTCCGGATCGGTTGTGTCTCCACCACCAGAGGTAGCACTTACCGGCAAACACGCAAAAACCACAAAAAGCGCCACAAACAGAAGCAAAAACTTTGATAAAATCCTGCGTTCCATTTACATACCCCTCTCTTAACATATTTTTAAAAAACTTGACAAAACTTCCCAAAATCTACCATACAATTATACAGTAATACAAATCTCGATTAATGTCAATGTTTTATAATTATTAAATTATTTTTGTAAAATTTTTGATATATTTAGAAGTCGTTATACTTTTGTATTTTTTTAATATAATCACATGTCAATTTTCTCAAAAGTAGATTAAATTCAATACATTGTATAATTATATTTTTGTTATATTTTTTATTCATATCACTTGCTGACAAAAATGACATATGTCATAAAAAATTAATCTCTTTTGGCCATTGCGATCATGTGTCACAATTAAAGATTTCCAATACAAAAAGCAAGCTGTCTATAGTGACATTGATAGCTTGCTTTTAATTTATGACATTTTAGTTATTAATTTTGTTATTTTTTGTGGCTTAACAAAGCAATATTTATCGGTTTAATATCGGCTACGTGAATGCCTGATTCTAACGCCTGGGCAAGTGCGGAAGCTGTATCTAAAGACGTCAGGCAGACAATCGAACGTTCAACTGCCTTGCGCCGCATCTGTACCTCGGCGCGCCAAGGCTGGCGGCCTTTCGATGAGGTGCTGACCATATAGGTGATTTTCCCGCTGTCTAACAGACTGATAATATTGGGCTGCTCCTCATGGGATTTGCGCACCATCTGACAAGGTATCATATGAGAGTTAAGATACCCGGCCGTACCTTCGGTTGCGTAAAGTTCAAAGCCTAACTTCTGAAAACGTTCGGCAATCGGAACCATTTCCTCTTTATCAGTATCACGGACCGTCAGCAATACGCCACCACTACTGCCTAATTTCATGTTTGCAGCCAGCAGTCCTTTATATAGCGATTCGCTGAAAGTATGGGCAACGCCCAGTACTTCACCGGTCGATTTCATCTCCGGTCCCAGATGAGTATCAACATTGTGCAGTTTTTCAAAAGAGAATACCGGCACTTTGACCGCTACGTAATCAGCCTCGGGATAAAGGCCGCTGCCATAACCCATATCCGCCAATTTCTCGCCTAGGATACAGCGCGTAGCCAGATCAACCATCGGTACGCCGGTAACTTTGCTGATATAGGGTATAGTACGGGAAGAACGGGGATTAACCTCAATTACATAGATCTTATCATTGTATAAAACAAACTGAACATTAACAAGTCCTTTGACTTTCAGTGCTTCCGCAAGACGGCAGGTATATTCAACGATAGCGTCACGGTGATGATCAGGCAAGCTCTGCGGCGGATAAACGGAGATTGAGTCGCCGGAATGGATACCTGCCCGCTCAATATGCTCCATAATGCCGGGAATCAGTATCGTTTCCCCATCGCAGATAGCGTCAACTTCCAGTTCTTTTCCCATCAGGTATTTATCGATCAGCACCGGGTGTTCCTGTTTCACGCGGTTGATAATACCCATATACTCAATGACGTCATCGTCGCACATGGCGATATCCATACCCTGCCCGCCGAGTACATATGAAGGACGCACTAATACCGGATAGCTAAGGTGCCTGGCCATATCCACCGCTTCCTCCTCGGTATAAACCGTACCGCCGGCCGGACGTTCAATACGGCAATCCTTAAGGATTCTGTCAAAAATCTCGCGATCCTCGGCAGCGTCAATACTCCAGGCGGGAGTACCGAGAATAGGCAGATTCATTGATTCCATATAACCGGCCAGTTTAATAGCCGTTTGCCCACCAAACTGAACAATAGCTCCGTCGGGATGTTCCGCTTCAACTATGTTGGCTACATCCTCTGGCGTTAGCGGTTCAAAATACAAACGGTCAGAGGTATCAAAATCGGTAGATACCGTTTCCGGGTTATTGTTAACAATAATCGTTTGATAACCGGCCGCTCTGGTGGCCCAGACGCAGTGAACCGAACAATAATCGAATTCTATTCCTTGGCCGATACGAATCGGACCGGAACCAAAAACGATCAGTTTTTTGTTGTCCGACGGTTTGACTTCACAGGCTTCATCCCAACTCGAATAATAATACGGAGTTTGCGCCTCGAATTCGGCAGCGCAGGTATCAACCATCTTAAAACCTGCATAACGGTACCAGGGCGCCGGCTGGCCGGAGAGTTTTTCGATCACATTATCGGGGAAAGCGAGTGTTTTAGCTTGATCGTAGAGTGTGCGGTCGATGGTTTCGGTTTGCAGACGCCGTTCCATCTCAATCAGCCGGTTGACCCGCTCGGTAAACCAGATATCAATCTTAGTAATTTCAAAAACATATTCAGGAGTAATACCGCGCCTCAAGGCCTCCGCCACCACAAAAATACGTTCGTCGTCACAATGGGTAAGCAGATCCTTGATCTCATCATCGGATAAACCGCCAAGCTTTGGCAAGCATAAATACTGCATATTGATCTCGGCGCTGCGCACGGCTTTCATCAGCGCCGCCTCAAAATTTTGTGCTATCGACATGACTTCGCCGGTAGCTTTCATTTGCGTACCCAGCGTACGGTTGGCATAAACAAATTTATCAAACGGCCATTTGGGGAATTTAACAACGCAATAATCCAAAGTCGGCTCAAAGCAGGCGCAGGTTTGACCGGTAACAGCGTTTGGAATCTCATCTAGTCCAAAGCCGATGGCGATTTTCGCCGCCACGCGCGCGATCGGATAACCGGTAGCCTTGGAAGCCAGCGCCGAAGAACGCGACACTCTTGGGTTAACCTCGATAACAGCATATTCAAAAGAATCAGGGTTAAGGGCAAACTGCACATTACAGCCGCCTTCTATTCCTAAGGCAGAAATAATATTCAGCGACGAGCTGCGCAACATCTGGTATTCTTTATCGGATAATGTCTGCGAAGGTGCGACAACGATTGAGTCGCCGGTATGAACGCCGACCGGGTCGAGATTTTCCATATTACATACGGTGATGACGTTGCCTTTGCTGTCACGCATCACTTCATATTCGATTTCCTTCCAGCCGGCAATGCAGCGTTCAATCAATACCTGCCCTACCCGTGAGGCATAGAGGCCTGTGCGAGCGATTTCCTGCAATTCTTCCTCGTTTGCGGCAATACCACCGCCGGTACCGCCCAAGGTATAGGCGGGGCGCACAATTACCGGATAGCCGATCTCTTCCGCCAGGATTTTGGCTTCTTCAACTGTTTGCACCACTCCTGACGGCACAATTGGTTCCTCGATTGCCATCATTGTTTCCCTGAATGCCTGACGGTCCTCAGCCTTTTTGATGGTTTGCGGCGAGGTACCCAATAATTTAACACCGCTTAATTCTAAGAAACCTTCCTCTGCCAACTCCATTGCCAGGTTAAGGCCGGTTTGTCCGCCTAAGGTTGGCAGAATGCTGTCGGGATGCTCGATTTCAATGATCTTCTTGATAAAGTCGGTATTTAGCGGCTCAATATATACCTGGTCGGCAACGTCGGGGTCTGTCATAATAGTAGCCGGGTTGGAATTGATCAGTACCACTTCCAGCCCTTCCTCTTTGAGAGAGCGGCAAGCCTGCGTACCGGCATAGTCAAACTCAGCGGCCTGACCGATAACGATCGGGCCTGATCCGATAACCAATACTTTTTTGATATCGCTACGTAATGGCATCAGCGTTTACCTCCCTTGATCATTTCAATAAACCGGTCAAACAAATAGGCGTTATCAGCCGGACCCGGGCAGGCCTCGGGGTGATATTGCACAGAAAACACCGGTATGTTTTTGTATTTGATACCTTCTACGGTATTATCGTTTAAATTAACATGTGTAACCTGACCCATCTGGGGGGTTACGCTGTCGGCAACCACCGCATAGCCATGATTCTGACTGGTGATAAAGGTGCGGTCCAAACTCAGGTCTTTTACCGGGTGATTGGCGCCGCGGTGGCCGTATTTGAGCTTCTCGGTTTTTGCTCCGGCAGCCAGCGCCAATAGTTGATGACCGAGGCAGATGCCAAATATCGGCATACCGCTTTGCATCAACGTTTGCAGTTCAGCGATGATCTGCGTATTTTCCGCCGGATCGCCGGGACCGTTAGAGAGCATGATCCCATCATAACCTCCGTTCAGTAAATCTTTAGCTGTAGTTGTGGCAGGTAACTGGATTACCTCACAGCCACGAGAGGTCAATGAGCGAACTATATTTTCTTTACGGCCATAATCAAGCAGCGCCACTTTATAGAGCTTTTCAGTTTGAGCCGGATAGATGACCGGCTGGCGGCAGCTAACAGCGTCAACAGCGTCGATTATAGTATAAGAGGCTATTTGATCCCAGTAGGGAGTCAGATCAGCATCATCACCGGGCACTATGGCACCGCTCATCACGCCTTTTCCCCTTAAAATCCGCGTCAGTTGCCGCGTATCAATACCGTAGATACCGGTGATACCTTTCTGCTGTAAATAAAAATTAAGGGAGTGTTGACATCGCCAATTTGAAGGCTGATGACACCACTCCCTAACTATAAAACCGGAAACCCAAGGCTGATGTGACTCAAAATCCTTGTCATTAATACCGTAATTTCCTTGAATTGGATAAGTCATACATACCATTTGACCGAAATAGGAAGGATCTGTTAATACCTCCTGATAGCCGGTCATTCCGGTATTAAAAACAACTTCCCCAATTACCGGATTCTGGGCTCCAAAACTGTTTCCTGTAAAAATTGTTCCGTCTGATAAGATCAATCGTGCTTTCATAGTAATCCCCTTTTAGCGACCTTACAACTGATTTTTTTTTACCTTTGATTATATAACAATATGAAGCTTACGTCAATCATTTTGTCCATTATACAATATTTTTATTTTATAAGATTTCTCAGGAACAAATATCTTCGTCTTGATAAATATAGTATTTATCTTTAACGTTCCGTTTTACTGAATACATGGCTTGATCGGCCTTTTTTAATAAAACATCAATATTCTCTCCATCTCGGGGCGCTACGCCGAAGCCGATACTGGCTTTGATTTCCAAAGACTTCCCATCAATATTAAAGTCTTTTTCAAATATACTTAATATTTTTTTGCCAATCAGATTAATAACATCATCATTTTCTACATGGGGCAAAAGTATGGCAAATTCGTCGCCGCCGATCCTTGCTATAGTATCGGAATCACGCAATACTCCTTTGAGTTTATCGGCAACTTTGCAAAGAACACGATCTCCGAAGTCGTGTCCGTAAGTATCGTTTATATGTTTAAAGTTATCCAAATCCAAAAACGCCACTGTCAACATATCGCCGCGCATTCTTGAATGAGCCATTTCCTCAGTAAACAGCACCTGAAAATAGCTCCTGTTCGGTAAACCCGTCAGAGCATCATGAAACGCCATATGCTTGATAATCTCTTCTGCGACTTTCCTTTCGGTAATATCGTATATTTGCAGCAGCCAGCCTATTGAATTGTTATCAGCATTGGTAATACGTATCAGTGAAGTCTCATAACAAAATTGAGTACCATCATGTTTGCAGGATATTTCTCTGACATTGTCTTTACCCTCATTGAAAATACTGATTAGTTCAGGAATGCCGCTTAGTTCATTGGCTATCTCCAACCCAATCGGTTGGGGCGAAGTGATTCGTAACATTTTTGTCGCTGCCGGATTGAGATCGAGAATCCTGCCTTGATTGTCCAATACGATCATACCGGTTTTCATCTCCTGGATGATGATCGAGCGGGCAATGGGAACAATATCAAATAAACGATAAGTAAATATACCCCCAAATATGATCAATGCAGAAACACCAAAACAAACCGGCGTAATGTCGGTAGCAAACGGGCTCAATCCGGAAACATGCAGTAAATTTGCTATTACAGGCAAGAGTATGGCAATAAACAAAAAAAATAATTGTCTGCGGTACAGATAATTTTTTTCCTTAAGTCCATTTACCAGATTAATCATTGTGATAATGGTTATCAGGTAATTATATGCGGCAAATACCCAAAAAAAAGGGCCGTAAGTTTTGCCAATAGTGGGGAAAGCGCCGCTTAAATTCAAATATACATTCTGCCTGATCAACTCGCTGTTGGTCCAAACCAGGATATTCATGGCTATAGGGATAATTAAAAGCAGAACTGGCAGCCAGCGCTGCTTAAGCCAATTTTCGTGATTTATATAATGCAGGGTTAAATACAAGTATGTAAGCGGCATTAGCATGACAGGAATATACTGAATGTTTGCCCAAACTATTTTAGTTGACAAACCAAGCGCAGACATTTCCATGCCTTGCGCTATGATCCAAAATTCAGCCAGAAGTAGTGTGAATAAGAAAAGGCGTGCCCCAACTACCGAATGGTGATGCCATACATGTAAAATTAAAGTAACTATAAGTATCGTTAGAATTATAGATACCCAATGATAAGATACAAATTGATAACCTATTAAAACCACCCTCTAAAACCTTACGTGGAAAGAAACAAATTCTAATATCCTTAATTATAGTATAACATAGATAATAAGAAAAGAAAAGGACTTAAAATGTAAGCTATTTTAAGTCCTAATACTATATATTATTTTCAGTATTTCTATTAACAGATTCAAACATTTATTCTGTTTGCCGAAGTCTTTCCACAATACTGGCACTGCTGCCGGAACGATATGACATTTTGGGAGCAACCATACAAACAATTAATACGATAACCATGGCGATTAGCATCGGTATAACGGGAAAAGTAAATATGGCATAATCGGCCTGCTGCTGAAACAGTCTGAATATAAGGTAAGTGACCGCGCTACCCAAAGTCCCCACCAACAACGTGGTGATAACCGCATACCCCAATCCTTCCAGCATCAGCATGCGTTGCAGTTGCCGCTTTGTCATGCCGACACTTTCAAGCATGGCAAACTCCAACCTCCTGGCCATCACGCCCGTCGCCATAACGTTAATAAAATTCAATATACCGATCAACGCCAGCACCAATGCAATACCGCCACCCAAAATGTACAACAACATTTTCGTGTCAGACATCGCTTGCTGCTGCTCCAATTTGGATGTTCTGGATATATCATAATCGTCATCAGTCAGCTTTTTCACCTGTTCCAGCGCCTGCTGTTCCAAATCATCCTCCACATCCATATTCACTTTATAGATTTTTGGATCGGCAACCAACTTCGCCAATGTTTGCTCAGACACATAAATATTGGGCGCCATACAGCCGCCCGCATACTGAAACAGGTATGGGACAAAACCACCCAAAGCAAATTGAGCAACAACACCGGATGACGAAACCGTAATATCCAGTTGATCTACGTTATCATACAGTTTGGGATTGTTTGTACCGATCAGGGCAATTTCCCCGCGTTTGAAAGCCTCCACGTCAATCGGATTGTCACTATTCTCGTTCATTTCCTCAATATAGCGGCTATCAATGCCAATTATATATCCCCAGAAATTATCCCTGATCTGCTGCTCGGTTGGCTTATCCTCATCCTCCACTCCAAACATATTGCAGAACCAGTCTATATGATCAGAAAACTGAGTCGGGTCATATACCATTTGCATCTTTTCCATAGTTGTTGTGCGCAGGTTGGTTACACCGTCGATATTATTGAGCTCCGCCATAAACACATCGTCAAATTTCTGTTGAGGCGTATTCTCCGTTCCAACTGTATCCAATGTATTGTTTTCTAAAATAATATCGTTATCCACATAAGAGGCGATATAGTTATCCGTATCCATGCTGGAAACCAGCGTGGTGACCACCATAAAAGTCGTAATGCCCAAAAACAGGGATAGCAGCACTATCAAAGCACGTTTACGGTCACGGAAAATATTGCGCCATGCCATTTTACTTAAATCCGCACCGGATGTTGAGCGTTTTGTGTTTTTAGCTGTAGCTACGCCGGTGTACCGCAGCGCCGCCAGCGGCGAGATTTTGGCGGCTGTCCTTGCCGATTTAGCCGCACCAATCATTGTCGTCAGCAGCGCAAAGAATGCAGCACCGATAAATATCAGAGGGCTGAAGGATATTTCCGCGCCGGTAGCCAGATCAAACATATTTAAAGCCATTGGTACTACCGCAAATGATAAAACCGCACTGACGGCCAGACCGAGAGGGATACCTATGGCGGCCAGGAGCAGAGCCTGACCCGTTACAATTCTTATCAGCTGTCGCGGAGTGGCGCCGATGGCTTTTAACAATCCCCAAAAACGGGTATCTTTGGCAACAGAGATATAAAACACATTATAGATCAGCAGGTAACCTGTCAGCATCAAAAAGAAAATTACGGCGGCAAAGGCCAGCATATAGTATAAGCTTTGCGAATCACTTGAATCATACATCGGCACAGTTTTGATTTTTTGATCCGCAGTAAGCTGCAGGTCGTCAGCCAACTGCTGATTATAGCCGTCAATATCTTTGCTGTCACAGTAAGCCACGGACGCAGCGCCGTTATTTTGCACTGTATTGCCGCTGGACGCGGCAAATTGCTCCGATACATAAATCGAGTCGATGTTGCCCGAACGTATATGTACATAGTCAGTACAATAACCAGACAAAATGAAATTAGTGGTTTGTACAACTTCTCTGTCTTCTCCCAAGTAATAGTCCAACGGTATTTCCATGCCGATCTGCGGATCATCTATGCCCATATTGTGAAGTATCCATAACGGAACCAATACTTCATTATATTTTTCCGGATAAATACCCACCATATCGACCACCGCAGGCTTCCTGAACTCTTGCCATTCAGTTTGATCATACCAATGCAGACTCAGCGTCATGTTACCCATTTGCGGCGTGTTTTTGATCAAGCCGACGTTACGCTGTAACCCCACGGTTTCAACATAGGATAGTTCATGTAATTTCTCTACCTGTTCGTCGATGGGATTGGTCACGGCCACGTGTGCGGTTGTGCCCATCAGCCTGATTTGCTGCATTTCATTGGATTTAATATAGCTCATGCCAATGCTGAATACCGAAGCAATCAGCAGAGTTGTCAAGGCAATGGCCGCCACTATATAACGGTTGCGAGAGCGGTTGGCGGCAAGCAAACGTCCGGTTATTTTATTTGTCATGGAAGCATTTTTCTTAAAAGACACCTGCGACACCCCCTTATTCTACGACTCTGCCGTCCTCGATGCGCACGATACGATCGGCAAGCGAGGCAATTTCATGGTTATGAGTAATCATGATCATTGTTTGCGCAAACTCTTTACTGGTGACCTTAAGCAGCTCCAAAACATCGCGGCTAGTGCTGCTGTCAAGATTTCCTGTCGGCTCGTCGGCCAGTATCAGCGCCGGTTTGGCGGCCAGCGCCCGGGCGATGGCTACGCGCTGCTGCTGACCGCCGGAAAGATTGTTAGGCAGGCTATCCAGTTTTTCTGACAACCCCAGCATGCGCACAATCTTGTTCACAAACTCGCCGTCTGTCTTTTTACCGTCCAATTCGCCGGGTAGCACGATGTTTTCGTAGACGTTGAGTATCGGCACCAGATTGTAATTCTGGAATACAAAGCCGATATTCCGGCGCCGGAATATTGTCAACTGCTCGTCCGGTAATTTACCAAGCTCCACCTCGCAGATGGACACGCTGCCGTCGGTAGGGGTATCCAGCCCACCCAGCATATGCAATAAGGTAGATTTACCACTGCCGGATGTGCCGACAACCGCCACAAACTCACCTTGGCCGACGGTTAAATCAACGCCGTCCAGTGCTTTGACAATATTCGGTTCTGCGCCATAATACTTTTTCAGGCCGTCGGCACGCAAAACTATTGATTCTTCATTATTATTCAATGCTTGATCTTTAGTAAACATAAAACACTCTCCTCGTTTTCAGATTCAAGGAGAGTGTAATTTATAAATATCTACTTTTTTTCAACTATTAATTATTTATTGGCAATTTACTGAAAAACTTGCAGTCACTTTCGCGCCACCGCCTTCTTGATTAGTAATTAGCAGCGTTCCCCCATGTTTTTCAGTTAATATTCTGCAGATATAAAGACCTAGACCAAGATGAGATTCATCGGTATTGGCTGTATTTTTGTAATAGGGTTTGGTGGCCTGCCGCAGGTCATCTTCCGTGAACCCCTTTCCGTCATCGGTAACCTCAATAATAAATTTATCATCTGCATAGCGACAGCAAACAGAAATAGCGCTGGCGGCATAACGTAGAGCGTTAGTAAGCAGGTTTCCGTAAACCCTCTGCACAACATCAATATCCAGACATATTTTTTGGGGCGGTAAATCACTGACAAAATCAAGTTTACATGCGGAGTTTTGGGCTAAGATGACAGATATGTTTTGAATCTGCTCAAATACAGAACTGGCTTCTACTTCATTTTTAGTTATAGCAATATCCTCAAGCTTCTGCGCCTCGCTCATAGTCTGCAAATAGTTTTCCAATCTCATTACATTATCGGACATGGCGGATACGGTAGATATCAGCTTTTCCTCGCTGATTTTGCCCTGCGGTAAATACTTTTGTAAAAGATCGGCGGAACCGCGCAGAACCGTCAGCGGTGTACGCAGATCATGGGCAAAGGCAGCATTCAACCTTTTGCGCTCCTCTACCGACCGCCAGATGGCACGGTTATTTTCTTCCAGCGCCGCGCGCATCGATTCAAAAGAACTGCAAAGCTTTCCCATTTCATCCTTATTTTCATAAGAAATATTAAAGTCCAAATCGCTAGCCGCTATTTTTGCGGAAGCACCGTTAAGTAGTTCGATCGGTTTTTTCAGCTTGTTGCGATAAAAAAGCAGAGCGGCAACAATAATACAACCGCCGAAGAAGATCGGAATCGAACCTATTTCAACAAATTTGCAGGTATTGATTACTTTTTGATCTGCTGGGCTGTATTGTACAGGCGGCATGGAAAGAATGACGTTGCCTTCGCCATTGTTGAGCGTATACTGATCTTGGGAATTGGCATATGAAAGATTGATTTGGTTCTCCACATTTTCAGTTAAGTTAATGGAAATAGAACTAAGTAATGTTGCCAACAATAAAAACAGCAGCATATACAGCATAAATGTCTTTCTGATTGAGAGATTTTGCAATACCTGTTTTATCCTACCCATTTGTAACCCACGCCCCATACCGTTTCTATATAAGTTTTGTTGCCTGCCGCCGCCAGCTTGGCGCGGATACGGCGAATATGCTCCGCTACAACCGAGCTGTCGCCCTCTGAGTCCCAACCCCAGACTCTTTCATAGATGCGTTCTTTGTCAAATACCTGTCCGCTATTGACGGATAATAGTTCTATTATGTCAAATTCTTTTTTCGCAAATTGTATCGGGACATCATGGCAGCTAACCGTCCTCGCGGTATAATCGATCACCAGACCGCCTGTGAATTTTGTTTTTGACGATACCCGCTGTCTGGATTCGCGCCGCAGATGAGCTGCTACCCGAGCGCCAAGTTCGTCAATGCTGAAGGGTTTGACGATATAGTCGTCGCCACCGGCACAAAAACCGTTGATTTTATCGACATCCTCTACTCTGGCCGTCAAAAACAGAATCGGGCAGGATACGAAACCACGGATTTGCGAACAGACTTCCAGCCCGTCCAAACCAGGCATATTGATATCCAGCAGTATAATATCCGGCTGTTTTTCCACATGCTTCAGCGCTTGCTGCCCATCAACGGCTGTCAGCACCTGATAACCGTTTAACTCAAAATAATCTTTGAGCAGGTTTATAATATCTGCTTCATCATCTACCACCAAGATTTTAAAAGCCATTTTCACACCTCGAATATAGCTTAAAATTTAATATTCAACTTTTTATCAACTTTTTGCTATTATAGTATCGGCATATTATCACCGCAGCAATAATTATATATATAGCAGATTTAACCAGCTCTGCCGATATTGAAAGAGGTATCAACTCCCCGGTAAAATTAATCATAAAGTGAAATATTATCGCCGCCAAAATGCTGTTACAATATTTGGCGGTCTCTGCGATAATGACGCCCAACGCCGTGGTTGATAAAACAAAGCATAAAACAGGAAAAAATCCCTGTGCCAGCAGTCCATTTTGATATGTACCGGCGATCAAAAACATCGGTAAATGCCATATTGTCCAGATCAGGCCAATACCAACCCCGTAAACAAGCGGGCTGCGCTGCTTGAAACAATCCAATAGATAACCGCGCCAACCGATTTCTTCGGCAAGCGGCCCGAAAATAAAAGTAAAAACCACAAATGCTATCAAACTTAATGGGGTATGTAGATATGCGACCAATACCGACCAATCCACTGATGTTGAGGTTAAGAACAAATTAATATATGCCGACAGGACAGTAACTGTCGGTACCAATAAAAATATTACCGCAAGACCTTTTATCCGCGCAGAACCGAGGCTGACAATCCGCTTAAGAAAACTAAGCTTATAATCTCGGTCCCGCGAACAAAAAACAAATATCAGCGCAATAATCGAGGGAGAAGCGCCAGCCAGCACATAAGCGATTTGGGTAATATGATTAGCAAAATCAAGCCCCCCAATTACCGGCACCGCCAGAACTCCCCAAGTCCAAATCAATGTTATAGCGGCATACATCACACCGGATTTTTTGTTTTGCATGCTGATTCTAGCTCCTAAGGTTTATCTTAACATATATAATTATATCATAACTTGAATCAGCAAAAAAGCGCTGTGTTTAAAGCGCTTTATTATACCATATCCGCTTCGTGGATATGGCTGGCTTTTCTTTAGATGGCCTCAGCCGTCAGTGTCTATGCCGCTATTCTAGCTGGCTTTTCCCTAGCCGGGAAAACCTCAGCTATAAAATAGGCACTAAGCCGCCTGTGTCTGTGCAGCTATTCTAGCTGGCTTTTCCCTAGCCGGGAAAACCTCAGCTATAAAATAGGCGCTCAGCCTCGAAATCAAAGATTTCGGCCTGTGCAGCTATCATACCACATAGATGATCGGTACATTGCTTAATTTTTGTGCAAGCTGTTGCCGTAGGAATTCTTCTGCTTGCTGACGCACCGATTCACGATAGCAATACTTGCCTCTGCCCCGACCGGTCATCAAATCTTCATTAAATAAATCCGCCGACTTGGGGAAGGCCTCGCGATTGATTGCCCGATGGACAAAGCTATAGGTCATAAAGATAATCTCTATGAACAACTGCTTTTTTGCTTTATCAGAAAGCTCATCGGCTAATTGTTCGATTAGCCTACAATAAAACTGCTGCCAATTATCTACCAAAACAATGGGAGCGATCAATATCCCCACTTTATAGCCAGCCTCGCACATACGGTTGACAGCCTTGATTCGCGATAGTAAAGGAGAAGTACCAAACTCGATTTTACTGATAATCTCTTGCGGATTGACGCTCATGCGCATAATGATATGACCTTTATGATCCAGCGGCAGTAGCGGCTCTATCATGTCAAACTTGGTGGGAAATGTCAACAATCCTTTTTTACTTCCGGCAAATCCTTCAATCGTCCATTCCAGATTTCCTGTAATAGTGTTTTCCAAAACCAAATCGCTGTTACTGCCAATTTCAAAAACCAGATCCTTCTCTGCTTTGTTAGCGGTCTTGATCAGCTTTTCCAGCATTGCTTCGCGGTTGACGAACAATCGCAGATATGAACATTTATTAAAGTTGCATACCAAATAACAGTAAAGACACATAGCGCCGCAGCCGGATGAGGTATAAGGCACCAGAAAATCAGAAATCTTATTGTTGGGCGTATATTTTAGGGACTTGCGCACACCAATGACCAAATGCCTTTTCATTCTCGCAAACTCTTTATTAGGGTTATTGCGCAATAACTCTATATTGTTGTGGTTTTCAATCACCACCCAGGGAATATCTTTAAACTTCTCCTGAAGCAGTTTACCCAATTGATAATTTAAAACAGCCGGCTCATAGAAAATCTTATCCGGGTACAAACACCTTCTGCCTCGAACTGCGCTATTGGATAGAAAATCGCTGCTCATTACAAGAAAGCCTTCAATTGCTGGATAATATTTTCTTCAAATCTCAATAACCTGAGGCCGGTAGGATAAGCAGAGTTTAATAATTCAACATTTCCGTTCATATCTAGCACACTCCTTCCAAACTAGTGTGTCCTTGAGAAATATGATTATGCTTAAGACGCTTACTTCCATGTATTTTTTTCTACAAAACAAAGCCCTGCCATCCGAAAGGATAGCAAGGCTTTGTTTTGCAAAGTAACTTAATTCAAATGCGGGAATTGTTCATTTCGGCGGCAGGTCCGCTTATTTGTATCAAGCGCAAAAAAAGTATCTAGGTTTAAATATTATCCATCAAAGCTGCATCAGCATATTCTTGTTCTAAAGTTTCTATCAATTGTTTTACCGTCGTAATTTCGTTTGATTTATAAACATTTTCACCTGCAAAGGCAAAACCATTTTCCATAAAACCTTTTTTGGCATTCATCAAGGCAACAGAAATACAGTAAGATGTCTTCATATAATCACAAGTATTTATACAATGATACGGGCAAGTGTAAGGTTTTTTTTCTCCGGCATTTACATCACAAATAAATTTATTTACTATTACCCTACCAGGCATGCCAACGGGACTATTGATAATTGCAATGTCTTCTTTCTTTGCTTCAATATAGGAGTTTTTAAAATTAATTGATGCATCACATTCGTCTGTTGTAACAAAGCGGGTTCCCATCTGAACACCGTCAGCACCCAGTTGCATTATTTTATAAATGTCTGCACCAGAGAAAATCCCCCCTGCCGCAATTACCGGAATATGTTTTTTGAATTTTTCCTCGAAGTATTTAAGTTCATTTATTACATCAATAACTATATTTTCCAAAGAGTATTGGGGATCTTTTATTTGTTCAACCTTAAATCCAAGGTGTCCGCCTGCCATGGGTCCTTCAACAACTATAGCATCAGGCACGTAATTATACTTTTCAGACCATATTTTCGCAATCAGTCTTGCCGCCCTCCCAGAAGACACAATATGAACCAGCTTGGTTGTGCTTGAACCGGTTAAAAACTCTGGCAAATTTAGCGCTAGGCCCGCCCCGCAAAATATAATATCTATTTTTTCATCAATAGCAGTTTTAACCGTGTCAGCAAAGTTTGACATAGCTACCATTATATTGACTCCAATAATTCCTTTAGTAATTTCTCTCGCTTTTTGGATTTGTTGTTTTAATGCTCTTCTATTTGCATCAACAAAATTCGAATAAAACTCGGGCTCATCCATGCCAATCCCTGCAGCTGAAATCACCCCTATTCCTCCTTCATTTGCTACCGCTGAAGAAAGACCGGATAATGATACGCCTACACCCATGCCGCCCTGAATTATGGGAATCCTTGATGTTAACCCCCCTATGTTGAGTCCCTTCATTTTTGTTATGATCACGCTTTCCCTCCAATATATTCAGTTAAGTTATAGAAATTTTACTTTGAACTTAAAAGCATTATTATTTAAAATATACACTAGATATACTGGTTATACAAGCTTTATTTAAACACCCCTGCTATCGTTGCAATAACTGGGATTATATATTGGCGAAGCATTTAACTTAAATCCTAATATCTACTGTTACAAGGGTAATTCTGTCATATTTATGAACCACAAAAAACGTCTCCCTATAGACGTTTTTTAAAATCATAGATTATCTCAGATTATTAAGTTTTTGCGAAAGCGCATTCTCAAACTATTCACGATAGCGTTTTTTCCGGCTGCCGTTGCCACCGAATAGATACGTCGACAGAAGCCGCCACTTTTATTTTGGAAATCAATTCGTCAATGAATTTTTCAATACTTGACGCGTCCTTTTTAATCGGTTTGGTTACAAAATCTATAGCGCCGGCGTTCATGGCATCAAACACGGCATAACTAACACTGCTTACCACAACAACCGGCAAAGGATATATTTCGGAAGCAATTGACGGATAAATTCGATACCGTTCATCCTAGGCATTTCCACGTCACAGGTCATCACATTCGGTGAATATCTTATAATTTTATCTCTGGCGTCATATGGAACTGTAGCGCTGGCAACTACCTCTTAAAGAGGATCAGCCGAGATCGATCTGGATAAGACCTCTCTGAACAGAAGAGAATCGTCTACTATTAAGACCTTATTTTTTTATCTGGACCGACCTTCTTAAAATAATTCATCTTCCAGACGGAACAATATTGAACGACCGAATATCTATAAACTAGAAAAATGTACCAGTCATACTGTGCATTAAGAATACTCTAATAGGAGTGTAAAACTATGAATCGCTTAAAAAAAATGCTAAAACCTTCCCACAAAATAAATATTTATTCTATCTTACTTATCTTTGCGCTGGTTACACTAGCTCTCAGCATATTTACTGCATGTAGTGATGAAAAAGTCGATCAATCGCAAAAAAATACGCCGCCAGATATGGCAGCGCTGCGAGGTGAGTATTTTGATTTCGCCATCAAGTACCGTTTAGACTATATCCCGTGTTTCGAGGCAGACAATGCCCCCTCAGACAGCACCGAATATCTCTTCTGGGCTTTTGCTATCAACCTTGACAACTGGGGTGAGGATAAAGGCACTATGACCCGCGAGTATGTTGAAACATCCATCCACGATCATTTCGACGTGAAGGAGATTGCTCATAAGTCGATGTGGAAAGGCTGGAATTACGACGGCGAAAAATACGTGGCTGTACCGACAAGCATCAGTGACAAGCCGCTTTATGCGCTCCAAGACTACGCTGAAGACGTAATTAACGGCAGAAACGTATATACCATTACGCTTGCCCAATGCACGTTTCCCGAATATCCTCCATCAGAAGAGGATATGGCTAATTACCGCGCCGCCATCGTTGCCGGCAACCTCTCAAACTTCACGGTAAATAGTACCGAAACATTCAAGTTTTATCTAAACAAGGAAACCGGAGAACCAGTATTTATAATGCATACCCAAAATCAATCGGAAACATAATCCGCTTTATAAACTAAATAATAATTGTGGAATCTTCTGCAACGGTGCAACTTTTTCTACCGCTCCGATTTCAAAGGCGACGCGCGGCATACCGTAAACCACCGATGAGCTTTCATTTTGGCCGATCGTCTTTGCGCCCATCTGCCGCATATTGAGTAGGCCTTTGGCGCCGTCGCTGCCCATACCCGTCAATATTACACCGATAGCGTTTTTACCGGCTGCCGTTGCCACCGAATCAAACATTACGTCGACAGACGGACAATGGCCACTGACTTTCTCTCCCTTATATACGTTTACCTTGTACTTGTTACCGATTTTTTTGATACTCATATGTTGGTCACCAGGAGCTATCAAGACTTTACCAGGCTCCACCCAGTCGCCATTATCAGCCTCTTTGACGTTTAGCCTCGTGTTATCGTTCAATCTCTCGGCAAACATCCGGGAAAACAAAGGTGGTATATGCTGGACAATCACTATACCGGGCATTTGCGCAGGCAAACTTGTCAAAATATTGTACAATGCTTCCGTACCACCGGTAGAAGCGCCCATAGCTATGATTGATTTATCATCCAGCCGGTAATGGCTCGCAATATTTGCAGCTTCCGGTTTGTCCGCAGCAGTAACTTTGGCATTGGCCGCCACTTTTATTTTGGAAATCAATTCGTCTATGAATTTTTCAATACTTGACGCGTCCTTTTTCGTCGGCTTGGTTACAAAATCTATAGCGCCGGCGTTCATGGCATCAAACACGGCATAACTAACACTGCTTACCACAACAACCGGCAAAGGATATTGCGGAAGCAATTGACGGATAAATTCGATACCGTTCATCTTAGGCATTTCCACGTCACAGGTCATCACATCCGGTGAATATCTTATGATTTTATCTCTGGCGTCATATGGATCTGTAGCGCTGGCAACTACCTCTAAAAGAGGATCGGCCGAGATCGATCTGGATAAGACCTCTCTGAACAGAAGAGAATCGTCTACTATTAAGACCTTTATTTTTTTTGCTCCATTTGCGCCCATAGCATAACCTCTTTTAATTTATTCCTTACGGTAAACGGCCGGTTGAATATACTTAAAATCGGAAGTATCTCTATTTATCGATTCCGCATGCCCTATAAACAAAAACCCTCCGTTTTCCATACAGTCATATAGCTTATTAATTAAACTTTCTTTTGTATCATTATCAAAATAAATCATTACATTGCGGCAAAATATTACATGAAACTTCTTTTTGAACGGGAATACAGTATCCATAAGGTTGAACTTGCGATATATAACTTCTTTTTTGATTTTCTCAGTTATTTGATAATTATCGGCACCGACCTTCTTTAAATAATTCATCTTCCAGGTTGCCGGCAGGGGTGAGATCCGATCCTTGTTGTATACCCCCTCTTTGGCTATATTCAGAACTTTGCTGGAAATATCCGTGGCCAATATTTTACTGTCCCAATACAGCTTTTCTTTACCAAAAAACTCGTCCACTATCATTGCAAGAGTATATGGTTCTTCCCCACTCGAAGATGCGGCACACCAGATGCGTAAGTCATGGTTTTTTACTATTTTTCCAAGATACGGCAACACGGTATCCCGAAAGTAATAAAAATGGTCTGATTCGCGCATGAAGAAGGTATGATTGGTAGTTATCTGGTCGACCAAGGCAATTACCGCATTACCGGTCTTATCGGCAACTATATAGCTAAAGTAGTCGGTAAAATTATTAAAGCCGGCCTGCGCGAGTATATTTTGCAGTCTCCCTGTCAAAAGGGTGCGCTTTTCATCTTTGAGATAAATGCCATAGTTGGCTTTTATGTAGCCCGACATTTGGGCAAATTCTTTATTAGTGATAGTAACCATATCTCATCTTTCTTTTTTGGCAGGAGAGGGTCTTACCAACCCTCTCCCCTATTTTTATCGTTTAACCAGAAGCGCATTATGTAATCACCTGCAAAATTAATACTTACCAAATTCCATGTCACTCAATTCTATTTTCTTATTAGCTTTTATTGAATTATCATTATTTTTGGATTTACTGCTGCGACGCTGGTTCACATCATCAACAGTACGCAATACATCGGAATCTATATTGTCATATGCTTTTTTTGCGCCCGATTTTTTCAATTTGAACTGGGCTACCCCCGCTTTCATACGTTCAGCCAAACCGGAAAGTTCTTCACTGGCTGAGGCGCTTTCTTCAGATGTAGCAGAGTTGGTTTGCACTACAGTGGACACCTGCATCAACCCCTGGTTAACCTGTTCGATGCCTGTGGACTGTTCATTAGAAGCGATGGCGATATTGCCGATGAGTGAAGAAACCTTAGTGATATCATTTACTATTTTGTTCAAGGCTTCGGCTGTCTTGTTGGCAATCTTCATGCCGCCATCAACCATTTTGACAGAGCCTTCAATCATTTCAGTGGTTTCTTTGGCAGCATTGGCTGATCTGCCGGCTAGAGTCCGCACTTCTTCAGCAACTACGGCAAACCCTTTGCCGTGCTGGCCGGCTCTGGCGGCTTCAACAGCGGCGTTTAATGCCAGTATATTGGTTTGAGATGCTATCTCATCAATAACTTTGATAATCTTAGAAATACTTGTAGAAGATTCGTTGATACCATCCATAGCTTTAAGCATTTCTTTCATCTGAACATTGCCTTGCTCAGCATTCAACTTAGTCTCTTCGGAGAGTTTATTGGCTTCATTGGCATTTTCGGAGTTCAGTTTGGTCTGCGATGAAATCTCTTCAATAGAAGCCGTCAGTTCTTCAATAGAGCTGGCTTGTTCTGTTGCCCCCTGAGAAAGAGCCATGCTGGATTCAGATACCTGTTTGGCACCGGATGCAACCTGTTCGGAAATATCAGTGATACCATACATAGTCTCGTTGAGATTGTCGGACATGCGCCGGAAGGATCTGGCCAGCATACCAATTTCATCCTTAGTATCAATATCCAATTCGATATTCAGATTGTTGTCGGCGATAAGTTCCGCTGCCCGGGAAAGCTTATTAAGCGGCTTGCTGATGATACGGGAGATAAATATTCCTAGCGCTATAGAGACGACTACACCGACGACAGCAAGAATAACCATAATTACAGATGCTTTATTGGCCGCTGACGTATTAGCTTCTGATTTTGCTGCGCCGGCCGTTGCCAGTTTGGCGACCAGATTCGTGATAGCTGCGTTTTCAGCATCACAGTTAGTCAACATTTCACCTCTTAATAATGCCATCGCCGCGACATCATTATTGGTTTTGCATATTGCAGTGAGATCTTTTAAGTTTGCCACATAAGCGGTTCTTGAACTGACAAATTCATCATAAAGAGATTGTGCTTCGTCGCTAATTATGCATTTTTGCAGATCTTCGGCATTTGCAGTTACTTCTGCCGATAACGCCTGGATTTTACTGTAATATTCGTCAACTTCAGCTGCATTATCAGCTAAAATCATATCGCGGGTATAATTTCTGCACAACTGAAAATCAACCGCTATAGTGTTTGCATATTTCATCGGCTTCGTCATGTTATTGTAGAGCTCAGAATCGCTAGCAGCTATACTTTTTAAATTAACTATACCAACAACACCGACTACGCCTGCGATAATAGCAACTAATATGAAACCAATTAAGAGTTTCTTTGCTATTTTCATATTATAATAGAATTTCATACTTTTTCCTCCGTTTATTCAAAATTTGCTACTTCATCTAACTCTTGTTCGTTAAGTATTTTTTCGCAGTCCAGCAATAATTTGACCTCGTTGCCGACTTTGCCGATCCCTTTGATATATCTGTTATTGATCTGCTGAATGCTGGGGGTAGAAACGATATTTTCCTCAGCAATAGATATTACTTCCGATACGCTGTCTACGATCAAGCCAATGGCTACTTCATTGACGTCGATAACAATCACGCAGGTCCGGTCGTTATATTCCAAAAACGGCTTTTTAAAACGGATCCGGGCGTCCATAACAGGAATGATCTTGCCTCTGAGATTGATGATTCCCCTGATATATTCGGGTAGTTCGGGAACTTCGGTTATCGGTTGGATTCCGATTATTTCCGTCACATACTGTATCTCAATCCCATAGGACTCGTTACCCAAAGGGAAAGTTAAAAACCTCCCTTTTTGAGTATCTTCCTGTTGTTCAAGCAATTCCTCCTCCATTGGTCTATCCATACAAAGACTCCTTTCTTTTGTTTTCATATTTATTTCATACCTGTAAACCAACCTGCATCAAGAATTAAGCTAATCCCCCCGTTTCCCAGTAACGTACATCCGGAGAGGCCGTTGACTTTAAAATTATTTTTAATATATCTGGGCAGAGTTTTTACCACAACTTGTTGTTGACCGAGCAACTGATCGGCAAAGATGCAAACCGTTTTTTCGTATTGCTCTACCATAATGAATATCCCTTGCGTAAAATCGGTTATCTCGGATTTCACATTGAAGCACTGATGTAAGCGTACAATCGCATAACACTGACCGCGCACCATAATCATCTCATTGCCATCGGGATCGGTAATCAGGTCTTTGAGTTTTGGGAAAAACGATTCTTTGATACTGATCGTGGGTATCGTATATAAGGAATCGCCTACCTGGACATTCATGCCGTCAATGATTGCCAATGTCAATGGGATTTTGATGGTAATGGCTGTCCCTACTCCTTCCGTACTCTCAACTGATACGGAGCCGCCGACTTCTTCGATATTGCTTGTTACCACATCCATGCCAACGCCGCGGCCGGAGAATTCGGTAATATTATCATTGGTAGAAAATCCGGGGATAAAGATCAGATTAAATATTTCGGAGTCGCTCATTTCTGAGCTATCTTTTTTTAATAAGCCATTTTTCTTAGCTTTAGCCAGTATTTTCTTTTTGTCCAAACCCATACCGTCGTCGCGGACGATTACCAAGACATCGTTGCCTGCGTTTCTTGCTTCCAAAGTGACTTTGCCGGCTTTGGGTTTATTGTTTTTTAATCGTTCTTCCTCACTCTCAATCCCGTGGTCGATACAATTCCGTACCAGATGCATCAAAGGATCGGAAAGGTGGGTGATGATATTTTTATCGGCCTCGGTCTCCTCGCCGATGATTTCCAGCTTCACATCCTTACCAAGCTTCTTGCACATATCGCGCACGACCCGGTGCATCTTTTGGAATACATCCGCTAACGGCACCATCCGGATCGACATCACTGTGTCCTGAAGTTCGCAGGTAATCTTATGCAATTGGCGCGCCGCCTTGCTAAAGTTCTCGATCTCCAGCCCTTTTAAATCTGGGTTTTCTACAACCATAGCCTCTGAGATAACCATCTCTCCCACCAGATCCATCAATTTGTCCAGCTTGACCACATTGACATTGATCATTGTGGCCACAGGCGCCGTATGGTTATCGGCCGGCGCAGCTGTTGACATAGCTGCTGCCTTAGGCTTTTGTTCCGTTTTGTCATCTATATGTATTTTCGGCGTAACGTCTGCCTCAGTCTGAGGCAGACTGGCTTCAGTAATTTCCTTAAGTTGATATTTGCGTATAAATAACAGTTTAGAGAAAAATTCATCTATATTCGTATAACTTCCGGAGGTTTTAAAAACAACCTCAAATCCATTTTCACGAATTATAGACGCGCTGTTATCGTTATCCATAATATCGCCCGGTTGATATTCAACAACCTCGGCAAACTGGCAAATCTTATTGATGATATCAAATGCCCGCAGACTCTCCATCTGACATTCTTCATCAAAATATATATTAGCTTTATATGTTTTTTTATTTACTACCGGTATATTCTCATCGTTAGCGGCATAATTATGCAGCTTTTTAGTAATCGGTTCTTCATTAACAACATTATCTGCTGTTGCGGCAGTTACCGATTGTTGTTCGTTTTGATATTTATCTTTCTTTTGTTGTAAAGATGCTGCTATCTTGGCGGCTATGGCGGCTCCGTCACCATCGGCGCTGGTGCCCGTATTGATTTTTGCCATTTCGCATCTGATAAAATCTAAGCTTTCCAAAACCAAATCCGCTACGTCGCCATAATCAATATCATCAGCACTATGTTCCCTGATAAAATAAAACATGTCTTCAACTTTATGAGCCACGGAAGATATGTTTTCAAACATCATCATAGCCGCCGAGCCTTTGATGGTATGCATAATACGAAAAATTTCATTTATTGCGTCCGCAGTAAAGGAGCTTTCTTTTTCGTAATCCAATATGATCTGTTCCAACTGCTCGATATTTTGTGAAGTTTCAAAAATAAATAAATCCAGTAAAGATTCATCAATATTACCTGGCGCCAAAGCAATCACTTCCTTAGCTATTACGCATTTTTTTAATCCGTTGCTTGCACAATTACTATGCAGTAGCAATACTCTGCAGAGTCTGCACAATATGTTCTTCTTTATAAGGTTTGACAATAAAAGATTTAGCTCCGCTCATAATTGCTTCCCTTACCAGACTTTCCTGGCCCATTGCGGATACCATTACCACTTTGGCATCGGCGTCATATTTTTTGATCTGCTTTAAAGCGTCGATACCGGTCATTTCCGGCATGGTAATGTCCATGGTGACTACATCCGGTTGACATTGGATATATTTTTGGTAGCCAACTTCGCCGTTTTCCGCCTCGCCAACGACCTCAAAACCGTTTTTTTCTAAAACCTTGCGGATAGCCATTCTCATAAACGCCGCATCATCGACAATCAATACTCTGGTCATTTAAGCACCTCTTTGTCACAGATTTATATATTTAATAAACTATGCTTTTAATAGTTATATCGAAATTTTCTTTGCTAAGATCGTAATAAACAGATTCTAAAGAATCATTAATCACTTTAACCTTTGGTCTTAGCCCATACTTGGGCTGATTTTTAACAACTACGGCTTTTTCGCCGTTGCTGAGCATTACATAACAACCGACTGGATAAGGCGATACTTTTTCTAAAAAAATGTCGACAATGTCCGGATCGAAATGCTCGCCGCTGCTGCCGCTGATATACTCAACCGCTTCTGACGGCTGCATCGCTTTGCGGTATGGCCTGTCCGAAACCAGCGCATCAAATACATCGGCAACTGCTAATATCCGACCAAACAAAGGTATATCAAAACCGCTGAGCCCTCCAGGGTAACCGTTGCCGTTATATTTTTCATGATGGGTCAGAGCCACCAAATTAGAGTCACGTGAAAACTCGTTTATTTCATTCAAATATTCAAAACCTTTGCTGCTGTGATTCTTAACAAGATTAAATTCTTCCGGCGTAAGACTGCCTTGTTTGAGAAGTATTTCTTTCGGCACAAATATTTTACCAATATCGTGCATCAAGGCTCCCATTCCCAATTCATAAAGCTTAGTTTTGCTAAGTTTTATTGAAACCCCGATTATTATAGAAATTACAGTAACATTGACAGAGTGGTAGAAGGTATAATCATCAAATAATTTCAAATCGGTCATCGTAAATGTTGCGTTTTTATTTTTTAAAATTTCATCAATGATATCATTCAAGACATAATTAATATTGTTCATGAATTTTTTGGTAAAAAATCTTGAATTTTCCATTATATATATCTCTTTCACTGATGATACGGCATTATTGCGAATATCATCAGGAATATCTTCAGTATCTTCAATAAATTCAATACCGTCATTGTCATGATCGGCAATAAATACAGCCTGATACCTATAATCTACTATCCTATGAATCGTATGCTGATCTAAGCTATTACCTTTTGCCAGTAATAGTGAATTGTGCCTGTCATATAGGTTCTTCCCAAGCTTCATACCGGGCTTTAAATAATTGATCGGTATTTTTCTCATTGGCATCACTCAATTCTTTTATTACCATGCAATCATTTAAGTTTTGATCTATGCCAAAGGGGCGGATAGCCCCTTTGGCATAAACTGAAGAATAAACCGGAGACAATTTTTAAGCTACTTGACTATTGTAATAGTTGCAGCACGCCTTGCGGTTGGGCGTTAGCCTGAGCCAGCATGGACTGCGCAGCCTGCAACAGGATGTTGTTCTTGGTATAATTAACCATCTCTTCCGCCATATCAACGTCGCGGATATTGCTTTCCGCAGATTGCAGGTTTTCAGCGGAAGTGCTGAGGTTATTAATCTTGTGTTCGAGCCTGTTCTGATAAGCACCGAGATTGGCGCGTTGGGTGGAAACTTCATTGATAGCCGCAGTAATCGCAGTAATAGCTGATTCTGCATTTGTCTGGCTATCAACGGCAGAAGATGTTAAGCCTAAATCGGCCGCTTTCATGCTGTCGATATCAATGGTTAGTTTTTCACCGGCGGTAGCGCCGGTCTGAATGGATAAGCCGCCCGAAGCTTTCACTTGCAGATCTGTACTGTTAATCGAACCTCTAACATAACCTGGCCCTAAATCAATGCTTAAGCCCCAGTTAGAAACTGAAATAGTACTAGTGCCGTCAGCATTTAATACCGGAGAGGTCATCTCCACAGTTTCTGTCGCAGCGGTTACACCATCCGTACGAGTAATGGTTAATGTTCCTGCTGCAAGAGCCGTACCGGTGTCTGCGAATGCATAATTCGTTAAGGCGACACCGCCGGCATCAGCGCCATTGATACCGGCTACGGTAAAGACACTAGAGTTGGCAGTGTCGGTATCTACCTGGCTGCTGACAGAGCCGTCCAACAATTTCTTGTTATTGAATTTGGTCTGATCGGCGATGTCGTCAATTTCTGTTTTGAGCTGTTGGAATTCCGCATTCAGCGCGTCACGGTCAATTCCTTCGTTGGTGTCGGAAGCTGCCTGTACGGCCAGTTCGTTCATTCTCTGGAGAATCGAATGGGTTTCGGTCAAAGCACCTTCAGCAGTCTGCACCAGCGAGATAGCGTTCTGGCTGTTGTCTGACGCCATGTCGATACCACGGATCTGAGCGCGCATCTTTTCAGAAATCGCGAGGCCGGCAGCGTCGTCACCGGCGCGGTTGATGGCAAGACCTGACGACAGTTTTTCCATCGCCTTATTGGTCGAGTTGGTGTTTGCCGAATACTGTCTTAAGGTGTTAAGGGCAGCAATATTGTTGTTAATTCTCATTTTTGTTTCCTCCTTGATTTTTTTTAATTTCGGAATTCCATTCCTTTAATAAACTCAACAGGATTCTTATAGAACTACTCGTACGCAGCAGTTTTATAATTACCGTTGCTTATATATCGGCGAGCTTATACAAAATATTAGATTGATATACATTAATAAATAAAAAAAATGTTGCCGCTGAAAAGCGGCAACAGGTGAAATTTATATTATATATTTTCTATTTGCATTATTCCCAGAGAATTAGCTGAATCCAGATTTGCTTTTTGGGTTTCGATTAATTCTTTTCTGACAATCTTGACATCTCCCGGCGCATTAATGCCTATTTTTATTTTGTTATTTGTTATATCCAAAACTACAACCTCTATGTCATCTCCGATAAAGAATGACTCGTCGCTTTTTCTGCTGATAACTAACAAGGTCATACACCTCCCTTTTCTTTAGGGAAAACACGGTAACGAACAGGGTAATTACCTGTTTCCAGAATGACCTGCGCTGCTATATTTTTCTTTTGATTGACGACTATGGGACTTTGGAGATTGATCGTCATATCTTTGATGTTTTCTGGGACGACGGCCAGCACATAAAGACGGGGCTTATCTACAGGAGGGATACCCAAAGAACTCAGTACCTCAGACGGAAATTGAGGATGGTAATCCACAAGCAAATCCGCCGGGTCAAAAACAATAAAGCGCGGGTACTCCGCTTCAACAGATTGCAACCATTTTTGTTTATATCCATCCATTTCTATCAAAACAAAATTATTAAATTCCTCAAAAGCGAACAGACCTTGCGGAAATTTGATAATTTCTTTTTCATCAATATCTAAAACACCAAAATCTTTAGTTTTAATCTCCATAAATATCTGCTCCTTCTGATGATAATTTCATGAAAATCATTCTACCACTGTATATTCTACCTGATAGGGAATATATCTGCTTTCAATGCCACCTGTGTCCCAAGCAAAATTTAATTTATCCGGCTTGTAACTGATATCAACATCGCCGCCGGACCAATTTAATTTGGGAGACTCTTCGGGTATAAAAGCAAGTACCGATTCGATAGTTTTGCTGGCACGCATAACAGCAATTTCACCGATCGCATTATTGTTATGCGGCTCGAACATTATATCCGCTTCCTGGGCATATTCCGCCATACTATCCATCACGGCCTTTTGACCTTTAGCGATATTTTCATCGGCAAGGGCACTGGTCGACTTAAGACCGATGGAATCAAAAAAAGCGCGATTATCTATATCCAGTTTGATCGGATGGCTTTCCATCGTCAGCCCTCCCTTTTGTCTCGTTACCTTAACTTGGGGAGGCTCGGAATGCTGCAATAATTGCGCTTTTGTAGATTTGATATTAACCTGCGACAGGTAGCGAGAGTAAGCGGCAATACTTTGAATACTCATAGGATCAGACCCAATTATCTCAGATAATCAAGCAGCGAATACTGTAAAAGCTTGCTGCCCATTGCCAAAGCCGCGTTATAGGCTGTGTTCTGTGTATTATACGACAATATTGCTTCCGCCTTGTCCACGCATTCCAGACTGCTTTGCTGTTTGGTAGCATTGAAACTATTACTTGACAAACGTTCGGTGAGAAAATCAAGAAAATTGGTTTTTTGTCCAATATTGGCATAATTGATCAGCACGTCATCTTTAACTGTTTCCAATTTAGATACATAAGAACCGAGATCGGTTAAATCATTGCTGGCAAGTTTATCGGCAATGTCGCCGATCAGATTATAAATATTATTAGTTATGCCGTCGCTGTCAACGCCGACACCGAAAACGCTACTACCAGGATTGGCAATGTTAAAAGCGGAACCGCTGATTACCGATCCCGACGCATCTGTCTTCAGTCCCAGACCGGTATCATAATACAACGTCTCTTCCGCAAAGCTGGAGCTATCGCTATTTACATCAATACCATGGTAATAAAGAGTTCCGTTTTCAACGCTAAAAGGCACTGTATACATATCGGAACCGCCGAATACATATTTGCTGGAAGATTTGGAGTTGGCAATATCCAGAATCTCCCCCTGATACTGCTTAAGTACTTCCGCAATAATCGCCCGGTCGTCAGCGCTGCTGTTGTCACTCTCTCCTTCAATAATCTTTTCCACCGCATTGGTCAGGACACTGTTTAACTCTGCGTAAGAGGATTCGACATCAGTAAGTATGTTTTGCGCCGAGCTGATATTATCCTGATACAAAGAAATGCGTGAGAGATTTTGCCTTACCTGGTAAGCCTTCAGAGATGCCACCGGGTCATCAGAAGCTTTGAGGTAACTTCTGCCGGAAGATACCTGTTGATTAAGATGTGTCAAATCGCTTAGACTGGAATTAAGATTATTTAAATATGTAGTGTTAATCATTTTGTTAGTAATCCGCATCTATATCACCTCGCTATTGTTTACCGGCCAACTACGCCTGTTGAATTGATCAACTTATCCAGATTCTCATCAATTACAGTCATCAACCTGGCAGCGGCTTGATATGCTCTTTGATATTTAGTCAGATTGATGGTCTCTTCGTCCACGGATACTCCCATGATAGATTCGCGCTGATTGGCAGCTGACTCTAATATACTCTTATTCATATCAGTAACATCCGTATAGTAGCCGACATCAACCGCAATATCGCTGATAATGGTTCTGGCAAACCCCTCAAAGGTACCGGAGACTCCTGGATAAAGCGTCTCGTCAACATCCTCGTTCATAGCATTAATCATCTTAATAATGTTGTCATTTGTGCCGGTATCCGCAACCTCTAAATAACCGGCGTCATCATACCAGGCGTCGGATATTGATATAGCGGCGGCGGTAGTACCGGTAAACAGATCCGCAGGAGATGCAGGATCAAGAGTGTTAAGATCGTTAAAAGTCCCCGCAAACGCTGATGCGAAGCTGTCAAGCGCCCGCTCATAATAAAGCAGACCCCTAAAAGTATTTTCATCAGCCTCGGCATATGAACCGGCGCCATTCAAAATATCAAGATACCCTCTTGCCGTACCGTCCGTCGGAGAAAAATCCTCCACATTCCCCACACCGTCGGTTCTTTGGATAATTTGCTGATCCCCGCTGGATGATAATGAGAATGTTGAATCCAAAACATCAATGCCGCCGGTAGAGGTAACGCTAACGGTTCCGTCCGCATTGGCGGTTACCGAAATATCTATATACTTCGACAGATCATCCAAATATGAGTTCCGCGAATCCAGCAATTCATTGGAAACATTATTTCTCAGCGTTTGATCTTTAATCATATCGTTGAGATTGTTTATTTTACTTATCGTGGAATTTATCTGATCCACGTTGATCTCTAAAGAAGACAATTGTTCCTCCCTGATCTGGCTCAATTGGGAGGCATATTCATTAAAAACCTGTGTCACTTTCTCTGCTGAAGAACGGACAATGCTGGCGTATTCCTCATCGCCAACATTATTCGATAATTCTTCAAGTGAATTATAAAACTCATTTAACATCGCATGCAAGCCGTCCGTGGATGTTTCATCGAGTATACCCTCGATATCCGAAAGCCCTGAAAGCTGAGTGTTATTTGTATTATATTGAGAATTGGCGTTCCTTACCCTGGTATCCAAAAAAGCATCCCGGCACTGCGTTATACCTTTAACGCCAACCCCCTGCCCGATTGTGTTGGTAATAGGTTGGGCAACCTGATAATTACCCAAATTGTAATTAACGGCTACCAGATTGGCGCTTTGCCTCGTATAATCTTCGGTATTGACATTGGCGATATTCTGGCCTGTAATATCCAGGCTGATTTGGCTGGCTACCAGACCGCTTCTGGCAATCTCCAGGCCTAAAAACGTCGATCCCATATCAAATCCTCATTTCTTGCGTTAATTATTAAAAGCGTCCGTCTTTATTATATGTAACAGCGTCTTTTATGCCGGTAATCGACAGGCAATTACCTATAACCGACAAGCGGGATTGCAATATCTTGGTGTTAATATTGTTTGCCTTTTTTAAACGGCCAAATAAATCTTCTAACGAACTTAATAATGTTTGCAGTTGAAATTTGTTATCAGCATCATATTCTGTGACAAGCTGCTTTAATGTTATGTTACTGTGGCTTGTTTCAGTTAAAAACGTTTGATACTTTTTTTGTTGATCGTCACATTTGCATACGAATGACTGTTCCTGTTTCATTATCTCTTCTAACTTTGAGATGTCGCCGTCTGTTAAAACCTTAGTTTTTGACTGTTCTAAAGACAGCAGTTCATTCTGCAGCTCAAGCTGTTTTGCAAGTATTAGAGATAGTTTTTTTAAATCGTTATCATTCATTTTCCGTATCCTGCTCTACTTTGCCGTTGACAATGGCTTTGGCAATGTCTTCACTGCTGACATGATATGTGCCATTCTCTATCTGCACCTTTAGTTGGCGGAGTTTTTCAGGGCTGGTGCCACGCTCCACCTCGCTGATAATTTTGTCTTTGATAGAGCTTATTTGATCATATTTGCTGGCGGCAGGCGAAATTTCCACTCTGTCTATGTTTTTTTTATTTTCTTTGCTTACGCTGTTATCAGCTACTTTCGAGTTTTTATTGAAACTGGTATCATAAACACCATTAACATTATTTTTAGGATCAATCCTCATTTTATATCACCTCTTGTTTTATATCGGCCAAAATAATAAATAAATTAGCTTAAACAGAAATTATTTAATAAAAAATTTTAACGCAAGCTATTAGCTACATTCTCCAACTCATCGGCTGTTTGAATTAATTTAGTGCTCAATTGGAATCCCCTTTGCGCTTGCATGATATCGGTTAGTTCATTGCTTAAATCAACATTGGAATTTTCCAAGGCTCCCTGAACAACTGTTGCTTCATTATATATTTCGGCAGCACCTGACTGTGCATTAGCCGTATATAACCCATCCCCTTCGCGGGTAAGCGCATAGGGATTTTTAAAAGCAAAAACTCCTATATCTATACCGGAAGATGCAGACTCGGTATCATCCGTGGCTTCACTATCGCTTGATGACGATAGCGTAACCGGCGAAAGTTGACTGTTTAATACCTGCTTACCGTCTGTAGTAACAAGATAGGTTGTAGCGTCTATCTGCTGCAATTGAAAATTGCCTGCCCTGGTATAGTAGATATTATTATTGCTATCCCGCACGCAAAAATATCCTTTGCCGAGAACAGCAAAATCATATTCTGCTCCGGTTTGCTGGATACTGCCTGTATCCAAAAGAGAATCTACGGCCGAGACTTTGACACCGTTACCTATTGGTAGCTGGTTCTGGGTGGGTGTTTTGCTATATATCAGATCACTGAAACCAACTTGCTGAGCTTTGAAACCTACGGTATTGACATTGGCAATATTATTGGCATTGACGTCTAATCCGGTCTGCGCACTTTTGGCTCCGGATAGTCCGCTATAAAATGCATTAATCATTTTATTCCCTCCCCTATAGTCTGGCGATCTCAGTAACAGTCTTTTCGGTGATCTTATCTAACATTTTAATAATCTGGCTGCAAGATTGATATGACCGGGAAGATGCCATAAGGTCTGTCATTTCATCAGTTAGATCTACATTTGAACTTTCTAATACCCCTTGGCAGATCGACCCCTGAAAGGCTGTGGTTGCGCCTCCGTTATAAGAAAATAGCGTTCCTTCCTCTTTGACAAGCGCGCTTAAATCCGTCGGGCAGGTAATCAGCAGTCTTCCTGCGCTTTGACCGCCGGCAATGACTTCGCCCGTTGACGATATGCCGATATCAGCGCTGTCAACTTTGATCGCTCCATTAGCGGACATTACCATATTGCCGGTGGCATCGATCAAATAACCGTTTTGATCCAGAAAAAATTGGCCGTTGCGGGTTAGTTTTGTTTGTCCATCCGCGGTTTTTACGGTAAAAAAGCCGTCGCCTTCGATAGCAAAGTCTAATGCCCTGCCGGTCTGTTTGATGGCTCCCTGTTGAAAACCGGTATATACCTCATCTAAAATAGCGCCACTGGTCATACCCCCAATATCAACAGCTGAATTATTACCATTTCTGTTTATCAGGTATTGATTAAAGCTGCTGCAAACAACACCGTCTTTTTTGAATCCGGCAGTTTCACTATTGGTAATATTGTTGCCTGTCACATTTATAGTATTGACGGCAGTCTTAAGACCGGTCACTGCAGTATATAATCCTCTAAGCATTAGATTTCACCTCAATCTTTAATATATTCGCTAAGTATAAGCTGCATTTTTAATAAAGCCTTAGTATGTATCTGAGAAACGCGCGAAGGTGTAATGCCCAATATTGCCGCGATTTCCTTTAAGCTGATATTTTCATAGTAATAAAGAGAGACAATCAATCTTTCTTTTTCGTTTAATCTATCGATTGTTGAGGCCACCATCTTAGTCAATTCATTTTCCTGAATTTTTTGCTCGGGAGCTACAATCGATGAAGTCGGTTCTTTGAAACCGCCGATATCGCTCAAAAGCTCCTCATAGGAAAGCGTAACAAAACTATTGGACTGGGATAGCACCTTATGGAAATCATCCATTCCTATCCCTAAGCTGGCCGCTACCTCCTTATCTGTCGGGGTTCTGTCCATTTTGGTTTGCAGCTCCAGATAAGCATTTTCAATTTTCAGGGACATTTTGCGAATATCACGGGGAATCCAATCCTGTTTGCGCAGATAATCTATTATCGAACCTCTGACCCGTATCGAGGCAAACGTGTCAAATTGCACACCCCTCTGCCAATCATAACGGTCAATACAATCCATCAGCGCCAATACGCCCTGATTAACAATATCCTCCAACTCCGCTTTGTTTTTGTAAACCGTACTCATCCTCTTGGCATTTACTGTAACGATATACAGATATGCCATTAGAATCTTATTACGAATGTCAATACTTTTTGTCTCTTGATATTTGTCCCAAAGATCGTTGTTTATTTCATTAAGTTCCGGGTTACGCAAACTTATCACCTCTCTTCTTTACTTCTCTTCTTTTTCTATAGTGTTTTTATATTGAAACCGTTCCCAAAGACTGGATCTTCACGCCGGATTCAATCTCATTAAAAGACAGCACAACCGGCTCCGGTATAAATTGCTCTATCAGCCGCTTATAATACAGACGCACAACCGGCGACGTCAAAACAATAGGCGTTTTAATCATATCATCGACACTACCTGACTCTTTCAAATGGGATTTGATGATTTTCTGCACATTTTCCGGAGCAAGAGTCAAATACGACCCATGATCATTTTTCTTGACGCTACCCATAATCATATTTTCCAAATCAGTATTGACAGTAATCACCTTTAAAGTACCACTGTTAGCAAATTTTCTGGTAATTGTCCTCTTTAAGGCCTGTCGTACATATTCTGTTAACAATTCCGGGTCTTTTATCGTTGTCCCATATTCACCAATAGTCTCCAAAATAGTTGCGATATCGCGAATCGGTATCTGCTCCATCAGCAAATTCGCCAGTATCTTCTGCAGGCCGCCGGTGCTGATGACGCCGGGGATAGTATCCTCAACCAAATACTTATCCCGTTTTTTGGCGTTCTCCAGAATGTTATTGACTTCTCTACGACCCAGAAGCTCATAAGCATGTTTTTTGATCACCTCGGACAGATGAGTGATGATAACAGAAAGCGGATCTATAACCGTAAACCCAAAAATCTGCGCCCGTTCCTTATTCTCGGCATCAACCCATTTAGCTTTGATGCCAAAAGCCGGTTCTATTGTATCAACGCCTTCTATATCAATCTCCTCCTCATTATTGCCGATAACCAGGAAGTGATCTACCAGTACCTGTCCTCTGGCAATCTCCTCGCCTTTGAGCTTAATTAAATATTGTCCCGGGTCCAAACCTACGTTGTCACATAAACGCACTGCCGGGATAACCATGCCCATCTCTAACGCAAATTGCCGCCGCAGCAATACCATTCTATCGACAAACGTGCCTCCTTTTTTCTCGTCTACCAAAGGTATCAGGCTGTAGCCAAATTCTACCTCGATAGCTTCCAAACCTAATACATCATATACCCGTTCGGGGTCCTTATAATATTCCGTTTCACTGACCGGAGCATCTTCAGGCATGGCCGATTTGGCAATTTTTTCTCTCTTCTTTAATAAATATCTTCCTATTAATATTAGTCCGCCGGCAAATATAATCAGAGTCAAAACCGGTAATCCGGGAATCAAGCACATTAAGAGCAGAATGCCGCCGCTGATCACCAAAGCTTTTGGGTATGAGGCAAGCTGACGGGTAAGATCAACACTCAAGCTGTTTTCCGAGGCAGATTTAGTGACGATAATACCGGTAGCTGTCGAAACAAGCAGTGCGGGCAGCTGAGAAACTAAGCCGTCGCCAACGGTTGCTACCGTATAAATGGACAATACATCTGCAAAGGCGTTGCCGTTAATCACCATACCGATGATCGAGCCGCCGATTATATTGATAAAGACGATGATAATGGAAACAATAGCGTCACCTTTGACAAATTTGGAAGCGCCGTCCATAGCGCCATAGAAATCCGCCTCACGCTGGATATCGCTACGACGTTTTTTGGCCATCGTATCATTGATCAATCCTGAACTTAAGTCGGCGTCGATTGCCATTTGTTTACCGGGCATGGCATCCAAAGTAAAGCGGGCCGATACTTCCGCCACACGCTCAGCGCCTTTGGTAATTACCACAAATTGAACAATGACAATGATCAGAAAGATAATGAAACCGACCAGTGGGTTGCCGCCTATGACAAATTCGCCGAAGGTTTTGATAACTTGCCCTGCTTGCCCGCTGTTGCCCAAAATCAGACGAGTGGAGGAAACATTCAAAGCTACCCGAAAAAGCGTTGTCAGCAGAAGCAATGATGGGAAAATAGAAAACTCCAAAGTTTCCTTCATAAAGATTGAGATAAGAAGAATGGTTATCGACAGTACCATATTCAATATGATCATCATATCCAACATAAATGGTCTTAGAGGAATGATGATGAGAAAGATTATGGCTAAGATAAAAAATACCGCCACATTGTTAAGAACTTTTGCCACTTAGTGGTTACCTCCGGAATATTCCGACTTTGCAATATTAGCTATTTTTTATTGCCTGCTTTTGAATACACAAATATCAATATCTCGGCTATCGCTTGATAATACATTTCCGGTACTTCCTGGTCCAACTCAACTGATGCATAAAGACCTCTGGCCAAAGGCGGATCTGTACTGATAGCGATTTTGTTGGCTTCGGCAATCTCAATAATCTTTAAGGCCAGATAATCCTGCCCTTTAGCGATTACCCGAGGAGCTTTGTCTTTTTGGCTGTCATATTTGATAGCAACGGCATAATGGGTTGGGTTGCGGATAATTACGTCGGCATGCGGCACTTTTTGCGCTATGCGCAGCATAGCCATACGGCGCTGACGCTCTTTTTGTCGGCTTTTGATTTGGGGGTCGCCCTCCATTTGCTTATACTCATCCTTTATATCCTGATGGCTCATGCGGATCTGACGTTCAAAATCCCACCATTGATAAAGATAATCGACTACACCAAAAGCCAAGAGAAAAATTCCGGCCTTAATAACCATTGAGTAAACCATCTGCGATGTCCATAACAGTGATTCATAGACGCTTTTATCGATTAACTGGCTGTATCCCGACATATTGGCTTTAATTTCGCTGTAAATAACAGCGCCGACAACCGCCACTTTGATCATGGACTTCAACAAATCAAAAAGTGATCTGACAGAAAACAGCTTTTTCATGCCCGCAATGAGATTGAGCTTACTAAAATCGGGTTTTAAAAGGCTGAATGTAAAACTCATTCTTGTTTGCGCCATATCAAATACTACGGCTAATACAGCGGCAACCAGCAAAAATGGCAAAGATAACAGTATACTTCTAATAATAGTTTGCGTAATGTAGATATTAGCGTCGGCAACGGACAAAATGCTGATACCAGCAAAAGTAGTTAGTCCCTGCTTCATAAAGGTTTGCATAAAGCCGAAAATATAACTGCCTACTGCTTTGAAAAATATGAACAGCAATAAAAGTCCGATGGCGCTGGTTATATCCCGGCTTTGAAAGATATGGCCCTTTTTTCTTTCGTCTTTTCTTTTTTTAGGCGTTGCTTTCTGAGTTTTTTCTCCCCCGGGAATGGCACCTCACCTCTTATTGTTTATATTTTGCAGTCAACCCAGCATATGTAGCCCGTTGACGATACTGTTAAACATATTGGTTGTCAGATAATCAAAGTAATTGAAAAATCCCGGTAGCACGATCACTATCATTACCAAACCGATCAATAGCTTTAATTGCAAACCGACGACAAAAACATTGATCTGCGGAACGGTACGCATTAAAACACCCAGTCCCAATTCAGTGACGATTTCCAGCGCTATAACCGGCAATGCCAGTTTCACGGCCAGAACCAGTATGCTGCCAAAGAATAATACCAGATATTGTCCGCAGTCACCATTCAACTGCAGCGTGCCTAACGGGATAATTGACAATGAAGATGAGATGATCTTGATTAATGTCAGATGTCCGTTGGTAACAAAAAATATTACAGTGTAAAAAAGGTTAAGCATACTGCCGGTAAGCGGCATCGAAGAGGTTTTGCTGCCAGGGTCGTAAACCTGCGCCATGCCGATACCTAATTGCAAATCGATGAATTCTCCCGCCAGCTGCAATACGGAGAGAAACATCTGCATTATAAACCCAACTAAGAAGCCGATAAACAATTCTTTGATGCTTACCAGCAGGAATGTCAGCATATTATTTATGACGACCGGTGATGTATCGGGAATTATCCCCATTAGTATCACCGTGATAAAAAAGGCCAGTCCCATTTTGATAATGACGGGAACATTCTTGCGGCCGAATAAGGGGCTGAATACCAGCATGCCCATCATACGGACAAGCAACAGCAAGAAGGCTATGTAATTAGTAAACAATATATCCCACATCAAAAGTTTATCCTGCTAGAAAATTGATTGGATCATTGTAAACAGATCCTCAGTAAAATTCATCATAATGGTAATGATCCACGAACCTAAGACTAACACCACCGCTGCAGTACCAATTATTTTCGGTACAAAAACCAGGTTCTGATCATGAATCTGCGTCGCCGCCTGTAAGACAGAAATCACTAAACCAATTATCAGGCTGACCACAAGAAACGGCGCCGATATCATCAATCCCGTCATTATAGCTTCTCTGGCTACTCCCAATAAATCTCCTTGCGCCATCGTCTTTTCCTTTCCCGATTGTTAATTAAAACTAAGTATCAATGTCTTAACGATCAATCCCCAACCATCTACAAGTACAAATAAAATCAATTTAAACGGTAGGGAAATCATTACCGGCGGCAGCATCACCATACCCATTGACATCAGTACACTGGAAACTACCATATCAATGATTAAAAACGGCAGGAAGATTAAAAAGCCGATCGTAAAAGCTCTTTTCAGCTCGCTGGTAATAAAGGCGGCAATCACCACAGTGGTTTTAATATCGTCAACACTTTTGACTGTCGACTGATCGGGAGACAGGCTGACAAAAGTATTCAAGTCTTTTTTATCGACCTGTTTGAGCATAAATTCTCGTATAGGAACCTGTGCTTTACCCAGCGCCTCAGATTGGGTAATTTCTCCCTTGGTATATGGCGTATACGCTTCCGTATTAATCTGATTGATGATCGGTGACATAATAAACAAAGTCAAGAATAACGCCAACCCAACTAAAACCTGGTTAGGTGGAGTCTGCTGTAGCCCCAGAGCACTACGTACAAAAGACAGGACAATGATGATTCTGGTAAAAGAAGTCATCATAATAATGATAGACGGTAGTAATGATAGGATAGTGATAAGAAAGATTATCTGCAGGCTGCTGGAAGCGCTCCCCTCCCCGCCGATATCAACGGATATGGAAGGGATTACATTATTGACCGAAGTCGCGGATACAACAGGTGAGCATAATAAAACAAGCACTATTATCAAAGTTAAAAGTACTGCAGTTTTTTTCATAACTCGTCCTTATCCGATTTATTGCTGTTTTCCTCTCGCGGGATACGATCAAGCACTTTTTTAAAGTTCTTTGTTAAAAGAGTGGGGATGTCTGATTTATTCGCTTCGCAACCGGACGGAGTATGAAAAAGCATTTTTTTAAAATTATCGGTTAGAATAGAGTAAAAATCCGGATTGCCGCTGGTGGTATCATCTGCAAATTCCCCGTCGATAAACTCGGATACAACATTGATACCGCTGCCGCTAACCCCTATCAGATACGTCTTGGTCATAATCCGGACTAAAAGCAAAGATTTGTCCTGTCCCAGGGATACCCGTTCAATAATTTTTAAGTGTTTGCCTGAAGTCATCCTGGTATATTTTGCCGAGATAAACCTTGTGCCCAGATAAGCAAAAATAATCACTAATACAACAATGATAAATGGCACAAACAGGGAAGTATATTCACTTTGCAAAAGAGTCACTCTCCATCTCTTTTTTTATTAACAAATATTGGCTCCGGAAAGTATTTCCACAATCCTCACGCCAAAATTATCATCAATGATTACAATATCGCCTTTGGCTATCAGTTGGCCGTTGACTATCACATCCACCGGATCACCGGCCTGGCGGTCAAGCTCCATAATCGAGCCCTGGCGGATATCGAGTATATTCTTAACGGACATTTTTGTCCTGCCTATCTCAACGGATACTTCCAGCGGTACTCCTAAAATAAGATTAAAATTATCCTTTGCTTCTTCATCTATTTCTTCATCTGCGCTCTCATCGTCAAAGCTTTGAAAAATTACCGGCTTGACGCTGACCGGCTCTGCAGCGGCTTTAGCTGCAGGCTGAGGCTTTTGCTTTTTCTCTTCTTTTTTTGTTGTATCAGCTACAACAGTTGCTTTAACAGGTGCTTTGTTATTCAAGCTTGGCTCGCCTTCCTTGACCGGCGAATCATCTCCGATATCGTTAAAACTCAGGGTGTTTTTCACTAATTCCTTAGTAAAATCGATTGGCATAATCGTCATAAATTCAGAGTTAAGTAAATCCTCTACTTCCAGTGTAAATTTGATACTGACGATATCGGGCTGGTCTGACAAGCTGCTCATCTCAGCAATTTTTTCGGCTACTTCAAATTGTGTGGGAGTAGAAATATTTATTCTCTTGCCCAAAAATCCGGACAAAGCCGTACAGGATGCGCCCATCATTTGATTCATAATCTCGCTCATAGCGCTGATATGAATCTCGTTTAATTCTTCACTGTCATCCTCCTCAGACAGCAAGACATTGACAATAGTCTTAACATCTTTGCGCTTCATGACCATCAGATTATTGCCGCTCAAACCCTCGCTGTATTGGATCTCAATACCTAAAGCAGGCTCCAGATTGCTTAATTGCAATTGACCGGCTGATACTACGGCAACGGTAGGCGTGGTGATGCTGACCTGCTTGCCTAAAAGCGTAGATACCGAGGTTGCCGCCGCTCCCATGCTGATATTCAATATCTCGCCAATGGTATCGATCTCAATACTGTCTAAGCTTAAATTTACAGCCAGCTCATCCGATTGCGGGTTGGAATTTGTAATTGTTTCTTTTCCCATTCTTCTTAGCTCCTATTTATAAATTACTTTATTAACCTTGATTACTTTCTTCTTTTTTCTGACGCCCGGTGTACCGTAAAACCAGGTTGCACCATTTTTGATATTGATCTTTAAATCGCTTGTTACGTCCTTATCTAATTTAATGACGTCTCCAACCTGCAGATTAATAATCTCCTGCAGAGAAAGTACCGTTTCACCTAGAACCGCACTTACTTCCAGCGAAGATTCCTTTACATTGGAAACCAACGATTCCTTGACAATTTCTTCCTGTGCGCTGTCCTGCAGCCTTTTGGAAGCATAGCGGCTTTGATTGATTTTATTGATTAAAGGATCGATATGCATACAGGGAATGCAGAAATTTATAGTGCCTTTGATATTTCCGATATTGACTTCCATGATCACTATCAATACGATCTCGTCCATGGCAATGGCTTGGATCAGGCGGGAATTAGTCTCAATGCTTTTTAAGGACGCCTCCGCTTTTGCCAGCCCGGACCAGGCATCTTTTGTATATATGGCAATCTGCTGCATTATCCTTTGCATCAGCGATATCTCAATCTCGCTAAATTCACGGTCGGGAATAATACTGCTTTCCCTTGCCCCGCCCCCCAACAGCCTTTCGATCAGGTTATAGGTAATGGAATTTGAGATATCGACAAGGATAGATCCCTCAATGGTACTTAGATCGATAATGCCGATCAAAACTGTATCAGGCAGCGCATTATTGTATTCATAATAATGCTGCTCTTCGATTGACAAGATATTGATCTGGCTGTATGTACGCAGGATACCGGAAAAATAAGAGGAAAGCTGCCGGGAAAAGTTCTCATAGATACCGGAAACTATTTTAATTTGTTCTTTGCTCAGCTTCTTGGGTGTTTTAAAATCATAATCTCTGACTTTTTTTGCGTTAGTCTCAACTGTTTTTTGCTCCTGCGACCCCGGATTAGTAAGACTATTCAATAACTCGTTAATCTCACTTTGTGACAATATATCAGATATCTCAAACACCCCCTTAGCTTTGGATTATTACCTGTTTTACTTCTTATCTGCTGACCGGACTGATTCTGCTGCGATTGTTAATGCTATGATAATAGAGCATGATCATTTGGCTTACTTGCTGCGCCTCTTCGAGCACATAATACTTCCTGCCGCTGATCGTCGTAATCAGCGTATCCGGCGTATTTTCAATGATCTCAACCAGGTTGGGGTTAATATAGAACTTATCGTTGTTCATTTTTGTCAGCTCTATCATTTTTTCTCCTTTTTCCGGCAGGGGCTAAGAAAAAGCCCCTGCCATTAAAAAATCTATTTATCAATAATTACCTCTTCAGATTGACAAGCTCCTGAAGTATTTCGTCGGATGTGGTAATAACACGTGAATTGGCCTGGAAACCTCTTTCGGCAATGATCATATCGGTCAGTTGTTTGGAAAGGTCGACATTGGACATCTCCAAGCCTCCGGTTACCAAAGTGCCACAGATAGCGCTGCCGGGAGCCGCATAAACTGCAGCACCGGAATTGCCGGTTTCCGACATATACATTGAACCGTCCTGAGCAAGGCCGGAGGGATTGGCAAAAGAAGCTAAAGCGATCTGCGCTATTATCTGCGTTGTGCCGGTTGTATCAATGCCGGTAATCGTACCGTCGCTGCTGATTGTTTTATTGGAATATGCCGTAAGGTCAACCTTGATCGGACCTAAATCCGCAATGGCAATTGGCGATGAAGGATCGTATGTAGCGAGCGTGCCGTCAATATCGCCCATGACAAAGTTGCCGTTGGAATCAACCAGATTGCCGGCGGGATCAAACGACAGGCTACCTACTCTGGTGTAGACGATGTTTCCTCCTGCATCCTGTGTTACCAGATACCCCTCGCCGGAAATATATATATCCATCGTTTTATCGGTCTGAGAGTAACCGCCGCGGCTATTACTCAAAGATATTGAGGCGACAGTGGTGCCGCAGCCGATTTGTTTACCATTGACGCCGCCGGTAGTCGCGGACGGCGCCGTCGCTGACGAAAGCGTTTGATAATAAACATCTGAAAACAGCACGCTGCTCGATTTAAAACCTACGGTATTAACATTGGCGACATTATTGGCGATAACATCCAACATGGTTTGATGGCTACGCAGCCCCGTTACTCCGGAAAACATTGATTTTAACATAAATTTGCCTCCTTTTTATTTCACCGCGCTGTTTGTACTATTAGATTCGCTAATAAGCACTTAGCTTCCTTAAGAAGGTCCAGCTAGATAATCACAGCGCCGTCGATTTGGGTAAAAATATTTTCTTTCATATCATCACTGTTCATAGCAGTGATCACGGTATTGTTGCCGACATTGACGATAAAAGCGCCTTTGCTGCTTAAGACCAGCGTGTTGGCAACACCTTTTTGCTCCGCTTTTTTAACTGCGTCACTGATTTTGTTCAAGTCGTCGAAGGATAGATCAATATCTCTTTGTTCCAGCCTCTGCATCGCATGTTTGGAAAAGTTAAGCTCTTTTGACTGGAGTTTTTGCTGGAATATCTCAGCAAAGGACTGCTGCGGCTGCTGACCGGTGTCATTAACATTTTGCTTTTGCTGCTGCCCAACCGCCTGCGGATTCAGTATTGACGCGTATTTATTCAGGGAATCTTCTATACGCATGGTGTTCTCCTTAACTCTCTGGGTTTGTTACCAGCACAACATCGCTGGCTGCATACATTGTCCCGTCTATTTCCAGATAAGGGATATTATCTTGCAGTAAAACATTGGTCACTGTACCGGATGCCGAGGAAGCGTTACCACTGTCATCGACACTGTATGCTGTAACATTCTTACCCAGCAATGATACCGCATAAGATAGTTGACTGGTCCCTGACAACTCCTGTATTTGCGACAAAGTACTGAACTGAGCCATCTGTCCGATAAATTCGCTATTATCAACAGGATCCATCATGCTTTGATTTTGCAGCTGGGCGACCATAAGCTTAAAGAAATCTGTCATGGATAACTCGGTACTATTGTTTTTTGTCTCAACAGTACCCGATGTTGAAGTTGCACTGTAAATACTACTGGTATCAATACTCATATGAACACCTCCTAATAGTTCTATGCCCAAATACTCAATTGTCCGCTGTAAAAGTTCTCTGGCGGGGTAGGACTCTGATCGACGCTATCCGCCGCATCATAATAGCCGTATGCAACATAATTGCGGTTTTGTCCGCTTGGTCCGCCGTCCGGTCTGCTTTCAAAGAAGGCGTAAGCGTTGTCGGCTGATAAATAGGTTGATTCTTTGGCATTGATATTCACAACTTGAACTTCGTAATTCTTGCTGGCAAGGGCAGTTTTCAAATCCTGCGCCTGGCTTTCCAGCAGCTTTTGCGTCAGCGGATTATCCGTGGTGATTTCCACCGCCAAACGAGAATCCTGGCATTTTAGCGTTACCTGTACCTTGCCAAGACCTTCCGGATATAAACTTAGTTCAAAGCTCTTGTTGCCGTCATCCTTTACGGTTTCGGTTATTTTGTCTGTTATCTGCGCAAAAGCCGGAGCTGCGTCGCTAACTGGAACGGACGTATCTGAAACCTGTTTTGCAGAAATATCGGCTACCGTTAAAGCGGAACCGGCTAGATGCTTTGAAAAGTCAATCTTGTTTGCGACTGTATCGGTAACCTTATCCTTATTGGATGCTCCGGAATCCACCGCACCATCAGCCTGCTGCTGATCGCTATCTGTTAAGCTGCTGTTTGTGCCAGTTTGGGTTTTTTTAGCCTCTATTACTTCTGGCTGCTTGATTGCCGACACAGACGAAACAGTACTTTTCTGCTCGCTTAAGCTGATTGAATCGGATTTCGACGCCTGGTTTCCCTGCAGAACATCAAAAGTGGATTTTTTTAGCTTCATTTGGGAATAGACTTCATTGGCGTCTACACTGTCCGTCACAATCTTGACATTCTGCTGCGGTACATTCGCTGATTCTGTCAGCGGCTGATCTTCAGCATTGCCAATCACTGCTTCCAGACCAAAATTTTTCTGGGCGGTAACGCTTTTAGCGGATGAATCAACATTTAGAGCTGTTATAACTGTCTGATCATCATCAACAGCTGAAGGCAGTTGATATGTTAAGCCAATTTCACTGGCAGTATCCGCAACAGCTTGTCCCGCAACAGATTGAGTTGCAACGACAGCATGTGAGCAATCAGTTTGGTTTAATACTTCAATGCTATCCGTGCTGCCGTTAACCCCTGCTTCACCGTTTACTGATGCTACCAAAGCTGGCATATCGGAACTGTTATATTGCAGCAGTAGATTTGCAGCTATCGAAAGCGTTTGTTTAATATCGCCATCAGTATTTTCCTTTTTATCTTCGGTCTGTGCCGTCGTCACGGTTTCCTCAGTATTTTCAAGATTTTTTTGTCCTTCTGCATTCTGCTCCGTTCTCGTTGTCTGCTTTTGCTGACCGGAACAGACAACGTTTTGCATAAAACCTGAAAAACCGTCTCCCTGCAAAACTGCTGTTGCCTGCATGCCATCTGTTGGCGGTAATAGATTGAAATTATTAATTGCTGTTATCATTAGATCACCTCCTCTCGGTTTTGTTTTACAGATTACTAACTGCTAAACTTTAAATGATTGGTATTGGCAACAAAATCGTCAATGAACAGCTCTGTTTCCTTTTTTTGCTGTTCGCGGTAATCGCCCTGGTATTTACTTTTGAGCTTTTCCATGACGGTTTTATCCTGCGATATCTTGATTATCTTGGTAATCTGTTTATCTATCTCGGCTTCGGCTTTAATGATTTTCTCCTGCTGTAGCCCGATACGGTCAATCAAATCAGAAATATATGATTTTAAAACCTTCACTTCACAGATCGTCGCACCGTCTTTACACATTTGGTCGTTTTTAAGTTGGAGTATTTTATATTCATTTTGCAAATCGTTCAGTTCCGAACAAAACTCCTCATACAACAGGTGCATTTGTTCCAGAATAACTTTCTCGTTTTCTTCCAGATCGGTTTTATATTCGAGTATCTTCTGCATGGAAAATTTAAATTGTTTCATATTTCCTCCGCTTAACCGATAATACCCTTTAACAGATCTATTGTTTCTTCGTAAGTAAAACTCTGCTCAACGCGCTGCTGTAAAAAACCGTTGATTTGATCGATAATACTAACCGCGTAATCTAATTCCGGATTGGTTCCGGCTTTATAAGCGCCGATACTGATCAGGTCAAAATGCTCGTAATACACGGAGAGCAGCCGTCTCATTTTTGCCGCCATACTCATATGCTCGGCATCAACAATCTCATTCATCAGCCTGCTGATACTGGCCAATATATCTATGGCCGGATAATGGTTACGCATTGCTATCTGGCGGGAGAGTACAATATGGCCGTCGATGATGCCCCTTACCGTATCAGATATCGGCTCGTCGGTATCGTCGCCTTCCACCAAAACCGTATAAATACCGGTTATTGAGCCCTCAGCAAAATTTCCCGACCGCTCCAGCAGTTTGGGCAGCATTGAATAGATAGACGGGGTATAACCCCTGGCAACCGGCGGCTCGCCGATAGCCAGCCCTATTTCCCTTTGCGCCATGGCAAAGCGAGTCAATGAATCCATGATTAAGAACACATGCTTGCCCTGGTTTTTGAAATACTCGGCGATAGTGGTGGCGGTAAATGCACATTTCAAACGCATCATTGCCGGCTGATCGGAGGTTGCGACGACCAGCACCGACCTTTGCATGCCTTCCTGGCCGAGGTCTTTTTCAATGAAGTCCCTGACTTCTCTGCCACGTTCGCCTACCAGAGCAATCACATTAACATCGGATTCGATGTTTCTGGCGATCATGCCCATCAAAGTGCTTTTACCTACGCCGCTGCCGGAGAAGATACCCATTCTCTGTCCCCGTCCGCAGGTTAAAAGGCTATCTATGGCTTTGACGCCAAAATTGATCCTTGTATCTATTCGTGGGCGAGAAAGAGGGTTCGAAGGAGTATTGGCAACGCAATAGCTGTCCATACCGGTTAATTCTTCTCCGTCGTCGATCGGCGATCCGAACCCGTCTATGATTCTGCCGATCAGCTTATCGCCTACAGGGATCTTCAAGACATCTCCGGTTGATTCAACCATACTGCCCGGCCCGATGCCACCGATATCTTCAAAAGGCATAAGCAGTATCTTATTGCCTTTAAACCCAACCACTTCCGCCCGGATGACCTTATCACTCCTGCTGGAATAAATATTGCAGACGTCTCCGATACTGGAAACCGGACCGGAAGCTTCGATAACCAGGCCGATAATCTGATCGATTTTGCCGTTATAGACAACGGTATTGGCGTTGCGCACTACTTGCTGGTAGACTTTAAAATTCAATTGTGAATCCTCCATCTACAATAAATTTCTTGCTTTATGCCGTTGCCCCGGCATTAACGAGTGTTGTTTTAAGTTTTTGCAATTGCGTACTGACGCTGACATCTACAATATTTTGCGCTGTCTCAACGACACATGTTCCGCGTGGCGCACCTTCGAGTACCTTAATTTCAATATCGGTCGCACCTTTAGCCAGCTCCAGAAGTTTATCAGACTTTGTCACGGCAAATTCTGATTCATACTCGGAAACGGTGACTTTAATCCAATCCAGCTTTTTGTATTCCTTGAGCGCGTTATTAAAAATATTCAAAAAGATACTGTCGTCTTTATCGAGATTTATATCAATCACTTTTTTGGCAACTGCCAATACCAATTCTTTCAGTCCGTCTTCATAATCACTGATAATTTCGGCTTTTCTATCTTCGATTTTATTGATAAGTAATTGCATGTCGTTAGAAAGCTTAATAACTCTTTCTTCGGCTGCCGCTTTGCCTTGGCGCAGGCCTTCTTCGTATCCTGCTTTTTGCGCCCATTCATATTTTTCCTGGGTTTTTTTATTGGCGGCGTTAAGTATATCATCAGCATAGGCAACAGCATTTTGAATTAGCTGTTGGGACTTGAGTCTTGCCTGATGCAAAATCTCTTCTTTTTTTTTCAGCGCTTCTTCGTATGGCATAGATTTGATATTTACAAAAGCTTCTTCGTCCTTTTTGATGCAATCCAATATGAAACAATAATTTTCTACAACTATATCGTCGTCCTTAAATATTTTAGACAATCAGCTCATCCTTTCGCCCTCTAGATACATAAATCTGTCCGGAGTCTTCCAATCTTCTCACGATAGCTACAAGCTTTTGTTGCGCTTCTTCAACCTCGCTCATCTTTACACCACGCATATACTGAGCTTCTTCTTTCATCATATCCGCCATACGGGTCGACATATTAGCATAGAAAATATCTGAAATCTCTGTGCTTGCTCCCTTTAAAGCCACCAACAGGTCTTTGGTATCCGCCTCCCTCAGGAAGGTTTGGATCGCAATATCGTCAAGAGTGACAATATCTTCAAAGATAAACATCCGCTTCCTGATTTCTTCCGCCAAGGCCGGCTCTTTTTTGCTCAATTCTTCCAGGATAAACTTTTCCGTGCCTCGGTCTACCTCGTTGAGTATATTGGAAATATGAGAAACACCGTCGATCTCCGCCATACCCATGGACATGCTGGAAGAAAATTTCTTTTCTAACGCCCTTTCCACTTCTTTGACAATCTCCGGTGAAGTCCGGTCCATTGTCGCAATCCGCTCCACTACTTCCAGCTCGGTATCACGTGGCAGTTCGGCTATGATTGTCGAAGCCTGATCCGGCCTTAAAAACGTGAGGATAAGAGCGATGGTCTGCGGATGTTCGTTTTGCAAGAATGAAAGCAACTGTTTGGGATCGGCTTTTTTTAGAAAATCAAACGACCTCGTTTTCAAGGTTTTTGTTATTTTTTCTATCAGCATACTGGCGTTTGTGACACCGTAAGTTTTATTTAATATCTCTTTGGCATAATCAATGCCGCCTTCGGTAACATACTTTTGCGCCAGACAAAGGTTATAAAATTCTTCCAAAATGCCTTCCATTGATTCCGCGCTTAATTCCCTGATCGTGGCGATCTCCACAGTAAGCAGCTCAACTTCCTCGTCCCGCAAAAATTTATAGATGCTTGAGGCTTGATCCGTACCTAAGGCAATGATCACAGCAGCAGCTTTTCTTTTGGTTGATAAACTCATTTCTCATCTTCCTCCTTTATCCAGGTTCTGATCAACTGGGCAACAATATCTGGATTACCGGAGGAAAAATCTTTAATCTGTCTCTTTAAATTCTGCTCCCTTGTTTCGTTTAAAACGATTTCCTGAGGCATAGGTAAGGCACCCTGCATATTTGCATTGATATCTTCCGTTTTTTGGTTCCAAAATTCACCTGTGTCGGTGCTATCGTCTTTCCCTCTCTTTTTCCCTCTCTTTTTCCCTTTCTTTTTCCCTTTCTTTTTCAAGAACATGATTAAGACAAAAATCATGACAATTACGACTACCGCTAAAGCTACAACCAAATAAAGATTGCTATAGATGAACCCTTTAATTCCGGAATATTCCTGATTGTTATTGGCATTGGCAGCCTTGTTAAAATCAACGTTGGTTATTACTACCTGGTCTGTTGTGACTCCGGCTGCATAAGCTACCATTTTCTGATAATCTTTAATTTCTGACGGCGCAAGGCCGGAATCACCGATTAAAACTGATATTGAAATACCGGAAACCTCATACCCGTCCCTTTCGGTCTGCTCTATAAGCTGGTTATTTAAATAATTGACGCTGTTGGATTCGCTGTAATTACCGGTAGTGCCCGAGTTTGTGACCTGTGGATATGTAGTAACACCGGTGTTGGAACTTGTACCTGCAACTCCGCTTGCTCCGGTACCGGAAGAGGAGCTGGTATTTTCTTTTGACGAATCCTGATTGGCAACAATACCTGTGCCGTTTGTCACCGGCGAGTACGAAGTTGATTCGCTGACTTTTTTATTAATATCTACTGAAGTATTAACGGCAACGCGCACCTTATCTGACCCGAAAATCGGATCCAGCAACTTCATAATATTATTTTGGATACTGGCGCTGATAGACTTTTCCAGTGCAAGCCGATTATTAGCATTGGTATCGCTAGCATTGGTATCGTTGAGCATTTCTCCGGTTGTGCTGACAATCGCTACGTTTTCTTTATCCAAGCCGGTAACACTTTTACAAACAAGTGATTCAATACCTCTGACCTGTTTACTATCCAATTGCACGGACGGATCAAGATCCAAAACTACCGAAGCTGTAGCGGCAGTTTTATCTTCTTCCAGTATAAATGAATCTTCTTCCGGCAAGCTGATAGTAACAATAGCGTCGTTAACTCCGTCAATCGTTTTAATAGCTGCCTGTAGGCGGTCTTGCAATTGAAAAAGCAGGTATTGCCTTTTTTCAAAATCAGTGGTCATATAGCCGGAATTGCTGCTAAAAATATCGTAATTGAAAGTGCTTTGGGGGTATCCCTCCGAAGCAAGTGTCATCTGTAACTCCGCTTCCTGATCCCCGGGAACCAATATGGCATCGCCATCGGTTTTAAAGTCAACGTTCTTATCGCTGAGTACTGAAGCAATCTTGCCCAATTCCTCAGATGAAAGCCCACTATATAAAGTCACATATCCGCTGTTATTTACCAATAGGGTAAGAACTATGGCAATTGCAAGCAGACCTGCTCCCGATCCGATGATTATCTTTTTTCTTTTAGCGCTTTGGGCTTTCCAAAACTGCGATATTTGTTCTACAACTTGTTTGGTTGTCAGTTTCATTTTTGTACCCGTATTTTTTAATTTTAGACAGACATGTTAATAATATTGTTATATGCTTCCAAAGCTTTGTTCCGGACCTGAACAAGCATTGCCACGGCCAATTCCGCTTTGGCGCTGTCAATCATTGCCGTATGCAAATCATCGGTCTGTCCGGTGGCAACTAATATTCCGTCTTGTTTAACTGTTTTCTCAGCCTGGTTGGCGTTTTCCAGCGCATTTTTTATAACATCGGTAAATGAAACTGTTGACTGATCCGTCTCCTGCGCTACCGGCTGAATCTGTTTTACAATCGATTGGATATTACCAATGGGGACAATTGACATGTTTTTGCTCCTATCTGCCTATATCCAAGGCTTTGGTAGCCATCAGCTTTACGGCGTTAAACGCTGTAATACTTGCTTCGTAAGATCTGGAAGCCGACATCATATCGACCATCTCGTCCACAGTATCGACATTCGGCATCATCACATAGCCGTTGGCGTCGGCAGCGGGATTATCGGGATCATAAACCGGTTTGAAATCGCTTTGGTCCTCGACTATGGCTGAAACCTCTACGCCGCCTATGTTTTCGTTTTGGGTAAGGGAATTCATCACGCCGGAAAATGAATCATTAGTGGCTTCCGATAATACCACCAATTTTCTTCTGTAGGGACCTCCCTCATCAGTCCTGGTCGTAGAAGCATTGGCAATATTGGATGAAATCACATCCATACGCAGTTTCTGCGCTGTCAGGGCTGAACCGCTGATATTAAGAGAATCCAAAAACGACATAATCAAACGCCTCCTTTGATAGCATATGAGATTCTTGATAACTCATCAGAAATCAATCTGGACATACATTGATATTGTAATTGAACCCGCGTCAGCTCAATATTCTGTTCGTCAATATCAACATTATTACCGTCTTCGCGTATAGCAGAAGTATTGTTGGATGTAATCTCCGGTTCTATTGACGCCAGCTTCTGCTGCAATTCATTGCCGGTAGTGCTTTTTGTCAGAACAGAATTCAAGATATCCTCAAACGCGACATTTTTGCATTTGTATTCGGGAGTATCAACATTGGCGATATTGTTCGATATTACTTGCTGTCTCAACCATAAGGCATCAAGACTTTTTTCAGCGATTACCAGGCTGTTGCTATTTAATAGATTTCCCATTATTACGCTCCTTTCGCTATTTTCGCTATTTGTATAATAAAAAAAGAGAATTTGACTTGATTCATACTTGCTATGAATTCAGCCAATTCTCTGTCCCAAATATTATAATCATTGGAGAATAATGATTATAAAATAATAAAAAAAGTAGTTATTTAGGGAACTGGCTGCCATTTAAGGCCCTTTAGTTTTGCGTCGCCATCTTTCGAATGGGTTTGCTATTATCTATAACTTCTTTATTTTTTGAAAATTAAGAGAAAAAAATAGAGTATCTACCAAAAATCTAAGCGCAACTAGTACAAGTTTTTCCTAAAATTGCTTGCTATACATTCAGCTCAATACTCTATATAAAACGTTAAAGTTGCTAGAAAACTAATTGATATTATTATAATCGAGTAGTTATTTCGGTAGCTGCTGCCGTTTTACCATCTTACCATTTTACTGACAAGTAGCTTTTGTGGCGCCAACCTTGCGGTGGTTTTGCCAATAACATACTTGTGATACTAATTCGTGTTTCTACAACGACGTTCTCTTAATATTTGGTTATTAAATTGTGAAGTGTTTTTATTTTGCATCAATTGCATAAATTTGTCAATACATTTTTTGTATTTTTTGTCATTTTTTATTAATTTATGACAGATAATGTCGATATATGTAATGGTATTACCCCTTTTAAGTCATATTCTGTAATGTACTGATTAATATTTAAAAATTGCATACTGATAACTTAAGTGTAATTGCACTAATTTTTTTATGCATTCCAGCCGATATATCCGTAAGAAGGTTTATGTATCGAAGGAGGGATTGATTATGTCGTCAATCAGTACCATTACCAGCAGTACTAGCCGCATTACCGGTTTAGCCTCCGGACTGGATACTGATGAGTTGGTAAAAGATCTCACAGCGACAACCCGGTCAAAAATCGAAAAAGTCGAACAGCAAAAACAGATACTGGAATGGAAACAAGAAGATTATCGGTCAACTCTTGAAAAATTAGTCGAGTTTAATGATACCTATTTTGGCTCGTCTTCTTCCAGCATAACATTAGGAGATAAATTAAATCAGATAACGGCGTCTAGCTCCAATACCGCTTATGTACAAGCTGTAGCAAGTGATAATGCCACTAAAGGCTCTGTGTATATCAGCGATATCGTCAGCATGGCAACCTCGGCTAGCGTTAAAAGTTCATCCTCGGTAAGTCCGGATTTATCTTTCACCGTCAGCACTGATAATCTCAGTTCTCTTTCCGGGGCCGTAATGAAGATTACTTTAGACGGTACGACAAAAACGATAACCTTTTCCGATAGTACCTACGGCACGGTTGACGATGTCGCTACTGAGTTGTCAAATCTTTTGGATAATGCTTTCGGAGAAGGTCGCATCACAGTAAGCAATAGCAGTGGCGATCTTTGCCTTTCAGTTGAAAACAGTATCCTTAAAATAGCCAATACTGATGATACCACCGCTACGCAAGCCCTGGATATATTAGGGTTTTCTGCAGATACAGATGTTTCGTCAAACCGGTTAGATTTAAGCAAAACCATATCTGATTATGCTACTATTTTCGGTAATGACGAAAGCTTTTCTTTTACCATCAATGATACAGATTTTACTTTTGATAGCAGTACAACTTTGAGTAAAGTTATTTCTACTATCAATGCCAGCGACGCCAATGTTACCGTTTCTTATTCTAAAATCAGCGACACATTTATGATAAAATCCAATGAAACCGGTACCGGTTCCAATGTTACGGTTGCGGACACAACAGGCTCTTTTCTCAGCGCTATCCTGGGCGGCAGCGGTACGGCAACAGCCGGAACAAACGCCGTTGTCAAGCTTAGCCTGGACGGAAGCACCGCTGCCGAAGACCAGATCACCATTACCAGAAACTCCAACACTTTTGAGATTGCGGGCACTACTTATACCCTCAAGGGCATGGCCAGCGGCACGGTCGAGGAAGGGGTTACGGTTAACACCAGCCTTGATACAGACGCCATTTATGACACAATTACCAAGTTTGTCAGCGACTATAATGAATTGCTTGGCTCGATAACCGATAAGCTGTACGAAGAACGCGACGGTGATTTTCAGCCGCTGACAGATAGCGAAAAAGAAGATCTCTCTGATGATGAAGTGGCCGACTGGACCGAACAAGCGCGGAAGGGCTGGTTAAGAAACGATACTTACCTGACTAATATCTATAATTCTCTGCGAAATTCGCTTTACACTCAGGTAAAGAGCCTGGACGGTTCGGGGGATAATATCGGAGTAATTCTGGCCGATATCGGCATCACCACATCCGATTATACAAATTACGGTAAACTTACCATTAACGAGGATAAACTGAAATCTGCCTTAGTCAAAGACGCGTCTAGCGTAATAAATCTGCTGACTCAGGAATCTACAGTCGGTTATTCATTGTACAACTCCTCGGAAGACAAGGAAACCCGTTATAATGAATCCGGCCTACTGTGGAGAATCAACGATATTGTTAAGGGCAATATCAGTTCCATCGGTAAAAAAGGTGCTCTTGTAGGTCTGGTCGGCAACCCAAGCACCGGCTATACAGGCACTTTCACATATAGCGAACGTATCAATGCCATGAAAGATACGATTGATGAACTGAATGATAAGCTTTCGGATGAAGAAGATTATTACTATTCCAAATTTACCGCAATGGAAACTTCCCTAAATAGCTTAAACACACAAAGCAGTTATCTTTCTTCACTGATATCCAGCTAAAACAAGTAGATATGCGGTTAACAACAAGGGGGTGATTTACATAGAACTTAACAATCCCTATCAGAAATATAAGGAATTATCGATAAATACCTTAACTCCTGAAGAACTGCTGATTTTTACATATGAAGAGCTAGCTCTCGATATTAACAGGGCAATCATAAGTATAAATAAAAAAAACTTGGCCGACGCGCACACATTTATCACTAAAGCAGAAAAAATTGTCATGTATCTTATAGATATACTTGATATTAAATACCCGATTTCAACCAAACTGCTACAAATCTATGAGTACATTTATCTGCAACTGATTTACGCCAATACTTATAAAAACGAAGAAACATTAACGCAAATATTATCAATTGTCACCGATATGAAAGCCACCTGGCAGCAAGCGGAAAAAGAGATCCGCCAGAAATCACATAACGGGAGGGTATAGATATGGAAAAAGCTAAAGCTATCTCAATAATTGATAAAAGAATTGCATTGCTGCAATCATATAAAACCAGTCTGATATGGTTATATGAAAACGCCGAAAACAGTAGCAATGAGGATATCTATTCCCAACTTAATCTGCAAACGGCATATATCGAACAGTTAAAAGAGATTGAGGCTAATGCTACCGCAAAAGATACCATTATGCTGCAGCAAAATCTCAAAATAGCTGAGTACAACCAATTGCTGTCGGAAATAATGGAACTGAACAAAAATGTGGTCAATAAAGTACAATACCTTGCCGGGGTTTACAAAAATAAAATGAAACACGCCCGGGGACAGAAAAACATCATTTCCAACTATCAATTATTTAATAATAATACTGCCGGTAATCTTTTTGATTATAAAGAAGGGGTAAAATAATAAATAAACAGATTACTATTATCCTATGCAGTGGATATTGCAAGGGGGATTTCTATATATGGATATTGCAAGCATAATTGGCATTGCATTAGGTTTTGGCTGCCTTTTGTTTGGCTACTCAATGGATGGCGGCGGTTTAAAATCGCTTGTTTTACTTAGCGCTTTTATTATTGTAATCGGTGGCTCCCTTGGTTCGGCCGCCTTGTCCTTTGGTATCAGTGAATTAAAAAATATGCCCAAAATGATGATTCGCGCCTTCAAACCTCCCAAATCAAAAATTGGCGAAACCATAGATTTTATCGTTAAACTATCGGAAATTGCCCGTAAAGACGGACTGTTGAGTATAGAAAAATCTATTAACGAAAATAACATGGCCGAACAACTGGATCCCCTTCTATATCAGGGAATATTAATGGTAATAGACGGCGTGGACTTGGAACAAATCAGAGATACGCTGGAAACTCAAATATACGTTTTTGAGGAAAAATCTAAAAACGAAATCGCAATTTTTGATGCTCTGGGAGGATATGCTCCAACATACGGTATGATCGGTACGATAATGGGGATGATAAAGGTTCTCGCAAATCTGGAAAATGCCGAGGAAATGGCCGCCTCTATCGCGGTCGCATTTACTGCTACGTTATACGGTGTAGCCAGCGCCAACGTTTTATATCTTCCTATTGCCAGCAAATTAAAACTAAGATTAAAACAGAGCCTGCTGGAAAAAGAAATGATCATTGAGGGAGTCTGCAGTATCCGTAACGGCATGAATTCTAAGATGCTGCGTGATAAGCTCTCCATCTATAGCCAGGAAGAGAACAGTCAAAAGAGTTCCGACAAAAATAAGAAAGTTTCAGGTGCTGAAAATAATAGCCGCAGGAAGAAGGTTAAATCAAATGATGACGCGGCGTAAAAAAGAAGGCGAAGGAGAAAAAGATAAAAGCGAGCGTTGGTTATTAACCTATTCTGATATGATGAATAACTTACTGATCCTTTTTATGATCCTTTATGCCATGAGCGTGATAGATCTAGCTAAATTTCAAAATATGGCGCAAAATTTTTCAGAAGCATTTTCCTCAGATAAAACAACAGCAGCTCAGAGTAGCGCCAACACTGAGGCATCTGAGTATGAAATCGAAGAACAATCCGCTACTGCTGACAGCACTACCAAGACTGCTGACCAACAATTAGATAATGTATATCAAACCATACAAAAAAAGCTGGCCGAAGAAGGTTACCAAGACATGGTAATAGTTGAAAAAGGCGACAATTACATCAAATTCAGCTTTGGAGAAAATGTCTTGTTTTATCCTGATAGCGCCACGATCAAGACAGAAGACCTTGGATTGTTAAAGTGCATCGGCGATGCATTGGTAAGCATTGAATCTTATATACACTCCATAAAAATTAGCGGCCATACAGCTACTACGGGCCAGCAAACAACCGGCTTCTTTTCCTGGGAGCTTTCTTCCGACAGATCACTATCTGTTTTAAAATATCTGGTTGAAACATGTAGTTTGCCCGAATCCAAGATGACTATATCCGGGTATTCTCGTTATCACCCCGTAGCCAGTAATGAAACAGAAGCAAGCAGACAATTGAACCGACGGGTGGATATTAAAATCACACGCATTGGCTCAGACACAGATCAACAATCAACATCCGAATAATCCGGACAAACCGATTTAGAATCTACTCTCTTCTCCCCAATCTCCATATTATCAAATGAGGCCGTACTAAACAGTACGGCCTCGTTTGATATCCGTATATATTAAAATATCTTGTTTCCTTTCCCTGCCGTTTTGATAATCATTGATCCCTTTTGTGTATCAAATTCTACTGTCCGGCCGTAATTTGCACCGGTGTCCTCGGCTAACAGCCTGATATTCAGCCTTTTTAACTCACTTTTTACTACTTCGATATTCCTTTCACCGATACTTCTGCCGGTTGTCGCAAACATGTTGGCACCACCGGCAATCTTGGCGACTATATGCAAGCGGGCGCAACCACGACTTTCCATAGATTTTACCAGTTCCTCTACAGCCGTATCGGCAAATTTATAAACCTCATTTCTATTACAACCGTTAATTGCCTGCGGCAGCAGTACATGCGCCAGGCCGCTGATCCGGCGCATGGTATCAAAGAGGCAAATGCCTACGCAAGAGCCGAGCGCATAGGTGATAAGGCTGTCAGGCGGACAGGCAACTTGCTGATCTGAAATACCCACAACCACTAATTTACTCATTAACACACTCCCAGACTCTCCATGATTAATTGCAATGACTTCGGCTCCGGCATGATCAATAAATGGCTTTTGATAGCACTGTCGCCGCTTAAGAAATCCTCCGCTATAAAAAGGAGCTTGTCCCCCATCACGCCGAACTGCGCCGCCGGATAGCTAAGGATCGCCCCAGCCATGTCAATGGCGATCTGGGGTGTGGTCAGCCCGATATTTAAACCGGTCATGGTCGAAATGGCGCTGATATATGATCCTGACAATATATTGCCGATTTCCATAATCGCCGACAAGCCTATATCCGAAATTTCATCTAAGCTTTGGATATGCTCGTCCATCAGCACATTGACCAGCATGCAAATAAATTCCTGATCAAGCAAAAATAGCAGCATTCCCTGCACATCTTCCGTCATATTGACAAGAATGCCGGCCAGCTCGTTTTCCGGGCCGCCGAGGATAGTTGCCATTTCGCTGACGTTGATAATCTGCAGAACCGGAACCGACATCATCACTTTGTCGGCCAATATGTGAGCAAGAGAAGTTGCCGCATTACCCGCGCCGATATTGCCAATCTCGGATAATACGCTCATCTGCAGTTCGTCGAGGTTATCGTAGTTATTCAATCAATAACACCTCTTTCAATAACACCTCTTTTTTATAACTTTCCTTACGTATATATCGGTAAATCCAATAAAATATTAAATTTTTAGGGATGCAAAATACCATTTGACATTTGCTCAACATATGTTATTATTAACCTATGTTACATGAATAAGGAGAAGGCGCAATGACAATTAATTATGCGATATTGGGAATAATCAGCTACCAACCGATGACTGGTTATGATCTGAAAAAGATTATTCAGGACTCGACTTTCATGCATTGGTCTGGTAATAACAATCAAATATACAAGGCTTTGGTGCTGCTTTTGGAAGATGGGTTTGTAACCAACGAGGTTGTATATCAGGATGGCTCCCCTGCCAAAAAGATATATACAATAACTCAAGCTGGATTAGATGAACTAAAAGAGTGGTCGGTATCAACACCGGAAACGCTGGAATTAAAGAAATCATTTCTGGTACAGTTAGCCTGGGCTGATCTGCTCTCCAACGACCGGCTACAGGAAATGCTGGCCAAATATGAAAATGAGATACGGCTGCAACTGATTATCAACCGCGAAAAGACCAGGCGCGGCAACGGTTTTGCTGCACGCAGCGAGCGTGAAGCATTGTTGTGGCGGATGATTGATGAAAATATCTTGTCATCCTATCAAAACGAACTGGAATGGATAGAAAACGTCCGCAAGCAGATGGCAGAATTTGGAGCAAATGAGGTAAATGCAAAAATGAACTATAAATTGGTTGAGAATAATAACACAAAATATATCGAGGTTTTTTCCTGCGCAAAGCAGTTAAAGACGGCGTCAGACGCGCTCGATCTGGTTGCGCTGTGCGGAGAAAATGATACAAATCTTTTGATGATACACTCTGAGGCATTGTCGGAGGATTTCTTTAAACTGAAAACCGGCGTGGCCGGTGAAATACTGCAGAAATTCATCAATTATGCCATTAAAGCTGCGATAATAATACCTGATCAATCGAGGCTAGTCGTACGGTTCAGAGAATTAGTATCCGAGGCCAACAAGGGAAATCAATACCGCTTTTTTGCGATCAGTGCAGATGCGCAAAAGTGGCTGATTGGGGGTATGGGATTATGAGCACATCTTCAGTATATAAATCCACCGAGGGGAAAAACTCCATACTGACCGTTTACGACTCGCTGCTGGAGAAATGGCCGATACCAATTGAGAAAAGAAATTTAAAAACACGGCATGGCGATACGTTTGTGATTGCAGGCGGAGACACGTCTTTGCCACCGCTGATTCTGCTGCACGGTTCAAGTTCAAACTCAGCCATCTGGATAGGAGATATAGCAGAATACACAAAGAATTATCGGGTTTACTGTGTGGATTTGCCTGGGGAACCGGAAAAAAGCGCTGATATCCGCCCTGACCTAACTACTTCTGCTTACTCAGACTGGATGAACGACGTACTGAATAAGCTTGAGATTGACAAAGCTTCTTTCGTCGGTATTTCTCTTGGCGGTTGGCTGGCCTTGAAATATGCCATAGTTTACCCGGAGAAAATCGATAAGATGGCGCTTTTATGCCCGACAGGGATTGGCCCGCAAAAAGCCTCGTTTATTCTGTTCGCGCTGCCGCTAAAGCTGCTGGGGAAATGGGGAGAGGTTCAAGCCATCAAGATGGTTATGGGCACAAAAGAAATATCTGACGAAACTATCGAGTACAGCCGACTGATTGCCGAAAATTATACCCCATTTAAGGGCACGGTTCCCGTCTTCAGCGATGAGGAATTACAGCACTTGACAATGCCGATATTGCTGATAACAGGAAGTAAGGATGTGCTTATTAATTCCCCAAAGACAGTCGCCAGGGCAAAAAAAGCGTTTCCCCATGTGCAGATCATACTGCTGCCGGAAGCCGGTCATGGACTGATAGATCAAAGAGAAAGAATCATTAAGTTTTTAAGAAAAAATTAATCTGCTGAAAATATTAAAGGGCGTGTCTATATACCAAGACACGCCCTGCTCATATATAATTTCACTTAAATATGCCCTCGTCGGCATTGACATCGTTTTCATAACGTTTGCGGTCTGCTTCTTCATACGTCATTCGCGATTTGACCAGACCGCAATGCTTGCATTTAAATACTACATATTCCGGTTCGTGGAATATCGCAAACTCATGTACTCCTTTGGGGTTCAATTCACCGCACCTTTCGCAAGTGCAGCCTTGTTTGTAAACACTGCTATAGATAATCATGCCGGTTTTTCTGTCCCGCATGGTCGTCGGCACTTGTTCAATAACAGTATTCCACCTGTGCTCCTCGATCTTTTCGCCGCACTCTTCACACAAGGCTACGCAAGGGCTTTGGCGTATGACTTTATGCATTGTCTTTTTTTCGTCGCAGATAGAGCAGCGGTAATTGCATTTATCATCAATGGCAACCCATTTATGTCCGCCGAGTTTGGCGCAGGCCGTTTCTTTAACCTGATAATCATCGCTTTCTACCGCTAACTTGGCCAGTTTTTGGCGGTCGGTCAGTTTGATGACGGCTGCCAAACCGACGGCGCGCGACTTGGCTTTGAGCGCCACGCGCATCAGTGTCACCTGACTCGTGGTCTTCCCCACTGCCGCCAACGCTTTGTTTTGGTCATCATTCATCCACTCCGGTTTAAATAAGCCCATATTCGCCTCCATTAGACTTGACTATTTAGTTATATTTTATAAAGTAGCATAAATTCATTAATTTTACAAATACCTCATAAAAAAGCACCCTTGCGGGTGTGGTAAAAAGATGGTAGACACAAAAACCGTGTCTACCATCTTTGTTATCTAATCACAGAGGAAAGGAGATGAGAAAATGGGGCATCAAAAAGATTGGCAGTAGTGCAAAAAGTTTTAATGAGCAGGAGCAATTTTCGGTTAATTGACTGTATGAGCTGTTCGGTATCTCTCGATCAGGCTATTACAAATAGGTGCAGAGGAGAGGCACAATCAACCAATATGTAAGATCTCAGCAGGTACTGGACGGATTAGTAATGGATATACACAAAAAATATCAATTCGCCGATTGTGTATATTACTGGCTGGGGCATATGCGGGAAATGTATGAATAAAAACTTATTAAATATAATTGAGAGTCAAAGACTCTTTTCTTTTGCAATATAAAAGTGCTACCGTTTTATTCTGATTCATACTCATTAACTTTGTAGATAAAATGAAACGTATTAAGCCTTTCTTGCGATAACCTCCATAGAACCGTTATATCTTGTGCTAATTTCATAATCTAAAATAATAAATCCATTCTCACAAAGAAGTTCCTTCAACCCGCTATACGAAAAATATACGATATGCCATGGTTCGTTCCACATAGAATCGCTATATTTCATAATCCTTGAAAAACCACTTTCAAAGTTAGGTGTTGATATCCAGATTACCCCATCATTTTCTAAAAGCTCATATGCTTTTTTTATTGCAGCTGTCGGATCTATTATATGCTCCAGCACATCCCCCATTGTAATAATGTCATACTTTTCTGAACTATTATACTTTAAGAAGTCCATACAATGTACTTCGACTTCCAATAGATCGTTTAATCTTTGAGACTGCCTTTTAGATATCTCTACTGCCTCAACCTCACATCCAAATTCCAAAGCTGTCGCTATAAGCTCTCCGGTTCCAGCACCAACCTCTAACAGTTTATTTCCATTTGAAAAAGATAAAATTCGTTTGAGAATAGTTCCGAATATTGGCAAATACTGTGGCCGCGAATTCATATAAATCTTGTCGCCAAGTTCCTCTACATCCGGCTGCGGTCTCACTAGTTTTTGAGGAAAATTATATGCATAGAGTTGGCCACAAGAACTGCATTTCATCCATAATTTAATTGGATTAAATAATGATGTATAATTTGACATAAGTAATGGTGTTGCGCAAAAATATGGAGATCCTGTCCCTTTATGACATATAGGACACTCTTTAAAAAAATTATCTTCTACTTTATTGTATACATAATTATGAACATGAGAGTCATTTTGAGTAATATTTTCGCAAAGCGAATTATTTATTTCAAATGCTTCCATGCCAAGATTATATGCTTTAAGTGGCTGCTGTTTACTAAGCTTACGACTTAAAATAAAACCTGCTAACGCTTTTATCTGTGCTTGCGTATTATATGATAAAACAAGTTCCAACAATTCAATTGCTTTTTCATTATGATCATTGCCGCAAGTATTGGCTGCACCAATGGATTCCAAATAAAAGTAGTTTTCAGAAATATTCTTCCATTCATTAAAACTATTAATAAAGTTATGCACTGACTTTTGGTTACTAATAAGAGCATTGCAGCAATTCAGTAATTTATTCGAGATCTGATGTATTTCTGTCGCTTTATTCTTATCTAAAACCATAGAAGCTTGTGAAGAAATAGTTTTTAATACATTTTTTATATCAGTTAAAATTATATTAATATCAGAACTGGTATTAATATTTTGCTTAACATAATCCACAGCATCAAATAGCGTACTGTTTAGGTTGAGTATTTGAGGCAGTAATTCCAATTTTTCCATTTTTATCTCCTTCTATGTATATATATCAATATATCGATAAAAGGTGTTTGATAAATAAATAATTTTACTTATTGAAAGTGATTATTTAGACATATTCATTAATTTACAAATACCTCATAAAAAAACACCCTTACGGGTGTTTTAATAAATATTTCTCTTTATCCCCCGGCAACTACGGGGAAGATGGCGATCAAATCATTTGGGGTGAGTTCGGTGTGAATACCGTTCAGGTGCTGCACGTGTCGGCCATTGACAAGAATAATGATCTCCTCATTGAGGCCGGTTTGCGTCTCGTCAAACACTGCGTCGCGGAATTGTCTACCATGCTTTTTAGACAGTTGCTGTAACAGATCTTCAAGGTCGGTAACCGCAGCATGCCAATCCGTTTGTTTTACTCCGGTATAATCGCGGATATAAGCAAAATATTTGATTATCATTCCTCTCACCCCTTACAACAATTACTTAACAGTCGCATCAAAAAGCTCGTTTAAACGCAAGCCGTTCTTGAGTTTTTCCGCCGCCCTTCTGCTTTTACAATAGTCGCAAAGCTCCAGCTCCTCGATATTGCCCACCGTATCGCCCAGTTTTTGGCGCACATGTGCCAGCGCTTCCGGCGTTGTGTAGTATTCGCCGCAATCCTGACAGCGCAGCAGCTCGAACGTCTTATCCCAGATCGTGCGCTTTCCGTCCGCTTCGGTCATCTCGATGGCCTGCGTCGGGCAGACACTGGCGCAGGAACCGCAACCGATGCATTCCGCCGCAGGTTGCTCGAAGGCCGTACCGATCTTCTTCTTTGTGCCCCTGAACAGCGTGGAAATCGCATTGGTTCCTAATTCCTCGCAGGCTTTGACGCACAGCCCGCAAAGGATGCACTTATTTTCCGCATCCGCTTGCAAACGGTCAAACGGTTCTACATGATAGCGCGCCATCAACCCCTTAATTCTCTCACTGTCCGGCGCTATCAAATTATACAATGCCAGCAATATCTTACGTTTGGCAGTAATCATTTCACTATCTGTGACCACTTCCATACCGTCGGTAACCGGATATGTGCAAGCAGCGACTTCTTGTGTTCTGCCGCCTTCGTGTACTTCAACCATGCATAAACGGCAGGAGGCCAAACCCGGCAGCGCTTCCGAATGGCATAAAGTTGGTATCTCAACGCGGTTTCGCCGTGCTACATCCAAAATTTTCTCGCCGGGATTTGCTGCATATGTTTTTCCGTTAATAATAATTTGCATAATCCTCGCCTCCTTTACCGCACACGGACCGCATCTACCGCGCAACGTTCGCGGCAGCTGCTGCATTTGATACATTTTTCTTCATCCAATACATGCGGCTGTTTCTTCTCGCCGCTGATTGCCCCCACTGGACAGGATTTGACGCATAAACCGCAGCCGATACAGACTTTGCTGTCAATGTAGAGCTTGGTCAGGTTCTTACAGACACCGGCCGGACAGCGTTTGTCATTGATATGCGCTTCAAATTCGTCACGGAAGTTGGCAATATTGGAAAGCACTGGGTTGGGCGCTGTTTTACCAAGACCACACAAGGAATTGGCCTTGACCATAGCCCCGATTTCTTCCAGTAATTCGATATCCCCCGCCTGCCCTCTACCTTCGCAAATATCGGTGAGTATCTTGAGCATACTCTTGATGCCTTCACGGCAGGGCACGCATTTGCCGCACGATTCCTCGGAGAGGAACTTCAGGTAATAGCGGGCAAATTCAACCATACAGGTACGGTCGTCGATGACGATCATACCGCCGGAACCCATCATCGAACCTTCGGCAATTAGCGAATCGTAATCGATAGGCAGATCGAGTTTACTCTCGGGGATACAGCCACCGGAAGGGCCGCCGGTCTGAACGGCTTTGAACTTACGGTTTTTGCCGACGCCGCCGCCGATATCGTAGATGATCTCGCGTAGCTTGATGCCCATCGGCACCTCTACCAAACCGGTATTATTAATTTTACCGACCAGCGCAAAAACTTTGGTGCCTTTGCTCTTTTCACTGCCGATGGCGGCAAACCAATCCGCGCCTTTATTGATAATCACCGGCACATTGGCCCAGGTCTCGACGTTGTTGATAATCGTCGGTTTACCCCACAAGCCCTGGTTGGCCGGGAACGGCGGTTTGGGCGTCGGTTCACCGGTTGAGCCTTCAATGGAATGGATCAGAGAAGTTTCCTCGCCGCAGACAAAAGCGCCGCCGCCGCGAACCACTTCCGCATCAAAGGCAAAACCGCTGTCGCAAATATTTTTACCAAGCAGGCCTTTGCTATGCGCGTCGGCAATCGCCTTTCTCATGTTTTCCACGGCCAGTCCGTATTCGTCACGGATATAAAGGAAACCTTGATTGGCGCCGATGGCATAACCGCAGATAGCCATGCCTTCCAAAACCGTATGCGGGTCGCCTTCCATGATTGAACGATCCATGAACGCTCCCGGGTCGCCCTCGTCGCCGTTGCAGATAACATATTTAACGTCGCCCTGTGCTTTGGCGGCAAACGTCCATTTCAAACCGGTCGGGAAACCGCCGCCACCTCTGCCGCGCAGACCGGATTTTTTAATTACATCTATTACTTCTTCCGGGGTCATGGTTTTCAAGACCTTTTCCAGCCCCTGATAGCCGCCTTTGTCAATATAATCGTCGATGCTGTCGTTGGCGATACCGCCGCAATGGCGCAAAGCGATCCGGTACTGCTTCTTTTCAAACGTCCAATCACTTTTGGACTGCACTTTGGCGTTTTGTTGTTTATCGAAATAGAGCAGCCTGTCAATCACTTCGTCTTTGATAATGCTGCGTTCAATGATCTCCGGCACATCTGCAGTTTTAACATGGATATAAGTTATTTCCTTCGGCGCTATATGCACCAACGGGCCTTTTTGGCATAGTCCATGGCAGCCGGTTTTTTTGATATCCGGTATAACTTCAACATCTAAATTCAGCCCGGATATTGCTTTCAGCATCGCCTGGTATATTTTCATACTGCCGTTGGCCTGGCAGCCGGTACCGCAGCAAATAAATATGGTCTTTTTATTTTGCATCTTTCATCCCTCCTTGATATTGCTCAAGTATTTGTCTCAAGGAAGCAGGCGTTAAATTACCGTGATATTCATCGTTGATAACCGCCACAGGCGCTAAACCGCAAGCGCCGATGCAGGCAACCGTTTCCAACGAAAACAAGCCGTCGTCGGTGGTCTGTCCGGGTTCTATACCGAGAATCATTTTGACCTCATCAAGCAGGTTTACGGAGCCTTTGATATGACAGGCGGTGCCGTCACATACTTTTATAATGTACTTACCCTTAGGGGTAAGGCTGAAAGCTTTATAAAAAGTCGCCATGCCATAAACCTTTACCAATGGCACACTGAGGTAGCGGGCAACTGTTTCCATCGCTTCCGCAGGCAAATAATTATAATGTTTTTGTATATCCTGCAGGATCGCCAATAAATACCGTCGTTTGGGCTGATATTTTTGGGCAATCTCCAATGATTCCGTTCTGATTTTCAGCGATTCACTCATAATTATTCCCCCCAGCCATTGTGAAAGAGAGGGAAAGGAGAACCAAGCTCCTTTCCCTTCCCTCTCGTTTTATTTTAGAGCTGATTAATGTTTAGTTCCTGCATCTTTTCCGCTGTCGGAATACCTGTTGGGCTCCAACCGCGCAATTGGTAATACTCGGGAAGCATTTCATGCAAGCGGCTGACGCTGCCTTTATAGGCGCCATTCTTTTGCGGCTCGTTAAGGATTCTCGGCGGCAGCGTATCGTCCGCACCGGTAAATCCGCAGGCCATATTGAATATGCGTTCCAGATTCCATATGCGCTCACCGCATTTCATCAATTCGTCACCGGAATACTCGATACCCGTACCTGCCGACAGCACTTTGGCAATAATATTGGCGTCAAGTGCAAAGGTAGTAAACAGGCAGAAGCCGCTGGCATCAACTGCTGAGGTCAAATCCTGAAAAATCTTACAAACAGCGGCTTTGCCTTCAGTAACCGCCGGATCCAGCTTCATGGGGATACCAAGGATTTCCGGCGAGGTCATATAACCGCGGACGTGACAACCGCCGCGGTTGGACGTCGCATACTCCAAACCGATACCTTGCAGAGTACGCGGCTCATAAGCTGGCATTTCCTGCTTTTTGACGCTCATTGACAGTTCGGGGTGACCGTAATGTTCGGCCAGACGGTAGGAACCTTCGGCCAAAAGATTACCGATACCCTCGCGGTAAGCGGTCTTTTCCACCAAATCTTTTAAAATTGAGGCGTTACCGAACGACAAGTTGCAGCCGGCGTCTTCCTTAGGCAGATAGCCGCTTTCATAAAGCTCCATGGCACAGGCAATAGTGGTCGGCATAGTGATCGAATCGAGACCCAATTCGTTACAACGGAAGTTGGCCTGGCAGATAGCGTCGATATCGCTGATACCGCAGTCGGCGCCAAATCCCCAACCTGCTTCATATTCTGGGCCTTCACCGAAACCGGCATAAGGTTTAAATGTGCGGGTAACTCTGCCGCAACCGATAACGCAGGAGAAACAACCTTTGTTACGAACCAGGTTTTTGTGTTCGATCATGTATTCGCCGCTGGTATTGTCCGCCCATTCGATAGTGCCAGAATCACGGAAATTGCGGATCGGTAAACCGTTGGACTGGTCAAGAATATTGATAAGTATCTGTGTACCGTAAGCCTTCAAGCCGGCACCGGTAACAGGGTTTTCTTTTAATGCTTTGGTAGCCTCGGCAATCGCCTCGGCAAATTTTTCTTTATCAGGCACATGAACCGCTTTGTTTCCTTTAACGGCAATTGCTTTGAGGTTTTTGGCGCCCATAACAGCACCAACACCGCTGCGTCCAGCAGCTCTGTTCATTTCGTTCAAAATACAGGCAAATTTACAAAGATGCTCGCCCGCTGGGCCGATGCAGGAAATTTTTGCTCTGGGGCTGGTCTCTTCCCGCAGCAGATCGGTAGTATCGGGCACTTCCTTACCCCAGAGATGCGAAGCATCGCGCAGCTCCACTTTATCGTTATCAACCCAGAGATATACAGGCTTTTCAGATTTGCCTTCAAAGATAAAACCGTCATAACCGGCGTATTTCATCTCCGCACCGAACTCGCCGCCGGAATTGGAACAAGCGATCGTACCCGTCAAGGGCGCGCGGGTAATTACCATAAATCTGCCTGTTGACGGTGCGCCGGTACCGGTTAACGGACCGGTTATAAAATACATATTGTTAGCCGGATCCAACGGTTCGACATTGGGGCCGACTTCTTCGCAATACATTTTTGTTCCCAAACCGCGCCCACCGATATATTCGCGGACATATTCCATATTTAAAGGCTCTGTCGTTATAGTACCGTTTGTTAAATTAACTCTTAAAAGCTTACCTTGAATACAACCGGTCATGGCTTATGACACCTCCTCAAATACTTTCTTGAATTTCTCGGCGTAAAGCGCCTTTTTGGCAATTACGCCTTCATCAGCTTCCTTATACTCTATCGCCTGATTTGGACAAGCTTTGGCGCAAGCCGGTTCGCCATTGCAGAGATCGCATTTAATAACGCGTTTTGTTTCAATGTCATAAGAAACATTGCCGAACGGACAGGCACTGACGCAAAGCTTACAGCCGATACATTTTTGTTTTTCCCAAACAACTCCGTTTGTTTCGCTATCACGGCTTAATGCTCCGGTGGGGCAGACTTCCATACACGGAGCATCTTCGCAATGCATGCACATTAAAGGTACTCCCAAACCCAAACGTTCCCAAATCAAAGTATGTACTCTTGACTTTGCCGGGTTAAAAGAGCCTTCGTTGGCAAATGAGCAAGCCAGCTCACAGTTTCTGCAGCTTGCACATTTTTCCGGTGAAATGATCAGTATTTTCTTCATCTTTGGCTGCTACCGTTTTTTAACGGCGCAGACTTCACCCCCTTATTTTTTTCTCTGTAACCTTACCTTTTTCCGCGACATTGTTTGATATTATCAAACTCCGTTTCATTTTATCATCTCGCAATTTGATTATATCACGTATTTGTAATTAATCAACATTTTCAACAGTAATTGATTTGTAAAAATAAAAAAAGAGGTTTTAATCACCTCTTTATAAATTACTGCCAAAGCTGTCGATAATTGATATTTAATTAATAATTTCCTAATATAAGACTACATTGTTAACCATTTCCGATAATTTTTTGCCATATTTAATCAGCTGTTGAATCAGCTTTTTCATCTGTTTATCAGTGATTTGCGACGGCTCGCCGGAAACCGAAACCGCGCCGACAATTTTGTCGCCAAAACCGAATACAGGCACAGCAATAGATATTGTTTCATCGTATTCGCGGTCGTTGACCGCATAGCCGCGCAAGCGAATTTCGATTAATTCCTTATTCAGTATTTCCGGATCGGTAATGGTTTTTTTCGTATAAGCTGTTAAACCGGTTTTCTTGAGTATCCGCTCCCGTTCGTATTCCGGCAAATAAGCAAGGAATACTTTTCCTGCGGCGCTGGCATGCATCGGTACGGAAGCGCCGACAAGATTATGTCCGTATATTAGGTGCGATTTTTCCCGCACTAATACGCTGATGGCTTTTTCACCGCTGCGGATACAAAAATATATACGTATACCTATCTCATCATAAAACTCTTTTAACAACGCGCCAATTTCCTGATAAGGCAGATCGTTACGCAAATAACTCTCACCGACCCGGAAAGCTTCGGGGCCGATACGGTATTTCTTGTTTTCAGGATTTTGCAAGACATATTTCTCGCGCAGTAAAGTAGCCATATAATGATGCATGGTACTTTTATTGATAGCCAAGGCAGTCGCCAGATCATTGATTGAAAGTTCTTCGTTTTCCGTAGCCATATAACTAATGATTTGCAGGCATTTTTGCGCCGAAGTGATTATTCTTGCCTCTTTTTCTTTGGTAGTCATTTTTCCTCACACCCTTTGATATGCAACGTTAGGCTCCAAAAACAATCAACGTCATGGTCTGGTTGATATGCATACCGTTATATTGTTCACCGTAAGTGTTAAAGCCCAACAGCGGTGCAATACTTATCTCATCGATCAGTTCGGAAAGGTTGCCTTCGCACTCCGACTCGCGATAACGCAAAAAACAATTGAAGGCGATAATGGCGCTGATATCCGTCAAGTCCTTCTGTAACTTTCCGATTACCTCCTGCGTTTCCTCTAAAATTTGACCGGGGCGCATGATCGTCACATTTGTACCCTCAGTCAGGCGGCTGAAAAACATCAATGCTCTTTCTTCTTCTAATACCTTAAAAATGCTGCGCATATAATACTCGTCCTCAAAAGACAGAGCCAGCGGATGTTTCATAAAAACATCCGAATTTAATGATTCCACTTCCAAGCCGAGTGCCCGGGCATATTCATCGGCGGCCGGACGCCCGTTGAATTCGTATACTATGCGATTGTCCAAGTCAGCTTTGGTGACTTTGAGCCTTTTGGTGGTCGGCAAAAAACTGCTGGTCTGTACGATGCGCATCGGCGTTTCGGTTTTAAAGACCAGCAGCACCATCACATTGTCGTATGTTTTGCCCCGTGCATGGATAAAGGTTTTTTTAAAGTTGAAATCATCACCGGCGGAACCGCCGGCAACCCGTAGCGAACGGGCGATCTTGCTCAATCCGAGCATAATATATTCTTCTGCCGATTGCAAACCGTCAATCAGTACCAGCCCAGTGTAATTGGCGCTATCAAGTTCGTCAACAGTTATATCTAATTGGGCGCAAGCTTTTTCGACAGCCTTTTTCGCCGCGCCGATCGGATTATCGCTGATTTGTTTGCCGATACCGACTCCTACTGCCAAATCGGGCGAGGCGAAACTCATTGCCGAAAAACTTTTATTGGTAAAACCTTCTTGGGTAAATTCACCGGCAGAAGTGCAGCCAACAAATTCCACATCTTTATATGCGCCATCTTCTTTAGCATAGCCGCTGATAGCGTCGGAAATTTTTTGCTGGTCATAATGGCTGGAGACAAAAAACAACACGCATTTGATATCATGCTGTTTAATCTGCCGCAGTACTTCGGCGACAGCCGCACTCTCGTTTTTATCGGTGCTGTAACCTGTCTTTACGCTGATACCGCCCAATGAACTCCCCCCTATCATTGTTCGTTAATCACCTGGCTTATTTTTATTTATCATATTCGCTGAAGCGCATATTGCTGGATTTTCCCTAAAAACCAGCAAACCAGCTGCTATAAAATAGACACTCAGTCTCGAAATCAAAGATTTCGGACTATGTGTCTATTATATCATAAATAATCAAAAAAAAACAATTCAGTATCAAGTATTAAATTGTTGTTTTTGTAAAATTAAAATAATATTGAAAGTAGCAATATGGACTCTGAACTCAAATTCGTTATGAAAACAGATGACATCAAAGCACCTGATACTGCTATATCGTCGACAAACGATAATAATAATAAAAATGAGGGCTTCTTTGACTGGTGTAAAAAAATTGTCGTCACCATAAAAAATAAGATCGCATCTACCGTATAATTTGCACTTAATAATACTTCATTGTATTTAAAAAGGAATGCCTCCATATAACAATGGGCATTCCTTTTTTCAACGCACTAATCACGCAAATATTTTATTAGGTTTTTTAATAATCGTCCTTTGGCTATCTGCTCAACAGGCGGAAATTCTGTTATATGTTGTGTGCGCTGTTGCAACAGGAGTAAATCAAAACCGTTCTTCAATACTAATTTTTTTGCAAATCCCGATGTTGAAATCGCTTGCGCAGGACATCCGTAAATACAACGGAAGCAATTAACGCAATCTTTACCCCAAACAGGCTTGCTATCTTCTATTGTTATATTACCGCGCGGACAATTGCTTCTACACCAGCCGCATCCGGTACAACTGTCATTTACTTTGAGTCTTTTAGCAAACGATCTACTGTGTTTTTTTTCTAATTCTCCCAGACAGGCAAATAGATAATCCCATATAAGCGGCTTTTTGCGTACTCTCTTTGCGGAAAGCATTTCAGAGGCGACTTTTTTGGTTTTACCGGGGACGGCTCTCAATAGCATCGCGGCCAGATCATCATTAAGAGAAACAAATACATTGGCAGGCATAATCAACATGTTTTCGTAAAATACATCGTAACCTTTTTGCACTAACTTTTTGATTGCTGCAACCCGGCTGGCAGTATTTGGCGATACCTCGCCGCCGCCGGAGACTGATATAACCGCAGCCGGGATATTTTTTACCGTCGCGGAAGAGGCGATCCATTCGTCAACCGGCTTGGGGCTGGTCATAATATAAACAGGATAAAGTAAAACCAGCAAATCCGCGGCAACATCTTCCTTCTGCTCTGCTTTGCCCAATTGAGTTTTGGACACACCAATACCAAGCCCTGCAAAAGCATTTGCCAGGCCTGCGGCAACAAGCGCAGTGCCGCCGGTCCCGCTAAAATAGACGATATGAACCGTTTTAATCATAGATTCACCTTTTCTACGGCTCTAAGGTATCCAATATTATCCTTTTGTCATACAACATATACCATATTATATAACAATATACCAATATAAACAATAAGTCCAGCGAGCTTCCGGCAAAATCTATTAAATCTGTTTGGGATCAAAGCAGAGTAAATAAGCCTTGTTCCCGTATTTATCATTAGCAAAATGGGTTATCTCAAATAAATGAGAAGACTCATTTTACTTTATGTCAGAATATAATCGGCATTTATTAATAATATGTAATGATAACAAATTAAGGAGATAGCAAAGGTATGAACAATTTGAGTTATCTGGATAATCTACGGCTTAATCAGGGTGCAGACCGCCTGAAAAATGAATTTGCCGACCTGGCGGCCAAACGCCGAGCGGTTGCCTTACGACATATCAACAATGATAAGCTTCAGTTCCCCACATTATATATACTGATGCCGGAGATCACGGCTTTTGATCTCTACGACCAGATGATACAGCGCAACAATATAGCCATCCGCATCTGTGCCAATAAGTCCCGCGATTTTGCTCTGGCCTTTCGTCTGGAACGGATGCTACCCCGAGGCAGCGAAAACAACCGTTCGGTTTATAAATGGATGTTCGATACCGGTTTGTACTGGGAAGCAGAGCCAGGCATGCGGGAAGGATTCGACGCGGCCATTGACGCCGCCGTGGCGCTGCTGATCGCTGTTCACAAGGATACTTCAATATTACCTGCCGTCTGCGATTTAGTTTTTCGGCGCTACCGCAGTGAGCTTTTGATCCATGACCTGGCCTGGGGCTTTTTCCAGTCTTATGACCCTGTTTCGCTGTTGTTGATTGCCAAATACCTGCTCTCCGATGACGCCAAGAATATTGAACTGGCCTGTAGACTGCTGCATCTGACAATGCCGGAAACCGGCGGCTCAGCTAACTGCGGCCAAAGACTCTATGAGCAGTATCTGGCCTGGTTTAACGAAAACAACCCTTATCTGTGTTTTACGGAAGAGCACTTTCAACAAACCTCCGAACCCAATCCACTCCGTCTGGACCATGAGGCCAAATATCTGGCCAAACACATTGCACCCAAAGATGGTCAACCCTTGGAACCCGTAACCCCTGACGAAACCACCTGTCTGATCCGGTTCCGTAAAGCCTCCCCTCAAGATCAGGAACTGCTCTCATCCTATTCAGCCAAACTACATCGGCGCAACAAAGGCTTATGGCAGGAATGGATCGGTAGCGGCATTTCCGATCAAGTGGAGACTGCAATGGCAGAAATGCAGGAGGTATTATGATTAAGATAGCTAACAAACCGGCAGATATTGCTGAATTTTTAAGCGAATACCCTGAATACGGTATCGAACGCGTAATCATCAATATTCTCGATGGAAGCCCCCATACTTACAGCTATGCCTCAAAAGAGCGTCTGCAATTCGAACTTAAACTGCGCCGGGAAATAATCAACGCTGCTGAGGCGCTTTTCCGCAGCCATATGTCATTCATGACATTCTTCAATTCTAAATGCAACACCGACTATTGGATTAGAACGCCTGAAGGCGGGTTCGCCCTGCGGCCGGACGTAAAACCTTCCGACGCTATTAGGGATATTTTTAACAACGGTTACAAATATGGCACAGAGTGCGCCACCGCCATGATGATGATTTATTATAAGGCTATGCTGGAGGTCTTCCCCGAGGAAGCCTTTAATCAAATGTTCCGCAATATCTATCTGATGAACTGGCACATGATCGAGCCGGAGCTGCGGGAAGTAGGCTTAATGCAGGGTGCTTATGATCATTTGCCCGGCGACCGCCGCTATTTTATCAATCCCGACGTCAATCCCGAAACACCGGAATGGCAGGGAGAAAACGTAATTGATCTCGGTAACGGCGTCTACTACGGACATGGCATCGGCAGATACCTGGCTCCCGCCTTCATCAATGCGCTCAACCAAAACCGCAGAGCCGGTGCGGATGAATCCGCATATCTGCTGGACAGCGTCGGCAGGCCGAATTTTGACCGCTTATTTAAGCTTTATCAAAAAGTATCAACTACGGCTATTTCTCTGATAGCGTAAAACATAAAACATAAGCTCCTACGATTTAATATTGTAGTTGTATAAAGATGGTAGACACAAAAGTGCCTACCATCTTTATACAACTACAGCAAATCGCCACAGGGATTTTTTACAACGAGCTGATTAGAAAAAGTTTTTACTCCTCTCCCCAGCGGTACTTTTTATTATCACGCAGTTTTTCAAGATCGCAGTTCAAGCAGAGGCCGTTATGGCAGCAAATCGCCCCACCGCATTCGGGGCAGCACCACTTTGAATCTTCTTTTTCAAGAAACTGCTCAATACCATGTTCTTTGATGTATAAGAGGTTTTCCAACATACTCATATGATATTTGGTCCTATAGCGCTTATCAAGATTTTTCAACCTGCTACAAGGAAAACTGTCACATTCATAACAAAACCGTACAAGCCCGTTGCCCAGCAAATCACAATTCTTCTTTAAAAAAATACAACTTTTACCGCGCGGCAAGCAGCCGACACAGTACGTCTTTTTAAAACCCTGCTTATTCAAGTCGTTTTTATAAGCCAAATAATTAACGCATAAGGCACAATTCATACCGCAGGGGGCAATCAGCAGTTGTTCCATATCAAACACCTCTGTTTTTTTGTCTATACACATTTTCGCCTAAATGTATTAATATACCTTTAAAATCTGACCATGAGAATTCATGCAAATACCATGAAAATTTCATGTTAATTTCATCTTGATGTTTTAGGATAATTGCAGTTACCATAATTTTCCAATTGGTATATAAACTAAAAAAGAAAGGATCAAAAAAATGAAAAAGATTATAATTCTTGCTTTTTGTTTAGCGGTATTTGCATTTTGCCTCGCAGGCTGCGATAACAGCGCTACCGAGACTACCAGCGATTCCGACGCCAGCACCACATATACAGGTAAAGTCACAACTATTGACGGTAATTCCGTCACTCTGCAGTTAGGCGAACTGACCGAAAATACTAATGATAAGGGCACGGCTCCTTCAGGTGATGCCGCTAATAGCGATACTACTACAAGTGATACTTCCACTGATACCACTGCAACAGATAAGGATTCCACAAGCGGTGATACTAATGCTCCAGCTACTTCCGGCAATGACCCATCCGCTCAGGCTCCATCAGGCACAGCTCCCTCAGGTGCTGCTCCTTCCGGTCAAGCGCCTACCATGACAACATTTACAGCCGGGAAAGATACAACAACTTTGAAAATCGGCGATGATATAACTGTAACGATTGAAGGTATGAGCGAGGATACCGAAGGTACAATCGATGATATCAAAGTTGGTGATGTTCTGGTTGTGACAGTAGACACGGATGGCAACGTAACTGCGGTTACAGTAAAGAATGTCATGCCTGAAGGCGGTTTTGGCGGCGGCGGGCCGGCTAACCAATAATTCGATCAATAGCAACAGCGACACTTCCACCGGCAGCTCAGATACTGCCACTAATAGCAGTAAAGATTCCACTACCAGCAAATAGCGGGAAATTAAATTTAAACATATAAAAGACAGGAGAAATTTTAATCTCCTGTCCTTTTAAATTTTTATTTTAATTTAAGCTCGTTTTTGGAATACCAATTAGTACCTAGCATTATAATAATTAAACTAAAAAAAATAATTATCATATGGGGGGTATTGATTTGAAAACAAAGATAATTATTTTTTTCTTGCTCTTAATCCCGTTGATAACTTTGGCAGTTTACGCTAATATGCCTACAAAACAGCAACAATCACAGTTATTGTCGGATCATACGGAGCTGCAGACGCCAATAGCAGAGGCGGCCGAAACGCCGGAGAATGCGACTGACACATCTACGGAAAATCTAATACCGTTTCCCGCCAAGGGTATTCCGGTTCTGATGTATCATTCCATAAGCACCAGGCCCGGCAATATACTCTGCGTTCCCGAATCTCAATTTCAGGAAGAAATGGCATGGCTTTATAACAATAATTATCATACTTTGAGTATGGAAGAACTATATCAGGCTTTGGTCAACGGCGCTAAAGTACCGGTAAATCCTATCGTGATAACTTTTGACGACGGTTATGAGGATAATTATCAAGCAGCCTGGCCGATTGTAGAACAATACGGCTTTACGGCAACCTTTTTCATAGTTACCAAAAATATCGGATCATCCAACAGTATGACTTGGGATCAACTGGGAGAACTGGCAGATCAGGGTAATACGATAGGCAGCCATACGGTTCACCATCTTGATATGACAAAGCTCTCCAACGCCCTACAGCGCAGTGAAATCCAAGATTCAAAGCTAATTCTTGAAGAGCATCTCGGTATTAATATCACAGCGTTTTGCTTTCCATCGGGACAGTATTGGGACTCTACTTTAAATTATTTATCCGATGCAGGGTATCAGCTAGGGTTTACAACCAGACCGGGCAGAGTTTATCCGGGGAATAACCAATATAAGCTTCATCGTGTTCGCATTGACGGCGATATGCCGCTCTCAGGATTTATTTATCAGGTTTCGTATTAATAAACAAACCCGCCTTCCAAAAGAAAGGCGGGTCAAATATTCACAAGTTCTATCTACTGTCTGTTAACATTACCAGCGTCCGCCACCGCCGCCGCCAAAGCCACCGCCGGAAAATCCGCCGCCGCCAAAACCGCCACCACCAAATCCACCGCCAGAATTTACCTGCGGCGCGGGACGGGACACCATTGAAGCATTCATCAGCACCATCGAATTAAACAAGTAGGCTTGGAAAACCATAGCCGAGAAAGGACCCATTGTGCCATAGCTGTCGCGATACCATTGCGGAGGCCCCATAGCAATGCCTTCAAATTTTTTGGCCCATTTATCGGTAACGCCCAAAACATAAGCAAATGGCATAACATCATAAAAATACGACGGGTTTTCCTCTACCAGCTGCTCGATGCGGGATTTTTCGGCACGCTCGAGAAAGTTTTTGAAGCCTATCATCTTCCCTATCAACTCGCTGCCCCTCGGGGTACGCTGACGCATAAATACACTGATAACACTTAACAAAATCGTAGCAACAGCTATGGCAAGGCCGGCGACGATCATACCTTGATACGCCATATATACGATATACAGGGATAATACGATTGCGGATAATATTATGCTAAAAATTAACTTCGTAGAACGTTTGGCACGGCTTTCCCCCCGCCAGCGTACCATCGTGCTCCCCATCCAAAGCAAAGGAAGCATCACAAAAACCGCAGCGATCACAGAAATAATTATCGCAGCGCCCAGCGAGTAAAACAACTCATATAATGTGATAAACAGCGGCAACCATAAAAGCAAAAAAGAAAAGAATCTTGTCAGACCTGCTAAGGCTTTTGATCTGGAACTGTACAAACGGTTTTCCTTAATCGCATAATTATCCGCTACCAGCTGCTTTGTTGTTTCGATTGTTGTATAAAAATTATCCTTCAGCTGCGAAACAGTGACGACATCTCCGGCATTAAACAGTTGTTTGAACATATATTTTTCATAATTGTGAGCCTCTTCGGGAAGGTCTTTAAGCTTCGCAAGCTTAAAATCATCTTTGGCGACCTGTTCAATAGAAAGATAGCCTTTGGAAGCCCAGTAAATTACCAGGGAGACAATATCCTTATTGTCTGCCGAGCTATCGATAATATAACCGGCTTCGGCGGAAGTAATCCCCCGAGGCGCGTAAAACTCCACCGGCGTAACCAGCGGCCTGTCCCGGCCAAACAGCAAAAACAAAACCACTGCTATTGCCGCTAATACCAGCGCAAGTATAATAAAAACCATCTGCCAGGGAAACGGCGGCGGCACTTGGAAATACCCTTCGGGTAAGTCCATTTGCAGTGTGAACGCCTCGCCGGGGGCAAACGTTTTATTTAAGCTGCCTGAAATCGTATTGTCGCTCACCGAATATTGCACGGCATCATTTGCGACGGAACCATACGCTCCGGTGAAAAACCAGATTTTGCCGGTATCGAAAGCTTTAGGTAGCGTCACTGAAAAGGTATAATTAGCAATATTGCAATCCCAGCTCGTGCCGATCAGATTATAATAAACAAAATCCTGCGTATTGATTTTGTCGTCGCCCAAGACGTGATCATAAGATATTTTGTAAACCTGATTTCCAGTCACGTATTCTTCCGGATCGCCGATTTTGATTACTTTATTGCCATTTTGATTATACGTATCAAATGGAGCGCCCTCAGCATTAACCGACTTAACTGGTGTGTTATAAGCACGCTTTTCTGCTTTTCCGTTGTTTTGCCAGGTCATCTCCTGCTTATAAGGAATATAACGATAAATGCCATGGCTGGGCACGTAGTAATTTACAGAAATCGTTTCTGTAACATGATAGGTGTTGTCCTCACCGATTTGGATATCCGTATGATACGCAGTTATGTCATATCCGCTATCCTCGGCATAAGCAAATTGCGGAGAAAAGACAAAAAGACTGCATATGGCAATTACCAATACAGCGCAAAACATAAGCAGTTTTTTCACATTATCCCTCCTGTTAAAACGCGCTCTTTTATATAAGGCCGAAAACGGCAAAAAAACCCGTAAAGTTCCAATCTGGCTGCCCAATAGCGGCAGAAATTAAAACTGAATTTTAATATTATCTCTCTCTTCGGTAGCAATTTCGAACATCGGCTCACGCTTAAAGCTAAATATCGCCGCAATAATGTTGCTGGGGAACGACTCTACTTTGATATTAAAATCGCGTACTACCGCATTATAATACTTTCTGGAATTGGCGATTTCGCTCTCGATGCTTTGCAGTTGCCTTTGCAGATCCATGAAATTAGCGTTGGCCTTCAAATCAGGGTACGCCTCGGCGACAGCAAACAGGTTCTTCAATGTTGCGGTTAAAGCATTTTCACCCTCTATGCGACCCTCAACTGTTGTTGCGGAAGCAGCCGCATTGCGGGCAGACGTGACCTTTTCGAGTGTTCCCGCTTCGTGCTTGGCATATCCCTTGACGGTTTCCACTAAATTGGGAATCAGATCATAGCGCTTTTTCATATAAACATCCATGGTTGAGAATGCCTCACGCACCATGTTGCGCAGTTTGACGAAACCATTATAAGAAGCGGCAAACCAAATCAAAATGATGACAATAACTATAAGGGGAATTAAGAATCCAGGCATGAAGACACTTCCTTTCTTATACGTTCACAACTATATGCCTAAGCTAAAGATCGTTTAGCAGTCTTACAATTATACACCAACTTCACAATTAATATAACATATAAGAATAGGTTTTACCACCAATTTCTAACTTTAACAATTTATTCTTCGGTATCGTATATTAGTTGACCTTTGCCGTCGAAATAGACCAGGTCGCCGGTAGCATATTTCCAAATGGCTTTAAAACCGGTCGGCTTTTTGATACCGTTTGCGTCCTGATAATCGCTGGACACAGTGCACCAGGTAACATTTTTGGTAGTACCGTCAGTTGCAATCTGCGTTCTGTCATCGGTGGTAAAGGTCACAGTTTCGTTTTGGGGATCAAAGGTAAAAATACCGCTAACGGTTTCACCATAATAGGAAAGAGTCGCTTTGGCGGTTGTATCGTCAATTTCCTGCCAAATGATATAATCCTCTAAAGCCACGCTGGGAATCAACAGACACTCCGACAAATAAGTTACCAGGCTTGCTTTATCCATCGCCTCCCCGCTCTGATCGAACAAAGTATGCAGCTTGGCAATCACGCCTTTCATCGAACCGTGACCATCTGCATAAGCGTCCAAACCTTCAAAAGGTATGCCGTACAAGGAACTGTCAATATAAGCAACTCTGGTCGGTTCGCCCGTAAAATTGTATTGCGTATAATCGATTTTTAGTTTTGGGTTATCTTCACTGAACCAAAAATCCACGTCATGATACACCACTTTTGCATAGGTCATTTTTGGTATGCCGATATAACCGCAGTCGCGAAAATAATCCTGTAATGGAGTTGGCAAACCGGCGATATCATCTCCGCTAATCACACCGGTGTTTTTGTCAGTCTCAGTTATTATGCTGCAAATGAGCCGGTTAAATTCCGTTTTGGTTGGTGAATACGGAATATTGAAGAAAACCAAAGCAACCACCGCGGCACAAAGCAGAATACCTAAAATTATAAGCACTTTCTTTCTACCTCTCTTCATTTTGAATCTCCTTTACTAAATGAACACCATATCAAACCGTGTCTTCTTCTCTGATTCGTTGAAGTACCCTTAATAAAAAAGGTAACATGTTATTTATATAATACGTAACATGTTACCTATTTGTCAAGTATATTTGGAAAAATATTTTTGCTATTTACATTTAATGATCACTGCTTAAATAAAGTAACCAGTTCATGGGCAGAGGCGCAAATGTCATTTTGCGCGATAACGGCTGACACGACTGCAATCCCGTCAATACCGTAACCTTTAAAACTACCTATCGTATGCTTGTTGATCCCACCGATCACAACGATGGGAATATTTACAGATTGGCGAATTTTTTTCAATTCGTCAATGGTCACAGTTTGGGCATCCGTTTTTGTTTGAGTCGCATACATAGCGCCAACCCCCAGATAATCGGCGCCGTCGTTTTGCGCTATGATCGCTTCGTCAATGTTGGAAACAGATACGCCAAGGATTTTATCTTCACCGATTATTTTTCTTGCAACCTTGGCCGGCAGATCATTTTGCCCGACATGGACGCCGGCGGCATCTATCGACAGAGCGATATCTATTCTATCATTGACAATCAACGGCACCCTATATTGATCAGTTATCTCTTTTACACGAAGCGCAAGCTGATAAAATTCCCAAGATGAACAGTTTTTTTCCCGCAATTGTATTATCGTGCAGCCGCCTTTGATAGCTAGCTCTACGGATTCCTCGATCGTAGCGGTTGACATTAATTGTCTGTCCGTACAAAGATAGAGAGTGTAGTCAATTTTATTCTTCATATAATTTCGCCATTCTGGAAATTATTTCGCCGTTAAGATTACTCAAAGCATCAATAATAGCGATATGGAAACTGCCCATGGCGGTATTTCCTGCTTTGGAAAATGCAATTTCACCCGCAATACCCATAGATGCAACACCGCCAACCGCCGCGGTAAAATTATCCGTTCCGGCGCCGGCGAATGCCCCAACCAGCGCGGTTGCCATACAGCCGGTACCTGTTACTTTAGAAAGCGTTTTACAACCGTTGGAAACATTGACGACCCTTTCGCCATCGGAAATAATATCGGTTGCTCCCGTGACGGCAGCTACACAATGAAAGTCTTTGGCAACCGCCTTGGCTACGGCAATGCTGTCGTTAATCTCATCAGCCTCGGAAGAGTCAACACCTTTGGTTGATACCTCAAGTCCCGCCACAAAAGAAGCCTCCGATAAATTTCCCCGCAGAACGGCAATTTTGACCTGTTCTAAGATTTCCATGGTTGTATCATTCCTAAGTTTGGACGCGCCTGCACCTACCGGGTCAAAAACAACGGGAATACCAAGAGCGTTGGCTTTTTTGCCGGATAAAATCATTGATTCAATTGTACGCTGATTGAGCGTACCGATATTGATAACCAGAGCGGATGAAATAGCGGTGATTTCCTCCGTCTCATTGATATCATCGGCCATAATCGGCGAGGCGCCGATGGCCAGCAGCGCATTGGCCACATCATTGACTGTAACATAGTTTGTGATACAGTGCACCAGCGGCGCTTTAATTTTTAATTCCGTCAAATAAGACGCAATATATTCTCTAATGGTATTCATTTATCGTTCTCCTTTATCTCTCCAGAGCAAAACTCAACCTTTTTGCCATCTAATATCATATTTGTCGTTCTGACAGCGCACATTTTACCGCACATAGAACAGGTATGCGGGTCAGTGGGCGGAGCACCAGCATAATATTCTCTTGCTTTATCGCCGTCTATGGCAATGGCAAACATTTTCTGCCAATCCAATTCGTGACGGGCCTCGGCCATTTGATTGTCTATATCCCTGGCATGGGGAATTCCTTTAGCGATATCAGCTGCGTGGGCGGCAATTTTGCTGGCTACAATGCCTTCCTTGACATCGTTTAAATCAGGCAACCGCAGATGCTCGGCAGGAGTGACATAACAAAGAAAATCCGCGCCGGATGCGGCGGCTATCGCACCGCCGATAGCGGAGGTGATATGGTCGTAACCGGGAGCAATATCAGTAACCAGCGGTCCTAAAACATAGAAAGGAGCATTATGGCATATACGCTTCTGCATAATCATATTGGCCGCTATTTCATTAATTGCCATATGCCCAGGCCCTTCCACCATAACCTGCACATGCTTATCCCATGCCCGTTTTGTCAGGTTGCCGAGTTCTATCAATTCACTGATCTGTCCAGCGTCGGAGCTGTCATCGATACAACCCGGTCTGAGAGCGTCGCCCAGGCTGATGGTTACATCAAATTCATGGAGGATTTCCAGAAAGTCATCATAGTACTCAAAGAAAGGATTCTCATTACCCGTCATATTCATCCAGGCAAACAACAGCGAGCCGCCGCGGGAAACAATATTCATCTTTCTGCCTTCACGCCGAAACGCTTCCACAGCTCTTTTGTTGATCCCGGCGTGAATCGTCATAAAATCCACACCTTCCTCGGCATGAGCTCTGACAACCCGCATAAAATCCTCCGCGGTAATTTCTGACAAGTCCTTTTCCAGATAACCGACCGCGTCATAAATAGGCACGGTTCCAATCATTGCCGGGGATTTGGCAATTAGTTCTTTGCGAAAAATATTGGTTTTGCCATAGTTACTCAAATCCATAATGGCTTCCGCGCCAAATTTTAATGCCATATCTACTTTTTGCATTTCAATATCGTAGTTATTGCAATCGCCGGAGATGCCTAAGTTAACATTGATTTTTGTTTTTAAGCCCGCGCCGATGCCCTCCGCTGAAAGCGAAGTATGATTGATATTTGCGGGAATAGCAACGGCGCCGCTGGCGACAACCTCCAACAGCTGATTAGGATCAATGTTTTCCTTTTTGGCCACCGTTTCCATCTCAGGCGTAATAACATGTTTTTTAGCTGCCTCCATTTGTGTGTTGTAATTTTTCATTTTGATATTCCTTTCATCTGATAAAATTCATAAAAATGGTTGAGAGGGCCATGGCCTTTACCGATATTTAAGGAATATTTTATGGCCATAGTTATATATTTTTTTGCCTCCTCTACCGCTTTGTGCAGATCCATGCCGTTAGCCAGATTCGCGGTAATTGCAGATGAAAGGGTACAGCCTGTTCCATGAGTATTTTTGGTATCAATCCTCTCGGAGGAAAATGAAGCGAATTCTTTGCCGTCAAATAAAATATCGACGGCGTTTCCCTGCAAATGACCGCCTTTGATCAGAACATTTTCCGCACCCATTTCATGAATTGTTTGAGCGGCTCTTTGCATATCCGGGATAGTATTGATGTCTATTCCCGTAATTTTTTCCGCCTCCGGAATATTTGGCGTCAAGAGGAAACTAAGCGGTATGATCTCCTCTTTCAGAGTATCCCAAGCAGCAGGAGCCATCAACGCGCAACCCCCTTTGGCAATCATTACCGGATCTATAACAATATTGGGGGGATTATACTCTCGTAGCTTGTCCGCTACCGCTTTCATGGTATTTGTTCCGGACAACATGCCGACCTTAACCGCGTCAACCTCTATATCTTCAAAAACAGCGTCAATCTGATCTTTAATCATCGCCGGGATTACATCTTGAATGGAAATAACCCTGCTGGTATTTTCGGCGACAACCGCTACAATAACGCTCATACCAAAACAGCCCAGTGCTGCAAATGTTTTGATATCCGCCTGTATTCCCGCGCCGCCGCTGCAATCGGAACCTGCTATAGATAGACAGTTTTTCATAAAATCCCTTTCATAATAAAATAAGAAGCACCTGTAGGCGCTTCCTTCAAATTCGTTTAAAAGATCTCCCTACGTTGGCATTATCCAAATCAGGTATACGGGTCGAAGTTATTACTTCCTCTCAGCCTGTTACAAGCTCCCCTATATTATTCATTTCTTTAACCATTAAATTATATATTAGAATTTTTTGATTATCAAGCCATAAAACCATATTATCCTGAAATATTTTCTGTTTAGTCACTAGTTTTGCTGATTATCGAACACTATAAACACCATGTTTACATATAATTGAGTTAAGCAAATTTATGAGGTGAGTTGATGTTCAAATTTCCCAACAAAGATTCATCTTTAATCAGCAGACATTTGGTCAAAAGCGTTGACATCCCCATAGATCTTTACCAATCTATGCAAGGAAAATACTTTATCGGTTATGCCGACAACTTGGATTTCGGCAAAGGCGCCAGCGCCTGGGCCAGACTGCTTAATCCGGTACAATCGGGCGTAAATTTGTTTGTCAATGTCTGGACTGTATCCGATATATCCGGCATCCCTATCCGCGCTCAATTCTGGTTCAACTCCACTCCCCGGGGCATGCCTGCCGAATCACTCCTCGTTACTCCTGCTAATACGGCGATAAGGCCGCTGCACCAACCAAAGGTAAAGCTACAATATGCGTCCAATGTTACCGGAGACCCCATGGGCGGCATCAAAGCTTACGCCCGCAGATGCACGCCGGAAACTACCATAGTTGAAACGGAAAACGGCAAATATATTTTCCCTCCCGGCGGCTCATTTTTGGTCACATTATCTGCACCGGAAAAACCCGATGCCTTAGCTGCAGGACGTGTCGCTTTCGGCTGGTGGGAAGAAAAAGTTTAATCTAAAGTCTTAACTGATAAATTTATATTGACATCTGATATGAGATAATATATCATTATTGTTGTCTTTGCAACTGTTGTACTAGCAACTTTTAAGGAGAGCTGTATATGCTAATAAGTGATTTGTCGATCATTGTCAGAGGAAGTTACATTTATTCTTCACGCAATCTAGCGGAATATGAGATTACTGCCGCCGAAGAATTTATCCTCATGTATATATTAGGGCATGAGGAATCAAATCAGGATGCAATAGCCAAATACTTTATGCTTGATAAAGGATCGGTAGCCAGGAGCCTGGCAAAACTGGAAAGCAAAGGTTTTATTTCCCGTAAGATTAATGATGAAAACCAGCGTGAAAAGGTTATCAGATTGACGCCAAAAGCGCATAAGATAAGGGATGTTATGGCGGAGCTGCTGATTGAATGGACCGAAACAATGTATGATGGGCTTACGAAAGACGAAATCAGTAATTTTGAAACTACAGCCCAAAAGGTAGCCGAAAATATTACTAAGGTTATATAGGGAGATTTTGGCGTGAAAAGTAATTCGATAAACAAAACCAGTCTGGCGCTGATTGCCGTCATTTATCTGGCGGGTATATTCATGGGCGCCATTGACACCGGAATCGTAACCCCTGCCAGAGCTATCATTCAAAATAACCTGTTGGTGGATGACAAAACAGGTATCTGGATTATCACCATTTATACTCTGGCCTACGCGGCCAGTATCCCCGTTATGGGCAAGCTGGCTGACAGATACGGACGGAAGATCATCTATATTACCAGTATATTCCTGTTTGGCTTTGGTTCCTTATTATGCGGAATGTCTCATTACGCTGGAAGCTTTCAATTGCTGATTGCCGCCAGAGCCATTCAGGCAGTCGGCGGCGGCGGTATCATGCCCGTTGCCACCGCCGAATTTGGGACCTCATTTCCGCCGGAAAAGCGCGGCATGGCGTTAGGGCTGGTAGGCGGCGTATACGGAATTGCTAATATCTTCGGTTCGCTGGCGGGCAGCGCCATCTTAGATATTTTCGGCGCCCAAAACTGGCAGTATATATTCTTTGTAAATATACCGATTGCCATCTTTATTATTTTGGCCGCTTTCTATACTCTGCCCAATCATAAAGAAAAAGCGGTTAAAAAGATCGACGGACTCGGCACGCTGGTAATTGTGGCAATGGTGCTTTCCCTGCTCTACGGTCTGAAGCAGATCGATTTCTTTAATTTTACAAATTCCATCGCCAGTACTGATGTTTATCCCTATCTGGTTGCCTTTGCGGTACTCTTACCGATCTTTATTCTAATCGAGAACCGGGCGGAAGACCCGATCATCAACCTTTCCTACTTTAAAAACGTCAGTATCCTCACAACCATTGCCGTAGCTTTTATTTCAGGTTTTGTGTTGATGGGCATCGTATTCATTCCGCAGTTCTGCGAAAATTCGCTGAAAGTCGCCCCGGGAAACGGCGGCTATTTTACGGTGATACTTGGCCTTCTTTCCGGCGTATCCGCTATGCTGTCCGGTAAGCTGATAGATAAATTCAGTGCAAAATTAGTGCTGATATTTGGCTTCGTAATTACAATTGTCGGAGCGTTGTTCCTGATACTGGTGGCGGCCGTAAACCCTGTGCTGCCATCGGTAGTGGTCAGCCTGATGCTTCTCGGCTTAGGACTGGGATTTACCATGGGAGCTCCGGTAAACTATATGATGCTGGAAAATATCAAAGACAAAGAGGCAAATTCCGGACTCGCCACTTTATCACTGCTCCGATCTATTGGCACTACTATCGCTCCTGCCATTATGGTGGGCTTCATCGCGCACGCAGGCTTATCCGTGCAGACTGATTTGACGGCGGTGATGCCCGACCAAATCAACATGCCGTCGCTGCCTTACGTCCAGCAAATCAATGAAAAAGTGAATCAGCTTAAGCAAGACCCGAATATGGCGGACAAATTAGGCAATGTTGAAGTTCCCGACCTTGCCTCGATGCAGACCATCAAGATTAACTTCAATGGTAGCGGCGATTATCAGATGCCGGACAATATTCTGGAAGAACTTAAAAGTTCCGATGTAACAACCATTGTAGGTATTACCAAAGATCTGGCATCAAGTATGTTTGATCAAATGTCGCCTCCCAAGATAGCCAAGATACAGGGCGGACTAAATTCCGGTATCGAAGGAATAAATTCGGGAATCAGCCAAATGGATACAGGTATTGCCCAACTGCAGCAGGCCTACGATGGTATTGGCAAGGGCATAGCCGGTATGCAACAGGCGGTGGCATCGCAGCAGCAGGCTTTGGCAGAGCTTCAAGGCATAAAGGTAATTATGTCCCAGATGATGGCAAGCGGAGCGTCACCTGCCGCTACAGGTTCGTCGATGCCTCAGATGGCGGGCGATGGAACTTCCTCTGTCGCTACCGGCGCATCTATGCCTCAGTTGTCGTCAGACGGAACCTCAGCAACTGCCATCAGTACGTCTATGCCTGAAGACGTAACATCATCATCCGGCGCCGGCATGAGTATCCTGGATATGATCCCCGCATCGGTAAAAAGTAAGATGCCCGAAAGCGTACTAAGCCAGCTTAAGGAAATCAAATCGCTGGACGATCTGGACGCAAAGATCAGCGGCCTTCAAGGAGCAATTGCTACTTTGGAGAGCAAAATAGCAGAAAGCACTAAAACCCGGGCTCAAATGAAAATGGCTATCTACAGCATGACAGTAACCCAGGCAGAGATGAAAACATTGTCCCATGAGATGCAAACACTGAACGCAGCGGTTCCCGGCGCCTTTGCAACCGCAAAAACAAGTTATCTTGACGAGCTGGACAACCGCTCCGATAAATTAGAAAGCGTTTATCAAAGGACGCTTAACAAAGGCTACCAGTCAATCTATCTTACTGTTGTCGTATCATCGGCTATCGCCTTATTCTTGCTAGCCTTTTATAAAAAGAGAACCCTCCCCGACGAACCGACGGAATACGTCAATCTAAATAAAAACGGATAATAATTCTATACTATTTAAATCTCCTGTTACCGAGAAACTGTAACAGGAGATTTTTATATAGAAACATAGTTAAGGCCTTATTATTAAGATGCAATCACCCAAGGTATTTAATCTCCTTGGGGTTATATTTAATGGGGCAGTTTTCATATTCAATAATCAAACCGCTGTTCAAATGGCGGACACCAGATTTATCAACCACGTGCCAGCGTTTTAAAAGATCGCGGAACGGCAAATATGTATAATTACCAAGAGTATAAGGATCCATGGCATATATGCCGTTGTCGTAATAACCGCAGACAATTATATAGTGCGCGTCTTTCCAGTCGTACTGGTATTCAATTTCATCGTCTGGCCAGGCCTGGATTAACAGCATCGGAGCGATTCCGCTATCAATATAATCTTTTATATCATTAATTTCCATGTTATCAATCATATCCGCATTCAGACCAAGCAATTCCATAAAATATATTATTGTGTTGGCATCTGTACCCAGTATTGGCTGTGAATGTAGAATGTCCGCCAATGCGCTCTGCCGGTAAATAATACCGTAACGGGCCAGCAGTGATTGGACGCAGGCTATGCCGCAGGTATATTCAGTTTCCTGATAGCATAGTGGAACATGAATAAAGTTACTGCATTTACGGATTTCAGAAAGGTCAATACTTTTTGTAACCAAAACAATTGACACCCCTTTTATTTGAAAATATAGGATAAGCTCCCATAATAAAATATGCCAAATAACCGGAATATGTGAACGCTCGTTAATCAAGAAATTTTTGTAGCCGCTGTTTCATAGACTATCAGACTATATATACATAAGTTATAACCCTTCGTCATATGTTGGAATATATTACCATTACTGCAGAATTTGCAGATTGGACCATAATATTATTAAGAAGGTATGATAATGGCCACTGAATATTTTTTGGGACATCGAGGCTATAGCGAGTTATATCCCGAAAATACCATGCTGGCTTTTAAGGAAGCCGTAGAGGCCGGTGCATGCGGTTTTGAATTGGACGTCGTAAAATCTGCCGACGGAGTATTATTTATCATGCATGACGATACTGTGGATAGAACAACAGACGGTACCGGTAAATGTTCAGAATTAACCTGGGATTATATCAAGACACTAGATGCCGGATCATATAAAGACTCAGCTTTTGCCGGTGTTGGAGTACCTTCTCTGGAACAAGTTCTGGTCTATTTTAAAAGAAAAATTTGCTGGATACTAATCGAGATAAAAGACGGATATAACGACATTGCCACCGAGGTCGCCGAAATGATCACCGCAAGAAAGATGGAAAATCAAGTCAAGGTGCAAAGCTTTAACTGGGATTACATGGATACCGTTAAATCCATGAATCCCGATATATGTACCGGGCTCTTGGGCACTTTCTCCCCTACCGCCCAGGCCAGGGCTTTGAAAGGCGGTCACAAATTTTTATCTATAAGCTCTTATACCAAACAGGCGATCAACAGCGCTCATAAGTATGGGTTCGATACGTTTATCTGGACGGAAAATACCGCTGACGGTATCCAACATTATATTGATCTTAATGTGGACGGGATTATCGGTAATGACATTGAGCTATTTACGAACGCCGCCACCGCCAATAGTATCAATCAATGCTATCCTTATACAAAGGCGGCATTACCTGCATTATATACCCGAAAATATAAACGGGCGATGGTTAAATTAATCAGAAATGCTGCCGGAGAATGGATATAAGCGAAAAAATAAAAGAGCCAAAAGGCTCTTTTTAAAATATCATATTGTCTAATCTTATAACTTCTCTATCTCCTCGTGCCAGAGTGCAACTACGGCGTCGCTGGGCATGCGCCAGTCGCCTCGCGGGGAAAGCGCCACCGAACCGACCTTCGGGCCGTCCGGCATGCAGGAGCGCTTGAATTGCTGTGAGAAAAAGCGGATATAGAAGTTGGCAAGCCACTTCTTGAGCGTTTCGCGGTCATAGTCGCCATCAAAAGAGGCAACCAGCAGCTTGAATATCTTTGAGGGTGTAAAACTGCGGCGGATAGCGTAATAGAGGATGAAATCGTGCAGCTCATAGGGGCCAACGATGTCCTCGGTCAGTTGAGTTATATTGTCTTCGTCCGCCGGCAGCAGCTCAGGGCTGACAGGTGTAGCAAGGATATCACCCAGCACCGTGGCCAGCTCATGATTCTCGGCGGTATCGGCGTAATAGGAAATGATGTGGCGCACAAGCGTTTTGGGTACCGAGGCGTTGACGCCGTACATGGACATATGATCGCCGTTATAGGTTGCCCATCCCAGCGCCAGTTCGGAAAGGTCGCCGGTACCGACGACGATGCCGCCGGTCTTGTTAGCCAAATCCATCAATACATAGGTACGTCCGCGCGCCTGGCCGTTTTCAAAAACTACGTCGCTGTTGTCGGGAGATTGTCCGATGTCACCAAAGTGAGAGAGCGTCGTTCCCCTGATATCAATACATGAGAATGACGCGTCGAGACAATTGACAAGCTTCTCGGCGTTGGAGCGCGTGCGGGAGGTAGTGCCAAAGCAAGGCATGGTGACAGCAAGCACATCGGAGACGGGACGGGAAAGCAGCTTCATGGCCCTGACCGCCACTAGCAGCGCCAGACAGGAATCAAGCCCCCCGGAAATACCGACTACGGCTGTTTTTGCCTTAATATGGGAAAGACGCTTGGCAAGGCCATTAGCCTGCATAGAGAGAATCAACTCGCATCTTTGGGCTCTGTCGGCTGTATTTTCGGGAACGAAGGGATGTCGGGAATAACGGCGGGTCAGTATCGTTTCTATCATATCAATATCCAGCGGGTTGGTTGTATAACCATCGACGGCGGGATGACGGAAAGAAGTCAGGTGGCATCTTTCGTGGGAAAGCATGGAGACATCGATCTCGGATACGGCAAGACCTGTGCCGAACGGCTCGGCCTCCGCAAGTATCACGCCGTTTTCGGCAATCAGGTTATGTGCTGCGAAAACCACATCGGAGGTGGATTCGCCAAAACCGGCGCTGGCGTAGACATAGCCGCAGATCAGACGGCCGGATTGCCCGGAGACAAGAGAGCGGCGGTATTCGGCTTTGCCGATAATCTCATTGGACGCTGAAAGATTAGCGATAACAGTCGCACCAGCCAGTACATGCCCCACCGAAGGAGGAAGCGGTACCCAAAGGTCCTCGCAAAGTTCAACGGCAAGTGTAAAATTAGGCATTTGGGGCATATGAAAAAGCTGTTTCGTACCAAAGGGCACAGTAAACCCGGCATAAGAGCAGGTATCGTTATGCTTGGGCGCGGGGGCAAAATGCCTCAGCTCATAAAACTCACTATAATTGGGCGGGAAGCTCTTGGGCACAAGGCCCAGCAACTTTCCCCGACAGATCACTGCCGCGCAGTTATACAACGCGTCATTATGCCGAACCGGAACACCGATACAAGATGCCATGTCAAGTTCGGCTGTTTCGCGGAGAATACGGCCGAGGGTTGTCTCGCAACCTTCGATCAGCGTCTGCTGGAAGAATAGGTCGCCGCAGGTATAGCCGCAAACGGATAGCTCCGGGAATACGATCAAGCGAACGCCGCCTGCATGGGCAGTTTTCATTTGTTCAATAATGCCGGTAGCATTGAAGTCGCAGTCAGCAACCCTGATGTCCGGGCTGGCGACAGCTACCTTCAAATATCCGTATTTCATTTACAACGCCTCCCAATATATCATATCTACTGATGCGGATATTGCTGGATTTTCCCTTATCGGGAAAACCTTAAGCTTAAATAGACGCTCAGTCACGAAATCAAAGATTTCGGCCTGTGCAGCTACTCTAGCTGGATTTTCCCTTGTCGGGAAAACCTTAAGCTTAAATAGACGCTCAGTCACGAAATCAAAGATTTCGGCCTGTGCAGCTATTATACCACAATAGTATATAGCATGAAATAGGGTATTATCATCAACGTGTTAATCATTATGCCCCATGAGAACCTGCATTAGCCTGAATACCTTTCGTTCAAAGTACTGTGGCGGGGAAATAACTCTATTGTGTAAAGTTTACTTGATATTATCTATTTTTCCGGATTATTCACAAGTTTTAGCCCTTATTCATATGGTGAGGTATACAGTTTTCCGCTTTCGTTGTGGAATGAGCTGATAACTGTATACAAATTATTGGCTAAATACAATAAGTGAAAAGAAGGTGGGAGAATGGCCACTGATTTTTTTTTCGGCCACAGGGGTTATAGCTCGTTATACCCCGAAAACACCATGCTGGCTTTTAAAAAAGCCATAGAAGCCGGGGCATGTGGGTTGGAATTGGACGTCGTAAAATCAGTAGACGGTGTATTATTCGTCATGCATGACGATGCTGTGGATAGAACCACGAACGGTACCGGTAAATGCTCTGAACTAAACTGGGATTACATAGACACTTTAGATGCCGGATCATCAAAAAGCGAGAAATTCACTGGGGAAAGAGTGCCTTCCTTGGAGGAGGTCCTCGACTATTTCAACCATATTGACTGTTGGATACTGATAGAGATAAAAAACGGATATACTGATATCGCAGCCGATGTCGCGTCCATGATTACAGCCAAAGGCATGGAAGACCAGGTTAAGGTGCAAAGTTTTAATTGGGGTTACATGGAAATTGTTAAAGAGATAAATCCCTGTATCTGTACGGGACTGTTGGGTACATATGAGCCTACCACACAGCTCAGGGCTTTAAGCGGTGGACATGATTTTTTGTCTCTCAATTCCTATACACAAAAGTCTGTAAACGATGCCCATACCTACGGCTTTACCACGTTTGTCTGGACGGAAAACACCTATGAGGATATCCAACATTATATAGGACTCAATATAGATGGAATCATCGGTAACGACGTAGCGTTACTCATGGAAGCCGCCGAGGACGATAATATTCAGCAATGCTATCCTCCCACAGTATCATCAAAAGTGATGTGTAAACGAAAAAAAGAGAAAAAAAAGGTCACAGCAACATTAAAGAAAAACCCAGACGATAAATGGTTACGATATTAAAAAAGCTCGTTGCAACATCAGCTTCCTAATTTAAAACATCAGGTAAATGGCTATCCCGGATAATTCACGAGATAGCCATTAAATTAAAATATAGAGGATAGACCGCTATTCCCCCCAATATTATACTGGAAGTGCCCACAGTTAGTTATATGCTCCATTTCCCCAATAAACTTTACTCCTGCTTCAGTATTATTCCGCGACCGCTTTTGCCGTCAATTTTGATGGTTAGGGGCTGAGGGAAACGGACCAAACTGACATGTTCGGTTTGCCGGACAACAGGCGCTTGACGCAGGCAATCCCAATTGATCAGCTCCTCGCCTTTTCCCTTCTTATTGACATGAAAACAGCCAATCTTTAAAGACGTAAGGTTGTGATAAAAGTGGCTTCCCAGTGAGGGCTCAGCTTCCAGATTGCCCCAGTCCGCCTCTACAACCACTTTAACCTGAGACATCTGCCACCACTGCAACGGGATACCCAGCCAGCGTTCGGAAGTCCCAATTCGCCCAAAGCCGATTAACACGCATTTACGACCTTGATCGATCAGCAGCTTGTTGAGCTGACCTATCTCCGAAGCGATTTCGATTGTTTTATTTAACTCAAAAATATCGGGATCGATATAAATAACGTCATAAATACCATGATATACCCCATTGCCGATCGTATGCTCGCTTGTACAAATCATATCTTCGCGATTATAATCGTCAACTCTTACCTCGCAGGCTTCCCTGCCCACGACCATCGGACGTATTTGTAAAAAATAAAACTCCGGCTGTTTTGGTTCTTCCACAGGTATATTAACAGCAAACTCTATTTCTACATCCGTGCCAAAAGAGCTTTTACTTATTTCAAAGAGGTCTTTTATTATCTCTACCAGCGGTATTGAGTTATACTTTAAAATCGGGGCAAAGGTGATAATCTTCGGCCCATGCGGCGTGAATGTGTCCTTAATTAAATTGTCCGCCGCAAAATATGTGCTGGCTACCAACTGCAAAGTATTATCCTGTTCAGCACGATTGAGGTCAATTGTTTTATAAAAACAGTCTTCATCCGCAGTAAGCGGCTTTGACGGTTCGCTTAGATCAAGAGCAAAGAATTTTGTCTGCGAATGCCCCATAAATTCCCCAGGTGAAGAGTAAGGTGGGTTCATTTTCGGATAAGCGGGAGAAAAACTATAGGCCAGACCGCCGTCAACAACGGTTTTGCCTAAACCAAGCGCCAGGCTTACCGTGCCTTGTTCAGGTTCCTGATATGAGTAAGTGTAAAAATTATAGGTTTGCGCAACACCCGATACAACAGGGTAAAATATATCACCGTGTCTCTCGCCGACCAACTGCTGTATCAGCACAGCCATCAATCCTTCTTCAATGCGTAAGTCCGCATTGGTGGCGTACATCTTTGAAGAGCGCAGAAAGACCGAAGCAAATACCAGCCTGACTGCATCGACCAATTGCGTTAAACGTATTTCCGGGTTTGAGTCGCAATTGGGCAGTATATAAGTTTTATATATACCGGCAAAAGGCAGAACCTGCGAATCCTCTAAAATGCTGGATGACCGCACCGCCAGCGGATAGTCTGTTTCTTCAACAAGCACCCGCAGGTTGTCAACAATTTCCTGCGGCAGTTGTGCGGCAATAAAAGCACTGATAATTTCTTCCTCATTAGTCGAATTGACAGCCATATGCTGCAGATCGTTTAAATCCAGAAATTCCTCAAAAACTTCGCTGCAAATGACGAAAGAACATGGTGTTTTGATTTTAATGCCGGGATATTTTTGTTGGATATTCGATTTGGCCAGCAGCGATCGGAAAAAGGCAACACCTCTGGCCTTACCACCCAACGAACCGTTGCCCAGTTTAATAAACGAGTTTTCTATATTCATCTTGGAAAGTCCGAAATCAATTATCACTCCCATTTGATAACGCTGAAAAAGTTGATCAATGCAGTCCAACAAAAACATCCTGAATTCCTCAGCGTTTTGCACGGCGTCAATCTCTTTTGCTCTGATCTGGTCAGCTAATTGACACTCGGTTCTGGCTCTGAACCAGCGAGAGAAGTGCCGCAGGTTGGCATGATAAACAAGGCTGTCCGCCGGTAAAAATTTGATACCCCTTTCAAATTCCGTTAAGTCATACGCACTGGAAATAACTTTTCCCTGGGGAGTCTTGAACACGAATGCCCCAAAGCCGTAATTTTCCAAAATATAGTTGCGCAGATCCAGCAGCAAATTGGGCGAATTTTTGTCCAGAAAACTGATCTGCAAATCATTGGCTTTTGCAGCATTTTCAGTGTCTTCAGACTGTAGCAAAATAGGTAGATCGGGATTTTTCTGTTTGACAATCCCTGCCAGTTCCAAACCTGCCGTAGTATGCTCGACGCCGTTTTTGGGAAAATCGACATCAACAATAATCCCCAGCAGATTATATTTATTGATAATTGCCAGAGACTTCTCAAATGTACCGGCCAGGAGAATTTTTGGTCTGGCGCGCATCCGCAACTGGCGCTGAAGATCGTTAACAGCATAAGCTGTTACGTAACTAGTCTGTTTCATGATCTCCGTATATATTATCGGCAAAAACTGCGAATAATACTTGGGAGAATCATCAACAACCAATATCACCTGTACACCCTGTTCACTGTCTTCCTCAACATTGCCGAGGTCTTCGATATGCTTGATAATCGCCAGCAGTATTTTGCTATCGCCCGACCAGTAGAATAATCCGTCAATAAACTCAGAATTCTTGATATTATTAAGCGTTTCAGTATCCAATGTTTCATATGTCAGCATCACGACAGGTTTACCCGGATAGGTTTCCTTGACCAGCCTGCCAAATTCCAAAGAATTCATATCGCCGATGTGCGGCATAGTAATTATCAGATCATAAGTGCGGTTTTCCATTGCCGCAAAAGCTTCCTTTGCCGATGGTGCGTGCGTTATTCTCGGGACAAATTTCAGGTTTAAGTCCATGTATTCGCCGAATATCTTTTCGGAAAGTCGGCCATCTTCTTCGAGGACAAAAAAGTCATACAAAGTCGATACTAAAAGTACTTCCCTGACACGAAATTTCATTAAATCATGGTATCTGGTAAACCGCTGATCATATTCCTGCAATCTGCCCACCTCCTATTACTTCAAGACAGCATAACCTAATATTGGTTGACTGTAAATCCATTATACATTATTGGTATAATTTTCGCCACTATTTCAATATTAAATAAAAACTGAACCCACCTCATTATATGAGACGGGTTCAGTTTGCAAAGAAATGATCAGCGCACCGATTAATTCATATTTATGAAACGGAAATAAATTCCTCAATATCCTCGTTACTTAAAGTTTTTACACAGTTTCGTCCGCTACTTTTGGCAAAATATAGCGCCTGATCAGCAAGTTCAATTGCCTCGTGAAGGTCTTTCTGTTGAATTATAGGAATTGTACCGACGCCTATACTGATAGTAATATAAGGATTTACCGGAGAATCATCATGTACGATTTTAAGATCAGCAACTCTTTTAATGATCTTATCCGCTAATTGGGCAATAACTTCCGGGCTCCGGTTGAACGCGGCGTAAAGGAATTCCTCTCCGCCCCACCGTATGACAATCTCACTGGGATCCTCTATAATCGAGTTGATCTGATTTGCTACTGCAATTAATGTTCGATCACCTTCTTCGTGACCGTAATAATCATTAAACTGCTTGAAGAAATCAATGTCGATCATAATGATTGATAAGGTAGATCCCTCTTTGACATAATATTCAAAAGCCCTGTCAATAAACTCCCGAAAGCTTCTGCGGTTGGGAATACCCGTTAATTCATCCAGCAATGCACTTTTTACCAGATGATTATTAGCCAATGCCAATTGTATATTGATTTTTCTGTTTTCTTCAATCTTTTTCTCTAACAATAAATTTGATTTATTTAGAAGTATTTTACTGGTATAATTTTCGCAATAATTATGATAAATAATTCTTGATATTAACCAAGAAATGATGATGAAAACGATTAAATTGACATAGTGGCCGATCAGCATATCGCTGGAACTTTGGAAAAACGGTAGTCCGATAGCCAGTATGCCAACCGATATTGAATAGGGAATTAAAATCTTTTTGTTATCCAACAAATAAATTGCCGAGCAAAATACCACATTTACCATAAAAGTAATAAGCTGGCCGTATAATGCCTGATCCATAAGGGATATAATACTGCCCCATGACATTACAAATGTCATGTACGCGATAATCGCCAGATCAAGTTGCTGCTGATGATTTTTCAAGTTTTGATCTTTTTCATGATATTTCCGAATGATCAGCAAATACAAAACATTTACTATTATCATCAATAAGTACATTGCTAAATAGGCATTGAAGGAAAACCTGTTGTCAACCTTCAATATTGAAGTTATGATATCAACAACTACGTAGACCGACTCAATGCCAATGACAATAACCGCCATTATTTTTCCTCTGTGGATATTATCAACGATGCAGTCTATGGCAAAATTATCTTTTTCGTCAATATCAATGTCATTTTTTAAGAAATTATATATTTTCATTTTATCCTCAAAGCATTAGGGCTTTCTTTTAAATACAGTAAATTTGACTCCATAATAGTTCATGTTTAGCAACAATGCAACATAAATTAATAAATTATTAAATATAAATCGTTAATTTTAAAGGATCTATCAATAAATTAAACCCATGAGAAAGGCGTTTGCCGCCGCAATCATGGGTTTATCTTATTTATAAGTGTTTTCCACCAGTTGAATTTTTAATCCGTTCGGGTCAAGTATATAGAAAAATCTTGTATGCTCATTTGGCTGATAGGGGCCGCTGTAGATATCAACACCTTTTTCTTTAACGAACGCCATCATTTCATCAACCGATTTTACCTCAAATCCCCAGGAAATATCTTGCCCAACATCTACCTCCTTACTTCTTTCGTCGTATATCAGCTCGATCTTTGTTTCCCCATCCCCTAAAAACGCAATCTCAACCGGTCCGGGTTTAAAATGCTTATCCAATGTAAGTCCTAATATTTCCTGATAAAATCTCAAAGATTCATCCATATTTGTAACCTTCAATGTACTCCAACAAAATTTCATTACTATTTCCTCCCTTCTCGGTATTCAGTCATTGTTATTAACGCCATAATTATACAACAATTGTATCAAAAATTAAAGATAAACCTCTTGCCTTATAACAAATACCCGTAACCTTCCTTTGCCATCTTATCTTTGGGTATAAATTTGAGAGATGCGCTATTAATGCAATATCTTAAGCCGCCAGTTTCTCTCGGCCCGTCGTCAAATACATGCCCAAGATGCGCGTTGCCGGTCTTGCTTCGCACTTCCACTCTCCTCATACTATGGCTGTGATCATCGAACCGACAGACAACATCGGGACTTATCGGCTGGGAGAAGCTTGGCCATCCGCAAACCGAGGCAAATTTATCATTTGAGGAAAAAAGCGGTTCTCCCGTTGTAATATCTACATAAATGCCTTCCTCAACATTATCGCAATACTCATTTGTATAAGGCGGTTCGGTAACATTATGCTGGGTTACATTATACTGCATTTCGGAAAGGGTAGCTTTTAATTCCTCTTGGGATTTAGGTTTATATCTCAATTCACGCACCTGCATTGCTTTCTTGAATTTATCCCCGCTGATATGGCAATAGCCGCCGGGGTTTTTATCCAGATATTTCTGATGGTATTCTTCAGCAGGCCAGAAGTTTTGCAAAGGCATTACTTCGATTGCGATTGGCTTGTTATATTTATTCTGAAGTTCCTGCAAGGAATTAAGGATTGTATCGCTGTCCTGATCATAGGTATAATAGATTCCCGTACGATACTGCGTGCCAACATCATTTCCCTGGCGGTCTTGGGACAATGGGTCAATTACATTATAATAGAGCTGTAATATCAAATCCAAGCTTATTTGATCAGCGTTATAAGATACCTTGACAGTTTCCGCATGTCCGGTTTTATTGCAGCAAACGTCCTGGTAACTGGGTTTTAAAGTATCACCGTTAGCGTATCCCACTTGAGTGGCCACTACCCCTTTGACAAGAGAAAAATATTTTTCTATTGCCCAAAAGCAGCCGCCTGCCAGATAGATTTCTTTTAAATGCTTCATAAGTAGCTTTTACTCCTTATTCCGGGTTATTTCCGTGGAGGCTTCCATTTGCATCCGTGTATGCTTGTGATCAACAGCAATATCTTTGCGCTTGAAATATCTGATTACCAGATAACTTAACAGATAAAAAACGACTATAATGCTGCCCGCGATTAAACCGGAGGTTTGTCCTTTAATAAACGGCATGCTGACAATCGCTGCGATTAGAAAGATCAATACAAAATATGAAGTGTACGGGAAGCCCCACATCTGACATTTACCGTCCGGTGGACAGCCGTGCTTTCTGCGAAAGCGTATGTGAGTGGCCATGATCACGACATAAGAAAACAGCAGCGCGAAGCCGCCGGAGCTAATTAAAAACAGATAGACACTGGGGAACAAAAGGCCGAGTCCCAGCGCCATATGCATGGCGGCGCCGGAAAACAATATACCGCGATAAGGAACGTCTTTTTTATCTTTTAACCAGGCGGGCGCAAGCCCTTCATCAACCAGCGAGCGCATCATTCTGCCCAGCCCGAACATCGCGGCCAGCATAGTGGAAAGTATAGCAAATATCAGGACTATATTAATGGCGGTACCTGCCCAGCCAATGCCGCTACTATTCAGCGCCGCCACAATTGGGCTTTTGTTCTCGCTTAGACTTGCCGTCGGAATCAACGGCAACAACATTGCCGTGGAAATAATATAAAGCCCGACCAGACTAATCACCGTATAACGGATAGCTTTAGGTACTGTTTCTTTAGGATGATGCGCTTCCGACGCAGCCAATCCTATGACTTCAAAGCCGGCGTAAGCAAATAACACGATCAGCATACTTCCGGCAATGCCGGCTAATCCTCCCGGCATAAACGGCTCACTGGCTAATTTGCCGACGCCGATTGCCGCTTTACCAGGGAACAACCCAATAACCAATAAAACCGCTATGACGATAAAAGAAATGATTGCCAGCACCTTAACAGCCGCCAAGCCGCCTTCGATGTTACTTAATTTAACGGCCCCCAATAGATTTATAAGCGTGACGCCAGTTATAATGGCAATGCCCAATAAGGCAATTGATATATCAGGTATCCAGTTACGAACCAGTATAGATATGGCGGTTGCTTCACTGGACATGGCAAAGACCATTCCAGTCCAATATACCCAACCAACAACGAATCCGGCCCCCTGGCCGTATATCTGTGAGGCAAACGTACGGAAAGAGCCCACAGCCGGGTTTGCCACAGTCATTTCCGATAGAGCAAAAAGGATAAAATATACCAGCGCTCCTCCTAAAATAAATGAAATTATAATCGATGGACCGGCGGCATGAATCGGCACAGAGGATCCGAGAAAAAAGGATGCCCCAATTACGGTTCCCAATGCCATGAAGGTTAGTTGCCAGGCGCCCAGCCCTTTTTCCTGTCTTTTCATAATCAACCCCGAAAATTTAAAAGAAATTATTCGTTATTATTCTCCCAAAATTTTTGATATCAATACTTCAGAGATTAACCGGCATAATATATTCTAAATTGCAGACAATATTACCAAACAAATAGGAGGTGATTTTATGAAACCAAATCCAGACGACAGAAGTGACAACGTGGAAAAAATCCAGGAAAATATTGATGATACCATACGTAATATGGAAGCAGCCGAGGATATGATGGCCAGAACTGATAATCCCCAAACAAAAGCGGAACTGAAAGCAAAAAATAATAGGCGCGAAGAAGCGTTGGATGGCTTGAGAAAAGAAATCAAAGATGAAGCCGACGCCAGAGAAAATAATTATCAGGATTAAGTATAATAATAGCCGCATAAGATCGGGATAAAAAACGACGGGAGGTGGATTTTATGAGTAGAAATGATAAGAGTTGTGAAGATAAGATGCAGGAAAATAACATCCTGACTGAGTTATCAGATGATATAACGAATAAGAACATTAATCCTAGACAAAGAACAGTGATGCGCAAACAATCATCAGAAGACCTGAATAAGGACGATGACGCCGACACAAAAGTATTTAACAAAGACTAAGAATATTTGTGTTTAAGCAAAAAGAGCTGCTCGGGAAGAACAGCTCTTTTTGTTTGGCAAAGTTTGGCAATGATTTTGTCATATATTATTGCGTTTATGTTCACAGTAATATATAATAAATGAGATTGGCAAAAGCATGTAAAGAGATCAGTATAAAGGCTGTAAAGAAGGTAGATTTAATATGTTTAGAACAACACCTAAAGAGGAACGTTTTTTTGATATGTTTATTGAAACGGCGGGAAAATCCTGTGAAGCCGCAGTTTTATTGAATGACCTGGTAAACAACTATGAAGATATCAATAAGAAAATTGACGATATTGAACAGATCGAACATGAATGCGACCAATGCTGTCATGACATAATCGAGCTTCTCAACAAATCTTTTATCACTCCCATTGACCGCGAGGACATTGATGAAATAGTTAAAGTGCTGGATAATATAACAGATTCCATCGAGGCTACTGCGCACAGATTCAGAATGCTTAACGTGAAAACAATAACCGATGAGACGAAAGTGGTTACTAAACTTATTGTAGACTGCACAACCGAACTCCAAGGCGTAATGATGGAGCTCAAGCATATGAAAACCAGCAAGACGCTATATAAAAAAATCATTGAAGTTAACCGAATTGAGGACGAAGGAGATGATATATTCAGAGATGCCATAACATCTTTGTTTAGAGATAATCCCGACCCTATCGATATAATTAAATGGAAAGAAATCTATGAATTACTGGAAAATTCGCTGGATGCCTGTGAGGATGTGGCAAACATAGTTGAAGGGATCGTAATGAAACATGTCTAGTTCAATAATGCTGATAGCCGTTATTGCCATCGCTCTGATCTTTGATTTTATCAATGGGTTTCATGACACTGCCAACGCCATAGCCACCTCTGTTTCCACAAGAGTTCTATCTCCGAGAATTGCAATTATCATGGCGGCTGTTCTCAATTTTGCCGGAGCCCTTGTTAGCGAGAGTGTGGCAAAAACAATTTCATCCGGACTTGTAAGCGGACATCTGGAGCAATATGTTATCATCGGCGCCCTGCTTGCCGCAGTGATATGGGACCTTATCACCTGGTACATAGGGTTACCGAGCAGTTCCTCGCATGCACTGATTGGCGGCTTGATAGGTGCAGCGATAGTTTATACCTGGAGCTTCGACGGAATAATCTGGACAGGCGTTATTGATAAAGTCATTATCCCGTTGATCACATCCCCATTAATCGGTTTTGCCTTCGGATATCTGATTATGAGCAGCCTGTTCGAAATTCTCAGGCCTTTCTCTCAGAAATTGGTTAACAAGTGGTTCTCAAAGCTGCAAATCCTTTCGGCTGCTTTAATGGCTTTTTCTCACGGCAGCAATGACGCGCAGAAATCTATGGGTATTATCACTCTGGCGCTGATCAGCGCCGGCGCGGTTAGCAGTGATGCCGGCATACCGATTTTAGTTAAACTGAGCTGCGCAATCGCCATGGCGCTGGGAACTTCGATTGGCGGGTGGAAGATAATCAAAACCATAGGCGTCAACATGATTAAGCTCCAGCCGATAGGGGGGTTTGCGGCGGAAACGAGCGCGGCAATCGTTATTCACGCCATGACTGCCTTGGGCGCGCCGGTGAGTACAACGCATGTAATTACCTCATCTATTATGGGCGTTGGCGCTTCCAAAAGACTTTCCACTGTACGGTGGATTTTGGCAAAGAGTATTGTTAAAGCCTGGGTGGTGACAATTCCTGCGACTATGCTGCTGGGGGCAGGTATTACTCTACTGATTAAAGTAATAATCTTATAAGTCAATTTGTATAAGTTTGGTGAGATAAAAAACTATGTTCAAAACGGGCATAGTCTTTATTTTTTCGGCAGGTTTGTATTAAGATTAATACATCTAAAGAGCTGCCCTTCCTGGCAGCTCTCAGCGTGTCGATAAACTTCGCAATACGACGCGAAGCAGCGAAGCAGCGCAGCTAGTGCATTAGCTGCGGTTTTACCGCAAGGTAAAAGCCAGCTAGGTCGTCGTTGCGTCCGTCCCCGTCTCCTCGACGTATCTTTAATACGACGCGAAGCAAGTGCATTAGCTGTGGTTTTACCGGAGGCAAAAGCCAGCTAGGTCGACGCGAAGCTGCGCAGCAGTGTAGCTAGTGCATTAGCTGTGGTTTTACCGCAAGGTAAAAGCCAGCTAGGTCGCCTGCGTCGCCGGTTTCGACCGCCGAGGTAAAACCAAGATATATTATCTTAATTTTTACCTACGTGCCTCAGCTGTTGGTTTTGCTGTTAGGCAAAAGCCAGCTGGGCCGCCTGGTCTCGCTCGTTTCTCGGCCCGCTGAACACTTTTTTGGCAGTCTAAAGAGCTGCCCGGAAGGGCAGCTCTTTAGATAAAATGATAGGAATGTTATTAATATTTTTTTTTCAGCACCAACCAATCTACCCAATAAATAACCAGCTGGATGCAAACTAAGTATCCCAGCAAAACCGATAAATCCGGCTGTTGTACAATGCGAAATACGATCACACCGATAGCTTCCAGTATTATTGAGTAGTAAAAAGCGTTGGAACGGGCCTTTAGCGACAGCCAAAGGTTACGTTCATCGTGGTTTTTTACGTGTAATTCGCTGGCATAATCCTCGTTACGCTTATAACGGGCTATCTGTAATATGCGTACCACCGACACTGCAACCAGCGCCGCGCCCATCCCCGACCAAAAAGAGTCCAGCTTACTTAGACCTGTCAGCAACAAAAGCGCCGCTCCGACAATAGCAGTGACAATATACCAAACCATACGTTTATTTACTTGTTCCATTTGTCTCACCCTCCTCAAAAACAAATACATCCTCAATGGTCAGCCCAAACTGACGGGCAATCTGCCACGCCAGTCGTATAGACGGGTTGTAGCGGCCGCTCTCCAACGAGATAATGGTCTGTCTGGATACGCAAAGACGTTCCGCCAACATTTGCTGGGTAAGACCATATTCTTGTCGCAGTTGTGCGATTGTGTTTTCCATATTGCTCACTTACTTTCAATAAATGTAAAGCATGCTTTACTTGTATAATAGCAAAATCGAGAACAAATGTCAAGCGTGTTTTACATTTTGTCAAAAAATTATTTTTCAATTAAATACGCAGCCGTCGATACCGGCTGCGTATTTGTATTAATTAATATGTTGTTACCGGACTTTATACATTGGAGCATACCACTATTGATTATTTGTATGTTACTACTAAACGCTTTGAGATATTTTTACCGATCCAGTAAAAGAGATTTCCATAAAACATCTTGTAAAACGGCAACGGTACTTGAGGCGAATAAGCTGTTTTTACTAACCCTGTTTCGTCCCAGTAGGTACCGTCATATGTAGCATATTGGTATCCCGGAGTGTAATGGCGACTTATGCCGCGAAACAAATTGTATGTCATCACTGCCGAAAATGAAGGCGAATGCAGTTTCTCGCTTTTCAGAGCATTATAAAACTTTTTTGCCATATCAGCGCATTTTCTTATATGCTTCTCGGATGGCTGATAGTCATTGTAACTGATGGCGCTGATCGGCAGTTGGAAGCATCTGTTGAATCCCAATCCGATTAATGTTCCGCATACATATTTGGTTGCGTCTTTGGCGCCGACAGCACCGGTAGTCGATATGATCAATGCTTTTTTATCAAAATAGCGAGGACGGTGCAGCATAAAGCTTAAATGATCTATGAGATTTTTCGCCACAGCCGGTATATGCATATTAAAAGTCGGCGCTGCAAAAATTAATCCGTCGCATTCATCTATTTTGTCTATGATACCCTGCACAACGTTGTTATGTGGACAACGGGTATGCCCCTGCCTGAAACATAAGCTACAACCGAGGCAATAAGGCAAGTCGATATCCTTTAAGTGAATTTCATCAAACTCTAAAGTTGCGTCCAAAGCCAAAAGGTCTTCTTTTACCAATTCTGTTAAGCGCCAGGTGTTACCCTTATGACAGCTGCCGTTAATAATCAGACATTTCATTTTTAACACTCCTTAAACAGACTATCCACAATAATATCGAGAAACTTATCTCTTTCCTCTTTGATGTAAAAATCAAACCCGAACAGCTCTTTGCTTAAATCCTTTCTCAAAAATGCCGCCTGCAATGTTGATACAAATGCAAATATGCGAATTTTTTTGATATCGGCCGCGACGTCATAATCTTTTAAGCTGATAGAAAAACCCATTACAGTCTTGATCGTATTGTCAAGTAACTGCGGTTTGACATAATCGCCGAGTATAGATATCCGGGACACAGCCGGATTGCTGATCAAGAAATCCATAACCGATTTTGAGGATGCCTTGATTTTTTGCAAATAGCCAGCGCTCTGATCTACATCCGGTTTGAATTTTACTATTACTTCTTCGATCATTTTTTGCACGCAGATTTCTATCAAATTTTCCTTCGTCTGAAAATGATAATTGATCAAACCGACGCCGACTTGCGCTTTTTGGGATATTTGCCTGATGGTGATCGCATCAATATTGCCTTCGCTTTTGGCAATAAGCTCCGTTGTTACCTGAATGATTTTTTCTTTGATATCGCTGGTCTTATTCATTTTAGTTCTCCTACTGAACTTTGTTCTGAACAATGTTCAGTTTTATTCTAATCTATTCCCAGTGTTTTGTCAATACAGAAAAAATGATGCCCGCCGAAAGTTTGACGAGCATCTTTTTTTATTACAATCTGTACAATAAGTAATTTCCAATAACAAAACCTGCAATATAGCCGATAATTCCTAAGAAAAGCGAAGCTAAAATATAGATAAGCGCATTTAGCTTTTCTTTCCCCTGAAAAAGAACAAAACCTTCATACATAAATGTTGAAAAAGTAGTATACGCACCTAAAAAACCGTCGCCCAGCAGCAGATATGCGCTATTGCCAGCATTAATGCTGGTAAGAATACCTAAAAGGACAGCTCCTGTTATGTTAATAATAAAAGTGCCATATGGGAAGGCTGATTTTTGTTTTGCGGAAATTATCCTTCCTAATTGAAACCTGAATACAGCGCCGAATGCCCCTCCTATGCCAACAAGAACGATAGCCAATTATTCCACTTCGCTTTCAATTTCAGTTATATTTTCTTTGCTGTTAATTAACTTCAGTCCTGCTTTTCGAGCCAGCACGATTCCCACATATGCTAATCCAAGTCCCAGTATAATCGAAATAGTTATATATGAAATCGCGAAAAAATAATCTCCGTTTTGCAATAGGCCGACTGTTTCCTTGCATAAAGCGGAGAATGTTGTGAAAGCTCCTAGAAAACCCATCGTCAAGCCAAGCCTTATATCAGGATTAACCTCCCTTACTTCAAGTGCAAATGTTAGTATAAATGCCAAAATAAAACTTCCTGCAATATTAATAGTCAATGTATTTAATGGCACCGCTACTTGATACCCCTGTATTTGCATAAGCTCAATTAAATATCTAACAATTGCTCCAAAAAAGCCTCCTAGACCTATAAATATGTATTTTCTCATCTATTCACGTCCCTGATTTATGTTATTATCACACAAAAACTCCTACAGATAACTATAGTAGGTTATTTGTAGGAGTCATTAGCATTTTAGCAGTTATGGTGAACTCCATCACCCAAAATCAATATATTATATTACATTTTACCACACATTTTAATAAAATTTAGTCATTTTACCTTCTGCCGGAAATGATCCAGGGGGCCGGGAAAGGCTCTGTCAGCTTTTTGCTGTTGACCCGCGCTACCTGAACATGGATCGCCTCGGTACGTTCCAGCCCGTTTTGTTTAAACAAAGACGGCAGTGATGTGAGAATATCAAAGTCCAGCGTATAGATGACAAATTCCATAGCCGGGTTGATGTCCAGCAAAGTCTTGATTTCAATGTCGATGCGCGGCGAAGCCACGATAAACGCCAATTCCGGTATGGGCAGTTTATCCATCATGACGCGCAGCGCGTCAACCGACTCCACGATCGTGACATTGTTAAGGCCGAATTTGACGACATTCTCTTTCATGGTATTGCGGTCTCTGGTGTCGTATTCTACAGCGATCACACTGCCCTCGGCGGCGATCATAGCGGTCTCAACCGCAATGCTCTCACCGGAGATGATACAAATATTATCCTGATACCCGGGGTTGAGCTTGTTCAATAAAATAGCCCGAACTTCCTGGCAGCAATACTGCACGGAACCGCTGGAAAAACGGCTGTTCTCCAGTCCTACCTGATAATTTGTAGCCGCATTAGGATTGATGACCAGCATCGCCGCAGAGGCGTTGATGCCGCGGTCAATCATATCCGAAAGCTTGTCGTGCTTGATCGGACCGTCCGGGTCAGAACCTTCGTTGTACCAGATTTCACAGTCACCGAGTTCCGCGTTCCACATCTCGTAAAAGATATCCGGATGCCCGGCGTCGGTAAATACCAGCACCGCGCGGTTAGTCATAATAGCCGGGATCAGGTTCTTGTTTTTGTCTGTAATGTCAAGTATTCTCAGTTTTGCCAGGTTGATCTCAACGTTGCTGGAAAAGTACCGCAGCCACGATAAAATGGCCTCGTTGTTAAACATTGATTGTTCCATAGACAAAACCTCCTTATCAAGAATATAATACCATATTTTGGTGATTTGTTAAGCATTATTTAAGCGCCGGTGCGCTCCAACAATTTATCCCATTTCTGATCGACGTATTGCTGCGCTTCTTCGATCATCCACTCGTTGCCTTGCTTGAACATGTGCTTGAATCTGCCCTGCGAGCGGAGAAAATCTTCCACGGGCAGCTTTTTCTTGGGCGTATAGCTCAGCCGCCAGACGCCCTCCTCTACTTCGTAAAGGGGCCAGACACAGGTATCCACCGCCAGCTTAATGATCTCCGGCAGCTTCGCCATGGGGTAATCCCAGCCGCGCGGGCAGGGCGACAGTACGTTCAAAAAGCAAGGTCCTGGCGTATAGATAGCCTTGTAAGCCTTGCTATGCAGGTCGCGGAAATTGCCCATCGGCGCGGTCTGCGCCGCATAAGGGATATTATGAGCGACCAAAATCTCGGTCAGGTCTTTTTTATTCTGCTTCTTGCCCTGCTGCGCCGAACCGACAGCCGTAGTGGTCGTGCGAGTAAAGCGCGGCGTTGACGACGAACGCTGGATGCCGGTATTCATATAGGCCTCGTTGTCATAGCAAACATAGACCATGTCGTGGCCGCGTTCCATTGCACCCGACAGCGATTGGAAGCCGATATCGTAGGTGCCGCCGTCACCGGCAAAGGTGATAAACTTGACGGTGCCGTCGATCTTGCCGCGGCGTTTCAAGGCGTTATATGCCGCTTCGGCTCCGGAGCAGGTAGCTGCCGAGTTTTCAAAAGCGGAGTGAATAAAACTGTCGGTATAGGCAGTGTAAGGGTACATAAAGGTGGAGACCTCCAGGCAGCTGGTAGCATTAACTATCACCGCCCTGTCCTCTTTTTCCAGGGCGCGTAGAACTCCCGAGACCACGACCCCGGCCCCGCAGCCGGCGCAGAGCCGATGACCGCCGGTGAGGCGTTCCGGCTTTTCTACTTCCCTTTTCAGGTCATATACTGTGCTCATGTTATTTCCTCCTCTGTCTCTGCCCCAGATGGGTATATACAGGTCCAGTCTCGCCGGTGGCGGCGATATCCGCCAGGCGGGCGAAGATATTTTCCACATCCTCGGTTTTCAGGTCGCGTCCGCCCAAGCCAAAAACGATATCGATCAAATGCGGACGTTGCTTCAGGTCATACAATGCGCTGCGGGTCTCGGCAAACAGCGGGCCGCCGTTGGCAGAAAAACCTTCGGATTTATCCATCACGGCTACGGCCTTTGTTTTGGACAAAGCCTGCGCCAGTTCCTCACCCGGGAAAGGACGGAAGACCCTGACTTTGATCAGCCCGGCCTTTACTCCCTGCTCGCGCAGTTGATCGACAGCCGCTTTGGCGGTACCGGCGCTCGATCCGATCAGAACCATTGCCAGCTCGGCGTCTTCCATGCGGTATTCTTCAAACAGGCCGTAGTGCCTGCCGGAGATTTTGGCAAATTCGTCGGCTACCTCCAGTATGCGAGCTTTGGCCGCCTTCATGGCCTCCGCTTCCAGCACCTTGTGTTCCATGTAATAGGCGCTGATGTCATAGGGCCCTACAGCCAGCGGGTTTTCTTTCTTCAATAAATAATTTTCGGGGTTGTATTCGCCGACAAACTTGCGTACGACCTCGGTATCAAGAAACTCGATATTCTCTACGGCGTGGCTGGTGATGAAACCGTCCATGCAGGTCATCACCGGCAAGCGCACGCTTGCGGTCTCGCCGATCGGCATAGCCATGATGAAATTATCGTAGGCCTCCTGATTGTTTTCGGCATAAATCTGAATCCAGCCGGTATCGCGTGCGCCCATTGAGTCGGAATGGTCGTTGTTGATGTTGATCGGCCCCGAAAGGGCGCGGGTAACGCAGGCCAGCGTAATCGGTAGGCGGCAGGACGCCGCGACGTATAACATCTCGTACATCAACGCCAGCCCGCAGGATGAAGTAGCGCAGACGGATCTGGCTCCCGCCGCTTCCGCGGCGATGCAGACGGACATCGAGCTATGCTCGGACTCCACGGTCACGTATTCGGTATTGACCTCGCCGTTGGCTACATACTGGGCGAAGTATTCGGGAATTTCCGTGGAGGGAGTGATCGGGAACGCGCCCATCACGTCGGGATTGATCTGCTTCATGGCATAAGCCACAGCCTCGTTGCCGGAAAAACAGTTACTCATTTGGGCTCACCTCCGGTTACCATTGTGATCGCCGCGAAGGGGCAGGCGGTCTCGCAAACGCCGCAGCCTTTGCAGTGCAGATAATCGAATTCCAGACGCTTGCCGTCTTTGACGGGGATAGCGCTGTCCGGGCAAAACGGCACGCAGAGCATGCAGTGTTTACATTTTTCCGCGTGAAATATAGGCGTGTCGGTGCGCCAGGAACCGGTGTTAAAGTCCCGCGCTGTTCCCGCCTCGTAGATCTCACCGCCCGGGGTCAGATCTTCCAGCGGTGTTTGTTCGTTGATATCTTTGGCGTGGATCATCCTACCTGCACCTCCTCCATGGATTTTTTCAAAGTCGCCATGTTCCCCTCGATAACCTGGGGTTTGGCGGCAAATTTGTGTTTAAAAGATTCTTCTATATCAGCTAAAAACCGGTCAACTGCCAACGCGCCGCTGATCTTGACCACGGCGGCCAGCAGAGGGGTATTGGGGAAGTTTCTGCCCAAAATCTCCTCCGAGATGCGGCGTCCGTCGATGGTGCAGACTTTGCCTGCCCATCCGCGCAGCTTGGCGCGTACTTGTCCGGGAGAGCCGGGCGTGTTAATAATGATCGCGCCGCCCTCTTTTAAGCCTTCGCAAACGTCGACGCTATCCAGCAGGGTTTCATCCAACACAACCACATAGTCGGGATAGTAAATGTTGGAATGGATAGAGCAGCGTTTGTCACTTATTCGGTTGTAGGCCGTAATCGGGGCTCCCATGCGTTCCGGACCGTATTCCGGGAATCCCTGCACAAATTTACCTTCCAGACCAGCCACTTCCGCCAGCAGCATGCAGGCCATTTTGGCGCCCTGTCCGCCGCGGCCGTGCCAGCGAATCTCTACCATATCGTTGGTCAACATTTCCTTTTCCTCCTGTCGTTGTAATTGATAATAAAAAAAGCTTCCGTTCCGCAAAGGGACGAAAGCTATAAACAGCAATTCGCTATACCACCCATAAATAAGCGTACTATCATATGCTCTCCCTATGACGGGGGATACCGTCGGAGCCTACTTGAAAAAACTTTCGGTCCGCAGCTCGGGAGTGATTTTCTGGTTCAGATTACTTGTACCGGGCTCACACCTACCCCGGCTCTCTGAAACGTTCGCCTGAAACATACTCTCTCCGTCAATGCCTTTGCATGAGGTTATTAAATTATTTGAACTTGATTAAAGTAACTATAACAGCTCGATCAGATTTTGTCAATAATTATTTTTATGATAATTGCCTCCAATATGTTCCTATTTTGATTATACGAGTAAAATTTTTTTATAGGATAACTCGTTTAAAGCACTGAAAATGTAAAATAGTGTAATATTTTTCATTGTATATAAATATATACTATGGTATTATTTAACTGTATAAACATGTACTAAGATATTATAAAAAATTAAAGAGATCAATTAATAAGGAGAGAATTGTATGATTAAAAAAATTCTCAAAACAGCATTCGCTTTGATGCTAGGTATGATAATTATCAGTTCAGCTTCCACCGCAGCTCTCGCTGCCGACAGCAACGATATCAGCATCAGCATGGGAGACAAATTACTTACCATCACCAATACTCAGATAGCTCAGGACGGACGCGCATATGCGCCTTACGACGAATTATTCAAAGCGATGGGCGCAACAGCCAGCTACGACAAGGACAGCCATACGGTTACCGCAACAGTCGGCGACACTACCGTAACTTTTATAGTCGGAGAATATGACATGACTGTAAATTCCGCATCAGTCTACACTGATGTCACGCCGTTTGAAGACAGCGCCAGCGGCATGATTTATGTTCCTGTCCGTTACGCCGCGCAGGCTCTGGGCTATGTTGTAGCATGGGACAGTGCCACGGGTTGCATCACTCTGCAATCGGTCGACGATCTGATCGAGGCCAGCGGCGCGACTTATAGCGTAATGGATAAATATCTGGCATACCAAAAAGCATTTAGTGCTAAAAGCCATGCAGTATCAGGCACTTTTGGTCTCAATTTGGCCTTGCCTTCAGATCAAAGCACCACTCCTCTTGCTGTCACCGGTTCCTTATCCGGGTATACCAGTAATAACAACGCGGAAATGAGCATTAATCTCAAAGCCAACGCTATTGATTTCGTAAACGGGTTTGCAGACAGTGAACCGTTAGACGCGCAGACAGCTGTCATTTTAGCTATGCTGAGTGATCTGGATATGAATATTATCGTCAACAGCGATACCGGCATGATCTATCTGCAATCGCCTGCGCTATCAACCATTTCGCAGGGGTTGATTAGTGCCGACACATGGCTGTCGTTGGATATGAACCAACTCTACTCCGAAATGCCTATGAACAGTTTGATGCAAAACGCATCTTCGGCTACCAGTTTTAAGGATATGCTGTCCGTTATACTGAAAAGCACATTGATGAGCGATACCGGCGATTCGACCACGTTTGAACTGGAGACAATCAATTCCATATTAAGTGATCAGGCAATGGTCAAGGACGGCGATTATTACGTTTCGACTTACAAAATAGATGAAGACGGAATAAATATGACGATGAAACTGACCTTTGAATTTCATGGCGGCACTTTCAGAAGCGTCGCTGTAGACATGTCCGGGGATTTTGACGGACAGGGCACCATGTCAATGACCGCCTACTCTAATGCCGCCGGATCCGGAAGCATGAGAATGAAAGTCGACATCCCGACTGCAATGACTATGGATATGAAGGCAACCTTTAAATATTCCCAAACGTTCCATGCTCCGGTAAGCCAGCCCGCAGCAGGCAGCACAGTCATACCGATGGAAAGTTTGCTGGAAGGGCTGACCATGTAAAGATATAAGCAAAGAAAACTCAAAAAGAGAGGGGAAGTTTCCCCTCTCCTTTTTATTATACACTATACACTGCATGCAAAGTCGATGCGGAGATACCACCGCACGCTCCGCATGCACTCTCCAGCAAATGAACATCCAAACCCAAGCTTTTTTCCGTAGTCAGCATGAGCTGATACCATGTGGTTAATAGATTGATTGCGTTTTGTCAAGAAGGTTTTAAATTGGAAATTCAAAACTCAAAATATTGATTAATTAATTACAAAAGAATATACTTAAATTATTATTAATTGTCGTCAAATATATATAATCATTAAATTAGGAGGATAAATTGTGAAAGATAATGGCGATATTGTTAAATTTTTAAAGGAAAAAAATTATATAATGATCGATAATGACTTGGGAAGCGGATCATTTGGGAAAGCTGTATTATTAAAAGATCCTTTTATTGATGAGTTATTCGTAGCTAAAAAATATGAACCAGAATACCCTGAAATCAAACAAGAATTCTTCCAAAAGTTCCTCCAGGAAATAAAAATACTATACAAGTTAAATCATCGTAATGTGGTAAGAGTTTTTAATTATTATGCATATGAAAACATTTACACAGGCTTTATATTGATGGAATATGTAGAAGGAGGAGAGAATATTGCAAAATACATTAATAATTACGCTCCGTGGAACAACACGGTATCACCAGACGATATATTTTCTCAGCTAATAGATGGATTTCGATATATTGAAGATAATAATATTATTCATAGAGATATCAGAGAAAGCAATATTTTAATTGATGCTTCAGGTACTGTTAAAATAATCGATTTTGGCCTTGGAAAAATTTTTAAACCTATTGAAACAACCGAAGACAGCTTAGCAGATATAATTAATAGGTCGGGGCTAGAGTTGCTACCAAATGAGTATTTTACTGGGGAATATAATGTAAGAACAGATATGTTTTATTTGGCAGAACTATTTCACAGATTGTTGATTAATTCGGGGAATAGCAGCCTGTTTTCATACCAGCAAATTTTGGACAACATGATGAAAATAAAACCAGATGATCGCTACGAATCTTTTAAGGAAATAGCCGAAGCCATTGGAAAGAAAGATTTTTCAATGCTTAAAATAACAAATAAAGATCGGGAAATATATCAAAATTTCTCTAATGCAATACTGCAACATCTTCAAGCTTATACAAGCGAAAAACGTTTTAATTATAGCATTGATGAATTCAAAAAACGCATTGATGATCTCATTAGAAAAAATTGCTTTGAATACTACATTCAGAATAATTCTGACTTAATTGAAACAGTTGTTTTGAGCAGTTACCGTTATATACCCAAAAAGGATATTGCGCTTGAAAAAACAAAAGAATTTTATACATGGTTTAGTTCGCTTGTATCTACATCACAACAATTAGTTCTTAATAATCTAATTTCGAAAATATCTGGTGTTGAAATGGTTTTATATGTTGATGATGATCTTCCGTTCTAAAAGTGTCATTTATTTAACTGGATATTTTTCAGATTTTCTTTAGCCAAACCATAGTTATTGTTGTCCATCTTTGTAATCCAACAATAGAAACAAATCGTGTGCCATACAAAAACCCTATGTTCGAAATAGAACATAGGGTTTTATTTCTGATATAGCTATGGCAGATTATTGCTGTGATTTATTTTCCCATTTCCAGTTGCGGACTTCCGGCATGTCCTCGCCGTGTTCGGCAATATACTGCTTGTGCTCCACCAGCTTGTCTTTCATCATTTGTTTCAGATGCGCGCCTTTATTGCTCAGCTGCGGCAAGCGGTCTATTACATCCTGCACCAGATGGAATCTGTCCAGATCGTTCTGCACTCTCATATCAAAAGCTGTGGTGATAGTCCCCTCTTCGGTATATCCCCGCACATGCATATGGGTATTTTTACGGCGGTATGTCAGCTCATGAACTAAGAACGGATAGCCGTGAAAGGCAAAAATGATCGGTTTGTCCGTGGTGAAAAGCGAATCGTAATCAAGATCGCTAAGCCCGTGAGGATGCTCTGTTTCACTTTGCAGTTTCATCAGGTCTACCACATTTACCACCCTGATTTTCAGCTCCGGCAGATGCTCCCGCAATATCGATACGGCTGCCAGGGTTTCCAGAGTCGGAGTATCGCCGCAACAAGCCATGACCAGATCCGGCTCAGCGCCTTGGTCATTGCTGGCCCATTGCCAGATGCCGATGCCTTGCGTGCAATGATTTACCGCGGCCTCCATATCAAGCCACTGCGGCCGGGCATGCTTGGACGCGACTATCACATTGACATGATTTTTGCTGCGCAGACAATGGTCTACCACCGAGAGCAGGCAGTTGGCATCGGGGGGCAGATAAATGCGGATAATGTCCGCTTTTTTATTGACAACATGGTTGAGGAAACCCGGGTCCTGATGAGTAAAACCGTTATGATCCTGCTGCCAGACATGGGAAGTAAGCAGATAATTAAGCGAGGCGATTTCACGCCGCCAGGGTAGCTGGGATGTGACCTTCAGCCATTTGGCATGCTGGCTAAACATCGAATCAACGATCCGCACAAAAGCTTCATAGCAGTTAAAAATGCCATGCCGTCCGGTCAGTAGATATCCTTCCAGCCAGCCCTGACACATATGCTCACTGAGCATAGAATCCAACACGCGCCCATCCGGTGCGATAAATTCATCATTCTCTAATCTTTTAGCATTCCACTGGCGGTCGGTTGCTTCAAAAACCGCTGCCAAACGGTTGGAAAGAGTCTCATCAGGGCCAAAAATCCGGAAATTGCCTTGGTCATTATTTAATCTAATAATATCACGCAAGAACTTGCCCAGCTCCCGCGTATCATAGCCTGCGGTCTGTCCCGGCGACGGCACATCTAAAGCATAGCTGCGGAAATCCGGCATCCGCAGATCCCTCAGCAGTATGCCACCATTGGCGTGGGGATTTGCCCCCATCCTGCGCTCGCCCTCAGGAGCAAGCTCCTGAAGCTCCGCGATCAGCCTGCCCGAGTCGTTAAAAAGCTGCTCCGGCTGATAGCTTTTCATCCAGCTTTCCAGTAACGCCACATGCCCGGGATGTTCGCCATCAACCAGAACCGGCACCTGATGCGATCTGAAAGTACCCTCGTTTGCTAAACCGTCGACTTCTTTCGGCCCGGTCCAGCCCTTGGGCGATTTGAAAACTATCATGGGCCAGCGTTGGCGGGTACTGTCGTTATTATCCCGCGCATTTTTTTGTATTTGCCTGATACTTTCAATAGCCGTATCTAAAGCCTCAGCCATCAGCTGATGCATGACTTGCGGATCGTCACCCTCCACAAATATTGGCGTCCAGCCGCAGCCTCTGAAAAACTGATCCAATTCCTCATGCTCAATCCTGGCCAAAACTGTCGGATTGCTGATCTTGTTACCGTTCAGGTGCAGGATAGGCAGCACGGCTCCGTCTGTAATAGGGTTGAGAAATTTATTCGCATGCCAGGAGGTCGCTAGCGGACCGGTCTCCGCTTCACCATCACCGACAATGCAAGCGGTGATCAGCTCCGGATTGTCAAAAACAGCTCCGAAGGCATGGCTGAGCGAATAGCCCAACTCACCGCCTTCGTGAATCGAGCCCGGCGTCTCCGGCGCAACATGGCTGGAGATGCCGCCGGGGAAGGAAAACTGCTTGAACAGCTTTTTCAGCCCTTCTTCATCCTGCGTGATATTGGGATAGATCTCACTGTATGTGCCTTCCAGATAGGTATTGGCCACAAGAGCGGGGCCGCCATGACCGGGGCCGGAAATATATATCATGTCCAGATCGTATTTTTTAATGACTCTGTTTAAATGCAGATAAATAAAGTTTTGACCGGGCGTTGTGCCCCAGTGTCCAACCACTAACGGTTTTACATCAGACAACTGCAAAGGCTCTTTCAGTAAGGGATTGTTATACAGGTACAACTGCCCCACCGACAGATAATTGGCCGCGCGAAAATAGGCGTTCATTTTCCTCAGCTCTTCAGGTAACAACGGATTTTTCATTTGATTGACATCTCCTCCTCCCGGCTTTAACTAATACTTTACTTTACAATTACTTATTTACATCTTCCGGCAGTCTCTTAGGCGGTTTGGGGCCCAGATACTGGTATAATGTAGTTTTGATCATGCCGTTATAGAGTTTGCGCCGTTTGTCGGCTGTTCTGCCGAAGAGCTTTTCAAAATCGGGATGGCTGGCAATAATACTGAAGGACCATGTATCCAGACGCGCCATGGCCACACCCATCTCTTTATAGAGCAGCTCTACAGACTTTTTATCCTCCATGCGTTCGCCGTAAGGAGGGTTGGTAATAATAAAACCGTACTTTTCGCCGCTATACAAATCCCTGATCTCACGTTTCCGAAAGTGGATATACTTTTCTACTCCGGCCGCCGCCGCGTTTTGCCTGGCGTTGTGCAGCGCATGGTCATCAATATCGCAACCCTGAACAAAAAACTCTCTGTCCCATTTTTCTAAGGATTTGAATTCCCCTCTGGCGGCAGCCCACCTGCCTTTGCTGATAAAACCCCAGGCCTCGGCAACAAAATCTCTGTTGATGCCGGGAGCTATTTCCAACCCCTTCAAGGCCGCTTCAATAACGATAGTGCCGCTGCCGCACATCGGGTCGACCAGCACCCTGTCCCAATGCCACGGCGTAAGGTCGACCATCGCTGCAGCCAGCGTTTCCTTGATCGGAGCGATATTGCTTTTTTGGCGGTAACCTCTTTTATGCAAATTATTGCCGCTAGTGTCAATATAAAGGCTGAATATATCCTTGTTGGCAAAAACATGAATCGGGTAGCGGGCTCCTGTTTCCGCAAACCATTCCTGCTTATATTTGGCCTTTAACTTTTCCACGACCGCCTTTTTGACAATGGCCTGAATATCAGGAATGCTAAACAAAGTCGATTTCAACGAATTGGCTTTTGCCACAGGAAACTCGGCGTCCGCGGGTATAAAATCGCCCCAGGTCAACGCCTTGGTTTGTTCAAAAAGCTGCTCAAAAGTCACCGCTGTGAATTCGCCCACTTTTAGCAGAACGCGTTCGGCGGTACGCAAAGCGATATTGGCTCTGGCAATAGCCAGCTCGTCGCCGTAAAAATCTACCCTACCGTCGACGGTTTGAGCTATTTCATAGCCCAGATTTTTGATTTCCCTGTTGACGATGGCCTCTACGCCAAAATTACAGGGCGTTGTTAAAAGCAATTTTGCCATGTTTACTCCTTTTAGGCATAGTTTATCCAAATATTGTTAATTATAACATGGACAGGTATAAATTTCAGCAGTAATTTAAAAGCCCCCCTTGCAACCAAGGGGGGCAATATTGCATCTAATCTGTTTCCTACTTCCAAACGGCTTCGCGGGGGATAATTTTCATAAGACAGATATCGTCACCGGCTTTTATACTCTTTAATAATTCCACATCGACTTCACAGCCAAAGGCTTTTTTAAATAGGACTTTACTATAACCGGTAGTGCATTGGCACCAGGTATTTGACTCCAATCTGTCAACGTCGGCAAGCATCGGACAAGGACAGAACGTAAACTGCAGATAGAGTTCCCCATCCACACAAGATAGGCCGGCGGCCTTTGCCTTATCCAGGTTGGCAAACTCTTCTAAACCGGACGATGATTCAAGCAGCTCCCTCACCAATTCTAATTTTTCATCCATCTCATATCCGCATTGACAGTTGATTCTGATCTGTTTAACGCTAGCACTATCGAAGTGGTTTTCCAATCTGCTCATGGTAGAGTTTACCCATGATGCATTATCCTCCGATGAAGACAGGCCTTGTTCTCCATAGACAATTTTTGCTGCCGTTTGATCGTCGCTGACGGCTTTTACGGCACCAAAAACAACTTGCTCTTGGATTTTTCTAATATCAAACATAATTAAACCTCCTCATTTTTGTGAGTTGCGGTTTTGCATAAAAAAACACACCAAAATAGTGTATAGCTGCAATAAGGTATATTCACACAACTCATCCACTATCCGCTATTATTCGAACGCATAACAAACATAAGCTATCCATGATAGCCATTAGTTAAAATGTTTCTTTGAGATTTAGCGATAGATCGGATTAAGCATGCAAACAATACCTTTCTATTATTTAAATACTGCTGCTATATATTACCATATGAGGAATTATATTGTCAATTGCCGCTATTGGGCAAAGACCAGGCATATGAGGCCTTGATATCGACACGAACATGGGATGCTGTCTAATCAACTGTTTGAAGGGCTAGCGCGTTTATGAAATCAAAAGAGCAATTCGCCCTTGAGAAGCAAGGGCGAATGTGACGAAGATATTTATTTATGATACTATCTTTCCTCAAGTCTTGATCCCTGCTGTTATACCTTTACCTGAGGCATTTCTTATGGGGTTTAATTATTATCTGGATGAAAGGCGAATTTGCATCCAGTCCAGGCCGATCCAGTCATTTGGTCCGGCTGTGGACGTATTGACAATAGTAATCGTGTTATTTCTTCTGGGGTTGATTCTGAAAGTCAGGTCTCTCCAGTTGGTGAACATGCCGCCAACAGGGGTTCCGTGCGGCAGGTTAAGAGCGCCGTTATGTACTAAAAATCCATTAATCGATATTCTCGCCGAGTAGCGGTTTGTAGGCACATTGGTGTGATCATCCAAAACGGCGCGGATCATAATCTGACCTGTCTGTCTGCCGGGAACAGTTAAAAATGCCGGTAAGACAAAAGTCCAGTTGCCCGTATTACCCGTATACAATATATCGGCATTCCTGCTGGGGTTGCCATAATTGGGGTAAGCCGTCAGTTCTTTAATACTTACAACGTTTGTAACAGCCGGATTATTACTGATCAGGGGCGGGGGATCGGCCCGATCCATCATTGGCGCCATAGCGTATTCGGTATAACCGTACCTGTTATTAGGACGTGGTCTATACATTAATGACATACTATCAGCTCCTAATAATCTTTTATATCATATTATTCAACCGATGTGCATTTGTGATGTATCAACGAATGTCGATGTTATTTCAGCCGCTGGTCGGTCTGGGAAAAGCCTTGCCAGGGATCAGCGCCGTTGATCCGCTTTAGCGCACCCGCCAGATCGACGCCATCGGGGGCCACCGTATCCAGTTCCTGCCAGCTGATGGGTATAGACACTTTAGCGCCTTTTCTCGCTCGGAGAGAATAGGGGACGATACTGGTTGCACCTCTGCCGTTACGCATCCAGTCGATGAAAATCTTGTTTGTGCGCTTATCCTTTCTGACATTACTGGTATAGCGCTCAGGCCACTGCTGTTCCATGACTACGGCAATACGTTTGGCAAAATTATAAAACGTCTGCCAGTCCACGGACGGTTGAAAAGGTACAACAACATGGTAGCCCTTGCCGCCGCTGATTTTTAGATACGAGATCAGCGAAAGCTGGTCAAGCAGGCTTTTGATGTCTCTGACACCCTGCCGCACTTGGCGCAAATCCATGCCCTCGTCCGGGTCAAGGTCGAATACCATCATATCCGGCTGTTCCAGATTGTCCGTGCGGCTGCCCCAGGTATGAAATTCCAGCGTACACATCTGCGCCTCGGATATTAACCCGGCAGCATCCTCGATATAAAAATACTCTTCCTGTTCTCCGCTGCTATTGGTGACCGGCATGGTGACGATGCCTTTGCTGCCCGCGCCGGGGTGCTTTTTATAAAAGCAGGAATTGCATATCCCCTGCGGGCAACGGACAATACTGAGAATTCGTTTACTCAGATACGGCAGTATGCGCTCCGAGGCCTCGGCATAATACCGCACTACATCCGCTTTGGTGATTTGCGGGTTGTCAAATATCAGCTTGTCCGGGCTGGTGATCTTGATACCATTGATAATGATGCTGCCGCCGTTGGCTTTCATTAGCCTCTCCTCATCCTCTACGGACGATTGCTGCTGCGGTTCTTCGTCCGACTTGGTTTCGTCAGCTACAGTCTCTTTTCTTATATCTCGGGGGTCTTTATCCGTCCGCAAACCCTTAAAGCTGGCTTGCCGCAAAAGATTTTCTTTAGTCCATTCGGCAAACTTGATTTCCGTGACCAGCAGTGGTTCCAGCCAGATTATTTGTTCATTCAGCTTGGCCTGCGGCGCGAGTTTGAAAGCAGGTGTTTGCCTGCTGATAGCGGTAAACTTTTGCTCCATATCTTTGATGATGTGTTCGCTCAGGCCCGTTCCTGCGCGTCCGGCATATATCAGCTCATTGCCCTGATAAAAGCCGAGCAGCAGTGAGCTTATCCCACTGGCTTTTTTATCCGAAAGCGTATATCCGCCGATTACGAATTCCTGACGTTTATCGCATTTGAGCTTGATCCAATCGCCGTTCCTGGTGCCGCTGTATAGGGAATCGGCTTTTTTACCTACTATCCCTTCCAAATTGGCTTCGCAAGCCGCCTGAAAGCTGGCCTTGCCGTTGTCTTGGATATGTTGGCTATAGTAGAGGTTTTTCGGCGCATCCTGCATCAGCGCCGCCAGCATGGCTTTTCTCTCAATCAGACGGCGTCCTCTTAAGTCCTCCCCATCCAATGCCAGCAGGTCAAAGATGATATAGGTCAGGTTTTTGCCCACAGGGCTTTTCATATAATTTTGCAGCGCCTGAAAATCCGTCCTGCCCTCCGCGTCCGTGACCGTCATTTCTCCGTCTAAGACCACCGCCCTGCCGTCCGCCCAATCAATCAGGGAATAGGCAATATCGCCAAAGCGCTTTGTATAGTCGTTGCCGTTACGGGTAATCAGCCGCACGTTGTTGCCTTCCACAAACGCCAGAATCCGATAGCCGTCATATTTGAGCTCATACAGCCAATCCCCGCCCTCGGGAGGCGTACTGACAAGTTTGGCAAGCTGTACTCCGGCCTTGTTGAAAGGGTTCTTGGTGATTTTTTCATCTTCCCCTGCCGCAATTTCCGTCATGCTGCGCCCTGTTCTGATACTGGCGGTAAATCCGGAAATCCCGTCGTCGGTTTGGGCGTAATCATCTTTTTCTTTGATCAGAAGCCAGTTATTCTCAGTCTCACCGGCTTTGGCTTGCAAGCGGATCAAAGCCCATTTTCCCTTTAACCTTCTGCCTTTGAGGACAAACTTGAGCGCACCCTTTTTCAGTCCTTCGTCGACATCGCCTGAAGGTTCCCAGTAGCCCTCGTCCCAAAGCATTACTGTGCCGCCGCCGTATTCGCCCTGGGGGATAGTACCCTCAAAGTTGCGGTATTCCAGAGGATGATCTTCCACTTGTACGGCCAGCCTCTTGTCACTGGTATCATAAGAAGGCCCCTTGGGCACCGCCCAGCTCAAAAGAGCTCCGTCCCATTCCAGGCGCAGATCGAAATGATCTTGGCGAGCCAGATGGTGCTGGACAACGAACCGCAAGCTTTGCTCCGGCTGTTCCGTCCTGCCTGCCGGTTCGCCGGTTATGTCGAAATTTCTCTTTTGGTTGTATTGTTGCAAGTCATTCATATTCTTGATCCGCTGCTTCGGTTAGGAGCTTCATAAGCCCATTATCCGCCGCTTGGACAAAAATTATCCATAATATAACAAGGAGGCAGGCTGTAAACAGCCTGCCTCCACTAGCTTTGATTTTAGATATTACTATGATACAGCTTCAGTAATCGTATTGTTCCCTGCATCTACAGCTTTTTTTGAGGCGTATTTTTTCCAGACTTTTACGGCAATTACGACCGCACAGACGGCAATGGCATAAACCGCGACTTCAACAAACCAGATATTTGCCACGTAGCTTGACATAATCACAGCGACTGAGTCTATTAAGGCATGCAGCAATATCGCTAATGGGAATAGCCAAAAGGTTTTTCCTCCCTGCTTGACGGCGTACCAGACGAGAACCGAACAGGAGATATGCAGAGCCACGGCGGCAATACGCTCAACAGAGCCTGCCAGAAAAATCGGGGATGGGGTGGTCGCCAACGCTGTGAATGTGGCATAAAGCTGCTGCAATGCCATGGGATCGGTAACGCCACCAGTCAGCTTGTCGATCATGCCGTTGTTGAGCATTACAGCCATTGAGATATTAGATACCATACTGACAACAAGAATATAAACAACCTCAAATCCACCGTGTCCGGCGCCGTACATCAGCGCATTGCTGTCGTTGCCGAGTTTCTTTTTCAGTACGGTCTTGAAGGCTGTAAAGCGGCCCGTCTCCTCAAAAATACCCGCCATCAGACCACAGTAAATACCGTAAATCCAAATATTGTTTGGCATCGCTTTGCCGGCAGCCGTGGCAAAGACCAACGAGTGGACCAAACTCTCCAAAACTAACGCAAAAACAACAAAGACTAGGCAGCCGATAAAGAACGGCAATATATCCGCCCGGTATTTCTTTCTGAACACACATAACAGTAGAACCGGGATGGCTACCCCTACCAGGGCAGAAATCACCATAAAAACGATTGACAATGTGGGAACGGTGAATTGCATAAAATTTCACTCCTTTATTATGTTTACAATTTGGTTTTTTACAGACGCGGGCCGGTAAGCTTCGGTATGGCGGATTCACAAGGTATTTTCGTAGAACATAAACCGCAGCCGTAGATAAAGATATGATAGTTCCGATTGCAATAGCCGGTAGACTTAATAACCCGTGCGCCGCACCGTTCTTTACAGTGTCCGCTCTCGGATACTGCACTGACCGGGCATTTTTGTTGGCACTTCAAGCAATTTATGCCTTGATATTGCAGACAATAGGCGTGAATATCCTTATTTCTTTCCCTGTCAGGTTGCAGCCGCAGATTGACAACAAAACTGCCGCAGCGGTGTGCTACGCCTTTTTCGGTTATTAATAAATCGTTGATACCAAATGTACCTAATCCGGCCGCATAAGCGATATGCCGCTGAGACCAGCGGGAAGCCCAGCCTACATCGGGGTATTTTTTATAGTTAAACATCGGCGTCATATCCGGCACAACAGCCAGAACACCTTTGCTCATTAAATAAGTTGCTATTTCCTCAGCAAGTATCTGGCTGAATATCTCGCCGCAACGCCTGGTCTGCGCCCATCTTTCCGAAAGCCATTCCTCCCGCAAGGCCTCGTCTGCTCTTACTTTCTCTGATATCGGCAATATATAAGATACGACACTGATATCTTCCGCTTTGGGGGCCGCGACTCCGTTGTTATTTGCCTGCCAGGCCATTATTCCGGCGGGAGTAAAATGAAACGATCCGATTATTTTCTGGTACTCGGCAAATATGGGGTCATCCCCTCTGACAAACCCGATCAGCGGCTGCTCAAAAATGTTTTCGCCAGAAAATGGGAATTCCAGTTTATTGGCAGGATGTGACGTAACTTTTTGGGCAACAGTACTTTTAAACCATTCTTCATCAAATATTTCACCGTCAGATTGAGCACATGGATGCTTGTTCAGCTGAGGTTGTTTGGGAAACCCTTTGCCCCGCATATTCAATAGCGAGGTTTTAATTCCCGGAATATCTGTTATATAAGAAAACTTTCGATAGCTGTTTTTCATTTTTATACCATCCCTACCGCCAATTACATTTCCAAAGATTTGATTGTTTTGATTCTTCCTAAAATAACGGCAATCAAAGAAATCAATATACCGGATATCATAAACATGAAGCCGATCCCCCTGCTCTGGCCGGTGCCGATGATCATACCAAACGTCTGGGACAACGCCCCACCGGATTCAAACAACGGGCAGAACAGACGATCTGCTAAAAATCCTGCCGATGCCAATGCCAGTAAAAAACCGGCCTGTGAAATAGCATATACCAGAGCCCAGACTCTTCCCTGTTTTTCGTTGGCAACATTACTACGGATCAATACCTCCAGACCGGCATTGACATACGGCAGAGTGCTAAAAAAGAGAAAGCCGAAAACGATGATCAAAGTTACATTTGTGGGGATACCCATAAGAGCATAGAACAGGCCGGCCAACATTAAAAACAGTGATACGGTGGCTATTTTGTTTCTTTTCAGACCCCATACGCCGATGATCACACTGCTGATCAGCATCCCCGAAGCGGATACGGAAAGGGCGATGCCAAGCGTACCGGAATCCGTCAAAGTCAGTAGCATGGGGCCAAACAGAGAATGCAGCATCGCCACGAAAAAGTCCACCACTGAGATCAAAAGCACTAAGTACAATATGCCTTTCTTGCTGAACAGATACTTAATCGAATCAGCGATACCGTGGGAAAGCTTCAGTTCCTCATGTACCGGGGCAGCAACACATTGATTTTTTATAATCAATACGGCCGCCGCTGCCATGAAAAAGGTCGCGATATCGATTATCAAGATTATTTTTATATCAAACAGGCTCATTAAAATCCCCGCAACCACCGGCGATATCAGAAATTGGGCCGATCCTGCCAACTGTATGAGCCCACTGGCTTTGGAGTAAAATTCTTCCGTGACAAGATCAGTAACCACAGCTTTATAGGCAGGGGTCTGTATGGCAGTAAACACCGAGCTCAAAGCCGCGCCGAAATATATATGCCATAGCTGCAGATTTCCCCAAATCATCACGGCTAAAATAAATATCAACCCTGTTGTCGCGCCGATATCCCCGATAATCATTAGTTTCTTCCGGTCAAATCTATCCGCCAAAACCCCGGTAAAAGGAAGTAAAACAAAGGACGGGAGAAACGAGAAGAAAATAATCAGAGAATAACTGACTGCGGACTCAGTCATTTGAAAGACATAAACACCCAGGGCGAAAGCCGTTAAACCGTTACCAACCGAGGACAGCAATTGCCCCGCCCAGACTGTCAGGAACCTCTTGGAAATTACATTATTGGTATTAATCATATCGTTTCCCCATCTATTTCTTGCGCAACCATCAGCGCCTTGACATTCTGTTCCAATTTGGCTAAGCCGGTGCAAACATTACGGGTTAAATCGGCATCAAAGCCGCAGAATATTTTTTCCAGATATGCTATTTCGCTTGGGTAGCGTTTTTCAAAGTATTCTATGCATTTAGGAGTCAGCTCAACCCGCAGCGCCCTCGCATCGTTTTTATCTTTTTCCAGTTTGACAAAACCGCTTTGATGCAAATTGGCGGCGATCCGTTTGGCATTTTGGCGCGAATAACCGATAAAATTTGCTACTTCAGTTATAGTCGGCGGTTCGGGGAATTTTGAAACAACTACCATAAACAGCCATTGTTTGATAGTGATGTTCTTATCAAATTCATCTCCCAGTACCTGCAGCTTGTTCGATAATGTAAATATCGTTCCGAAAATATAGGCCTTCTGTTCCAACTCATCCATCGGCAATCCCTCCAACTTAGGTAACATGTTACCTATATGATATGCAACATATTACCTTTTGTCAATAGCTTTTTTAAAATATATAAAAAAATTCCTGTAACCCATTAAAGTTACAGAAATTTTTTGATTGTGATTTATCAACTTATTTTAATCTTATCAATAATAGTTTTTGTAGTCTTTCCAGCTTGACGGTATGGTAAAATCGAGGCCGTATTGGGTGTATTTTATAGACCGATTGAATGAGAGGCTTTATCTCATCCGCGGCATTTAAAATCATCGGATTTGCTCCTGCGTTCCATGAGTACTATGTTTTTCCATACGCCAAATCTGTCTTGGGAAATTTTTTCGCGGATGCCGACTACGCGAAAGCCGCACTTTTTATGCAGCTCAATGCTGGCCGTATTCTCCTCAATAACACCGGACTGCAATGTCCAAATCCCGTTTGCCTCCGAAGATTCAATAAGTCTTTTCAGCAAGGCGCTGCCGATCCCTTTCCTTTTCGCATCGTTCGCTACATAAACGCTAACTTCCGCCACACCGGCGTAGACGCATCTGCTGGATGTCGGGGTAAGCGCGACCCAACCGACAACTTTGCTATTGAGAACATACACAAAACGGCATTCCTTAAGGTGCATGTCGCTCCATTTTTCCCAAGTTGGACAGGATGTCTCAAACGTCGCAATATTTGTATCGATTCCTTGCTGGTATATACATTTTACCTCATTCCAATCCTGCGTCTGAAACGACCTTACATTATTATCCGTTATGTCGTGATTACACATTTTAAGACCTCACACTGAAGGTATTTAATTCAACAAACAATAGCATATACATCAAGTCGAATAATGTCAATAAAATATCTTTGATTCAATTTTGTAAAGATACTTTTTTAGATGGCATCAGCGCCAGACACGAAGAAACGGCTCCTCAAAGTATGATTAAATCATTAAAGCAATATAGAGCTTGAGCCCTGCATTATATAGGACTCAAGCTCTAAAATAATTTTGATCCGTTGGTTTTTATATAGCTGGACCGACTTAACCCAAATACAAACGACGCATGCTTCGTAGTTAAAATTCGCTGATGACTTTGTTCACATATTTACAGACGCGTAAAGCTAATTATTCCACTCATATTCAAAAGCGGCACGGTCGGTATTAAATTCGAATCGTTTTTCTCCGTTTTCTTCGAAACAATAATATGCGGTGCATGACGGGCTCTCATGGATCATTCGCTTCATACTGCCGCCAACAGGCGCGTAGAGTGGCTTATCCTGCATTTTGATAAGTTCAGCAGTTAGATTCAATCTACCTTGCCTGATAACCAGCTTCCTGTTGCCAACGTTTACTACTTTGGCACCCAAATAGGTGGCAATGCGGTATTCTTTCCCATGCCAAAGTATTACGCCGATTACACCTTTAAAATGGATTGCTCCCAGAGGTATTTCGGCTACCGAAAGCATAATACTGTTGGGGAATTTATCAAAAAAATTACATTGGGTCCAGACATATATTTTGGGAAAGGACCGCCCCCTGTCACCTTCGATGTAGCCATAGTCGTTAGCAAACATATATTTTTTACCATTTATATTTAAATTTCCGTTTACGGTGTGCGTCATGCTGAATACACTGTGTCGGCACTCCATAAAAGGCATAAAGCAAAACGGCCCCATTATGTCGTAACGAATTGGTGAAAGCGGCCCGAACTGCAGATTGCCATCTGCCGTAATAGTATCTGTTTTAACGTTTAACTTGAGGACTTGCTCGCAAAATAGATTATCGCTGATTTTAACGTGCGGCCTATTGCCGCTACAGCTGAACTGCTCATATGGAAACCATGCGCAACCCACATCGTTTTCGGCAATTATTTGAATAGAAGCTGACTTCTTACCATTTTCATCTATATGCATCGCGGGAATTACAGCCGCTATTTGGTTGGCATTTTGCACTTTGAAATACCAGCCTTTAAAATACTTATTCAAAAAGATCCCTCCTCGAGAAACTTTGACCGCTTACATTCTCGGACTGGCAAACCATGTTTTCCCTCATAACGGATATAGTTTCCCATTTTCTTCAGGAAATACCGTTAAATAGCAATTTGTATATGTCAGATGTAATAAAAAAACCCTGTGTCCGTTGGAAACACAAGGGCTTTTATTGATAGAATGATTTAACTTAAAATACCGACCTCTTTTATATTAGTTGTGGTTTACATCAACAATGGCATAAAGCTACCGCCACGAAATAATAAATTCCTATGCTTTTCCCGAAAAGGTTAAATACAGAAGCACTGCGTTAAATATTACTATCATAGATACTATCAAAACGCCCAGTACATTTACCCATTTTTTATTGGTAAATTCATTCATAAATTTTCGCTTACTTGTAATCATTAACATCGGGATAATGGCAACAGGCAGCGCAAAACTCAGGCTTACCTGGCTTAATACCAAGGCCTTCATCGGGTTTATGCCAATCAGTATAACAATAACGCCCGGCAACATGGTGATGATCCTTCTAAAATTAACAGGCAGTTTAAAATTCACAAATCCACCCATAACCGTCTCTCCCGCCATCGCGCCGACCGATGAAGACGAAAATCCCGATGCCAGCAGCGCAATGCCGAACGCCCCGCTTGATAATGCCCCCAAGAGCGGTTCCAGTGATTTGTGGGCTAATTCGATTGAGTCAACCACTAAACCATTACTGAAAAATACCGACGCCGATACGACTACCATTGCCGCGTTGACAATAAATGCGATGTTCATGGCAATAATGATGTCGATCTTTTCCATTTTCAGATGTCTCTTTTTCTCTTCGATACTTATGCTATGATTGCGGCTTTGAACCAGTTGCGAATGCAGGTATATTACATGCGGCATTACTGTGGCTCCCAGCATACCTACGGCAATTAAGACCGCCTGGCTGTTGGGTAAAGAAGGAACTAAAGTATGTAAAGCTACTTGCGGCCAATCAGGTTTAGCAAGCAGTAATTCGGTTGTATAGGCAACGCATATGATAGCGACCAATACTGTGATAACGATTTCCACCACTCTCTGCCCGTATTTTTGTAAATATGTAATAATAAATGATACAATTGCGGTCAGAACTACAGCATAAGATAACGGCATACCAAATAGAAGATAAAAGCCTAAAACGCCGCCAATAAATTCCGCCATAGTAGTGGCCATTGCCGCAAATGCGGCGACAACATAAAAAAACCAGTTCATCCTAACTGAGAATGCTTCTTTACACATTTGCGTCAAGTTCTTACCCGTGGCTATACCCAGTTTTGCAGACATTATCTGTAAGAAGATAGCCATTAAATTACTCCAAAGGATGACCCATACCAGGCTGTAATTGAAAATTGATCCTCCGGCGATGTTGGTTGCGAAGTTACCGGGGTCAATATATGCCACACTGACAATAAATGCCGGCCCTAAAAATTTTGATAAATGTAAGAATTTCTTTTTTATTTCCCAATACTTATATACGCTCGGTCTTATGCTTAGTTCTCTGTCTACAGCATTCATTCCGGAACAGTCCTCCTGGCACTTTTGCCTCGGCTAAAATTTTTCATCTTGTATATGTTATGAAGGCTGGTCTAAGAAGGTTACATCGGACTTTATTCTTTTCTCTCTTAGATATTTTTCTTGCCGCCCTATCATATAATTTAATTAAATCAAAAATGGCGGTATTATTATGGTTAGCGATTTTAAGACATTTAACGAATTTATGAAAAAAGAGGATCATTCTCTGACCGCATCCATGGAGGACTATCTGGAAATGATCTATAGATTGTCCATGAATACCGGATTCGTAAGAATGCGGGAATTATCGGAGGCTCTCAACGTTCAGCCGCCTTCTGTCACTAAGATGGTTCAGAAATTGCATGATTTAGGCTTACTCAAATATGAAAAGTATGGATATATCATGCTTGAGGAAGACGGCAAGAAAATAGGAGAAGCTCTACTGAAGCGTCACAATCTGATTGAGGCTTTGCTTAAAATTCTCGGCGTCTCCAAAACTACGATACTTGCGGAGACTGAAAAAGTCGAACACACTTTAGGCGATGAGACTATTAAGTGTATTGAAGAATTTATCGACTTTATCAGGCATAACCCGGATGTAGCGATTCGTTATGACGCTCATAAAGGCAGCGAAGATGTCAATTTTACCGAAAACACATAAATCTTGCATGTACTTATATTCGAGTGTATAATTCATCTATAGAGTCTACAAATGACTACTAATCTGGTATAGGAGTGATAAGAATGTCTAAAACAATTATGGGAATCCAATTGAAACAAAGGTATGATACTTCAACTGATGTACAAGGTCTGTTGACAAAATACGGTTGCTCTATCAAAACCCGTATAGGCGTTCATGAAGCAGCTTCCGATTCGTGCAGCGAACAAGGAATTATAATTGTTGAGTTTATTGAAAATTCGGATAAAGAAGCGCATGAAATGGAGCAGGCTTTGAGCAATATCGAAGGTGTCGTTGTCAAGAAAATGGAGTTTTAGACTTTAAAATGGGACTACTTTATTAATTTAAGATCGTAAACAAATGATTATCACCTAACAGATTAAAACCCATCTCGTGTTGAGATGGGTTTTGTTTTTTCTTATCGTTGATTGCACTTTAGAGTAGTAATTTCGGTAAAGTATTATTGAAGCGAAAGCCAGGTTTCAGTTGCGCCGTCCTTAGTATATTCATGCCCGTTAGAGGCCTCCATTATGTCATAGAAAGCCCAGTAACCGGAGGTTATATCATTATAATGTGTTATACTGGATGCATTGTTGTAGATGTAATTATGGTCTGCATATCTTTCCAGAACACGGTTTGTTACCGTAACGACTTCCGATCTTTGAATCGGATTGTTGGGTCGAAAAGATCCGTCAGGATATCCGGTAAGCCAGCCCCGAGCAACCGCATAGTTAATTTCGTTATAATATGGATTAGACGAGGGTACATCAGTAAAATTATTTGCCGCACCGCTTGTTAGATTTTCAAAGCTGCAGGCAAGATCGGCAAATTCCGCTCTGGTGATCTTATCGTTAGGCCGGAAATTGGCAATATCGGACGATAATACTCCATGTTGCTCCATATAACCTATGGCGTTGGAATACCATTGACCAAGCGGGACATCGGAATAAGTGTTTTCGTAGTCTCCTTTGTCATCTATAACATTGGTGATCAACCGCGAGAACATCACTACCGCCTCCGCACGCGTCATATTTCGTGTCGGCCCAAAATCCCCATCCGGGTACCCCTGCATATAAGCATAATGGTCGACTCTGTTTAATGTTGGCAAAGGGAGTGTGACTATTAAACGATCCCATACAGCGTAAAGATCCATATGTTTTTTGGTTCTGACATATTCCGTAGGAATTTTAAAAGTATCGCCCGGCTGATAAACCACATCGCCGTTCGGTTCGGTGCTCCAGCCGGCAAAATAGTATAACAAAGCAGGGTTATCAAAGGTATCGGCCGATTTGGCGGTATATACGGTATCGTACGTATAACCCCAACTTGTAACATCATCCACTGCCGGCGTAAAGTTGCAATGATAGGTAACCGAGTACTCGGGCAGTTGAAGTATACTATTATTTGAGTTTAGAGTAGCTGCTGATGCGATGCCGCCAAAAACCAGAAAAATTATTACCACCATCAATAATGCGAGAAATTTTACAGAATTTTTATTATTTTTCATGAAATTACCCCTTCTTAAAAAAATACTATTATCAAATTGTTCATATACATATTCAACAAAGATACCTTCTGAAACTTGACCGTAGAAGTTGGCTACAAATTGATCAAAAAATTCACCCTCCTTTTTATCAGCATTTACGCCAACTTTAATGTAAATCCGGCGATCAACGGCACCGAAGCTTATATTTATCGATACTATACGCAGGCTAACCGGCTCGTGCAACATGTATTAAACGAAGTTGTAGCGACCGCTGGCACAAAAAACAACCTGGTCGAGGCAAATCCGACTTTATATGTTCTGAGGTATACCAAGATGCCGGCCATACTGGTGGAATTGACGTATCTCTCCAATCCGTCCGACAGGGAAAAAACTGGTCAACGAACAATACCAGTTTGCACAGGGAATTTGCGCGGGTATTTTAAGTTATTTCGGTTTCGCTTAAAAGGTCTTATACACGCCTATCCGTTTCATATTTTTCCCACTTTAAATGATTTTGCGAATATTAAACATGGCGTTGATAAAGTTCCAGTTCTGGGCGAAAGGCCGCATGATATTCCAGTAACCGGCCCCCAGTAGGTCATGACCTGTTATAACCTGCCATTTTGCCTGGATGCTGCGTACATCTTCAAACCACACGACATTGCGGTAGCCGTTTTGATCCGTATAATAGAAATAGGGCGATTGGGCGGTTTGGTCAAAGAGAATCTCCGTATTGTGGCTGGCCGCGAGCTGTACCGCGAACTGATTTCCCAAAGAGGCGGCCACGGTCGTGCCGCGCTCATAGGGCAGGCGCCAGACGTAACCGTAATTGGGGATGCCCATAAAAATTTTTTGGTTGGGGATAACCGTCACAGCGTATTCCACTACTCTCCTCACCTGATTCACAGGCGCTACCGCCATCGGCGGGCCAAAGGTATAACCGTATTCATAGGTCATCAGCATCACTGTATTGGCGATAGGACCAATGCGCGCGTAATCATGGGCTTCATATAATAGCCCTGTCTGAGTGGCGGATACTTTGGGGGCCAGATCGACGTTGACCGTAAACCCCTCGGCGTTGAGCCGACTTGTGATATTTTGCAGAAAGGCGATGAAGGCGTCGGCGTCCGTAGCCTGTACGTATTCAAAATCGACGTCCAGGCCGAGATAGCCTTTTTGATGCATCTTGGCGATGACATCGTCAATCACCCTGTTCTGGACAGCGATGTTATTAAATAACAGGCTGGCCCGCTCAGTGCTGAAATTGCCGTCCTCAGTGACCGAGGACAGCAACATGATCGGCGCGACCCGAAATTGCCGGGCCAACTCTATCAATTGCTGATCGTCTATTTCGATCAAGTTTCCATCTTCCGTAAAGCCATAGCCAAATATGGTCAGCATAGTCAAAAACGGCAGCGTCCTTAAAAGCACATTGCGGTCGATATAGGGGTAGACGTAACCGTTTACCGAAACATCTCCCTGCTTTTCCCCCTGATAACTGATGGTTATCTGCTCACCGGCAATGAGGTTGGGCGCCGTAGTCAGATAGAAGTTATTCTGATAGAGTGTAAGCACGCTGGTATTATATTGGTCTGCGATCCCGGTAAGCGTTTCGCCGGGCCGCACCGTATGGACAACATCGGGAAACTGAATCAAAAGCGCCTGCCCGACCACAAGTACGTTCGGGTTTAATATGCCGTTGTCAGTAACGATTTTCCGGGGCGACACATTGTACATCCTGGCAATTCCCGTGATGGTGTCGCCGCTTTGAACCACATGTATCTGCATTTTCTCAACGTCCTTCCGGGTAATTGATTTATGATATTGTATTCTCTGCGACTGCCGTTTATGTTGCGCCGGCTTTTCCCCAGACGCCTGCCGGTTTTACTTTCTCCGTCAAAGCCGGATTGCATAGGGTTTCTTTTGAGCCGGAATAAAATAATTGCCCTGTACAACGTACAGGGCAATTATATTTGTTTAAACCAAATGACATATGTTCGTCTAAGGACTGTTTGTGTTTTCTTTCCAAAATCGATATCTTTTGTTTTGTGGCCGATAAATCAATGTATTTGAACTCGCATCAGCCACGCTATCCTTGACCTGTAACTTCTGACGGGAACTGTCCGGATGGTGTTATCCCAAGCTCCTCTATAAGTGTTTTTTCAAATGCTCTGTAAGTTTTTATCGCAGAAGAATGATCGCCCTTCTGGAACTTAATATTGACAATACGCATTACTGTTTCTTCATCGAAAGGGTCATACATAAGCACTCTTTCCAATACCTCAAGAGCTTTGTCCCTTAATCCGTGAGTACAGTATGCATCAGAAAGACAATGCTGGATTTTTTTGAAATCCGATTCAAACTGGGCTCTTGCACCGACAGACCAATCATACAGCTTGCCTTCAAGGTATTCTCCGGAATATAGATTAGAGAGGTCATTTAGCTTCTCTATTTCCAGTGACGATATCGAACGAACCTCCAGCCGAAAGCTGAACAGGTCGCAATCGATCAATTCGGTATTGATCTTATAGCCATTAAGTTCCCGTACCAGGATGGCCGAAAAGCCTTTTTCCGCCAATGCGGACCGCAGGTAGGTACAGGTGACGCGAAACAGGTTGGCGGATTTTTCCGGTTCAAGCTCCGGCCATAGCGTCTCGATAAGGCTCTCCTTCGGCTTAACTCTACCCTGATAATGGATCAACAGAGCGAAAAGCTCCTCTGCCTTGGCCGTCTTCCATCGAATTGCCAATGCGTTCCCATCCTCCGTATAAACTGAAAACCCACCGAAACACCTTACAACCAGAGGACTCTTTGTGCCCTTTTCCGACCGCTGCCTGTATCTGCTGCTCAACAGATCAACCTGTTCCGTCAATTCTGCGCCGTCAAGAGGTTTTAACAGATAGCCAATGGCATGAGCTCGAAATGCGTCAAGGGCATATTGATTATAGGCGGTAACAAATATGACCCTGATATACGGATCAATTTCCATGAGCTTTTCAGCAAGCTCAAGACCGCTTATTTCCGGCATCTCTATATCCAGAAACGCTATGTCCACAGGATGCTCTTTAATAAAAGCAACAGCGTCCTCCGCGTACTGGAATTTTCCATCAATTAATATCCTCTGATCTTTCGAAGCTATGCGTTCGAAGCGGTTCAGCGCGGCGTTTTCATCGTCGACCACAATCGCATGAAACATGGCAATCATCCTCTCTATAAGGAATCTGAAAGCTGACGCTTGTCCCGGCGCTGGTTTTGCTTTTTATGTTTAACCCCTGCCCGTAAAGCCGGATCAGACGCGTGTTAATATTGTATAATCCGATACTTACGCTGCCGTTCGGCAAAACCGCAAGATTTTTTACTGCTTCATCGAGTATTCCGACGCCGTTGTCTTCAACAGTGAATACCATGCTGTTTCCCTGCTGTTTCACCGAAACAACGACGCGGCCGCCTTCTCTTTTTTTGCGAAGACCATGCTTGATTGCGTTTTCCACAAGCGGCTGCAAAGTCAGCGGCGGTATTTGTATTGAAGGAAGCGGGTCAGGTATGTCAAAAACTATTTCGATATTTTCGAAGCGAGCCCGTTCAATAGAGGTATACGCATGTACCAGTTCCAGTTCCTTTTTAAGCGGCACGATGCCGCTGAGATTATCGTAATCTAAGGTCTGCCTGAGATACTTGGACAGGGACATGATGAGATTACCAGCTTCGTGTGGGTCCGTTTCACAGCATTCGGCAATTGTGGACAGCGCGTTGTAAAGAAAATGAGGCTTCATTTGCGCGCTCATATACGCGGTCTCCGTTTTCATAACCGTATCCAGTGAGGCCTGCAGGTCGGCAGATAAAAGCTCCGTACGCCGAAAGGCCTCCGAATACCTTTTCGAGAGTAATATCACCTGAATAACAATAAAGCCGAACAAGGCCGCAGACAGCATATACCGGGTGGGAAGGACGCTAATGTAGACAAGGCTGTCCATCAGCGCGCCCAGAGTTAAAATCATCATCCCGGACAGAAAGAAGATAGACTCCTTTTCACAGCGCATCACCGCCTTTACGGAAACGTAGCATCCAAGTATACTGGCTGCTCCGACTGTCAGCAAGTAAGGGTAAAAAACAGCGGAGTATATGGTGGGAGAAAGCGCTATTACGGTGAATATGTAAAGAGCGTTCAGCGCCAGCAGGACGTAAAAGGGGCCCTGCGGCGTCTCGTCTTTGTAAAGACCCCGCGTATAGAACAGCATAGAAATGATTATGAACGGAATCGTCAGCATAACCAGCCTTGATCCAAGCCAGAACGGAAGCCCCGGGAAAGCCTGCATCATCAGCGTTGTATTTGAAAGCAGATTTCGCAAGGAGACCGCAAAGCAAAGGACGGATATCCAGACAAGCTCGCGGTTGTTTTTTTTGTAGTGGTACAGAACAAGAAAAAAGCAGCCTACAAACATACAAATTGAAATCAAAGAAAGATCGACGGCGGCATACGTTTGATACTCTTTATGAATCTGCTCCGCGGTCCCCAATCTGATGCTTTGACCGACGCCCCCTCCGTAGACAAGGGCGTCGTTTTTTACTTGCAGGACGATTTCCAGCTCCGACCCGGCGTAATAGAAGTCATAGGCCTGCGGATGTAGATAAACGGATTTTTTTTGTGCAAAACTGCCGCAGGCATGCAAAAGCTCACCATTCATCCACAGCGCGTAATCTGTGTAAACATTGGGAATGAAGATACTGTATAGCCCTGTTGCGGCGTTTGTTTTCACAACAAGCCGGTATGTGGCAGCGCCGTGGGCGGGCAAAGAGAGCTCTTTATATTTTGCCCAGCCGCACGGCAGAGCGTAATAACCGGTCGGCGTATTACCGTCAAATTTACCCGGTAATAAAAGCGCGTTCCAGTAAAACGCCCAGTCTCCATCCAGCGAGATATTGCCCTGCTCTGAAAAATCCCAGTCTGAGAGGGCAAGCATCCCATTTTTTACTGTCGGCGCCATCGCACCTGTGCTTTGGAGTGCGCAGCCCGACAAAAGCAGCGGGAGCAGTGCCAAGGCAATAACCCGTATGCACTTTTTATTCAAGAGGCGCGCCTCCTCTCAGAATCATTTTCATTATTATATCATATCCGCTGACGCGG
>DFZA01000005.1:0-77076 GCA_002382665.1 Peptococcaceae bacterium UBA4068 | reverse complement strand
GACTGTGCAGCTATTATATCATATCTGCTGACGCGGATATTGCTGGCTTTTCCCCTAACGGGAAAAGCTTTAGCTATAAAATAGACGCTCAGCCTCGAAATCATAGATTTCGGACTGTGCAGCTATTGTATCATGAACGCGGGCTGAACGACAAATTTTTTCCAAAAACGAAATAATAACCTATAATACGCCAAAAGTTTAATTATTTTTTAATTCCCTTCTGATATTCTTACAAAAAATGGGGGAGGTGGCGCTTTGTATGGGATGTTTATCGCGGATACCGACAAAGAAAACATTAATATGCTTTGTGGATTTCTGACGCAAAAGCATGCCATTGTTCCTGATGTCTGGCAGAATAGCCGCGGGTATCAGAAATTTCTAGACGAGTCCGAAAGCGCAATTGTGTTTATTCGTGTCGATAATTGCGCTATTCCAGGGCTTGAGCTTACAAAGGCAGCCATGACACGCGGCGACAACATACACGTCATTTGGATGTCGGAAAGCGAAGCCTACGCGCTTGAGGCATTCCGCTATGGTGCGGAGGCGTATCTACTGCTTCCGGCAACCGAGGAGATACTTCGGAAAACAATTAATTCATTTAATAGAGAAACAACGCAATTAATAAAAAAGGAGAGGATATGAATGAGAAATAAGCTATCAAAGACTATGGCGTATATTTTATCGGCGTTGATGATTTTTGCCATGATCCCGGCGCAAACCGCGCTGGCCGCAACGGAGCCGAGCATTTCGCTCGGCAGCGCGACGCTCACCGGCGGCAAGTATTATTACGAGGACGCAACCGTCAGCGGAACCGGTATCCAGACCATTTTGATCAACTTCTCCGACGACGTCACTTCAGGAGACGCTATCACGCTGCCGGTGATGACCCCGGACGGTTTCACGGTTTCGGGCAACAGTTATTCAAAGCGTATCAACGTTGATACCTCGACAACTGGGCTAGAAAACGCGTCCGCTGTTCAGGACTATGTACGCGACATCGGCTTTGCCATCGCCGGCACGACGCAGACGGTAAACGTCACAGTCACAACTCAGAACATAGCATATGACACCTTTTATAACATCGACACGCAGCATTATTACCAATTTATTACCTATGCCTCCGGTACAACCGGCACATGGACGGGTGCCTATGGTGACGTCAAATTAATGACCTATATGGGCCGGACCGGTTATCTCGCGACCGTTAAAAACCTTGCGGAGGATCAATTTCTCTACGAGCTTTCCAGCGGCGCGACGGGCTGGCTGGGCGGCACAACCTTGACGCCCGGTACGCAAAGCGGCAAATATTATGAGAGCTTCAATACGTCGTCCAACGTCGACCATTGGTACTGGGGCTGCGGCCCGGAAATCGGAAATACCTTTTACACCGCTCAGGTGAAAAGCACCACGAATGACAGCAATAGCGTCAACGCAGGCTATTATTTCAACTGGGGGGCCTCGGAACCGAACTGTGCTAATACAGAGCAATGCCTAACGACGCTGGTTGTAGCCCCACCAGTCTATGATCACACGGAAAAAGGCTATCATGATACGGTATTTTCCTGGAACAACCTTGCGTACAACAGCGGTTATGCATCCAACGGATGTTACTACCCCAAGGGCTATTTCGTCGAATACGGCGATAAAGCGACCGGCGATAATACAACCGGAACCGTCGTCACCGGCTACGCCTCGGATAAAGGAACGCTACACGCCGCCTCCGACACATCCCTGACGATCAATACCTATACGGACGATGTCAGCGCCGACGTCAGCGACAGCGTTGAGCTGAGGCAGGACGGCAGCACGATTGCCACGGCCACACATTCGGGGACAGGCTATTACTCGGTTTCAACGACCTTGCTTACAAGCGAAAACACATATGAAATCTACATTGACGATATGGACACGGGTAAGAGTATTACCTACAACGGTTCGGCGGTCAGCATCGACGTTGACTATTATACGGTGACGTTTGCCGTATCGGACGCCCGGGAGGCGACTGGCAGCACGATATCCGCAACGGCTGGAGACTCGGAGATAACAAGCATAGCGACAGTGCTTTCCGGCGAGACGGTAATAATAACAGCCACCGGCGCGGGAGCGGACAGCTATGACTACCTCTGGTCGGGTGACGGGACAAATGAGGAGACGACGGCATCGCTGACCATATCTTCCCTGAGCGGCGCGGTTGACGCCACCTGTACGGTGACAGGGACAATCATTCCAATGACTCTCGAATTGGATGATCCTTTGTTTTCAACCGATACCAATTACAGCTTCCCCGAATTGACTCTTACATCTTCAAACAATATTGGCGTTGTAACCATTCACGCAGATAAAGCGGCAGCTTCAGGGAATACGATCACGCTACCGACTGACGCAGACACGCCAGGCGGCGCACCTACCGTCATCACTGACTTAAACAATCTGACAAAGACGATTGTCTTCTCCTCCGCTCAAAGTGCGGCAAGCGTGCAAGCATACCTGCGAACTGTTGTTTTTACCGCGTCTCCGGATGGCCCGCAAACCGTCACAATCACGGCCGACGCCAATACAACTACCGGGTTAGGTTCGGATATGAAGCTCACCGCGTTTTACGATCATCCTGACGGTACGACCCACTACTATGTTTATGTGAGCAGCAGCCTGGTTACATGGGTTGACTCGTACAACGCCGCGAAAAGCATGACGTTTATGGGGATGAAAGGTTATTTGCCCACAATTTCCTCGCCGGAGGAGAACGCGGTCCTAACCAATATTTCAACGGATGCCGCGTGGTCCGGCGGTACCCGTCTCGTTTTCAACGGCGGAAACAGCACGACGGACGGCACGCAGATATGCGACCAGAGCACGCTCAACATAAACTCTTTCACAAAAGCCGATGCGGATGAAAAAAGTTATTTCTACTGGGCGTGCGGCCCCGAAGCGGGACTGGCATATTCCACAGGCAAAACGCACAGCGATTCGGGGTTCGGGCTCATTGACACTGCGTTTGAAACTGTCTTTTCTACCTCTGCCTGGGGCAATAATCAGCCCGATAATTTTGCCTACTATGAATCAACCACAGAACCATGTATGCAGGTAAACCAACAGAATACAGTTTCCGGTTCGACTGTCTACCTGTGGAACGACCTTCCTCTTTTCCGGGATAACGATGATGACGAGCTCAGATACTACTTTGTCGAATTCGGCGGCTACACGGGCAGCACGGACTCAATCAAGCAGGTTGCCAATGATCCGGGCAGTCCCGATGCATCGTTGACAGCCAGCGCGTCGGCGGAAGTTACCGCATCCTACACCATCACCTATAACCTTGACGACGGGACCAACCCGGACGAAGCGCCGACAAGCTACACCTACGGAACGGGAGCCGCGCTGCCGACGCCGACTAAGACAGGCTATAACTTTGGCGGCTGGTACACGATGTCCGACCTCTCCGGCTCCGCCGCACCATCGATCGGCACGGCGGACACGGGCGCGAAGGAATATTGGGCCAAGTGGACTGCTGCATCTTACAGCATCACCTACAACCTTGACGGCGGGACCAACCCGGACGGCGCTCCCGCGAGCTACACCTACGAGACGGGAGCCACGCTGCCGACACCAACAAAGGCAGGGTATAGATTCGGCGGCTGGTACACGGCTTCCGACCTCTCCGGCTCCACTATAACAATCATCAGCACGACGGACACGGGCGATAAAATCTATTACGCTAAATGGACAGCGGCCACAAGCTCCGGCGGCAATTCGCCAACAAGGACAATCACCGTCACCGAAACAAGCAGCGATCTGTTTGCCGGGAGTTCGGGCGATGTGCTGGCGGAAGCAAATATGAACAACGCGTTTTCCAGTTCTGTCGAGGTGAAGGTTACGGATACGACTCAGGAAGGTGCAAGCTTTGGCTTTGGAGCCGGTACCAACGTCTATCCCTTTGATATCTCTTTGTATATCAAAGGGACAAACACCAAAACGGAGCCTGCGTCCGGCTACGCCGTGACTATATCACTGCCGATACCGGAAGATCTGCTGGACGCGAGGGATCATCTGTCCATTGTGCATAAGTCGGATGACGGGACTGTTACGACACTCGCATCCAGCTTGAAGCAGGTGGGCGGCGTCTGGTATCTGGTATTCAATGCGACGGAGTTCTCCCCATACGCGCTGGTGGTAAGTAACCTTGCCTCCTATGATACGGCGGCGGGCCTGCCGTATTATCTGGACAACAGTGGCGGCAAGGTGTTCATAGGCTTCGCGGCGAACGGGAAATATCTCGCGCCGGATGGTGAGACGGTGCTGTTTACGCCGAACCCCAAGAGTTTTACGGATATCTCATCGCATTGGGGTAAGACGTATATCGATTTTGTCACGGAAAGGGAAATTTTTGTAGGGACCGGCACTAATACGTTCTCGCCAGACACGGGCATGACGCGCGCCATGTTCGCCACGGTCATTGGCAGGTTGTATGAGCGAAGTTACGGTGAAATCAGCATTTCCGACGCCTGTGCGTTTACTGATTGCAATTATGATGATTACTACGGTAAATACGTGGACTGGGCGGCGGAAAACGGCATTATTCAGGGCGTGGGCGGCGGCTTGTTCCAGCCCGACCGACAGGTAAGCCGTCAGGAAATGGCGGCAATGCTCTACCGGTTTGCCGAATTTATGCAGCTTTCTACCAACACTTCAACTGATACGTTGAACTATTCCGATGCATTAACCATCGCCTCATGGGCGGAGGATGCGGCGCTGTACTGCCAGAAGACAGAAATTATTACCGGACGAACCGGCGGCAGTTTCGCACCGGCGGAAACGGCAACCCGAGCGGAAGTCGCCGCTATCATCCAGCGGTTTGTCGAGTTGGCGGTGAATTAACAAATAATCTAAAAACGATGACCTGCGGATTTTACCGTAGGTCATCGTTTTTAGAAAGAAATTTGCTGAAGCAGGTTAAACCAAATACGAACTATGTTTGTTTTGTATGTGGGCTTACGGTAACGATAATGTTTAACTACTAAATTACTTTACAATATCTAAAAAAGAGCAGCTAAGATGTAGTATCTTAGCTGCTTGCTAATCCTGCTTGTACGCTTTCAAAATGCAAGTAGCCTATTCCCTTCTGAGGAAATCTACGGAAAGTCAACCACTAAAGCTCAGCGGCCGGCTAACAAACCGTCAGTTCTTTGACCACCTGAATTGCCCTGTCGATTTCCTCCTCGGTGTTGAACCAGGAAAAGCTGAAGCGGACAGCGCCCTGTTGCTCAGTCCCAAGTGCGCGGTGCATTCTTGGTGCACAGTGCGCACCAGGGCGTGTTGCAATATCATACTCTTCTGATAATACGTCTGCCACCACGCCGGAATCATAATCGCCAACATTGAGCGAGACGATTGCCGCGCGGTCTCCACAAAAATTGCCGTAAACCGTGACGTTTGGCAGATGCTTGACGCCTTCGTAAAAGCGGCGCATCAGTACTGTTTCTTTTTCGTGTATCGCCTGCAAACCAACAGCATTAAGATAGTCGACAGCGGCTGACAATCCGCAAATACCGTGGGCGTTCAGTGTTCCTGCCTCGAGAAGCGTCGGCAGTTGTGGTGGCTGCACGCGGCTGTAACTCTGTACCCCGCTGCCACCGACCTTCAATGGACGGATTTCCAACCCTTCCCGCAGACATAGACCGCCAGTGCCCTGCGGCCCCATCATTCCCTTGTGTCCAGTGAAGCAGAGCACGTCAATGCCAAGCTCTGTCATGTTGATTGGCCTTGTTCCGGCGGTTTGTGCACCATCCACGATCAGAATCAACCCATGCGCTGCCGCCACATCGCTGATTTTTGCAATGTCTGTCAGGTTGCCGGTCAGATTGGAAGCATGGGTGCAGACAATTGCTTTGGTATTGGGACGAACCAGCTTCTCAAACTCTGCGTAATTAAGATTACCTGCTTGATCCGCCGAGACGAAGTCCAGATCGACTGCTTGTTCGTCTACTAGTCGATATAGCGGTCGCAGAACGGAATTATGCTCCAAATCCGTTGTAATTACGTGGTCACCTCGGGAAATCAAGCCGAATATCGCCATATTCAACGCCTCCGTCGCATTGCAGGTAAACACCACATGGTCAGGTCGGGTGCAGCCAAACAGCTCTGCCAGCTTCACCCTTGCGGCATAGACGGTATGGGCGGCGTTGAGACTGCTGGAGTGTGTTCCGCGAGAGCTGTTTCCCATGACTTGCAGCGCCTGCATCATTGCATCAGCAACCTGCGGTGGTTTATACAAGGTCGTCGCCGCATTATCAAGATAAATCATTTGGCATCTCCTTTGGGAATTTGTGCAGCAAAAATCGCAGCACCAATCGCACCGGCATAGCGTCCATGCGGGCTGGAAATAATCGTTGCGCGCAGTTCTTTACCAAGCGCTGCGCGGATATAGTCACAGTCACATAAGCCGCCGGTCAGGCAAAGGGTTCCAGCTGTGTTATCCAGCCGTCGTGCCTGTGACGCTACTTTTTTGACGATCGAGTCTACCACCGCATAAGCGATGTTTTCTTTTTTTTCGCCACGCCCAATCAGACTGATGACTTCGGACTCCGCAAATACCGTGCACATCGAGCTGATGGAAACGCCGCCACCGGTTTCGGCCAACTTACACAGTTGATCGGGACGCATGGCCAGCGTGTTTGCCATTACTTCCAGAAACCGTCCTGTTCCGGCAGAGCATTTATCGTTCATCATAAAATCCTGGACAGTGCCGTTTTCCACGCGGATAATTTTCGTGTCTTGACCGCCAATGTCTATAACCGTCAAATTTTCTGCTGCATGTAAATGCATGGCGCCTTTGCCATGACAGGTGATTTCCGTAATCATCTTGTCTGCAAATGGAACAGCCACCCGGCCATAGCCGGTGGCAACGCATGGATAATTTGCCGGGTCAAAGCCCTCTGTGCAAAGACGGCTCCGTACAGCTTCCGCCGTATCAATGCTGCTCCAGCCTGTTGGCTGGACGAACAGCAATAGCGGCTTTTTTTCGCTGTCCAAAACTGCTGTTTTGCTACAGGTCGAGCCAATATCGATTCCAATTGAATAATTCACTATGCTTCTCCATTCCTTTGTTGAGAAAATATCCCCTGCGACCAGAGCTACAGGGGATATTAATTACTAACAAAACTTATTGCGCCGGGGCTGAATCTGACAGGGCATCTCTACGATATCGTAATACTCCGCCTGATTTCGCACTATGCTTTGCCGCACCGCTTCTATGTACTCCGCCTTGACAAGCAGGGACATGCCACAGGACAGCTCACCTTGAATAGAACGGGGCGTCGGCGCAATCCGCGCAGGCAGGCCTTCCTTACGAAGCTGCTCCTGCAAAGCCAGACCGTGCGTATAATTTGCAAACAGAATATAGTAATTAAGTTCTGCTTGTCCCGCCATCTTAGCCCAGCATTTCTATAAAAGCTTCGATACGGGTACGGAGCTGCTCTGCATCAGTATCGGTGTAATCGGTTTCGATGCCAAGAACCGGGATGCCGGATTTTTTCAACGCCTTTTCTACCGTATAGCCTTCGGTGTCGTAGAGGCAGCAGAACTTGAGATTGACATCAATTACACCATCTACCTGATATTCCTTTGCCATCCGCAGAATATCCTCAATACGGCCGGTGTTCGGTGTGAAGCAAGCACAGTTGGTCTTCAGGTAACGCTGTGCCAACGCCATCAACTGGCCTTCCAGTGTGGTCTGGCTTTCATCAACCAGATTTTCGAAGTACCGGGTGCCGGTACACATTTCTTCGCAGACAACAGCAGCACCGCTGGTTTCGATCAGATGGTGCAGCTTCCAGTTGGGAATTGCCAGCGGTGTGCCGGTGAGCAGGATACGCTTTGTACCAGCCGGGAACACAGAGACACCGTCCTTGATACGCTGTTCCAGTTCGTCAGCCAGCTTATTACTCATCTGTGCGCAGCGTGCCGGGTCGTCAAAGAAGGCAATCTGCATCATCAGCAGAGCATCCTTGCCGCTGATGGGCAGAACCTGGGATTTTCTGGCCTCAAAGACACGCGCCAGTGCTTTGCGCCTTTCGTTAATGGTGTGAATGGCCGCATTCAGGTTTTCCGCAGTGATCTTGTTACCGGTTAAATCTTCAACAACCTTGGTAAATTCTGCAATCTCGTCTGCCCACTTCTGGATGTCCTTTTCACGCTTCATCTGCGGGATATCCATTATGTACGTAGGGACATCCTCGCCGAGAATTTCCCAAGCCTTCTTCTTGCCATCGCAGGTTGTTTCACCAACATACATATCCGCAATGCGGAAAAACGGGCAGGTACGGTCAAGTCTTGCGCCAACGGATGCTTTGATCAGCGGGCAAGTAGACTTTGGCAACACTTTTTCACCGCCGGGAACCCAAAACTGAGAGCCGCCGCACAGACCGGTCACGATACCGTTTGCGGCAATGATAACTTCATCCGGCACATAGACACAGAATGTGCCAAATACCTTCTGTCCTTGCTTCTGCGCTTCAATCAGCTCCGAAGGACGGATGCCGTGGATTTCGGAAACAACGAAATCCCAAAAGCCCATCGCTTGCGGGCGGTTTTCCTGAGAAAGGTAAACATCACCAAAGGCTGTCGGCAAGACCTGACATAGCGCATCGTGTGTTTGCAAATCCATCCCTAAATCTTTCCACATCTGAACATAATCTGACATAATCATTTTCCTCCTGTTATTTATTAGTGGTTGATTGATACCATCAATTCGTAAATTGGCGTCAATAGCAGCGATTCTACTGCCATTTTTGCGTCATCCGGCACATTCCCTAGCCGGAAAATATCACGTATATGTTTGAAAGAAAAGAGCCGCTCATTAATATTCTAATATAACTATAATAATTCTAGCTTTTTTGACATGCTTTATCCAATAAATAATATTTATTGGTTTTATCAAGTACATAAATTATATTTATCATCAGTTTTAAGGAGATTAAACTTTTTTAACAAAGTGAGTCCTGAAAACACAAAAAATCCCCAGCCATTCCTGATGGATAACTGGGGTTTTGATTATAGTGGAGTGACTTAACCCATATACGAACTTTCTTTTGTTTTTGACGGGTTTACTATAACAACAGTACTATAAAATTATACTTATAAAAGCCGATTGATTTGATCGCTCGTTTGTTTTCTCGTCTTATATACCCACTGCTCATCAAAATTAAGGTTTAAGCTCTTGGAAAAAGAATAGTAGAGGTTTACTTTTTGGTAGTACTTCTCAAATGCCGCAAGAGTATGGGACTCTAAGACCGGCTTTGACAATTCTCCAGATTTTAAGCTGAAACATTCTTCTACATAACAAATGAATTGGCTCAAAAGCTCTTCGCTATTCACATCAAACGGCAGCAGCATCAGTCGCCATTCCACTGCTTCGGATAACTTGTATGGTTTGAGCTTATCAAGAATTAAAATGTAATCCCGTACGTCTTTTTTTCGGTAATATTCTAATGATTCTTCTTTGGTACTCCAAAGTGCTAGTTTCTCTTTGAGCGGCAGCCCGCCGATAATCAATATTGCTTCGCTGGGACCAACAACAGCTTGTTCTATTTCATTGTCTTGAACTAAAAGTTGGTTTTCGATGAAAGATATGTCGCCTTCCATGCAAGCAACATATCCTACATCATATATGCCAATACGTCCTGCCCGTCCGGCAATCTGCTTTGTCTCCTGCGATGAAAGCAGTCGGAATTCTTCACCGTCAAATTTTTGGGTTTCTGTAAATACAATTCTTCTGATCGGGAGATTGACGCCCATGCCGATGGCGTCCGTCGATATTAATAAATGATTTTCTCCGTTAATAAAGGAATCATACTGAAGTCTTCTTACCTCAGGTGGCAGATCGCCGTAAATTACACTATTTTTCATTCTACGCTCTGTAAAGTATCTGGAAAGTGCCAGCACCCTTCTTTTGGAAAACGCCACAAGCGCGTCACCATATTTTACATCAGAGAATTTTACGTGAGCTCTTTGCACTTGCAGCGGTACCAGACGCGAGTACTCCTTTATTTCAAAATCATCTCCGCAGTCTTTTATCATTCTCATCAGCTGTTCTTTAGCATTCAGCGCCCCACAAAGATGTATTTCGGGACAGCAAAGCCCGAGAATGGCCCGTGTCCAGGCATCGCCGCGCTGTGAATCAGATACCAATTGAATCTCATCGATCACGGCAACTTGATAGAAATCCTGAATATTGGCCTTTTCAACAGTGCAACTGTAATGCCGCGCTCCTGCAACAATTATTTCCTCTTCACCTGTGAGCAGATTGCAAGGAAGCTGCTCGTTGTTAAGCCGTTCGTAATTTTCCAAAGCTAATATTCTCAGTGGGGCAAGGTAAACGCCGTTACTGCTTTGTTTCAAACGTTGCAGTGCATTAAATGTTTTTCCTGTATTGGTCTCGCCCAAATGCAGAAAGAATTTTCGTTGCATTTTTCTGGCCAAAGGGTATTCATCTTTGGGGTTTTCCGGTATCAGTCTATTAAATTCTTCGGCAACTATCTTGGGGATATGATTTGTTACCAGTACGGAGATGATACCGGAATTTAAATATACCTTAAAATTGCCACTTATAACCTCTTTAAAATGGTAATCTGTTTTATTGGTTTTATTATAGTTATCCAATAAACGCAGCGACACTTGCTCTAGCAAACCGACATAGCCGTCATATATCTGCTTGTACCCGCTAAGATTATTTGCCGGCAATTTTTTTAAATCTCTGATCTTATTTCTGATAATAGCCTCATTGTGCCATAATCTATTTTTTTTAGTTGCCTCAACTTGCTGTTTTATCTTCGGATGCTGTTTTTTTAAATAATCAAACTCATGCTGCACTCTAGAGTCTTTTTTCATGTTGCTATTCCCCTCTGGTAGATTAGTATACTGCACCCTGATATTATTTTCCCCTTTAAAAAATAATATATCATATAAAAACCAAACCGCCAATTTTTTGGCGGCCTGCAAATTTTAAACTTGATTATTTATAATAGGTTGGCTTTGAATAGGCGTCTCGTTGCCCGCTATTTTTTCTGCCAGTTCATTCAGATAAACCCATCTCTCCATTTTGTATTCCAGTTTTTCATTCAGTGTTTTCTCTAGCGCCAGCAGCTCCTGCAGCTTAAGATAATCACTGGCTGCATCCTCGATCAACGCCGCTGTATCTTCCAGTTCCTTTTCTAAACCGGCAATCTCCGCATCAATGCACTCAAATTCGCGCTGTTCATTATAAGTAAATTTGAGTTTTTTGTTATTGCTGATGCGCGCCGGCTTTGTTGGCGCCGGCATTGACGTCTGCGTCTTTTTAGGGCTTTGTGTAGCGGTGTTTTGCTCCCAATAGTCTGAGTAAGAACACAGATACTTTTTGATTTCACCGTCGCCCGTAAAATCAAATATAGTATCCGCGACCTTATCCAAAAAATATCTGTCATGCGATACGGCAATGACGGCGCCGTTAAAAGATTCCAGATACTCTTCCAGAATGATCAGGGTCGGAATATCAAGATCATTGGTCGGCTCATCCAAAAGCAAAATATTGGGAGCCTGCATCAAAATGCCGAGTAAATATAATCTTCTCCGCTCACCGCCGGAAAGGCGGCCGATTGTATTCCATTGCATAGCCGGCGTGAATAAATACTTCTCCAGCATCTGTGCTGCGCTCAAGGTGCCGTCCTGCGTCTCAATCGCAACGGCAATATCTTTGATATAATCAATCACGCGCAGCTGCAAATCCAGTTCTTCCGAATTCTGCGAAAAATATCCGATCTTTACCGTATCTCCCCAGACGACTGAGCCGCTGTCCGGCAAGAGCTTACCGCTGATAATATTCAGCAGTGTCGATTTGCCGCAGCCGTTTTTACCAACGATGCCTATTCTTTCATCGCGCAGCAGCATATGGCTAAAATGTTTGATCAGCATCTTGCCGTCAAAGCCACTAGAGACGTCGTTTATTTCGATCGTCTTTTTGCCGAGCCTGGACGACATTGAACCAAGCTCCAGCTTTGCAGCTTTGGCCGGTCCGCTTTTGGCACGGAGTGCTTCAAAGCGGGCGATTCTCTCCTTGCTTTTGGTACTACGTGCTTTTGCCCCTTGCTGAATCCATTCCAGCTCTTTTCGCAGAATACTTTGACGTTTGCGCTCGCTGCCCAGCTCCATTTCCTCGCGCTGGGCTTTAAGTTCAACGTACTGTGAATAGTTAGCCTGATAGCTGTATAAATGGCCGTTATCTATTTCCACGATTCTATTCGTTACCCTATCTAAAAAGTAACGGTCATGCGTCACCATAATCAGCGCGCCTGTATATTTGATCAGATAGCTTTCCAGCCATTGGATCATTTCGTTATCCAGATGGTTGGTCGGTTCGTCGAGAATCAGTATTTCGCCGGGATCAATCAGCACGCTGGCGATGGCCACGCGCTTTTTTTGGCCGCCGGACAGACTGCTGACAGGTGTGTCAAATTCGCTGATGCCGAGTTTTGTCAAAATCCTTTTTACTGCAAATTCATCTGATTCTTTTAGTTGCGGCACACCTGAAAGCACATGCTCTAAAACAGTCAGCTGTTCGTCCCAGAGCGGATTCTGAGCTAAATACCGAATACGGACACCAGAATATTTGCTAACAGTTCCGGAATCCGGTTGCTCCTCTGCTGCAAGGATCTTGAGAAAAGTTGATTTTCCCGTGCCATTTACACCGATAACGCCGATTTTATCTCCCTCGTCAATGTAAAGAGAGATATCGTTGAGCAATATTTGCTCACTGTAGCTTTTGGTGATTTTTTCTGCGGACAGTAACATAAACGCCCATACCTCATTATTTTAGTGTTTGTAACCTCTTATTGCTTCGAATGGCTTTCCTTCCACTTGGCAAGCTGTTCGGCCAGCGCGGAATTGGCGCCGCCGGTATCCGTCTGGTTATTTAAGTAGTTTCTGACCTCGGCTTTATTCGCGCCTGCTTCGCCCTTGCGTTTTTTAAAATCGGACAGTTTTTCTCTGTAACCGCAAATGCAGACAAACATTTGGTTGTCGCCGTCGCCGCGCATCTCGAGCTTCTTATGACAATTGGGGCAACGCGCATTTGTTTCAAAGGAAACGCTTTTACGGTAGCCGCACTCCCGGTCGGGACAGATGAGCATCCTGCCTTTTTTGCCCTTGACATCCAGCAGAAATTGGCCGCAGTCGGGGCATTTTTGGCGGGTGACATTGTCGTGAACAAATTTCAGTTCACTGACTTTGACGGTGGAAACAAGCTTGGTGGCATATTTGCGCATATCATCGATAAATACCTGATCGCGGGCTTTGCCCTTGCTGATCAGCGCCAGCGTCTGCTCCCATCTGGCCGTCAGCTCGGCCGACCGCAGCTCCGCGGGTACGATGCCAATCAGCTGGATTCCCTTGGACGTTGGCACAATTTCCTTGCCTCTGCGCTCCGCGTAGAAGCTGGAGAAAAGCTTTTCGATGATGTCCGCGCGTGTGGCCGGTGTCCCCAGCCCGCTGGTGGTTTCGAGCACCTCGCGCAGCTCTTTGTTTTCCATGTGCCGGGCGGGGTTCTCCATAGCGGTGAGCAGGGTGGCCTCGTTGTAGCGGGCCGGAGGCTTTGTTTTGCTGCCTTTAGCCTGTACCGAGACTATCTTTATACGGTCGCCTTGCTTGACCGGAGGCAGTGACTGCTCGCGCTCCTCGTCATCATTTTCGTCATCAGATGCTAATAAATTTCCATAGGCCGCTTTCCATCCGGGATTTTTGACGATCTTACCCTTGGCGAAAAACTCCTGTTTATTGACCATGATGCCAATTTTTGTTTCTTCATATTCAAACGCCGGAGAGAGTACCGCGATAAACCGGCGGACAACCAAATCAAAAATATTGCGCTCCTCCGGCGAGAACTGCGTCAGATTGATCTGCCCGTCGGTAGGGATGATCGCATGGTGGTCTGTCACCTTGGCATTGTTGACAATGTACTTGGTTGAGAGCGGACGTTTGCGGATAAGCCCTCCCGCCAGCTCTTTATAATTGCCGATGGCGATACTCTGCAGCCTGTCCACAAGAGTAGCCGCCACATCGTCTGTGATATAACGGGAGTCTGTACGCGGATAAGTCAGGGCTTTATGTGTTTCGTAGAGGCTCTGCATCAGCGAGAGTGTCTGCTTTGCCGTATAGGCATATTTTTTGTTGGCGTCGCGCTGTAACTCTGTTAAATCGTAGGCTGCGGGCGGCGCCTGATGCTTATATTCACGTGTGACCGTCTTTAATACACCCTCGCAGCCGGAGATGGCGGCGACAATCGCCTCCGCCTTTTCTTTATCAAAAATCTTGGACTGGCCTTTGGCGTCACGCCAGGTGGCGGTAAAACCGCCGGTATTTATCTGTACCGTCCAATAGTCTTTGGGCACAAAGTTTTTTATTTCCTGCTCGCGCTCAACGAGCAGAGCAAGTGTCGGCGTTTGTACTCGCCCGGCGGAAAGCTGCGCGTTATACTTGCAGGTCAGCGCGCGTGTGACGTTGAGACCAACCAGCCAGTCCGCCTCAGCTCTCGCCTGAGCGCTTTTATAGAGATTGTCGTATTCGGCTGCCGGCCTTAGGCTGGCAAAGCCTTCTTTGATCGCCTTGTCGGTCTGTGAAGAAATCCATAGCCGTTTAGTAGGCTTATTCCAACCCGCCTTTTGCATGATCCAGCGCGCGACAAGCTCGCCCTCCCGGCCGGAATCGGTGGCGATCACCAAGTCGGAAATATCGCAGCTTTTCATTAAGGCCTGGACAACCTTGAACTGTTTGGCGGTTTGATTGATAACGACCAGTTTCATTCTCTCCGGCAGCATCGGCAGGTCATCCATAGTCCATGATTTATATTTCTCGTTATAAGCTTCAGGCTCTGCCAGGGTAACCAAATGCCCCAAAGCCCAAGTAACGATGTACCTGTTCCCTGAAATACAGCCGTCACCCTTTTGATTGCAGTTTAGGACCTTAGCAATATCACGTCCTACGGATGGTTTTTCTGTCAAAACCAGTGTTTTAGCCATTGGTTTGCTTCTCCTTTTCTTTTGCGGAATGTCATTGGAGCCTTTAGGCAACTAATCCTCGATTATTTTCTGCACTCTGCCCACTTGGTCGCCCTCCTCCAGCATCACCTTGATGCCATGTGGATGGCTGGGGCTATTTGTCAGTATCCGCTGCACATGCCCGCGAGTCAAAGCGCCGGAGGGTTGGTCTTTTTTCAGTACAATATCAACCAGCGCACCTATTTTAATATTTACCCTTTTTTGCCCGTCCAATTTGCTGTCCCCTTATCTGATTTGATGCTGAATATCCATGATTCAATAATATATCTTGCTTAATTATACCATAAACATTCCACTATAGTGCATACTACTTTTGCACTTATCGTTTCTGGCAATTCATCATATTATACAGACCAGTACTATCAATACCTTAGCGATTTTGGGCAAAAAAAAACTCCTAAAAAATACTATATTTTTCTATATTTATGTAGCCGAAGCCGCCATAAAATTATCGGCAGATCGGTTGCCTAAAATTCGTTTTTTGCCGATGATAACAAATATCATTCAAAAATTACAAATTTTTATCTTATTTTGATTTACAAATAGTGAGTAAGTAAGCTACAATAGTTTTGTCGATAAAATCTGTTAAAATATCCTTTAATAGGAAGAAGGCAACAGGAGAGCATTATGCCAAAAAGAACCGATATTAACAAAGTTTTGATTATTGGGTCGGGGCCAATTGTTATAGGTCAGGCCTGCGAGTTTGACTATTCCGGTACCCAGGCGTGCAAGGCCTTACGAAGTTTAGGGTATCAAATCGTTTTGGTCAATTCCAACCCTGCGACCATTATGACAGACCCCGGTATTGCGGATGTGACTTATATTGAACCATTGAACGCCAAAAGCCTTTCCCAGATCATAGCCAAGGAACGCCCGGATGCGGTGCTTCCCAATCTAGGAGGGCAGATGGCGCTCAATTTATGTTCGGAGCTTTCTAAGAGCGGCGTATTGGAGCAGTATGGCGTCCAGGTGATCGGCGTTCAGATTGACGCCATCGAACGGGGCGAAGACCGCATAGAGTTTAAAAAGACGATGGCGAAGCTTGGCATTGAAATGCCCAAAAGCAGCGCGGCCTACAGTGTGGAGGAAGCGGAAAAGATTGCTGCCGAACTCGGATATCCGGTAGTAATCCGTCCGGCGTATACTATGGGCGGAACCGGCGGCGGGCTTGTCTATAACATTGATGAACTGAGAGTTATTGCTGCGCGCGGCATCGCGGCCAGCATGGTCGGACAGATACTGGTCGAAGAATCTGTTTTGGGCTGGGAAGAGCTGGAGCTTGAGGTGGTAAGAGACAGCAAAAACCAGATGATTACGGTCTGTTTCATCGAAAATATCGATGCCATCGGCGTGCATACCGGCGATTCCTTCTGCGCCGCGCCGATGCTGACTATCAGCCCGGAACTCCAGAAGCGACTGCAAAAATATTCTTACGATGTGGTTGAGGCGATTGAGGTCATCGGCGGAACCAATGTTCAGTTTGCGCACGACCCCCAAACAGGCCGGGTCGTGATCATTGAAATCAACCCCCGTACCTCCCGATCTTCAGCGTTGGCGTCCAAGGCGACCGGATTCCCTATCGCCTATGTCTCCTCCCTGCTGGCGGCGGGGTTGACGCTTGATGAAATCCCCTATTGGCGGGATGGGACACTGGAAAAGTACACCCCTTCGGGCGACTATGTGGTCATCAAATTTTCCCGCTGGGCATTTGAAAAATTCCCTGGCTCTATTGATAAGCTCGGAACGCAGATGCGTGCTGTCGGCGAAGTCATGAGCATCGGCAAGAATTATAAAGAAGCGCTGCAAAAGGCCATCCGGTCTCTGGAGATCGGACGTTACGGTCTGGGCTTTGCCAAGAACTTTAACGAAAAATCGCTGGACGAACTGCTGGCAATGCTGGTTGAGCCAACCAGCGAACGGCAGTTTATCCTCTATGAGGCGCTGCGAAAAGGTGCGGATGTCGATGCGCTTTATGCCCTGACTTACATCAAGCCGTATTTCCTCCAGCAGATGAAGGAACTGGCTTTATTTGAAGAAGAACTGATTAAATACCGGGGCAAAGAGCTTCCCGATGAACTTTTAATCAAAGCAAAAAAGGACGGCTTTGCCGATCGTTATCTGGCAAAACTTCTTGACGTCAGTGAATCGCAAATCCGTACCAGAAGGAAAGAGATAGGGGTTGTTGAGGGATGGGAACCGGTACCGGTCAGCGGTGTCGAAAATGCAGCCTACTACTTCTCTACCTACAACGCACCTGACAAGACAACGGTGAGCAACCGGCAGAAGGTGATGATTCTCGGCGGAGGACCGAACCGGATCGGGCAGGGCATCGAATTTGACTATTGCAGCGTCCACGCTGCCTTTGCGCTCAAAGATCTGGGATATGAAACGGTGATCGTCAACTGCAACCCCGAAACAGTCTCAACAGACTACGACACTTCGGACAAGTTATATTTTGAGCCTCTCACCGTAGAAGATGTTCTGAGCATCTACGAAAAGGAGCAGCCGTTAGGAGTCATCGTTTCCTTCGGCGGACAAACCCCGCTCAATATTGCAAGTGAGTTAGAAAAGGCCGGGGTCAAAATTCTTGGCACCTCCCAGGATACCATCGATCTGGCGGAAGACCGCGATTTGTTCCGCAAGATCATGGATAAGCTGAACATACCGATGCCGGAATCCGGTATGGCTGTGAATGTGGAGGAAGCCATTGAAATCGCCAACCGGATCGGCTATCCGTTGATGGTCCGGCCTTCCTATGTTCTCGGCGGCCGGGGCATGGAAGTAGTGCATGATGAGGAAATGCTCGGGCGATACATGGCAGCAGCGGTTGGCGTGACTCCGGAGCGTCCGATTCTGGTTGACCGTTTTCTTAAAAGCGCCATCGAAACGGAGGCTGACGCCATTGCCGACGGAACAGACGCGTTTGTACCCACTGTCATGGAGCATATCGAATATGCCGGAATCCATTCGGGCGATTCCGCCTGTGTCATTCCGCCAATTAGCATTCCCGAAGAACACATAAAAACAATCGTGGAATATACCAAAAAGATTGCCAAAGAGATGAAGGTTGTAGGTCTGATGAATATGCAGTACGCCATCGAGGGCAATAAGGTTTATGTTCTGGAAGCCAATCCGCGGGCGTCACGAACGGTTCCGCTGGTTTCCAAAGTCTGCAACATCCCGATGGCAAGAATCGCCACGGAGATTATTATGGCGGCCAATTCCGGCAAAAAATACGATATGAGCCGTCTTGTCAACCGCAAGATCCCGCATTACGGCGTGAAGGAAGCGGTTTTACCGTTTAATATGTTCCCCGAGGTCGATCCGGTTTTAGGTCCCGAAATGCGCTCCACCGGAGAAGTGCTTGGCATGGCGGATTCCTTCGAACTGGCATTTTTCAAGGCGGAGGAAGCCACATCGGTTCCGCTTCCGACCTCCGGAACGGTACTGATCAGCGTTAACGACAATGATAAAGCGGAAGCGCTGAAAGCGGCAAAGGCATTCATGGAAATTGGCTTCAAAATCAAAGCGACAAAGGGAACCTACGTATTCCTGCAGAAAAACGGAGTGGCCTGTGAAGAAATTAAAAAGCTTTACGAGGGGCGCCCTAATATTTTAGACAGTATCGCTAACAAGGAAATTAATCTGATCATCAACACACCTTGCTCCAAAACCAGCCAATTTGACGATTCCTATATCCGTAAGATTGCCATTAAAAACAAAGTGCCGTATATTACAACCATGACGGCAGCCTTAGCAAGCGTGCAAGGGATTTCGGCATATATAAAAAACAATCTAACAGAATCAAAGAAAAAATCTTTACAGGAATACCATTCGGATATAAAATAACGGCAAAAGGACTTGACCCTTTGCAGTCAAGTCCTTTTATGTTCTTTAAGTACCTAATATGGTGAACAACTTTCTAAGAAAGCAGGCCTACCCCAAAGGGTAGGCCTGCTGTTATTTGGTGGAGCAACTTAACCCCAATACGAACTTTCTATGTTTCGTTGGTGGGTTTGCGGTGACAATTATGTTTGATAATTAATTCAGTAGCTTCGGCTGTCCCCGGGTGCTGCTGGTAAAGTCACTTCAACAAGCCATTAATATTGAGGAGAACCGTCATTTTCCCGGGTGACTTTGCCACGGGCCAAGGAGGCAAAGATGCCGGCCACTGAGAGAATCGTAAAAAGTGCGAATGAGATCCGCATAGCGGTGATCAATGCCGGGGCGTGGGCTGGCGTGAGTTCGACGTTTCCCACAACATAAGTGATGATCAGCATGACCACGGACATGCTGACAGCTTGGCCGATTAGACGCATAGTCCCCAGAGTGGAGGATGCGACACCGTAAAACCGTTTTTCTACGGAGCTCATTATCGCGTTGCTGTTTGGCGACGAGAAAAGAGCGAATCCTACCCCCATCACGCCCAGTGTCAGGATGATCTGCCAGACCGGCGTTGTTTGGCTGATAAAAGCGAAGACGAAGAGCCCGAGGGCGGTCAGCCCCATTCCCAGAGAAGACAGCGTGCGGGGTTGCACCCGGTCGGAAAGGTTGCCTGCGAAGGGGGAAAGAACGGCCATCATCACTGGTTGGAAGAGGAGGATCATCCCGGCGATCTGAGAATCAAAGCCGAGGACGATCTGCAGGTAAAATGAGAGAATAAACCCCAGTGCGGAGGTAGCGCTGTAATTAATCAGCGCCGCTAGATTGGAAAAGGCAAATGTGACATTTTTAAAAAGTCGTAGGTTAAGTACAGGCGTCTTAGCTTTCAGCTCGAAACGAACAAAGACAACCAGTATAACCACTCCAACCACCAGCAAGTATTTGGCAAAAGCAACGGTCGCCACAGCCGAAACACCGTACATAAAAGAGATCAGCCCCAGCGTATAAAGAGCTGCCCCAATAATATCAAATGGTTCTCCTTTTGCTCCCGCCCATTCTTCTTTTAGTTTCCAAAAAGTAAAGACAGCGGTGGCAAGGCCAATCAGCGCTGTCAAAAAGAATATGGAATGCCAGCCCAGGTTTTTGTTCATTATCCCGCCAAGGACCGGTCCCAGAGAGAGGCCCGAATAAACTGTTGCCACATTAATACCCAGGACCCTGCCCCGTTCCTGGGGAGGAAAAACCGATGTCAGAATCGCCATGCCCGTGCCGAAAACCATTGCTCCACCGATACCCTGAAGGATACGAAAAAAGATCAGCGCTTGAACGGACCAGGCAAGGCCGCAGAAAACAGAGGCCAGTGCAACGATTGAGATTCCCAGAACGAAAACTCTTTTCCGGCCTATGATATCAGCGATCCGACCGAAGGGAACCAAAAAAGCGGCTGAGGCCAGAATATAGCTGGTGGCCACCCAGCCCAGCTGAAAAGTACTGCTGCCGAATTCCTGACCGATTGAAGGAATCGCTAGATTGACAGCACTTCCCATAAAGGGCGTCAGAAATGAAGCTAGGGAGACAACAAGCAGTGTAAATTTTTTTGTTTGCGGACTATATTCCATTGATCAGACCTCCCGCACTAACAATCTTGAGATAAATCATGGATTATAAACATGGGAATATGGCGATTTTCAGTTTAAAGGCCATTTGATCTTACCCATAAATACCGGCAACTAATAGCTTAATATCTTGTTCTATTTGTGACTTTATACCTTCCGGTAGATCAACCAAAGCAGTTTTAAAAATTTTAACATATTTTATTGCAAATGAGATACACTTTTCTTTAAAAACTTTAGCCCACATCAAAAATAAACCCCGCTGTTAGGAAGGGTTTATTTTTATTTTTGGAGGCGCTAACCCGATTTGAACAGTTAAATGAATTGCAGTTTTCACCCTTTGGTAAGCTAATTAGTCACTAAGATTGCTATGCTTTTTAGTTATTAGACCGCTTAAAATAATCCCAATTACTGCGACAATTACGATAATCCAATTCAAAGCAGGATATCCAATCAATTGCTGTGCAATCCAAGGCTCTTTGATAATCATACCTGCAGCTGTGTATGCAATTACTGCAGCCCCAGCATAAATAATCACAGGAAAACGATCGATCAATTTAATCACAAGAGTACTTCCCCAGACAACAATAGGAATACTTACTGCCAAACCAAAGATGACTACTAGCATACTCCCATGGGCAGCTCCGGCTACTGCTAGAATGTTATCTATACCCATAGCAGCATCTGCAATCATAATGGTGCCAATAGCCGACCAAAAACCAGTGCACTCTTTTTCAGTACATGTTTCTTTTTTCTTATCCCTCACTAATTTATAAGCTATAAACAGAAGCACTAATCCGCCGACTAATTGAATCCCAGGAATTTTCAGGAACCAAACTATTACCACAGTAGCAATAATACGGATAATAACAGCACCAATAGTACCTAAAATAATTACTTGCTTTTGCATATTGCGCGGTAGATTACGAGCAGCCATGCCAATAACAATCGCGTTGTCACCACCTAGAACAAGGTCGATCAAAATGATAGATATAACACTCATGAATAATTCAGATGATAAATGTTCGATTTGTAGTCCCCCCCCTTTAATGAAGACATATAAAAAGACCTTCATCAAATTAGATAAAGGTCTTGCAAACAACTTTGTTAGTTGCCAGTAAAGCCGAGGTTAAGTCACCCGAGATGACGACTTTACTGAAGTAGCTACTCCCCTTTATTATCTTACTATACTAACTAAAAAGCACCTACAAGTCAAGACAAAATTATCAAAAGATAGCGTTATACTATTAAAGGCGCCACCCCGATTTGAACGGGGGATAAATTTGGAGGGTCAATTGATTCAAGACGTTCATGTATGGGCATGGCTTTCAAAAAAGCAACTATTCTTATATTATTAAAAGTTATTAATCGTTCTGCTCCGACACCAAACTTCTCCGGATCACCTGCATTTTTGACTACTATTTCAATCGACTTTCCTGGGGATTTGGTGAAATTGCCAGCAACTCCCATGCTTTATCATGAGGAACATTTATTTTCCTTTCTATTGAAAAAGTCTTCATAAATACCTCCTGGAGTAGTTAGCTCAACATTAATTAATATTTCTATAAATTTCTATACACTACAGTTAAAAAATCGGCACCTAGAATCAACTTCTAGATGCCGACGTGGTGGAGCGACTTAACCCAAATACGAACTATTTTGTCTTCGTAGGTGGGTTTGCAGTGACTATATGTATGTAAGGAGATAAGTCCAGATAACCTTAAACTGCTGGTATTTAATAATGCATATCAATAAATCACTCTGATGCCGTAACTTATTGTTTAGATATTGTCACTGCAAAAACAAAAGTATTCCCGTCAGGTTTGTACTTGGTCATTTTTACACTCTGCAACTAATAGGCCTTAAAGGGGAATTTTCCGTCGTATTGTTCTGCAATGATTTCTTCTTGCTTTTTGTCTGTTGCCAGCGCTTCCAAATTGTTAAACTGTTTAATGATGCTAAGATCGGCTATTCTCAGATTTCTGATTCCAAAACGCCTTAAAAACCGAAGAGACAGTGCCGGCTCTATATCCGTAACGTGCGTATCACCAATGTAAAGCGATTCGAGATTTTTGAGGTTTCCGATCTTATCGATGCTTTGCAGCTTGCCGCTCCCAGAAACGATGAGGCACGTCAGACTTTCATTTTCGACTTCACAGAGTTTATCGAATTGTGACTGGTAAATCCCCGGAAAGGTAAGATGAGTAAGAGAACGAAAATTCCCAAGCGAAACGACAGAATCCAGTTGCGTGTGGCTGAGATTGAGTTCCTTTAAAAAGCGCATGGAGGTCAATGGCAAAATGCCCCCCAGCATATTAGCAGACAAATCCAGCTTCTCTATTTTAGAGTTCGCCAAGGGTGTCAAATCAAAAACACTCTGATAGGGAATAGTAAGTTTTGTAAGATTGCGCAATAGGGGTATGTCCTCAAGGGAGTCAAGACTGCCGCGCCCCACTGTTGCCATTTGATCCCCACTGCCGGCAATGGGCACAATCCTAACATTATAACCATCGTTGGTGTAGGCGTTAAATTTCCGACCCACGGCATTTCCACATACCGAAAGAGATGTTACACTGTCACACTGGGATCTTGTTAAAACAGTATCCTCGCTGCATCCCAATTGGGCGCATACAATCCTATGTAATTCCGGGCTTGCAAAAACGACTCTGTCTTCAGCTGCCAAAACAGCGGCTGATGTCGGTGCGGATACAGCATTTTCTATTGTTCGCTCCGCTTCACGCTGCTTGCCACCCCATTCGCCATAACTCAAGCCGACAGATTGCCCCGTGGGGCCGTCTTCCAGATAAATGATTTCTCTTCCGCCGAAATTCTCTGCAAAATTTGGGGGTAGCTGGCTGCGGTAACAATACAGCGTTAATTCGGGACAATTGACAAACGGCTTTTCTTGAATCATTGTCACAGAATGGGGAATTATTATTTTACGCAGATTGGGGCAATCGCTAAAAGCGCCGGTTAGGAGAGCGCCGGTTTTGTTCAAATCAACCGTCTCAAGAAACCGGCGTCCTTGCCCAAAAGCTGATGGACCAATGATCTCAACCTCATCCGGCAAAGTAATATGGGGCTCCTTGCCCAGATATTCACGCAACAAACCGTGTTCTACTCTAAAATCGCCGAGCGTGCTGATTTCTCCGGCATAAGCTGCTGACGGCGGCGCGGCAACAGTCGGTACTGAGGACACGAGTACCGCAGCTTTTGCCTGGACGTTTACCTTGGGTTGCATGCCCAATCTTGTAAAAGCGGTTGTATATTTATAGACATATTCCTCCTCGGTCATTTTGTACTTGAGAATGGCCTGGATCGTACTGATTTGCAGTTTCAGTCCACCACGCAGCATTGTCTCTTCCAGATGGATGGCAATCAGCGGCTTTTTATCTTCAATGGCAAAGTTAACCTCTTTCAGTACATTGGGAGACCCGGCGGAGTTCGGCGTGATAAATACAATAAACAATGAGCATCTTTCCAGAGCATCTGCGATTTCATCCGTCCACTCGTTGCCTGGAGAAATTCCTTCATCGTACCAGACATTATAACCACGTTCGTTAAACCCCTTGATTTCCTGAAAAACTTTTTTGTAATCCAGATGAGCGTAACTAATAAAAATATACGGGTCATTGCCACGGTAGGCAGGAAAAGGCATTCTCCCCACGCTCGGCACAAGAGTCGTTTGGGGTTGGGGTTGAGGTTGTTCATTTTGTTTTTTTAACTTATCAAATAGTCTCATGCTCATTCACCTCTTTTATATACAGCCATACCGATACGTGCAATCAGCAAGGGAATATTCTCTACCGGATCACGGTCAAGCTGCTTAATTTCTTCCGGCAGCTTGTCATACGCAACCAAATAGGGCGTAATTTTTTTCCCCGCATCCACATGGTCGCCTAACACCCAACCGCTTGACTTTCGTTCAGCCACCCAAGCATCATGCTCCTGCTCGGCAAGATACTCCACATATTCCGACGGGATGCTGATAATGCTTTCTCCCGCACAGTCCGCCGGACGCATAACAAAGCCCATCTGCCGTAGCTTTTCAGGGATATCCATGGCCTGACGCAGATTGGAATATTTCAACGAGTCCGTCAATTTGTCAAAATCCGGATATTTCAGCGGCTGATCAGGATAGCGTTCAAGCTGGTTTTCATTATACAGTTCATGAATCGCGCGCGCCAGTTTTTCAAGGTCATTCAGGTTCGGACGCGGAGTCATTTGATCGCTCACTTGCGGCAGCATCGGTTTTTTACGCGCTTGGCAACGCAAAGAAACCGTATCGAACAACTCATCCATAGCAAGCAGTTTGTTAAGCTGTTTTTTCTTTTTGCGTGAGAAATCCGTCGGCAACGAACCGCTATGTGTAATAAACGTCACGTTAAGCCTCTCGTCCGTAATTTCTAGCCTTGCCTCGGCCGCGAGTGTACGTAGCTTGTCCTTGATGCCGTAGGCTTGCCGATTCCATTCCTGAAGTTCATCGCAGAGGATCAGCAAAAATGCGATCGGATGCGTTACCGGAGCAAGCGCACCGAGGTTAAAGGGGTTTTTCTGCATGATGTTTTTATAGCAATTGTGCAGCAAAATGGCGCTAGCGCTGTCTAAAACAGGGCCAAAAAAGTACTCCGGCCTATAATTTGCCGATTGGATTAAATAGCCGTACCATTTTAACACAATAATAGCACTATAATAACCGTGATCGATAAACCCAAACCGCGCCATCACATGAACAAAATCGTCAAGAAAAAACTTAGCTGTCTTTAAATCAACGCCGAGGGAAGTATGTATTTTATGTGCCAATAAATCAATGGGCTTCAGCATATCGATATAAATGCTGTCCTCATAACGGTCAAAATAGCATCTGGTGAATTCACGTTTGGGGACGACTTCACAGATGCAGTTGAGTTTGTCAAAATTAGCAAACGAAAGCTGCACATTGACAGTTTCTGCTTTACCGTCCACATCCGTAGCAAAATCGATGAATTTATTGATCTGCCTCCCGACAATTTCCACAGGGTAACCCACATCATGGAACAATGAAGCAAGTCCCCAACGATAAAAGAATTCTTCGTTTTTTGTATCATAGGCGTACGGATACTCTTCTTGATTCATGATAGCTTTTCGAAAAGCAGTGCGGTATTTTGTGTTTTGTGCATATATACAAAGGCCAAGAATAAAAACATTGACAGAATGAATATAGTGGTCTCTTTGTTTGTCTATGAGTACGGCGGCGTTTTCTTCGTAGTTTTTCAAAACATCCAGAAGGTCAATAAATGGATTTGACGTGCCAGCCAACGTTATCCGATAGCTGTCAAAAAACGTGCGGTATACCGCAAAAGCGGTTTCTTTGGTTTCGTTGTCAAAAAACTCAAATAGCGCCTGTTTAATGTATATTTTGCAGCAATGACTGCGTTCGATATCTTCAAAAACTTCAAGCTCCTCAAAAAAACGCTCAACATATTTTTTCAGGTTATTCATTTATTATTGCCCTCGCAATATTCTTTATATTTTTCGACCATCGACCCAATACTGCTATACCCAGTTCAGAAATATTCCGTTTTTTAGAAATATCTCACACAGATATATAATTCATTTCCTGAACTTAAAATTTTAATCTTTTATGAAAATTTTACCATATTTCATCGCTTTTTTGTACTTTTCTTTAAGATATATAAAAAAGCCTTTAACTGCACCAAAAAATAAATAAAAAGCCCAGCCATCCATCAGAATAGCTGGGCTTATTTTTTGGTGGAGCTGAGGGGAGTCGAACCCCTGTCCGAAAGAGAACCCACGAAAGCTTCTTCGAGCGTAGTTTGCGATTTAAGTTTCGCTTGGCCGCCGACCACAAACGGCCTGCCGCCTTGCTATCCCCTTATTCTCCTCCGTTGGTGCGGGGAAATACCACCGGAGCAGCCTGTATTAATGACCCTACTTCTTCGCCTACAGGCGAGCCAAGGGCAGGGTTATCTGCAATTAAGCAGCTAAAGCGTAATTATTTTTGGCAATTAAAATTGTTTCCACCGTTTTACGGCCCAATGGAACGCCGGCTCGCTACTTTCGCCAATCCTTCCCCCGTCGAAACCGTTACAGCCCCATGATAGGCCAAACTAGATCTGACTGGAAATAAATGGCTTCACCCCTGGTGGGGCGGAATAAGATAAAACATACTGTCTGCTGTCTGGCAACAACTAAACCACATTAGGGATTTGTTGCCTACCGCTTCGGATGGAACCAGAACATATAGCCGCAGTAATCGCAAACATAATTGGTAGCGCTGGCATTAGCCCATTCGAGACCGAGCAAAGTCATGCCGCTGGTATTGAGCTGCGTCTCGCGCTGCCAGAAATCACGGCCGCCACAGATCGGACAAACCAATTCTTTGCCGGCCACTTCAACCGGCTCTACTTCCCTGCTTTTGCTGAATAAGGCCATACTATTCACGACTCCTTTCCTTCATCGCCCGCTCAACATCGCGTTTGCTCTCTTTGGTGATCAAATCCTGCCGCTTGTCATAGAGCTTTTTACCTTGCGCCAGCGCAATCTCCAGCTTAACACGACTGCCGCAAAAATAGGCTTTGATCGGCACCGCCGTCAACCCCTTCTCCCTCACCGATGCAAATATCCGCCGGATTTCCGATTTGTGCATCAGCAAGCGGCGTTTGCGCTTCGGCTCGTGATTGAAACGGTTGCCCATTTCGTAAGGGCTGATGTGCATATTGTAGATGAAAATCTCACCGTTCTCTACTCTGGCGTAGGCATCTTGCAGACTGCTTTTGCCGCAGCGAAGCGATTTGACCTCGGTACCATGCAGCTCGATACCGGCCTCAAACAGCTCAAGAAAGCTATATTCATGGCGTGCTTTGCGGTTTTCGCAAATGATTTTGACTTTTTGGTCTTGCGCCATAATATTAATTCCTCCATTCGCCGCGCAAATTAATTATAACATATTCAATAGTTTTTCTCAATAGTTACTAAAATCTTCAAGTTGCTAACCCTAACCCCCGACAGCGAACATAATGCCAGATAAACAAAGCAATCAATCATTTTGTCGAATAAAAAACAACGGCTGCCCACAATGGACAGCCGTTATCATCGCAGGTATATTAAAGCTTATAGATCAAGATCATCATCAAAATCTAAATCATCTTTTTTTGATTTTTTAGTTTGCTTTTTTTCTTTTTTCTCTTTTTTCTCTTCTTTGATGTCAACTACCTTATTCGCTTCTTCGTCGTCATCATCGTCAAAATCTTCGCTTTCATCGTTGCAGAAGACGACCGCGCCGCAAGAAGGGCAGGTAACCTCAATCAAATCCTCATCATAGAGGATGTCGGAATCAAAGCATACTTCCTCGTGGCACTCGGGACATTCGACTTCGACATAATCATCATCCTCGTCGCAGCTGCATTCCTCATCATTATAGAAATCTTCCTCGAGATCGGACAAATCGCTGTCGACAGCTTCGAGATAATCCTCGAGATCAGACTGTTCGTCGCTAAGCCCGGCGATATGCTCGGCCATAGCCTCAAGAACATCCAGCATCTCCAGAATTAATTTGCCTTCCTTGCTGTTTTCTACCTCTATACCTTCGGCCAAACCTTGCAAATAAGCAACTTGTTGTTGTAAATCTTTCATGCAAATTCCTCCTTCCGATAGACCACGAAACTAGTATTACCTAAAAACGGTTTCTTTAAAACAAACCAACTAAACTTGTACTAAACTCTTTCAATGTACTCTCCGGTCTTGGTATTGACACGGATTACATCGCCAACATTGATAAAGAACGGAACCCGTACCACCGCGCCGGTTTGCAAAGTGGCGGGCTTATTGCCGCCGGAGGCAGTATCGCCCTTGATACCGGGCTCGGTTTCAATGACTTCCAGCTCTACCTGCGAGGGTAGATCGACGCCGATGATATCTCCTTTGAAAAACAGTACCGAAATGTTCATATTTTCGATCAAATAGTTCTTGGAATCGGCCATCTGCTCTTCGGTTAATAGGCTTTGTTCATAACTCTCGTTATCCATAAACACATAATAAGTGCCGTCATGGTAGAGATATTGCATATTTCTCCTATCCAAGTGAGCCTTGGGCATTTTCTCTCCGGCGTTAAAAGTGCGCTCCACAACAGCTCCTGTCCGCAGATTGCGCAGCTTGGCACGCACGAAGGCGGCGCCTTTTCCCGGTTTAACATGCTGGAATTCAACCACGATATAGGCATCGCCGTCTATTTCAATAGAAACGCCGGTTTTGAAATCATTACTGGAAATCAAGTAACATCCCTCCGTTAACAGATGATAAATAAAATTTTTCAATATCAATATTGGTTATTGTATCACAATATATGATAATTGCAAACATAAAAATTAAAGACGGCGAAATAAACACCGTCTTTAGAATAAACCTTAAAAACTTTTTTTACCGGCGCGCTTCTTTAATTCTCGCAGCTTTACCGGTCAAATTACGCAGATAATAGAGTCTGGCGCGACGGACTTTACCGTGACGCACGACCACGATCTTATCGATGCGCGGCGAATGCAGCGGGAAAGTTCTTTCCACGCCAACGCCGTAAGCCACGCGGCGAACGGTAAACATCTGATTGATGCCGCCGCCTTTGACTCTGATGACAATACCTTCGAATAACTGAATTCTTTCCCGGGCGCCTTCAACGACCTTAACGTGAACCTGTACGGTATCGCCGGTGCGCAGTTGCGGGACGTCTTTTCTCATCTGTTCGCTCTCAATAGCGTCTATAATATTGGACATGGTTCTCCTCCTTTTCGTCAACCGTTCATTCCCGTCTCTACGGCAGCGGACCGGCTCCTATGAAACACGGGTTTGATTATAGCATATAATTTCCAGCTATGCAAGTCTTTTTTAACGTTCGCCAAACAATCTGTCAAGCATGATCGAAGCCGCCGAACGCACCGATAAATGGTTATAGGCGCCAACGCCGTAGACCGGACGCAGCCGGTAATCGGCCGCCGTCCGTAGCTCTTCGGTCAGTCCCCAGCCTGTACCCAACAGCAGTAGATAAGCGCCGCCCTGCTGCTCGATGATCTGGCGCATCTGCCGGTATCCGGTCAGTTGGTCATCCTCTTTGGCCAGCGCGCTGGTGGCGATCAGCCGCGGCTTTTGGCCGCAGAGCTGCTCTATTTCGGCGATCGCATCTTCGAGATACGGCAGTATCCGCACATGCGCCAGCGCCGCGTGGCGGTCTGGATTGTAGACCGCGCCGAAACCGGCGTCCCAATGATCAAGCAGTGTTGACATCAATTGCCGCTGCTGCTCTACCGGCTGCACTATAAAATATTTTTCTACATTATAAGTTTGCGCAGCGCGCGCAATATCATGCAGGTCGAGATTGGTCAGCGAAGTGTTGATTGTCTGATGCTTTTTATTATAAACAGGATAATGCAACAAGCTGACAAAAATGCGGTATGGCTTGCTGTGCAGCTGCTGTAATCGTTCCAGATACAGTTTGTCTTCTTTTGTTAGCGTGGCTTTGACCAGCAGGTCGGGGCGGTTACACCAGGTGCGCTGCAGAGATTGCTGCCGCCGCCAGAGCCTGATCTGCTGATGATTACCGTTTTGCAGTACTTGCGGCACCTGATGCCCTTCGAATTCCGGCGGACGAGTGTACTGCGGGTACTCGAGCAGGCCGTCGGCAAAACTTTCCTCCTCGCTGGAGGCATCGTCACCCAAGGCTCCCGGTTGCAATCTTGTTACGGCCTCGCTGATCGCCATAGCCGCCAGCTCGCCGCCGCAAAGCACAAAATCGCCGAGCGATATCATATCGGTTGTCAGATATTCCACCACCCGCTCGTCGATGCCCTCGTAATGGCCGCAGATGATGATAATCTGCTCTTCCCCTGCCAGTTCCTGCGCCAGTTGCTGATCGAATGGCCGCCCCTGCGGGCTGGTGATGATGATACGCGGCTTGTCCGCCGTCATAACGCTACGGCAGGCGGCAAAAATCGGCTCCGGCTTCATCACCATACCGGCGCCGCCACCGTAGATGCGGTCATCCGCTGTCTGATGCTTGTCGGTGGCAAAATCGCGGATATTAATTAAATTCAGTTCAACTATGCCCTTGTCGCGCGCCCGTTTGACGATGCTGGCATTGAGAGGTGCAAACATTTCCGGGAACAACGTCAGTATGTCGATACGCATTATTTCAAGCCCTCCGGCAGTTCTACTGTTATAGTTCCGTTTGTTAAATCAATGCTTTTGACAATACTCTTCAAGGCAGGGATCAGCAAATCGTTGCCTTCTTCCCTGCTTACTACATATATATCATTGGCCGAATAAGACAGTATCTCTTTGAGACGGCCAAGTTTAACGCCATTTTCGATTACCTCCAGCCCTTCGAGCTGGAAGTGATAATATTCACCCTCGGGCAGCGGTGGCGCTGATTGCGGGTCGGCGACCAATTCGCTATCGCGCAGCTTTTCGGCGGCTGTTCTGTCGTCCACGCCGGCAAACTTGACCAGCAGCATACCTTTGTGCGCACTGACGCTCTCAATGGTCAGCTGCCGCCCCTTATTCGTGGTCAACACAGCGCTTGCGGCAAACCTCTGCGGATTGTCGCTGAGACATAAGACTTTGACGCGTCCGTCCACACCGTGGGCGGAGCCGATAATTCCCACCAAAACCTGATCTTTGTTGTCCATAATTACTCCCGAAAAATTCCACAAGGGCGGGGTTTTTAAACCCCGCCCTTGCATAATTTACTCGATATCGAGATTGCACTTTTTGCCATTGCGGGTAGCCGCAGCCTTTAAAACGACGCGTATCGCCTTAGCAATCCGTCCTTGTTTGCCGATGACCTTGCCCATATCCTCCGGCGCTACTGTCAAAGACAGTTCGATACAGTCTTCGTTATCGCTTTGCTGAACCACCACAGCATCAGGGTTGCTAACCAATGATTTCGCTATGTGTTCTATCAATTCTTTCATAAGCGATTCCTCCTTCAAAGGCGTTGCTGCTAAGCTTTTTTAATGCCGACCTTCTTAAACAAAGACTTGACTGTTTCGGAAGGTTCAGCGCCGGTAGACAGCCATTGAACTGCTTTTTGTTCGTTAATGTTGATAATTGCCGGTTCTTTGCAAGGATCATAATAACCGATTTCTTCGATGAAACGACCGTCGCGCGGATTGCGGGCATCGGTCACTACCACCCTGTAAAAAGGAGCTTTTTTAGCACCCATTCTCTTCAATCTGATTTTTGTTGCCATCAAATTCACCTCCTATCAAATTTACAAATATCTATACCAACTTAAAACTATTTATTAAAAAGGTAAGCGTAAACCACCTTTTTTCGCTTTCATACCTTTGCCGCCCTGCATGGCGTTCATCTGCTTGACCAGCTTGACCATCTGTTCGTATTGTTTGAGCAGACGGTTGATGTCCTGAACCTGACGGCCACAGCCCAAGGCAATACGCCGCTTGCGTGAGGCGTTGATGATCGCCGGGTTGTTGCGTTCCGCTTTAGTCATCGACTGGATCATTGATTCGACGGTCACTATCTGCTTATCATCGACCTGGACGTTTTTCAGCTGTTTGCCCAGCCCTGGCACCATCGCCAGCATATCTTTCATATCGCCCATCTTTTTCATCTGGTCGAGCTGCTCGAGGAAGTCGTCAAATGTAAAGCGGTTTTGCGCCAGATGGTTCTCCAGCTCCGCCATTTTCTCCTGGTCGAGGTTTTGCTGCGCTTTTTCGATCAGCGTCAGCATATCGCCCATGCCGAGGATACGGGAGGCCATGCGGTCGGGATAAAACGGCTCAAGGCCGTCAAGCTTTTCGCCGATACCTGTAAATTTGATCGGACAGCCGGTCACGGCTTTGACCGAGAGCGCCGCACCGCCGCGGGTGTCGCCGTCGAGTTTGGTCAGCACGATGCCGCTGACCGTCAGCTTTTCATGGAAGGCCGCCGCCACATTGACCGCGTCCTGGCCAAGCATAGCGTCGACGACTAATAATATTTCCGTCGGATTAACCGCCGCGCGAATATCCGAAAGTTCATTCATCAATTCTTCGTTGATCTGCAGACGTCCGGCTGTATCGATAATCAGATAATCGTTGCCGTGGGACTGCGCTTCCGCCAAAGCCTGCTTAGATATTTCCACCGGGCTGACCTGGTCGCCAAGGCTGAATACGGGTATCCCTGTCTTTTCGCCCAGCACCTGTAACTGCTTGATCGCCGCCGGTCTATATATGTCGGCAGCGGCCAGCAACGGCCTTTTGCCCTGGCCTTTGAGGTAGAGCGCAATTTTAGCGCTGCTGGTGGTTTTACCGGAACCTTGCAGACCGACCATCAAAACCACTGTCGGCGGTTTCGATGAAACTTTGAGCTTGGCCTGCTCCGGCCCCATCAAAGCGATCAGTTCTTCATTGACGATCTTGACAACTTGCTGGCCGGGGGTGAGGCTTTTCATCACATCTTCGCCGACCGCGCGTTCCTTGATACGGGCCACAAAATCCTTGGCCACTTTATAGCTGACGTCGGCCTCGAGTAACGCCACGCGCACTTCGCGCAGCGCCGCGGTAACATCGGCTTCGCTGAGGCGACCTTTGCCTTTTAACTTGGCAAAAATATTCTGCAATTTGTCAGCAAGATTATTTGCCATTTATTCGCCCTCTCTTAACTGCTGCAGCAACTGCTCAAACTGCTGCCAATCCATTTGCTTCGGCGCCTGGTGCAATGTCTGCGCCATCTGATCCAATTCGCTGATGATCGCTTGCTGTCGCTGAAAGCGTCCAACCAAGCCCAGTTTCTCTTCATATCCGCGCAGCAGGCTTTCGCCACGATGCAGTAAATCGTGAACCGCCTGGCGGGTAGTAGCGAAAGATTCGGCGATCTCACCCAAAGACAAATCGTCTTCGTAAAACAATTTAAAAGCCTCTTGCTGCTTTTTTGTTAGCAATTCGCCGTAAAAATCAAACAGCAAAGCCATATCGCCGACTTTAGTTATGCGTGTATTTTTATTGTTTTCTGCCATATTCCACCGCCTTTGAAACAAAACGGCAAGTATCGGGTTTTTATCTATAAAGCAAAAAACCTTGACATTATTATAATAATCTTTTAGCCAGATGTCAAGGTTTTTTTCTTTACAGGTCTTTAAAAAAGTGTGTGTAAGTTGCAAAATAATCTAAAACATTTTAATATATAAATATATATACAAAAGACTAAAAAAAGGAAATGATCATATAACCCCAAACCGTGAACCATTTAGATTGAACCATAATTGCACTTCAAACCGTACATGCGATCAGTCCAAAATGATATCTAACTTATAAGGAGGAAACAAAATGAAAAAGCCGGTTTATGCATGTTGAATAATAATACCCAATATATTTATTCAAATAATTTTACATGGTGGACTTTCTGCTTATACTTACGGCGCATTATTTGGTTCAACAGTTATAATATTGGGAATTTCTCTAGTCATCCGTGAAATTACAAAAAGATGTATGAAAAAAATTTAAAAGCTCAATCAAGATATTATTAACGTTGCTTCCGGGTACATAATTTATTATTTACTTATGATTTAACTAATAGCATATAAAATGATATATCGTTATGGCAACGTATGTTCAACGAAAAATAGCCGGTGCATGAATTACCTCTAACCGACAGAACCGTCCGCGCGGTTACCTCCGACGTGCACCCTCGGAAACATATCCAAAGAAAAGGCCCCGCAGGTGAGTATGATGCAACTCTGCCTACGGGGCCTTGACTTTGTTGATTAGAATAATTATATTCTTAGGCTTTTAAGCTTTATTCTAATTAACAACCTTAAACCAAAGATTATAAGAGTAGCTTACTCCATTATCTGCTGTTATTGTTAGAATCGCAGTATACGTTCCCGCTACTAGGTTTTCAGCTGGGCTAAGTCCCAAATACGTTCCAGGGGTAGTATCATTTAAGGTTGAAGTCCAATAATTTCCCCAGTTATCTTCAGTATATACAATAAAGGCCGCTGGATTATTACCACTTAAAACCGCATCTAGATTTGTTATATCTCCCGTACCCGTCTTTGTTATCGTATATAACGATCTATAACCTGTTGCGCTATAAGTACTAGCTACTCCTAAGGGGGCCCCAAAATCTTCTGTGGCTCGAATTCCAGGATTACCTGTACTTATTGTGTAAGTTAGCGCTGCCGTTACTGTGATTTCTTTATCTGCCCCTGCTAATATTGTTGCTGTTTCTTTTACTCTAATTCTTACTGTTGTGGATGTTGTAACACCAGTTAATCCTAATATTGTAGCATTGCCACTTCCATCAACTGTTAAATCAGCATATACATCATAGTCAGTACCATTAATTGCTACCGCAGCTTCAAGTCCTGTTGCACTTGGAGCAAAGCCTGCAAGATCAATTTGAGTTGCTGCCACCGGAAATGTTCCTGTAATAGCTTCAATCGGTGCTTCTGGACCTGCTGCTTTAGCAACTGATGCACCCATTGCAAGAGTTCTACTTCCTGTTGAATCAGTTGATGTTGCTACAATAATTAGGTAATTAGCAACATCAGCTTCCACTGGTGTATAGGTTGTTCCAGTTCCTAATAAAGTATCATCTCCAGGTGAGCTGTCTACTGAACGATACCATGTGTAAGTTAAGTTTGTACTAGGAGAAAGAGTTCCAGAATCTACCGTCAATTCTGTACCAAATGTTGGAGGTGTTCCTGCTGTTATTGATAGAGAACCTGTCAATGGTGCCAAGGTTACTGCTGTTGCATCACTAAACCGAACGGCTAACATTGATCCATCTACTTCAGCAACACCGATATGTGTACCGTTTACTGCTGTAATGCTGTCTCCACTCCATACTCCCTCCCAAGCACTAAGGTCATCACCAATGTTTGGTGTTGGGACTGCATTTGCATCTTCTGAAATCTTATATACAAATGTGTTGCCTTCTACGCTTGGTTCTCCTAATAAAAATGCTGTATTAGTTGCATTAGAAGGGTCATCATAAAATGTTAACCCATTAATTAAGGCTGGTGCAGGTGGCGCAATATTATTAGCAACTGCTATTGCCACACCATTATTAATTACATAATCCTCTTTTGTCATCACTACAGTAATCTCACTTGTGTTATCAAGTGCTGCTGCAGCTAAGAATGTAATGTCAAACGTTGTTCCTGTTAGATCAGCAGATAGTGTATAATCTGTGTCTTTAACTAATGTTGCAACGCCTTTTTTGACAACAATATCTTCTGCTGTTAAGCCTGTGATGGCTTCACCCAAAGAGATAGTAGTAGTTCCCGTTGCTGTTGCAATTCCATTTGATGTTGCCGTTACATATACTGGTGCTGATATTTCTTGAATTTTAACATTGCTGTCACTATTATCAGAGTAAAATTCATAAAATGTTCCGCCCATATTTACTACGGATACTTTAGATCCACTTTTTACAACAATACCATCGTATATTTTTGATATACCATTATAATGGGATTGTAAATTGGTGGATATACCGCCTACTACAAGATCCGTTCCATCTGTTTCAACAGTATTAACAGTTGTTCCAGTAATATTTACTGTGCTAGCGAAATTAATGGTCGTATCGCTGACAGTTAACTCTGATGTTTTGAAGCTTGTTTGTTTATATAAAGCAATTACTTTAGAACCATTTGACGTTAAATCGTAGAAGTTGTCGGTTGAAGAAATTACAATACTGCCCGTTCCAAGGTTAGAGTAGATAACTATATCATAGCTATTATAAATATCAGTATCAAATCGAGACCAACTGTTATGATGAGATAAAATATAGTAATTATTTGAGCTATCCACTGCAATCATAGACCCTTTTTTATAATATTCTGCTGATTGACCTGTAAAACTACCATAATTGTCTATATACTCCTTACGTCCTGTGTATATTAAGGTCTTTACAAAATCCCCCGTACTATTTGTAGCATACATAATATCATCCGAGTCATACGGATCTCCTGTGCTACCTTTTGTATCTGTGTAGGTTATATGTGCCTTTCCATTGCTATCAACTGCGATATCAGGCTTTGAACAGGCGCCAGCGTTATTGCTCTCAATCAAAACCTCTGCAGTCCAATCACTTCCATCATACATTCTATAACCAATTTTACCTGCTGTTGTATAAACCACATGAGCCTTACCTGTACTATCAACAGCCATACTACCTTCTGTGCTTGTTCCTATAAGGGTTTCGAGTCCCCATACTCCATTAGAGTTTGCTTGATTATAGTAGATATTCCCGTCTATTTTTTTATAAAGAACAGCGGTAAAGTCGGAACCTGCCTTCGCAGCAAGTAAATCTCCTACAGGTGTTACAGCATTTAACACAAATGTTGCTGTGGTGATGATTACAGTATCATTGGCTCCGCTGAAACTAATCGCTACAGAGAAGTTTGCTCCATCTGCGGTTACTAATGCTGTTGTATCACCTTTCACAGAATCCACTACTGCTTGAACTGCTGCTAATTGCTGTGCTGCATCATTTGGATCATCAACTGCTAAATCAGTATATGTAGCGCCTTCAATTGCTGTTTTCGCTGCGGCTAAGGTCTCGGCAATTGTCTCAACTCCGGCCATTCCTTCTGTTGCTGTGGTTTGTGCTGAACTTACTCCGGCTAAATCTGTTGCTGCATCAATTGCTGTATCTCCATCTGTTTTGAAGTCTGTTAAGACTGTCCAATTTTCTGCTGTATAATCAGATTCCGTGTAAGTTCCCAGCGCAGTCGTAAGCGCACCCTTTGCTGTTACTTTTGCTGCGGCTAAGGTTTCGGCAATTGTCTCAACTCCGGCCATTCCTTCTATTGCTGTGGTTTGAGCCGAACTTACTCCTGCTAAATCTGTTGCTGCATCAATTGCTGTATCTCCATCTGTTTTGAAGTCTGTTAAGACTGTCCAATTTTCTGCTGTATAATCAGCTTCTGTATAATCAGCTAATGCAGTAGTAAGAACACCCTTTGCTGTTACCTTCGCTGCTGCCAAGGTCTCGGCAATTGTCTCAACCCCGGCCATTCCTTCTGTTGCTGTGGTTTGAGCTGAACTTACTCCTGCTAAATCTGTTGCTGCATCAATTGCTGCATCTCCATCTGTTTTGAAGCCTGTTAAGGTTGCCCAGTTTGGTGCCGTGTAATCACTCTCTGTATATGTAGCTAATGCAGTAGTAAGCGCACCATGTGCTGTTACTTTTGCTGCGGCTAAGGTCTCGGCAATTGTCTCAACTCCGGCCATTCCTTCTGTTGCTGTGGTTTGTGCTGAACTTACTCCTGCTAAATCTGTTGCTGCATCAATTGCTGCATCTCCATCTGTTTTGAAGTCTGTTAAGACTGTCCAATTTTCTGCTGTATAATCAGATTCCGTGTAAGTTCCCAGCGCAGTCGTTAACGCACCATGTGCCGTTTCTTTTGCTGCGGCTAAGGTTTCTGCATCAATGATATCTTGTACTACATCTATTCTAGCCTGTAGAGCTGTTTTGGCTACCCCATCTGGCAAAGAGGTTACCATACCTTGTGCTGTATCCACATTACCTTGCGTAGGTGAGTTCTCTGCGACTATTACTGCTTCCGTAGCATCAATGATATCTTGTACTGCATCTATTCTAGCCTGCAGAGCTGTTTTTATTGCTCCATCAGGTAATGATGTTACTAAGCTTTGAGCTATATTTAAATTAGCTTGTGCGTAACTACCTTCTGCCGCAACTACTGCAAGAAGTGCAATCTCTTCTCCGTCAAGAGAAATCGTCACATCCTTAGTCCATTCATCTGCCCCAGAATTAACAGAAGATGCTCCAACTAAATGAATTAGGACTTCTGTAGGAACAAAATCCAAGCCAAGGAATTTACTTTGAATGGCAGCAAAATCTGCGTATGTTGCTGTTCCATTATCTGCAATTTCTAAATCCTCCACATAAGCAATCGATGAATTTGTCCCATCAGTAAGTGTTACTGTAGAGGAGGCTACATTTAAGTAATAGGGAGCCGCTTTCGCTTGTCCATATGTAACTGAACCGCTTGTTGCTGTAAATGTATATCCAAAAACAACACTACCTGATGAAATAGCAACATCTGCATTATTGATAGTGCTTACTGCTACTGTTGATGAACCACCGCCACCACCACCGCCACCAATGGCGCTGTCAACTGTTTCGGTTGTTCCTGGCAGGACAGGTGTTGTCCCTGCTGTAACATCAGTGGTTCCCGTTGCTGCGGTAACTGAGGTTCCAGGTGTTGTAACTGTAATGTTGTCTGCATTTGCTTCAACTGTTCCAACATCACCCGTGCCATTAATCGTTGTTCCATCACTGTTTATCACAATGTCTTCAATTTCAGAGCCTGCCAAAGCCGTAACAGTCGCATTTTCCGCCTCTGCCGTTACTGTATTTATCGTTGAATTTGCGCCAACAATAATTTGGGAATTATCACCATCAAGATTTACTGATACTATCGTTGCAGATGTTACAGTAACTGTAACATCTGGTGCAGTGATTGTTACAGTTCCAAAATTTCCTTCAATTGTTACGTCATCGCTGCCATCAACTATAACCTCGCCAATTTGTGTTCCATCCTCGGCATAAACTCTAACTTCTCCGTCTACACGAGTAATAATTATGCTTTGTAAGCTTGAGTTTCCAATGATTTTAATGGAATTCACACCACCGCCACGAATGATGGTTCTTCCAGTGACTGTTATGCCGTCAAGCGTGACATCGCCATTTCCTACTCCATCACCGATAATCAAATCACCTGTGATTTTAATGTTTTTTAGCGTTACATCCGGTACATTCACCATTACATTACCTGTAAAATCTGTGGTGTATGTGCCTGCTGTTTTGATATAATTCTTTAGTAGATTGTCCATCATTTGAGCGAATTCTGCTCTTGTTATGTTCTGCTTTGGATTTAATTGGCCATCCGAGCCTAAAACATATCCTGCTGATACAAGGGATGCAACGCCATCTTTTGCCCAGCTGCTCACTAAAGCTTTATCTGAGAACTTATCAAGTGCACTCGCAGCAGCTCCAGATAATTTGAATGCACGGGCAAGTACTAAAAAAGCTTCCTCCCGAGTAATATTCATGTCTGGATTTAATTTGTCTCCACTGCCAACAAAGGTTTTCATTTGCACAGCCTTTGCCATTTCATCATAATACCATGCGTTAGCTGCTACGTCGGTATAACTACTTATAGATGCCTTTTCTGTTGCCCCAAAGACTCGATTTACAACGGTTGCCATTTGAGCTCTTGTCAGATTGTCATTTGGCATAATTTTGCCATTGTCACCTATTAACAAACCATTGTTTACAGCATTTTCAAGCGCTTTTGTTGACCAGTCGTTTGGCATGTCGCCAAAACCCGAAGCAAACGCTGCTGTTGGCAACATCGAAATAATCATTGCCAATGATAGAACAATTGCTAGTACCTTTTTCTTCACAATATTCCTCCTCATATAATTTATATATACCAACTAATGTCAAAATCTGTCTCCAAACTATTTTCTCATGTAATAATTTCTAGTCGCATTTTTATTGTAAGTGCTAACTTTTTTAAAGTCAAGACCTCTGGGGATATAACGTGAGCTCCCAAAGGGAGTCATATTGTAACTATTGATTCCGATTGTATTGCCACTGGAATAAAGATATCCGAGAAAAGGCATCGATAAACCAGAATAGTATTTTGCTAGAAGCTACTCTTCTTCGCAGTCCTTCATACGCCGCAGCGTTTGTAATTAGCGGTCATGTAAACGGACTAACTGAGTGGAAAACTGGAAAACATTAAAGGAGATAGAAAATAGCGAAGAAAACTAATCATAATCTGACATCTATCCTATATCACCACCCCGTTACCTAAGCTGTCAACTCAACCCTATCACCTTCAGGGCAGTTGATAGATTACCTCAAACTACAAAATAAGGGTTTCCTGATACTGTACTCTCCAGCGCTACAGCCGTGAGAATAATCCAATGCCCGGACCCACTTTGTTTTCAGTAAAACTGCTATAAACGGAATCGGAAAGGGAAGTCTGATTGTTGCTAAATTAATTAACTTTATAGCTATTAAACGATAAAAATTAGAGTTAAACTAGCTGCCCATTTTCCGGTTTTTGTTTTAGACCAAAACTGAATCTTCATAATTCTTTCCCCCCATCTTTTTTCGGCATAAAGTCTGAGTTTGGTAACTTAACACCATCATCCAAGTATTTTACAGATACATGCTTAGCTTCGCAAAATGGTTTGTTGGCAGACTCTCCGCAACGGCAAAGAACGTGTTTTACCGTAGGGACGGGAACCCAGTGAACAAAAATTATAAACTATAATCGGCAAAATCGTTATAAAATACTGTATTATCAATCGCTAAACGCTGTTCATGCAGTTGGTTCGGGACGACATCATCCGCAGCATAGCCAATGACCAGCAAAGCAACCGGTATAAAGTTATCCGGCAAATTGAATGTCTTGGCGATCTTTTCGGGATCAAACATCATCACCCAGGTGGTTGTCAAGCCAATATTGGCGGCCTCCATCATCATCTGAGTTGTTACAATACTGGCGTCTATTTCCCCGCTGGCTTTATCATCAAATCTCCGATGCCAACAAACTGTTTTGTCATAGCAGACAAGCAGTGCCGCCGGTGCGCCGAATCGCCATGGAGTACATTGATCTAGTTTAGACAGCGCTGTTTCACTGTTGATGACAAGAATTCGCTGCGGCTGCAGATTACAAGCAGTCGGAGCAAGCTGCCCTGCTTTTAAAACAAGATCAAGTTTTGCTTTTTCGATGGATTTGGGACTGAATTTGCGAACAGAATATCTCTCTTTTGCCAGGGTTAAAAAGTCCATAGTCATTCTCCTTTTCTATGGCAAACATTTCCTTACCTGCTAATTTTAATATACGAAAACAAACGAAAAAATCAATCGTCATTTACCGCGAAGAAATTTGCAGCGGTGACGGTTGCTGCGGATTTTTTCTTTACAGTAATAATATAAGGTAATTTATATTCCTATTTCCTGCATTTTTGCCGTAACTCTATTGATCCTATCGTCAATATCTGTGCCGCTGAATTTCGCAAGCCGCATTTCTCTGATGATTTTTCCGTCGCGCATGAACATAACACGCTCCGTCTGCGCCGCAACCTTTGCATCGTGAGTTACAAGCATAATCGTAGTACCGTCGGCGTTGATTTCGCGAAATATGTCCATAATCTCCTGCGCGGATTTGGAATTGAGCGCGCCCGTAGGCTCATCGCCGAAGATAATTTCTGGGTTGTTGATCAGCGCGCGGCATATTCCCGCACGCTGAAGCTGTCCTCCCGAAACCTGCGTAATTTCACGTTCTTCCAGCTCGCCAATGCCTGTTCTTTTCATAAGCTCTTCCGCCTTCTGCGAAATCTCCACGGCGTTTTTTCTGTTGCCGCGCATTGACGGAAGAATAATGTTGTCTAGGATATTTAAATTTTTTAGCATAGTCGGCTGCTGAAAAACAAATCCCATTTTTGTTCTGCGTAAATCCGCAAGCTCATTCTCTCCAACTGCCGCTAAATCCCTGTCATCAAAAATAACCTTGCCGCTGTCAATACCGTCCATTCCGCTCAGCGTAAACATAAGCGTTGTTTTTCCCGATCCCGAAGGCCCCATAACCGCAACAAACTCGCCTTCGTTTATTTCCACGGACACTCCATCAAGGACATTGAGCTTTTCATCGCCTTCGCCGAAAAATTTCACGATATTTTCCGCAATAATAATCTTCTTCATAAGCTTACTCCTTTATATTTTGGGATATTTTTATTTGTCCCACTGCCGATACGCCAATAATCGTCGCGATAAGTACCGCAAATACCATCATCAGCGGACAAAGCAGATACGTTGCCAGCGGATTGATAGCAAAATTAAACGATGACACCCCCAACTGGGAGATAACAATACCTGCAAGTGTCTCTCCGAGAGTATTGGCCAAAAGCGTGCCGAGAATAATGCCGACAATCAGAATGAATACCGCACGCGCAAGATACTGCGCCTTTATATCCTGGTTTGTGAAACCGAATGCTTTGATTACGGCAATAGAATATCTGTCCTTTACGACAAGCATTTTCATAAACAACAGTGTAACCAGCACCGTTATCAGCAGCGCAACGGCAACCGCAGCATCGGCGGCCTTTTTGACTGAGTCTTTTGTCGTGCCGAATGTCTGTGAAATATACTCGTCAATACCGGATACCTTAGCAAAATTGAATCTATCCGCATATTGGGAAACCTTGCTGTCAACCAGAGATTTATCCAAAAGCTCAGCGCAGATATTGCACCACATAATATCCGCTGAATTATCGTTGAAAACCGCTTTGGCGGTTTTGCCACCGTTGGTGATGTCGGAATAAATTCCGCATACCGTGAGATCTTTTTGTTTGCCGTCGATCACCACCGTCAGGTCATCTCCGACGTTTTTGCCCAGCTCATCGGCGTTGATAGCTGAAAGCGCAATATCATCTTTGGCAGCGGGTGCTCTGCCCTGATAATATTTTACTGGGAATACCGAATGATCGCCTAACTCAATTTTTATCCGTTCCTCCAATCCGCCCTCCGTTTTTACATTGAACGTTTTAGTTGTCAGCACAACATATTTGGATACGGATTTGTCACTCTCCATTGTCTTGGCAATTTCCGCCGCTTTTTGAGAAATATTATCGGTCTGCTGAATGTCGAGGCGCAGATCGCAGTTTCCTATCCCCATATATGTAATAAAGCTTTTTGAGGAAATAGTGTTGTAGAGATTCTGCGGGACAATAATGATAAACGCCGCAATCACCAGCACCGCAAACATTGTGGCGTAAAGTCTTTTCCTTGCAAAAACATCTCTGACACCAAGAAAAATATTCGTGTCAATCAGCCTGTTTCCGCTCAGGCGCAAATGCTTTGCGCCGGCAGTTTTTTCCTGTGCAGTACCAAAGCGTATTGCTTCCGCGGCGGATATTTTGCGAAAGCGTCTCAGCACTCCGCTGACAAAGGCGATAATGGCCAGGAATACAAGCAAAACGCCGATTATGCCGAAAAGCAAGGCTAAAGAGGAACTTCCGCTTTCACCAAAATAAAGCCGAATGTTTTCCAGCAGCATACCTCTGAATATAAATGAAAGTGCAAATCCGAGAATACAGCCAACGGTCGCAGTTACTATGTATTTTGCCAAGTATATTTTCTTGATGTCGGAGGTGCGCAACCCTATTGCTTTCATAACGCCTATTTGCCGGTAATCGTCCTCGATTTTTGCTAGCAGCGTGAAGCGTATGCAGATAAAAGCAATTGCCACAACAAGCGCGCTTACAAGAAGAATAACCGCAATCATCAGCCCGTCGGAAATTGCATTAATTGTTTTGAAAAGCGGATATGTAATCGTCGGTCCGTTTGCTTCAAGTCCCGTGGCGGCGTAAGCGTTTTCGAATGCGCTGAGCTGGGATAAATCCTTTAATCTAAACTCAATCAGATATTCCGTGCTGCCGAAACCCTTAATATCCGCATAGTCATTTTTGCTGATAAGGAACCTCTTTGATGAGGCGAGTAACGAATTCATCTGCGAATCGCGGAGAAATCCTGCAACGGTAAATTGCTTACCGCAGATGGCAACCTTGTCACCAATCTTGGCGGCGCCGTCCTTCATATAGCAGATCGGAACATAAATCTCCCCGTCGGCTGCATTTATAACGTTTCCGTCAAGGTCAAGAAGGTAATCAAACTTTTCGCTCTGCGTACTAAAGCCATTGTCCTGAACACTGTCGGCAAGCGATTTTCCGTCAATGACAATCCGCGCGCCGTCAACATTGAGAAATTCAAGCACCTGAAATTGATCGACATTGCTGTTATGCTCCGTAAAACTCCAAAGCCGCTCAGTATCAATTTCACCGGAATGCATCTGCATAAAATGCGGGGTTTTTGCCTGCGTCATTAACGTATCTATCGCACCGGTTAAATTAACGACAAGCACTGCTGCGAGACAAATAAGCATAGCCGCGGCAGCAACAAAGATTATTGTAATCAGTGTTATCGCTTTACTCTTTAACATGTCATTGCGGATTAATCTGTAATACATAAGTCACCTCTAATTCAAGCTTTTCAATCGGTTTTACAAGCGAAATCATGGCTGCTCTCTGGGCTGCTGCTTCCAGTCCCGCTGCCAAATAACTGCATAATGCTCATAAGACTTCCGCTTTCGGCTCCGAGCAGTCTCTCTGTGTTGAAAATATACGCCTGTATGCGAGAGGCGCGCTCCTCGGTCGTTAAATCAACCATATCATCATCAAAAACGGCATTCGCATAGGCTATAATCATTTCCATGCATTCATACGGAAACGGCGTATGGAACAGTCCCTGCTCAATGCCTTCGCAGATTATTCCCGCCAGTATCGGTGTAATGCCGTTGATTATGACCTTTTGTATTTTTTGATGCATCAGCGCGTTGGACGGCTTGTGAATATGCTCCATAATTTCCTTGTTACTTCCGCCACTTATCTGTATCGCCATAATAACTCTGATAATGCGCTCTGTTACGGGTATGCTCTTGTCTGCGGCAACTTCCCGCGCAGCGCCTAAAATACGGACATTATACCGCTCAATCAACGCGTCCATAATATCTTCTTTCGACTTAAAGTGATAATACAGCGTTCCCCGTGCAATTCCGACCTTTTCGAGAATATCGTTTGTACTTGTGCCGTCAAAACCCTTTTGATTAAAAAGCTCATCTGCTGCGTCAAGTATCTCGTTTCTGCGTTCTTCAGCCTCTTTTACAACCCGCATTCTTACACCTCCTTGTTACCGACCGACTGTCTGTCGGTATTATGATAATATACTATTTACGAATTGTCAAGGGAGTGTGCTAAAATTTGTATCTATAAAACAAAAACCTTGACACCATCTATACCGTTTCGGTCTAATGTCAAGGTTTTTTCTTTATAGGTTATTCTTAAAAAACAAAATACGCGGGTTGAAAAACTGCTGGGGAAATACTATTATATAAATATACAAACGAGATATTTATTTGTATTCTTCGTAAGTCCTGACAGTCAGCGCTATAGCCTGTTCGCGCGTGGCCATGCCGTAACCGGCCGCAACTTGAGCCGATGTGGTGGCTTTGGGCATAAAGTTACCCTTGGCGTCACCGGTAATGATGCCCGCCTTAAACATATATTTAGTAGCTTCTACAGCCCAGGACGAAATATTTTTTTGATCGGGAAAATCTTTGACGCCGGTAATACTATAGTCACCGTTAGGGCTGATGACTTTTATGGCCCGATACAGCATAGCGGCGCATTGTTCCCTGTTTATCAGTACTTTCGGAGAAAATGTTGTGGCGGAAGTTCCCGTTGTAATACCAAGATTGTAAGCTTTTAATATCTGCGCGTTTGTCGTATCCGTAAAGGGGTTCGGAGATACCGCCGTAGCGGTAATACCGGCAGTCTTTTCATACAGCAGCACCGCCAGTTCGCAGAACTCCTCGCGGGTGATCGGCTTGGTCATGTCCGCGCCTCTTAAAATATCCGGTATCAAGCCCAGGTCATCGGCATTCTGCAATTCAGGTTTCGCCCATTCACTGGCTGCGGCATAGAAACTCCCCGAGCCGATGGAGACTTCATTGGAAAAAGCGGAAGAGACAAATTGTAATTGTTCGCTTTCATCATAATAACCATAACTAAGCTTCACTTTTAACGTATAATTATGGTCTTTAATAACGATGGCATTGGCAGTGTCTTCTTCCTGCGGATAAATACCGGTAGCGCAATAAGTATTTGTCTGACCGGCAACTGCATAACCGTAGGATTCGTCAAATATCGTATCGGTATAGCCGCCGCCAAGATATTCCCATGAACCGTTGTCTATTTTCCAATAATAATCAATCCAGGTACCGCCTCCGTCTGCATTAGGCTCATACAGATCCATAAAACTTTGTGGAAACTGTACCTGCATCTCAAAATATGGGAAGCCGTCCACATCAGTTTTAACCGCGACTTTTTGCACAGTAGCCGCATCAATTTTGCTCGGCACTCCTTCGGCAAACGCGAAGCTTGCAGGCATCAGGCCGATCATCAAAAGCAAAGTAGTCGCAAAAGCCAGCATTTTTCTTTTCATTTATATATCCTCCAAATATGTTTTTGGGCTATAAAAGCATATATTCCCAGTAATATTTTAATCTGTTAAATTTTTGTTTTTTATAATATATTGCGGTTCGGTTTGAGGATAATTGCTTTTTTATTGCTTTTGTCGATAATCAATATATAAACTATTTAAAAAGCGAGAAATATGTCAGACGAATATAATAATTTTATCTGCCAGGTTCCGGACAATATCATGTGCCATACCAAAGCGCAGCTGTACAACAATACGGCTTTATTCAAGCCGCATTATATCTGCGGTTAAACCAAACTTGATGTAATCGATTATCATATCGTGGTTCTCTCTGGTAATGTCCCGGATACTTATTTCAACAATAAAGTTATCCGCATCAGTCAAGGGAAAACCCTCGCCATCAATCCCGGGGATAAGGTTTATTGTTCTCAAAGACTTTCTACAAAACCCTATTACTCGTTATTGATCAAACCGCGGCTGCTGCAAAGAATAGCTGAGGAAATGGACTTCTATAACGAAATCAGATTCAGCGAATTGCAAAACCCGTTTTCCGGCAACCTGTTTTGGATGATGAAAAACTATGAGCAGGAATACGACCGTAAGGATCGGCTGCCTTTATTGTTGGACAGCCTGGAAATCCAGATCGCGGCACTGCTGCTGCGCGAATTCAAAACCAATATCAAAAGCCACGACCTCTGTCCGGACTGCGAATCCTATGTCCGGCTGGCGGCGGAATACATGCGAGCCTATCTCAGCTCAAATATTACGATCGAAGACATCTGCAATGAAATCCATGTTTCGCCATATCATTTTATCAGGATGTTCCGACAGCGAACAGGCATTCCTCCGCACCGGTATCTACTCAACATCCGCATTGAAAAGGCTAAAGAATTACTGACCTGCGGCGATTATGCGGTTGCGGAAACAGCAACGCTTTGCGGTTTTTTGAGCGCTTCGCATTTTTCGGCTACTTTCAAAAAATATACCGGTTGCTCGCCTCTGGATTACAAAACAAACAAAAAGCCGGCCTTTTATCAGAATATAGACGTTTAATGACTTAAACTATTGTTTAAGGGGAGAATTCCATGGAGCTTGACTTTGAAAAAATATACGAAGAGCAGTATGACAAATTGTATAAGCTGGCTTACCGCTTGACGGCGAATAAGGAAGAAGCTGAAGACGTACTGCAAGAGGCGTTTTTATCCGCCTATAGCGCCTACCCCAAGTTCCAAAACAAAAGCCAGGTATCAACCTGGTTATATAGGATCGTTATCAATTGCGCATATAAAAACATCAAAAAGTTAAAGAGGCTGCCGGTTTATGACATTGCTCCCAGTTACAATCTGACCAAGGATGAGTTTTTCGAGAAACTAAAATCTTACGCGCCTGTTGAAGACCAGGTTATGGTAAATTGCATGCGCGAACAATGTCTGCAGCTATTTTTAAAATGCATACCCAGCAAGCAGCGTGTCGCTTTTGTGCTTAAAGTTTTGCTTGATTTGCCCGGCGAGGATGTCGCGCAGATCATGGATATTTCGGTCGGGGCGGTCAAAACCAACGTCTATCGGGCAAGGCTGCGGATGAAGGAAAATATGGAGGACAAATGCTCATACATCAACCCGGATAGCCCCTGCCATTGCAAAAATTGGGTCGCCTATGCGATTGCCAACAATAAAATGGATATGATACCAAACTTTCCGCTGGAAAAGCAAATAGATTATGATCTAATTTTTAAGAAAGAGATGAATTTTCTAGCCAAAATAAAGCTTTTATATGATAAATATCCGCAAAAAATGCCGTATCAAAGCTTTAGTGAAAATATTAAAAACCTGATTGCTCAAAAATCTTTGGAAATTTTATCGTAAAACCAAAAATTGCTGTGACCTTTTGTTATTTTTTGTATCTAAACTGATAGACTAAAAAATAACAGGAGGTCCTTTTTATGAGTAATCAATTAACAGCGGTTGCAACATTATTAAATGATAAGGTGAAATTCTCCGGTATCTCAAAAGATAATCCGCAGATAATTATCGACTATGATCAGCCGATCGGCGACGGTGAAGGATACACTTCGCTGGAACTGTTTCTGATCAGCCTTGCCACCTGCAGCGGTTCAGCAATTTCATTGATACTAAGGAAGATGCACAAGGATGTTGGCGGACTAAAGGTTACAGCCTACGGTGAAAGGCGCGAAGAGCATCCGACCTATTTCCAAAAAATTCTCATCCATTTTGAGCTTACGTCCAAGGATGCCGAGGACGCCGATATGCAAAAGGCGATCAAAATATCCGAGGACAGTATTTGCCCGGTCTGGAATATGGTAAAAAACAATGTAGAGATCAGCTCCGAATATCAGATAATCAGGGGCGAGTAGTAAAACAAGTCTTGGTAGCAAACCACAAAAGCAGAAAGCCTGTAACTACAGGCTTTCTGCTTTTTATTAGATAGTCGAAGTGAAATTATAGGATTGAAAAAACGCAGTAATATCAATGGTTTGCAGGCGATTAGCAAGTAGTATTTAAAATTAATCTCTTCGACAAACCCACTGTTTTAGCAAATATTCTATTAGGTAATTGAGCTTACTGCTATTATAAGAGCCATCAGTTAAGCTGCAACCCTTATACACTCGTACATAATTGTCTTTACTGATAAGTTCTCCTTGGTATTGATCTAATTTCTTGTTGTAGGATGTCCAACGGATAGAAGGTATTTGATTGACACTTGCAAAATCCAAGAAACATTCAATAGAAACTGCTTTTCCGTTTATGTTCTCACGTGCCTCTCCTTGAGGGCCAAACGTTTTAATATCTAAAAATTCACCGAAATCCGGTAACTTAGTAATTAGAAGTGAGTCCGGCTTATTTATTGTACTTAACAGCTCGTACTTTTCTATACCTACTGTATCATTATCGAAAATAACAATAATTCTGTTTTCGATGTTAATTCGTATCAATCCCAAGCAGAAGTTGAACAAATTACCAACACCTGTAAATGGATAGTTTTCCTCCATGTCAACAAAGTCAAAAAAATCTGCAATATCTGGATATAAATTATCTATGGCCTTTTTTATGACAAAGGAATCCGATGATCCTTCTGTGACGATCAGTATCTTTTCCTTGGCCGAAAGAGGTTTAACAATTTCTTCTCTTTTGCTCCATCCGCTATCCACATCATCGGCAAATCTCCACTGAACTTCTAAATCACCATTATTTGGATTTTCAGCAAGAATTCGAAGTATTATGTACGGATCAATATTCTCAAAGAAAACTCCTAAATCATAAGCTGGATTGCACCACTCTCCCGGTTCTTTCTCAAAATAAGATATAGGTAAATTAGCTTTAATTTGAGAGTCTTCCAATATACACTTTCTTACATACTCACCGAGATCATATCCGTTTTCATCATATTCCACGGCAATTTGAGGCGTATTAACGTTTGGTACATCTATGTGAGTTAATGTGCTGTAGAAATCATCAAACGTAAAATGTATTTTAAAGCCAAAATCTTCACTTTCTTCTAAGCTATCATTATATAATCTTTTTATAGAAAAAAGGTCATACCCAAGGAGATCAAGTCGGGCCTTCACAGATGATAACTTGTGAGCAAGTCCTTCTTTCATCTCAATAATCGGTTTTTCAGTATCTATATCAACATAATAATATGGTATTGGTTTAACATCTTTTTCTTGAAATAACGAAGAATGATCTCGAAAAACATTGTTTTTTCCCCAGTCAATCTCCATTTTACCAAGACCAAGGGTTATCATGGAACCCATAGTACACCTCTAACTCTCATAATAAACAAATAAACAGACTGTATCGCATAAGTTAACTATATCATTTCAAGAACAAGTTCTTTGGCGCCGGTTTCTATATGAGAATACCAGTTCCAAATCTTGGGGATGAAAAAATGCCATATGTCAAATGCGATAGAAATAACGCTGCCGACACAAGTGAAAATTTTATATAACATCATTTACCTCATTAAATCCCCTCAGGCGAATCTAAATTATTTTATCTCCGCAATCGTCGCTTTCATAGGCGCCCATTCGGCCAAATGATCGTTGGCGATATCTCCCCATGTCGTATAAAGGTGTCCCAGCACAAGAGCGTTTGTTTTTCTGTTTTGCATAGTGTCCTGGACTAAATTCTCGGTAGCTTCTATGTCGTTCCAACTCGAGGTCAGCACCCGGAAACCGGCGTCCGTTAAATACTCTATGGACGGATAATCATCCCGCGCGCCATAATGCCAGTCGCACATAATAATATCCTTGGGTATTTTATCGATGGCGGTACAAGTCCCGTTATAGGAAGCTTCCCATTCCGAATACACGCCCAGCGCTTTGCCGTCCAATAACCTGTCCGACCACATGTACATGGTAGCGCCCTTATCAACAGCAATATGCTGGTATAAATTGTTTACCTGTTGGGCGAACAATTCTCCCGGATCTTTGCCACTGCAAAGCGGGCAATCCTCATCGCCGATGATAAAAACTTCATCCAGCCCTACATGAAAGGCGTTGGCCTCAAAAGCATTCAACAGCTCGTCTATCAAATCAAAGACGATAGCATCAACATTGGGATTGAGCGGGCACCAACTGCGACAATAAATACCTTCGTTATTGGCATACTTGCCGGGCGTCTCGTCCAACTGGGGATAAACAGACAATAAGGTACTGGTATTTTCTGCCCATGATTGATGACCGAGGCAATCTATCTCCGGCACGACCTCAATATCCGCTGCTTTGGCCGCATCAGCTAGTTTTCTGGCACCGGCAAAGGACAGCCCGTAATCTGCCGCCAATTCGGGGTGACTGGTAAATTGATAATTATATCCGACTTCAATAATCAGCAGATTAATCCCCTGCTTGGCAAGACCTGGTAAACTGTCGATCAACTGTTGCGTCGTTTCGTCATCATATACAGCCGTATGTATGCCTATAACGGCTTTGTCTTCCGGCGTATATCCCTTTGTGGACGAAATCTTAATTGTATCGGCGCTGCCATCCCAGTCAACACCGAAATCAAGGTAGCCGCCGAGATCGCGAAGTTTAAAATAATTGTTATCGTTAATATTATAGGCTGTTATGTAAACCTCTTTGCTGTTGAGATAAATCCAAGAGTCTGTCAAAGCAGCAGTTTTGGCTGCACCGCCCGCCACCGCCTGCATTTCGCCGCCCACCGCCGTATAACCTTGACCGGTGGTCAGATAGATGGCATTTTGTTCTTCATTCCATACAACTGCAAATTGTTTGTCTGTGCGGTTGAGTATATAAGCGATGTCCCGCAATTTAAAATAGTTATGGCCGTTGATATTATAAGCGTTAAAAGATTGCGGCACCCCGTCAACCAAAACGCCAGATGTGGTTTTTGTAGCGGTTATTGCATCTGCGCCAATAGCTGTGGTTGAGAATGCACAGCAAAATATTGCAATAGCTAAAATCAATAATAAGATCTTCCTTTTCATCATCCGCCCCCCTGATTTTTTATAGGCATCACATATGGCTGTGAACAGACCCCACAGCTGCAAAGCAGATATTCACAACCACTATAACACCAAGTCATTTTTACTAATTGCTTGCATTTTCTTCAATGATTTATCCTGATACATCTTTTTGTCAACTATTTTAATAGCTTCGTTGGCATTCATATTACAGCCAATGGGCACTTCCATTAGCCCATAACTAAAAGAATGTTTATATACTTTTTTACTTTTCTTATCATATTCCACCAATTTTTCGTTTACCCGTTGCATAACTTTTTGGGCATCAGCCTCAGTGCAGTCCGGGAATATGATCAGGAACTCATCCCCACCCATGCGGCTAATCAAATCTATCTTTCTGACACATGATTTTATAGTTGAGATGATGAAATTAATCAAGCGGTCTCCTTCAGTATGTCCATAAGTGTCATTTACTGCTTTCAATCCGTCAATGTCGATATAACATATTGATAAGGAGATACCTTGGCTACATGACAGAGCAAGTTCTTGATCCAGCCTCATAAACCCGGTTCTGCGGTTAAGAACTTTTGTCATAGGGTCAGTGTACGCGTAATACTCAAGCTTCTCATATTGCTTGGCCAATTTCCGTTCGATTTTCAATCTTTCGGTTATATCATTAAATATGATAACAGTCCCGCTATATTTTTCACTTACATCCAGCATCTTTTGGAATTTAACTATATATGTTTTGGATCCTGATTTAGTTTGGATAGTTTTTTCCTGCAAAATTTCATTCTTTTTCAGACCGTCAAATTCCATAAGATCCTGCTTTAACCACTTCAATTTCAGATCGGTTTCAATATTGCTGTAATATTTCATACCTGAAATAGTTACATCCAGAAAGTCTTTTGCTGCCTGATAGTTAAGATTTTCAATATTATTGTCTTTATCTACAATGATAATAGGGTCATAAATACTTTCCAAAATAGTCAGATACTTGTTTTTTTCATTGGTCATATTTCTGTTTGCATCCTGAAGCTCCTGTAATTTCTGCTCTTCAGATAACCCTGTCCATTCCACAACAAAGCCTATTTCAACATGGTCAAAAAATCGTTTTAAATATTGTAAAAAGAATTGTTTTTCTTCAGGCAAAAGTGCACTTTCATGAATAAGATCCGCATAAGCTTGCTGGTAATATTTCATTAATCCCAAGAACAGCCCCAGTGTAACGCCTCTTGATCTATGCTTTTGCGCTTCATAAACTCCGAATTCAGCGATTTCATTTTGGGCGTAGTCTTGGTTCGGATCTATCTCAGGAATGGTGCCATTTGTTTCAATAGTTTTAATCATGGACGCTGAAAGACACGATATTGATACTCGCCATGCTTCTGTAAGAGTTGAAGTATATTTTACATAATTCCGTTCTTTGGCGTATTTTAATACCTTTTCCATGAGGATATCTTCACTACATAATATCAAATTCTTAAATGCTTTTACCTTCAATTGCCATCAACTCCATTCTAATAAAAGTTCTCACTGCCGATTTACCACAGTTCTCTATTGCCATGATTTGTCTGGGCATTTTTTTATTAGACCTGCTTATCATTATTAAGTCATAATCGAGAATGTCTTTTTTATCGGAATGTAGTTAGTTATATAATTTATTATATCGACCATAAGGGAATTAAACAAGATTCTGCGTTCAGTCGTTATTTTCGTCTTCCAGTTTCTTTTTCCTGATTAATTCCAGCTCTTTTTCCAATACATATTTTACAATTCGTTCCTGCTGCTGTTCTTCGATATTGACCAGCTCAACTCGGTATTCGAATATATCGTTATGATTTTCCAACGGCTCTACGGACAGTACTTTTCCCTCGACGGTAATGGACGCGTTATTGAGCAAAATACTGCATAAAATGTTCTCATTTGATGTCAATAGCTCGTCTGTTACAAAACATATGCCACCGCCGCTGAGATTCTCTATAACCCCTTTATAGATAGGAATATTTCTGACCGATGCGGGCTCATCCGCGTCTTTCAACCGTGTGTATGTAAAATCCATGACTACACTTACCCTGAAAAACCGCCTTCGCTGCACACGTTCAAAATCATCAACTTTGATTTTTATCAGGGCGGCGTTATTCTCAAAGCAATACTCCTCGATCGTGCCTTTTGCCTGATATAATCCTTCCTCGGTATAAAACATAAAAATATATTCTTTATCAAGCCGCAGCGCAACTACTTTTCCCCTGAATATCGGCGCGTTGACAAGAAACAGGCTTTTACCCAATATGTCCGCCACGCGGCTTGGGTATGGATGCTTGGAGCGATAGCCGTCTTTGGTGCTGATGGTCAGTTTATCACCGAGTTTTAAATCAATCGACTGCATAATTTCTTTCCTTTCGTAACACCACTCATTGACAATTAAGATTCATTTTCTTTAGCTTAAGGTCAATATTTTTACTCTTTGCTTTTTCTTCAAACCATAACTCTATTATTTTTATTTTTTCTTTTCGGGCAATTGTTTCATCTAACTTCTGAATACGTTCTTTTATATCATATAAATCCGCCAGGTCAAGAAGATTGACAGAGGTACAATAAAAACTTTTTCTCCTGCCGTCATTATAATTTCTGATTAAGTATTCCAAAAACGAAATTTTCTCATTTAGTTCCGCCTGATACTGTTCTATTCCGTGGTCCATAGCCTTGCGCATATCGCTAATAACATTCCGATATGTGATAAACGAATCTTTTTCACTTGGGCTTTTATATCTATTACATTGATAATTTTTGCATTGAAAGCAATACTCAATATCCCCCTGCTTTTTACTGCAGGTAATTACTGCGCAACTTGGGTGTTGCAGGTGAAAATCCTTGCCGCCGCATCCGGGACACTTTGATGTTCCCTCACTCTGATATCTCGGGCAAAGTCCGCAATTAAGGCCACATAAAGAAAACAAGGGGTATTCTCTTTTATATTCCTTCATGATTTATCACCGTTTCCATAGCTTCTCTAGCAAAATACAGAGATTAATAATTAATATTCATAAACATAACAAGAGCTACTGCAAAGCACCCTCAACAAAAGGGTGCTTATTTGTTTTTACCTGTAAAGAAAAACTATATATTATCGAATCCAAAACCCCTAACATATTTATGTAATTCTGATTTGTTTTCTAATGTATATAACTTTTCGAAGTCTTGATAAGTTAACTCTTTTAATCCACGTTCAATTGCAGTACTTGTTGCCCCTCCTATATACACTTCATATTTCACATAATCAGGTGCGCCTGATGAATCATTTAATTCGATATATTTTAAATGTGGAAATATTGATTTAGCGACTTTAATTACTTCAATTGCCATTTTAACTGGCACTTCACTTCCTAACCATATTGCTTCATATTCTTGATAGTTCTCATTTTTCTTAATATCTCCGGGTGAAGAATATAAATTAGCATTGTAGCCTCTGCTTTTTAATTCAGATATCAGGTTATAACTTTTTTCCATTGGTGTTATTTCAACTCTATATTTTTTTAGCTTTTCTTTCTCATAAGTATCCCAACGCTCATCTGTTTTTTTCTGTTCTTCTTCAACTAATAATACCTCATTTTTTTGTATAGCTAATTTCTTTTGTGTTTCAAAAATACTATTTAAATTTTCTTTTATAACGTTAATATCTTCTTCACTCATACCTTCTCTAGATTGTATAGAATTAACTTTTTGCTTTCTTTTTTTAGTAAGTTCTTCTTTCTGATTCGCTGGATTATAACTTTTTAAAAAATTATCTACACCTTTATAATCAGCAGGAGAATATAAATTCTCAGGATATCGTGAAACCAACAGGTAAAACACAACGAGTACCATACATGGGAATAATACTATAAATAAAACCAAAATCAAATTTAGGGAATAACATAATGTACTTTTAATTATAACAATTGCAGCAATAGCTTCAACAAAGGCTAATAATAATCCTATAATGCCCAGTGGATTCTTTATAAAACTTTTCGCTTCCTCGCTAAAGTTTGTGAACATTTATATGTCTCCTTCTATAAAAAAATAAAAGATAAGATATGGCAAGGTGCTTTTTTGTATAAAAAAGTTAGTAAATTATTTATTATAGCAAAGCCGCTTGGCGGTTTTATTGGCCTCGGCAATGATTTTTTCTTCATCCATGGTCAGCAACTGGCGCGAGCGCATCAGGGTTTGGCCGTTGACAATCACCGTATCAACGTCGTCGCCGTGGGCGGCATAAACCAGATGAGAGAGCAGATCATGTTCCGGCGCAAAATGCGTCTTGTTTAAATCAATCAATATCAAATCGGCCTTCATACCCGCTTTAAGCTCCCCGACATCCTCCAACCCTAAAGCCTTGGCCCCGCCGGTTATCGCCATTCCCAGGGCTTCAGCAGCCGGTATCACTGTCGGGTCGAGGTCTTTGACCTTGGCTATGATCGCCGCGGTCTTGATCTCCTCGAACATATCAAGATTGTTATTGCTGCAGGCGCTGTCGGTACCGAGCGCCACGGTAATGCCGCGATCCAGCATCTCCGCTACCGGCGCGATACCACTGGCCAGTTTGAGGTTACTGATCGGGTTATGCACTATCGCCAGATCCTTACCGGTCAGCAGATCCATATCTTCGTCGCTGAGATAAACGCCGTGCGCCAGCAGCGATTTGTTGCCTTCAAAGAAACCGCAGTCGGCCAAAAGCCGCGCCGGCGTGCATTCGTAACGCTCCTCGATTATCTCCATTTCCGTCAGCGTTTCCGCCAGATGGATATGCAGCGGCAGATTATAGCGGCGGCCTGCTGCGGCAATCATGGTCAATGATTGTTTGCTACAGGTAAAAGGCGCGTGCGGCCCCAGCATGGTGGTAATAAGACCATCGGCTGAACCCCGGTATTGGCAGGCAAAATCAACAATATCCGGCAGCTTATCCATCGAATTATCGGATATCCCCGCCGCAATTGAGGCGCGGATACCGCCGTTGGCCGCTACTTCGGCCAGTTGTTCACAAAACATATACATATCGGCAAAAGCGGTGGTACCGCTTTTAATCATCTCAGCAACCGCCAAGGCCGCCCCGGCTTTGGCGTCAGCGTCGGTCAGCTTATCCTCGATCGGCCAGATGCGTTTCTCCAGCCAGCTCATCAGCTCCATATCGTCGCCCCAGCCGCGGAACAGCGTCATGATCGCGTGGGTATGGGCGTTGATCAGCCCCGGCATGGCCAGCATGCCGCTGCCGTCGATCTCTTCCGCCAGTTTACTGTAATCCGGCAATTTGTCGCCGATATAGCTGATCTTGTCGCCTTCTATTAAAATATTTCCGGCAAACGGCGGCTTGATACTGCCGTTTTCTTTCTCCATCGATAATATCTGCAGATTCTTGATTACGGTAGTCATCTGTTTCTCCTTCTATTTCCAAAGTTGGCAAGCCTTGATCATACTTGCGGCGCAACCGCAATCGCGCTGGCCGAGCCCCTTTTCGATCAACTGCCGCAATAATAATTCAATATTTTCTTTGTTGGCGTTGACAAAGATATTAACCTCCTCGCCGCTAATCGCCTCCTGCATACCGGCGGCAAAATTAGCAATCATCGCCAGCGAAGCATAGCAGATACCTGCCTCTCTGGCCAACTGCGCCTCCGGTACTCCGGTCATGCCGACGACTGTGCCGCCAAGTAAGGCAAAGGCTTTGATCTCGGCAGGCGTTTCAAAACGAGGCCCCTGGGTGCAGACGTAAACGCCACCCTCCGCTATTTTTAAGCCCGCTTCACGTCCCAGCTCCAGCGCCCGTTTGCTTAAACGCGGGCAATAAGGATGGGTCATATCGGTATGAGCAACCAGCCCCGGCGCGGCAAAAGTATGTTCGCGCCCGTAGGTGAAATCAATGAACTGATCGAGCATCACCAGGCTGCCCGGCGGCAAATCCCGCGTCAGGCTGCCGACGCAGCAAAAGGCCATGATTTCATTAACTCCGGCCTGTTTGAGGGCGCAGATGTTGGCGCGGTAATTGATCATATGCGGCAATACGCTGTGCTGCTTGCCGTGTCGCGGTAGGAAGCAAATATCTTCACCGTCCACCGTAGCGCGGTAAATCAACGCCTCTCCGTAAGGCGTGCTGACCTCCTCGCGCACACTGCCAGCCAGCAGGTCAAAATCATAGAGGCCGCTACCGCTGATTACTCCCAATGCCATAATATAACCTCCTCCGTTATCAAAGCTTATTCATTGAACAGCGCGGCGGCAAAATCCGCTGGTTGGAACGGACGCAAATCCTCTGTCTTTTCACCAACGCCGATCATCTTAACCGGCAGCCCGCTTTCATTGACGATGCCGATCACCGCCCCGCCTTTGGCGGTACCGTCCAGTTTGGTCAGGATCAAGCCGGTCAGCTCGACAGCCTCGCCGAACAATCTGGCCTGGCTGATGGCGTTCTGGCCGATGCCTGCGTCAAGTACCAGCAGTTTTTCGGTATGCGCCTCGGCGGCGTTGTTGTCGATCACCCGCCCGATTTTGGACAGCTCGTTCATCAGATTAGTTTTGTTCTGCAGCCTACCTGCCGTGTCAACCAGCAGCACATCGACATGACGCGCCTGCGCTGCCTGAATCGCGTCGTAAACCACCGCCGCCGGATCGGCGCCCTCTTCCTGACGGATGCAGCTGACACCGGCGCGCTCCGCCCAGGTAGCCAACTGCTCTGCCGCCGCGGCGCGGAATGTATCGGCTGCCGCCAGCAGCACCTTTTTGCCTTGGCCGGTATAAAGAGCGGCCAGTTTACCGATAGTAGTGGTTTTGCCAGCGCCGTTGACGCCGGTCAGCACGAGAATATTCAGCTTGTCCGGCTCAATGACTATTTCGCCGTCGCCGCCCGCCGTCAGCATGGCGGTGATCTCCTCCTGCATCACCTGCCAGAGCTCTTGCCGCTCCTTGATATGGTCTTTTTTGGCGCGTTTACGCAGCACGTCCACCAATTGCAGCGAACTGTTGACGCCGACGTCGGCGCAGATCAAAGCGTCCTCGAGTTCCTCAAAAAAATCATCGTCAACGGCGCCGCTGAACACTGCCGACAGCGAGCCGATAAAATTGCTTCTGGTTTTGGCCAAACCGGCCTGCAACCGTTGAAATATTCCCATAGCAGTCTCCTTTGGTCAATCAAAAATTTATGCCAGTTGCGCAGTGTCGTCCTTGAAGCGCACCGAAATCAGCTTGGACACGCCCTCCTCCTCCATGGTCACGCCCCAGAGGCTTTCAGCCACCTCCATAGTGCTCTGACGGTGGGAGATCATCACGAACTGGCTCTTGTAGGCCATCTCCTTGATGCAGGCGGTAAAGCGGTCGATATTAGCCTCGTCGAGCGCCGCGTCGACCTCGTCCATAATGCAAAACGGCGTCGGGCGCACCTCCAGCACCGCAAACATCAGCGCGATGCCGATCAGCGCCTTCTCTCCGCCGGAGAGTAGATTATGGTTTATAACCTTTTTGCCCGGTGGCGACACCAGTATATCGACGCCTGTTTCCAGTATATCGTCGGGGTCGCTGAGCACCAACTGCGCCGACCCACCCCGGAACAAGCGACGGAACGACTTGTCGAATTCCTCGTTGAGGCTGTTGAACGCTTTGCGGAAGCGTCCGGCCATAATGCCGTCCATCTCGCCAATCACCTGATTGAGATGTTGGCTGGCCTCGTTGAGATCGTCGCGCTGGCCGGTCAGGAAGCGGAAACGCTCGTCTACCTCGGCGTATTCCTCGATAGCGCCGAGATTGACGTTGCCGATCTCCTTAATCTGCTGACGCAGAGCTTCCAGGCGGCTCTTCATTTCCCGCCGCGGCAGTTCCTCGAATTCGACCAGCTTGGCTTCGTTAAAACTCATATTGTATTTTTCACTGAGTTTAGCCTCTTCATTCTCCCAATCGGCCTGAATCCGCGCTATTTTCAACTGCTGCTGATGCGCGGCGTTACGCAGCTCTTCACTGGCGCGCAACGATTGCTTTTCGGCCTTTTCCAACGTGCCAAGACGCTCTTCCTCGGCGATCAGCCCGTGATGCTTATTATTTAAATGATCCTCGGCCGTCAGCAACTGCTGATTGATAGCAATGATTTCCTGATCGGCATCGCTGATCGCCTGCTGCTGCTCGGTCTCGGTTTTGGCCAGCTCCTGTAGGTCGCTGTTTTTATCCTCGGCATCCCAGGAGAGGTTTTCTATATCCTGATTAAGCTGCTCGATGGTCTTTTGATCCGCCAGCAACTGCTGTTTTTGCGAGGCCAGATCGACACGCTGCGATGTCAAATCCTCCTGCTGCTGTGACGCTAATTCCTGTTTATGCTGTAACTGCTGCTGCAATTCGCCGATTTGCGTCATCAGCTGTTGGTTCTCCGCATCAAACTGCTGCTGCAGCTCTTCTGCTTCTTTGATATTATCTTCTATTCCCAGCAATTCCTCGCTGAGATTTTGCCGCTCGGCCATTAATGCCGCCTGCTCACGCCGGTAGCCCATGCCGGTAGCCTGCAAATGTTCGATATCTCCTTTTAAAACCAAGGCGTTGTTATTGAGCTGATAGTACTGACGGCGGCGGTTATCGTTAGCGGTATTTAGTTCGGCGGTGCGCTGCCGCATCTTTAACAGACTCTGCTGATGCTTGTCGATTTGCTGCTGCAGCTCAGCCAATTGCTGCTGCAGTTTGCCCAGCTGATGACGCCGTTCCAGCAACGCCGAATCCTTCTTGTTGCGCGAGCCGCCGCTGACCGATGCGCCGGGGTTGACCATATCGCCGTCGAGTGTGACCACGCTCCAGCGGAAATCAAGCGCCTTGGCGGCGTTCAAAGCTGCATCCATATCCTTGGCCAGCAAAACGCAGTTGAGCATAAAATCCCGCGCCGGCTCTATTTGTTTATCGCAGCCCACCAGCTCCGATAACCGCCCGTAGACGCCGTCAATCTTCAGCGCGCGCGAAAAATCGGCAGCCGGGCGCGGCTTTAATATATCAAGGGGCAAAAAAGTGGCTTTGCCCAGATCGTTTGCTTTTAAGTAAGAGATGGCCGCGTTAGCCGCCTGTTTGCTGACTGTAGCAATATTTTGCAGCGAAGCCCCCAGATAGGCTTCGGTGGCCACCCGGTATTTTTCCGGCACGTCAAGCAAGTTGGCCATCACGTCAATGATGCCGTCCAGTCCCGGCTTTCCTTGCTTTTTGCCCAGCAGCACGCCGCGTACCCCGGGGTAGAACCCCTGATAAGTCTCGCTCATTTCCTCAAGCATTTTCAACCGTGTTTGCAGGCCGTGCATCTGGTATTGGCACTCGGTCTCCGACTCCGAGAGCTGCTGAATCTGCTCGTTTTCTTTCAGCAGTTGTTTTTCCGCCTCGGCTATCTCCGCCGAAAGCTGCTCCGAGAGGCTTTTACCTTGCGCCAACGTGTTATTCTTTTCTTCTATCTCCGTCTGCGCTTGCTGCTGCAGCGCGTCCAAACTAGTCAGCCGCTCGCCGACCTGTATCTTTGCCAAATTATTCTTGTCCGCCAACTGCTGTTGGTAATGAATCTGATTGCGCTGCTCCGCCAATTGGTTGGCCAGTTCAAAGGCTTTGCCCTTGGCCGCCTCGAGCCTCTCGCTCAGCAAAGCCACCGCATCGCGCAAATCCTGGCCGCCCTGGTCATGTGTAAGTATCTGCTGTTCCAGCTCGTTGACTATCTGCGTATCGGCTGCCAGCTTTTCGGTAAGCTGCGCCGCATTATCCTGTTTGTCCTGCCAGAGAGCCAGCAACTGCGTTTGTTCTTTTTCCTGCCGCTGGCGGTTTTCCAGCGTGTTGGCCAGATTAGTCTTAGCCAAGGCCAGATTGCCTTCGGCCTTCTCCCGCTGATTCTGCATCTGATAAAACTGCTGTTTTAATTCCGCCACTTCTTCGCCAAGGCTGCTGATCTGCAGTTTTAGCTGCTCAGCCTCCGCCGCGACTTGCATTCTATGCGTATCCTCGGCCAATATTTTCTGCTCGGCCTCGTCTAATGACGCCTCCGCTTCAGTCAGCTTGTCCTTGGCCTCCGCAAGCACCTTGACGGAAATACCGATATCTAATTTATCGGCCGCGGATGAAAGTTCCTGCCATTTTTGCGCGGCCTCGGATTGGATGCGCAAGGGCTCGATACGCCCTTCCAGTTCGCCGATGATATCGGCCACGCGCTCTAGATGACGCTGCGTTTCCTCAAGCTTGCGCGACGCCTCGCGTTTACGGTTGCGGTATTTGACGATACCTGCCGTCTCCTCGACCAGCTCGCGCCGATCATCGGGGCGGGCGTTGATCAATTCGTTGATCTGTCCCTGATTGATGACGCTGACGCCTTCAATGCCGATGCCGCTGTCGACAAACAGATCATGAATATCCTTGAGCCGGCAAGACTGGTCGTTGATTTGATATTCACTGTTGCCGCCGCGAAAAGTACGGCGGGTGACTGTGACTTCGGAAAGCGGCAGATTGAGATAATTGTCGCTGTTATCAAGCGTCAGAGTTACCTCGGCCATGCCCAGCGGCTTGCGCTTGCCGGAGCCGGAAAAAATCACATCTTCGAGCTTGCTGCCGCGGATAGTGCGGGCGTTTTGTTCGCCCAATACCCAGCGCAAGGCGTCGGCTATATTCGATTTGCCGCTGCCGTTGGGGCCGACAATACAGGAGATGCCCGGTTCAAAATTGATGCAGGTCTTGCCGGGGAACGATTTGAACCCCAAAAGGTCGATCTTCTTTAAATACATCTATTCCTCCGCCAGAAAATCTGAAATAAACTGTCTGTAATTATAAATAGTTCCAGCCGTAGCCACCGCACCTAACTGCAGATATTTGTCGCTTAGCAGACGCAGCTGCGGGTACTTTTGCTGCAGTAAGTTGCGGTTATCACCATTTTGGCCGCTGACTAACGCCGCATCAGCAGGCGGGTAAAACAATTGGTTGGCTCTACCGCCGCGCGCAATCGCCATTTCCATTTGCTGCAGCTTCAAAGCACTGTAGACCAGATGACCAAAGGCCGGATGATAGGGCCCGTCGATCACTGCTGCCGCAGTTGAAGTACTGGGATTAAGCCCCAGACGGATCAAAGCTATCTCGGCGTCGATGCAGACCGCCGCCATATCGCGGCACAGAGTGACTGCCTCGTCCAAAGTTTGCGGCCTGTATTCGCCCCGCTGGTACATGGTTGCCAGTGGCGTGTTTTGCAGCACCACCGTCGGGTAGATCCGTACCATATCGGCAGCCAAACCGCGGCTTTGCCAAATCGACGCCAGAGATTTCTGCCGATTGTCGCCGGGCAGCCCGGTCATTAACTGAATACCCAGATTAAAGCCGCGATCTTTAATACGCTTGCAGGCATCTGTCGCCTGCTCGGCACTATAGCCGCGGTTTGATCGTTTTAAAACATCGTCGTCAAAAGACTGTATGCCCAGCTCTATGGTTTTAACGCCGCCCGCGGCCAAAAAATCCAACTCATCACTGTCAACGCCATCGGGACGGGTGGAAATGCGGATTAAACTGAGTTTGCCGTAGTCTAGCGCTGCCGCGGCTGTATTTAAGTATTGTTGCTGGCGACTTGGCGGCAGCATACTGAAACTACCGCCGTAAAAGGCGATCTCGCCGCCGAAATCGGCAGGCAGAGCCGCAATTTGTTCCTCTATTTGCTTTAATAGCGGCGATGCTTTCTCGCCGCTGATTGCCCGCTGATCGCAGAAAATGCAGGCGTTGGGACAGCCCTCCATCGGTATAAAAAAGGGCAGTATCTTGCGTTTGGGCAGATTAGCCATTTTATTTTCCTTAAATTATCGTAATTATTTCCCTTTGATTAAATGTGACCAGTTGGTTTTCTTCTCCAAAGCATCTTTGGCAGCCGCCTGCTCAGCCTCTTTTTTGCTGCCGCCGTTGCCGATGCCGATCAGGCTTTCTCCCCAGTAAACGCCGGTCTTAAACTGCGGCGCATGGGGAGGGCCACTGGTTTCCAATACTTTATAAGTAACGGTCAAGGAGCTTTTGCCCTGTACGAATTCTTGTAATAAGCTCTTTTTGTCCTCAAAAACATCCTCGGTCAATTGATCCATGGATGCGGCAAAACAATCGAGTATAAATTTTTTGGCCGCCTCAAAACCTTTGGCGATATAGACAGCGCCGACAACCGCCTCGTAAGCGTCAGCTAATATAGAACCGCGCCGCCGGTCGCCCGACGCTTCGCTGCCATGGCCGAGCCGCAGCGCTCTGCCGATACCGCATTGCTCCGCTTTGGTGGCCAGAGAGCCCTCACAGACAATCGCCGCCCGCATCTTACTCAATACGCCTTCGTTTTCCAGCGGATATTTATAATAAAGATACTCGCCGACCACGATATCCAGCACCGCGTCTCCCAAAAATTCCAGCCGCTGATTATCACAGGGAGCCGGATGCTTGATGCCCTCAAAAAATGCCGGATGGGTCAAGGCCTGCTGGAGAATTTCATTTTGCACGTCACCAAAACCCAGCTTGTCCGCAAGTTGGGTAAATGCTTTATTGTTCCTATCATGCTGGGATAGCGGCAAAAAGACCTCCCCTTTCAAGACTCGATATAGTGAATAACCAAAGAAATTAGATTTCCGATATTATCGCATTTTTGCAGACTCTCGTCCTTGATGGCAATGTCATATTCTTCTTCCAAGGCCACCGTCAGCTCCAAAAGGTCCAAAGAATCACAAAGTAACTGCTCCAGCGACGTATCGTCGCTAAGTTCGTCAACCGCGACGCCTGTAACTTCCGCTACGATCTCTCTTATCCGATCACTTTCCTCCAAGAGCTTTCACCTCTAAAATTATTTTGCCTTTTGTTACTATTGATATGCATCATGCTGATTATTATTGCTGTTTTTCATCGGCAACAGCAGTCGTAAGACGAGATACAAAGTCGTTTTTTAGGCAGTTGACCGCTACCGCCACCGCATTGTTGATCGCTTTGCCCGAAGATGAGCCGTGGCAGACGACACTGACGCCCTGCACGCCTAAAAGCGGCGCGCCACCGTATTCCTCGTAATCTACCATCTGCTTTAATTCCTTGAACGCCGGCATCACCATAGCCGCGCCGATTTTACGACCGACACTTTTAGTTAAACCGGCCTTTAACATTTTCATTAAGGCGCCAAAAGCACCCTCTATGCTCTTTAAAGCAATGTTACCGGAAAAACCGTCGCAGACGATCACATCAATATCGCCGCTCAAAAGGTCACGACCCTCTTTATTGCCGATAAAATTCAAACTCGTCTGCTCTATCATCTGATAAGCGGCCAGCGTCAGCTTATTGCCCTTGTGGGCTTCGGTACCGTTGGAAAGCAGCGCGATCCGCGGCGAAGCCACGCCTAATATCAGTTGCGCGTAAACATTGCCCATCAAAGCAAACTGCAGCAGCATCTCCGGTTCGCAATCGGCGTTGGCGCCGACGTCGAGCATAATCCTGCCGCCTTTGACTGTCGGGAAAACCGTGCCGATAGCCGGACGGTTGATGCCTTTGATACGCCCCAGCTGCAGCGTCGCCGCCGCCATCTGCGCGGCTGTCGAACCCGCCGATACCACCGCGTCGGCTTGTCCTTCCTTGACCATCTTGGTGGCGATCCAGATCGAGGATTCTTTCTTACGCATAATATTGGTAACGCTTTCGTCCATGGCCATCACATCTTTGGCCTCGACGAAGCTGACGTTATCAGGCAGTTTACCTATCGGCTCTATGGCTTCCGGACGCCCGACAAAGATCATCTGATCGCTGGCGAAACGTTTGGCCGCCTGCAGGCCGCCGGCGATAATTTCCTGGGGCGCTTTATCCCCGCCCATAATATCAATGGCGATACGCATCTGCTAACCTCCTTAAATCTTTTCATATAATTATATCAAACTCGCTTATATATGAAAAGTAAAATTTTACCTTCATTATATTTACCTCCTCCGTCTTGGCAAAAATTTACAGATCACGGCTTTTTAATTGAAAAAGATCAGCAAATCGTTTATAATGATTAGAAGTTGTATTATGGAAGTGAGTAAAAAATGCTTTACAGAAAAAACCCCAAAAACGGCGACAACCTCTCCATACTTGGTTTTGGCTGTATGCGCCTAAGCAAAAAAGCCGGAATGATCGACCAGCCCAAAGCCGAAGCCGAGCTGATGCACGCCATTGAAAATGGCGTCAATTATTTTGACACCGCTTATATGTACCCCGGCAGTGAAGCGGCTCTCGGTAAATTTTTATCCCATAACGATTTTCGCAACAAGATATACATCGCCGATAAACTGCCGCATTATTTGATGAAAAAGCCCGAGGACATCGAAAAATGCTTCAATGAGCAGCTTAAACGCTTGCAAACCGATTACATCGACTATTATCTGATCCATATGCTGACCGGCGTCGAGTCCTGGAATAGATTAAAAGAATTCGGCATCGAACAATGGGTAGCTGAAAAAAAGGCCAGCGGTGCGATCCGTAATTTCGGCTTTTCATTCCACGGCGGCAACACCAGTTTCTGTCGGATCATCGACGGCTACGACTGGGATTTCTGCATGATCCAGTTCAATTATTTTGACGAATTCAACCAGGCAGGCATCAACGGTTTGGAATACGCCGCCGCTAAAGGCTTACCGGTAATGGTCATGGAACCGCTGCGCGGCGGCAAGCTGACCGACAAAGGATTGCCGCAAGCAGCCGCCACGCTCTGGCAGCAATTCACTCCCCGCCGCAGCGCCACCGAATGGGCCTTGCGTTGGGTCTGGAATCATCCGCAGGTAACGCTGCTGCTCTCCGGCATGAACGATATAGTGCAGATTGACGAGAACGTCCGCGTCGCCGCCACTGCTATCGCCAATTCGCTGAGCGCTGAGGAGATTGCCTTTTTCAGCAAAGTTCGTGACGAAATCAAAATCAATACCAAAATACCCTGCACCGGTTGCGGTTACTGTATGCCCTGCCCGCACAACGTCGATATACCGACCTGCTTTTCCTGCTATAACGACAAATATACAGACGGCAGTATTCAGGGCATGAAAGAATACCTGATGTATACGACCATGAGAGCTATTCCGAGCAACGCTTCCCACTGCCAGCATTGCCACCGCTGCGAACAACGCTGTCCGCAAGGCATAGCGATCAGCAAACAGCTGGAGGTCATCAGCAAAGAGATGGAAACGCCGCTTTACCAAATCGGCTCTGCGATAATGCGGCTGTTCAGTAAGTTTTAAGACAAAAAGACGTCCTTGAATTCTGTATAATTAAATCTATAAATATCTAAAATCCCTGCTGTCCGTAAGGATATCAGGGATTTGTTTAATTACTGTAGCGCGGCATACTCGTTTCCAAGTTACGTATCATTGTTCTTGCTTTCATATCGCCTGCTAAACTTACGTTTATTTATAACAAGCAGGGCAAAAACAAGCAAACAGCAAACGGATATTATTATTCCCGCCTTCAGACCTTGAGGGTAATAATAAAACTCGACGGTATGCGTTCCTGCAGATAAGGGCAGACAAATAAAAGCATTTTTAAAAGCTTCTGTTTGCGTTTTTTTACCGTCGACATAGGCCACCCATCCGTCGTCATAAGGGATCGATGTAAACATAAGTCCGGCTGACGCAGCGGTTATCGAACCTTTGATGTAAGTATCGTTATAAGTTGCAACCGTAAACGGTTGCTCGGCTAATTTACCGATGACTTCTTTATATGTTTGATCGTCAAAGCTGTAAGCATATATAGGAGTTTTAGACTTTTCATCAGTATTTACGAAAATAGCTACTTCCGAACCGGGCGAAAAGCTGCCGAGATTGAGAATATAGGTCCGCTGCAATTCGGAAAAAGTTTTGATAATCGGTTTGCTATTACCGGGTACAGTTATCGTGGCCTTAACGCTGTTTATCTCCCCATCTGATAATATATATATGTATACCGGCTTATTATCGCTGATGTGGAGGACTGTCCAATCATTAACTTTGGTTTGTTTGACGGGTTCAAACAAACCGGACAATCCGGTAACTGCTTTAGCAAAATTATTCTGGACAATAAACGGGTTGTCGTTGTCCGTATCCCAGCTTTTGGCCAGGTTGCTGTCAACCATCAAGCCCAGCGGCAAAGAATAATTATTTTGATAAAGGTATTGACCATCCGTTTCGTCGTACAAACTAGTTAATCCGTTACCTGGATAATAATAATCATCGTATAAAACATATTTGACCGACAAAAGGGACTCGGTCAAAGGCGTATATCCGCTAAAAGAATGGTTATTTACCGAGTGTTCAAAGCCCAGAGCGCCAAGTAAATTTGTTAAGCCCGCATTTTCTGTAGATGAAAACTCTGTGACTCCTTGGTACTGATTCCAGGCACCGTCGTTATAAGTTATTTTTTTATCCTTCTCAACACGGTAGAAACCCGTGTCATTTTTGTTGACATTTGTCAGCAGTTCCGCTATTGCGGCGTTGTCGGAAAAGTATTCGTCGATGTTCAAGGCTCCAACCGCAGTTACACCGGTATTTACAGATGCTTCTAAAATAATAACCGCGATCGCTAACCATGTAAATATTTTGCGCTTTGATGGCGAATTATTCCTTCTTAGTAATATAATTAATATTAAATATGCTGCAATAACAAGCATAGTCAAAATAATAGAAATTTTAAATGCTTGATCGATTTTAGCAATAAATGCCGTATAGATAAGCAGCAGCGCTGCAACCCCCGCAAATGTTACATATATCTGAGAGGCCTTATATTCTCTTAATCCTCTCAGGCCTGCAAATGACATGGTTAAGATCAGAAATATATATATAAAGGACTGGCGGCACGGCAAGTTGTTTGGAAAATGGAATCCATGCCAGATAAAATCAAGGATATTGAGATTAAAGCTGATCAGCATCAGGCCAAGCAGAGCGCTTTGGCAAATCTTCTCTTTCAAGCTGATTGATTTATTACACCAATACAGCGGTATTAAAAAGAAAACCGCAACGGTACAGTAGATGTTAGGGTGTTGTCCCTTGAGAATTTCCGGCATTGCCACCATCATGCTTCGATAAATTAAATCAAAAAATGAATAGTAGGTTTTTATGATCTGAGGAAAAGTTATTGAGCCGGATGCCGCAAGTTTTAAGGCAAACAGTTCCGGCATGATCAGACAAGCCGCGAACCCGCCCGCCAATGCGGAAAAAACAGCGAAGCCCAGTATCCTCTTCCTGTAAAAATGCTCTTCCTTTATTCCGCTTTCGCAAATTAAAAGTACTATAAAATACAGTACGCAGAAGATACAGATCATTATTGAAAGATAATAATTGGAAAAGATCGAAAAACCGAGGGCGGCGCAGTATAAAAAGCATTTGTTTTCTTTGACCAGACATTCCAGCCCCAACAGTATCAGCGGCAACATAATCAGGCAGTCAAGCCACATGATGTTCCAGCTATACGCCGCTAGATAAGATGATAAGGAATAAAACACCGCAAAGTTGACAATCAGAAAATGTTTGGTTCTGAAATGACGGTACAGATAGTAAGCGAAGGTTAAACCGGAGAGGCCTATTTTAAAAATTATGATAAAGTCAATTACAGTAATTATGTGATCATGGGGCACCAGCGCAATTAGCCAGTTTACCGGACTGCTGAGATAATAAGCATATATGGCGGCAAAATTACTGCCCATGCCGATATGCCACGAATATAAAAGGCTGCCTCCGTTAATGAGCTTTTGCTGCAGTTCCGCTAAAAACGGCACATACTGATGATACATATCAAAAACCAGGTAATATTTGTCGCCGAAAGGATAATCGCCTTTGACAATAAATGTACCTATCATGATGGCAACGGGAATAAAAAAAGCAAGTATAAACGCTATATTCCGTTTACAAAATCCCAGAAACGGTTTTCCGGTTTCCACATCAAGTTTATCTATCGCCACCTGATTACTGTGTGCTTTTTTAAATGCCATAAGCTTGCCAGCCATATTACTCCTCAGAAATATATGTAGATTATAGCGAATTTCGCTATTATTTTTCTATTACTTTTGTCATCAGCCCGTAGGTGGTCATCCACTTTTTTACCAAGGCTTGGCCTTTGGGCGTATGCCAATCATTTTCGATATCGGCGTGGCATTTGACGCCCAGCCCCTGCCTGTCATGGTGGCAAAACAAGCACTCCAACGGCGAAAAACCCGTGCCGTGCAGCTCGCAAAGACCGTTTACATGAAAGTTACAGCCGCTTGCGGCAAATTCCTGTAGCGCAAAATAGCGCTCACAGCCGCGAAAAGCCGGGGAAAGCACGCCAAATGTCAAATCCGGCGACATCTCCAGCATCATCCGGCTACCGTATCCCGCCTCAATAGCACGCGCGGCCTGATCGACTGTCCACCAGCCGGGCCGAGTGCAATAAGCCGAGCAGATTTCGCAGCTGCAGGGCTCGGATGGCGGGTATTTTTCTTCGAGGGGAAGCTTGCGTTTTCTTGGCATGCGCTAAACCCACTTTCCTAGATAAAAACTAATATTTATTTTACTATTAAATAATTTTGCAGTCAATAAAAAACAGCACCTATCCCATGATGAGATAGGTGCTGTTTCGTTTTATTAGTTATTTAGCTTCCTTTTTTACAGCCTGACGGCCATCGTAATAACCGCATTCGGGACAAGCATGATGCGGCTGACGCAAGGCATGGCATTGCGGGCAAGTTGCAACAGACGGGCCTTCGAGAGTATATCTAGCTGCTCTGTTCATTCTTCTGTTCGCTTTTGAGGTTTTATTTTTCGGTACTCCCATTGTTATTACACCCCTTTCCGATAATCCTGTCAATCTTTTATGCCAACCGCCGGAGGCGGAGCAAATACTATCAAACAAAATGCCTTTATATTATACAAGTCATTGTGCTTGGCTGTCAACTAGTAATTTATTTTTTTGCGTCTTCGGCCAAAGCTTTGGTATCGCGGGCGATCATCAGCTCTTCGTTGGTGGGGATCACGAAAATGCGCACTTTGCTGCCGGGTTTGGTGATCTCGACTTCCTTGCCGCGGCAGTTGTTGGCAGCCTCGTCAAATTCCAGGCCGAGATATGTCAGATTCTCGCAGATCTGCTGGCGCGTTTCCGGACCGTTTTCGCCGATACCGGCGGTAAAGACAATGGCGTCAACACCGTTCATCTCCGCCACATAAGCACCGATATAATGCAATACCGTTTTGTTAAAAATTTCCAGAGAGAGCTGCGCGCGTTCGTTGCCGTCGGCGGCGGCCTCTTCGATCAGGCGCATATCGCTGCTGACGCCGGACAGGCCAAGCAGACCGGATTTCTTGTTTAATACGTTATTGATCTCGGCAATATCAAGATCTTCTTTATCCATCAGGTAGGTAACGATCGCCGGGTCAAGATCGCCGCTGCGCGTGCCCATGATGATGCCGGCCAGCGGCGTGTAGCCCATAGAAGTATCAACTACCTTACCGTCTTCGATGGCGGCAATAGATGAACCGTTGCCGAGATGGCAGGTGATGATCTTCATCCGCTCATAAGGTTTGCCGCATAATTCGGCGACTCTTAAGGATACGTAACGGTGCGAAGTGCCGTGGAAACCATAGCGGCGCAAACCGTATTTCTCATAATATTCATAAGGAACCCCGTATAAATAAGCTTTGGGCGGCATACTTTGGTGAAAGGCGGTATCAAATACGCCAACTTGCAGCGCATTGGGCATCATGGCCTGGCAGGCGCGGATACCGAGGATGCTCGGCGGGTTATGCAACGGCGCCAGTTCCACCAGCTTTTGCAATACAGACATTACTTCTTCGTCGATAACCACCGAGTCGGAGAAGGCCGAACCGCCGTGAATGGTGCGGTGACCGACCGCGTCGATCTCATTCATATCTTTGATTACGCCGTACTGGGGATCTATTAAAGCTTTGACGACCAGCTCAATTGCCACATTGTGATCGGGGATAAGATTAGGCATTTTGATCTTATCATGCCCTGCGGGTTGGTGAACTAACAGCGAACCCTCCATGCCGATTTTCTCCACAAGCCCTTTTGCCAGTACTTTCTCTTTATCCATATCAAATAACTGATATTTTAGCGAAGAACTACCGCAATTCAAAACAAGAATTTTCATACGTTTTACTCTCCAAAATTTATATAAATACAATATTGTGAACAATAAAAATATTACCAATTGCTTGGTAACTGCCAAACCTTACTTATTATAACACATTAAAAAATAATCTCAAGGGTTTTGTAAGGAATTATGAATACTAAAATTAATAACCTTCATCTGCCGAATAGTTCAGCCATCCTCGGCATACTTGTCGCCTTGTTTGTGGCCGGGATGATCGCTTTCCCCGCTACCGCCTTTGCTGCCGCTCGCGGCGGATTATCGCTCTGGTGGCAAACGGTGCTGCCCGCGCTGCTGCCCTTCTTTATCGCCTCAGAACTTTTGGTCGCCACCAACACCATGGCCAAAGCAGGTCGCGCGATGCAGCCGCTGATGTGGCCGCTGTTCCGGCTGCCCGGAGCCGCGGCACTGGCTGTCGCCATGGGTTTTTGCTCCGGCTTTCCTACCGGCGCGGCGGTAACGGCAAGTCTGGTAAACAACCGTTTGGTCAGCCGTCCGCAGGCCGCGCGTCTGATCGCCTTTACTAACAACGCTAGCCCGATGTATATTATGGTCACAGTCGCCACCGGCATTCTGCAAACTCCGGCCGCCGCCGCACTGCTGCTGGCGGTCCACTACCTCGGCAATATCTTAATCGGCCTGCTGCTGCGCTTTGACGCCGATCCGGCCGATTACAGGACAGCCACCGCGCCACCTGTACAGCCCACAGTGATCGCGCCACCAGGGCAATTGATGAAAAACGCCGCATCCAAAGCTTTCGCCAATGTCTGTCTGGTCGGCTGCTACATAGTATTATTCGCGGTATTGGCCGCCTTAATTAATCAAACCGGTTTTAACGGCCTGATCGCAAAAATGCTCGCCGCCTGCGGTTTGGAACAAGCGGCGAACGCCTTGGCAAGAGGTTTTTGGGAAATGACTATCGGCATTGAGAGCCTGGGCGGCGTCAATCTGCCGCTCTATTACAAACTGCCGCTGGCCGCATCTATTCTGGCCTGGGGCGGCATCTCGGTGCAGGCGCAGGTTGCCGCCATGGTAGCCGACAGCCGCGTAAGCTGCCGCACCTATCTGCTGGCCAGACTGGTACATACCGTAATTTCCTATCCGGCTGTTTATATATTGACTAAAAAACTGGTTATCGGCGCTGCCAGCTTCCATATCACACCGCTACCGGTAATCACGCCGCTGCTCGGCGGTTTGCTGATGCTGGCTGTCTCGCTGCTATTTTTGGCGTCTTTAATAGGCGTAGGCAAAATTATTTGCCGACTCAGACTAAGATAAAAGGCCAATTCCGTTGTTGGCAGCCAGCGTCCGGTCAAGTCACGTATCACCGTATACGCTGCCTGCCTGTCCTTGGCTGCCGCCTGGGACTTGGCTCTTTTCTCTTAGTCTGTGAACGTATACCTTGTTTATATTATTTACCGGCGTTAAAGTTCTTCAGCTCGTCTCTGTTCTTTTTAACTGAAAAGATAATTTTTTCCAGATTTATTTCCAATTGCTGAAGTACGTCGTCAGAATAAATGATCGACTCCTTGCGTAATTCCGACGCTGCCATCTCAGCATTGTTCTGCAATTCCTCGGCGCGTTTGATAGCTTGCTGATAGACCTCGGTTTCGCTGACTAACTGGTTGGCCTGCTCTTTGGCGTCAGCCAGAATCCGCTGGCCTTGAGACTCCACATTAGCTAACAGTTTATCGCTTTGGTTAAGCACTTCGCGCGCCTGACGCATTTCCTCCGGCAACAGCGCTTTGATTCTTTCGATATATTCTAATATCATGTCACCGTCAATCAAGATTTTACCGGTCAACGGTACACGTGAAGAATTATTGACAAATTCTTCCAACTCCTGTAAAACACTATCCATTTGCAAATTTTCCATGGCGTATGTCCTCCTTATTCTTTTTCACAATAATATATCGCGGTATCTCCGTATTTACTGATTTTGCTAATCCGCATTCCCGCGGGTAATATCAGCACGGCTTTGGCATCAAGCTCAGCAATAACTAAAGTCGTGCCGGAAATCAATCCTAAAGCCAACAATTTGGCTATAGCATTTTCTACCAGACCTTTATTATAAGGCGGATCGAGAAATATTATATCAAACGGTTGCTTGAACCGGGAAATAACTCTCAGCGCATCGCCGCAATAGAGACGGCCGCCCAGTCCGTTTGACACCAGATTGGCTTTGATCGCCTGTTGCGCCGCTTTGTCGAGTTCGATTAAAACCGCGCTGGCCGCGCCCCGGCTCAAAGCCTCAATAGCCAGCGCGCCACTGCCGGCGTAAGCATCCAATACATGCGCGTCGACGACGCGGCTGCCAATGACATTAAATATCGCTTCTTTGACGCGGTCGGCTGTCGGCCTGGTTTTATTGCCGGCAGGCGCGGTCAGACGCCGTCCGCGAGAGACTCCGGCAATGATCCGCACCGGCAAACCTTCTTTCTGGCAAAAACTTCTGATTAAAATTCATTTAAAAAAGTATAATTAAATTTATCATAAAGCAAAATATTAGTGAAACCGTTTTGATACGGTTTCTCCCTTATAGGCAGGCGGGATAAGCCTGTTTCAATGCAGAGCCGATGAGGCTCTGCTTTTTTATGCACTAGATCTTTTTTAGCAAATCGTTTTGCCGTGCGGCCTGATATGAGAGCTTCTGGTTGCAAACTTCGCAAATATAAATAGCACTTGGATTGGCTTCCATTTTTTTGTAATTTTTATTAAGTTTATCTATTTGCTCGACTTTGCCGCAAATCGCGCATTTAACTTGCATAAAAAAAACCCCAATTTTTTTTTTAGCATCAAAAAGCTACTAATACCTGTTTAACGTACAATTATTCTATGCTTTTCATCATTCTTCCTGCCTCTTGTGATTATAATTTGCTACCGCTTAAGCAATACTAATCTTCGGAGATGAAAAAAATGAATTATTTTAATTTCGAAACAGATAATATCAAAGCACTGGCACCAACACTGGATTTGATCACCGAAGCAACTTCAATACTGCGCGGCGACGCAAACCTCGAGATCAGCGGCGTGTCAGAAAATGTTGAACAGCAGGGCGATATAAAAATCCATACCGTCGAAATCCTTAACGACTTAGGCGCGCAACGTCTACAAAAGCTAAAAGGCAAATATATCACCATCGATATTCCGGAAATCCAGGAACAACAGGAAACAATTGCTACAATCAGCGGCATTGTTGCCGAAAAGTTAAAGACGCTTTTGCCTAATCCGCTGCGCCGCAATATGTGCGTGCTGGTAATCGGCTTGGGTAACGAAAGAGCTACTCCCGATGCGCTGGGCCCACAAGTTATTTCGCGCACTATCGCCACGCGCCATCTTTTCCGCTATGCGCCCGACGATGTCGAAGACAACCTTTTTTCTTTGGCGGCATTGGCTCCCGGCGTTTTGGGCATCACCGGCATCGAAACTTTTGAAATCATCAAAGGCGTGACCAACGCCATTCAACCGCAGGCGGTAATAGTTATCGACGCGCTTTCGGCAGCTAGTATCACCCGCGTCGGCACGACTATTCAAATAGCTGACTGCGGTATCAGCCCAGGTTCCGGCATCGGCACCAACAATGCCGCCCTCAACAAGCAAAGCCTCGGCGTGCCGGTAATTGCTATCGGCGTGCCGACCATGATCAATACTTCTATTATACTATATGAAACGATTAATAATCTGTTGGAATATTGGGATAACCAATACAAGAGTTCTCATCCCAAAGTTGATGACAAGACTATCAAATATATCGGCGACAAACTCTTTCAATCGTTTAAAGGTAATTTGATGGTGACTCCACGCGAGATCGACCAACTGGTTTCGGACGTATCGGAAATTCTGGCCGCTTCGATCGCCCAGGCCGTGCATCCGGAAGCCAACATCGACAACTACCGCGATTATATACGATAAATAATACTATAAAAAAAAGCCCCGCTTTTCAGCAAAGGGCTTCTTTTTAATTAGACTTGCATTCTCCATTATTTAGAAGTTAGCTCTGTTTTTGATGGTAGGAGAAGCGTTAGCGATAGCGGAAGCTTGACCCTGTGCTAAAGCCTGTTCAGCGAAAGAAACCATTTTCTTGGTCATATTGCCACCGACGTAACCGTTTTCACGGGAAGAAAGTTGACCTTTATCGATCGAATCATAGTTTGCGATTCCAAGCTCGCCAGCAACTTCCATTTTGAAGTTGTTCAAAGCTCCAGAAGCGGCGGGAACGGATTTACTCATTATTTTCACCTCCTTTCCCATTTACTGAGCCTATTTTCTGCAAAATTTTTAAACCTTATACGTTTTAAAACATGTAGTATTTTCCTGTATATTAGTTAAATTTTCAAAAAAAACAGGCCGCATTTAAAGTGCGGCCTGTTTTTTCATGCCTAATTTATAAAATAACAAAGCCAGATATCTAAAAAATATAAGGAAAAGCACATAGAAAAAAGAAGCCTTGATAGTCTACTGATGTAGATTTACAAGACTTCTTTTTTGTTTCTGCATGCTATTGTAAAGCAAATATACCGTTCTTTTATATGCTTCTTTATTTTTCTCACCTTTATTGTTGATTAATAAACTAAAGTAAAATTTCCTCTAACAACTTCAAAATATTGCCCGCTAGAGAGGGTAATATATTTAGAAACATCAAAGTTGTCATTTGTAATAATACTATCCAAAGAACCGGAACTATCTGATGATACACAAAGATATGCCCCCCATTCAGAAGTACAGGTTACAAGATATTCTCCAGCAGGAATATCACGCCCAACCTTATACATTCCTTCACCATATATTCCATTCACTGGTGTTGGGATCGGTGCGCTTTCAGCTAAAGTAAATTTGCCTCTAGTCACCTCAAAATATTGCCCGCTAGAGAGGG